>CAVVVS010000130.1:0-14859 GCA_963751355.1 uncultured Ignavibacteriales bacterium | reverse complement strand
CAGAAAGGTGACAGAGATGCACCGGTGTGTACGGATTGCCATGGAGAACATAATATCTTAAACCCCCAAAATCCCAAGGCGCCTACATCATATGCAAATCTTTCAGCCGAAGTATGTTCGCCCTGTCATAGTTCGGTCAAATTATCCCAGAAGTACGGACTAAAACCGAACAGGCAGACGACATTCAATAACAGTTATCATGGACTTGCACTGGAAGGCGGCTCAACCATAGTAGCAAACTGCGCAAGCTGTCATGGTGTACACAACATTAAACCGGCTAGTGATCCCACTTCAACAATTAATAAAGCTAATCTTGCTAAAACTTGCGGTAAATGCCATCCCGGTGCAAATGAGAAATTTGCAGTAGGCAAAATTCATGTTTCATTGCAAAAACCGGATGAACCGATTCTTCACTGGATTGTAGGAATATATATTATGATCATTGTCCTGACAATTGGCAGTATGTTCTTACATAATGTATTCGATTTCATTAAGAAAGCAAAAGTAAAGCGGTTAAAACAAGAAGGTAGGATAAAAGAAGAGCATTATCATCATTCGCTCTATATGAGAATGAATGTTAATGAAAGATTCCAACACGGTTTGCTCGCTGTTAGTTTTATTATTCTGGTTATAACCGGGTTTATGCTTCAATTCCCGGAAGCCTGGTGGGTTGTTTACCTTAGGAGTCTATGGAAAGATGTATTTGAGTTAAGAAGTCTGCTGCACCGGATTGCTGGAGTGCTTCTAATTACAGTAAGCCTTTACCATATCTACTATATCTCCGCAACAAAAAGGGGAAGAAAACTTATAAAAGACTTATTTCCTGTTTACAGGGATATAACCGATGCAATAGGTGTGGCTAAATATAACATGGGTATATCAAATGTAAAACCGAAACTCGACCGGTTCAGTTATATTGAAAAAGCAGAATACTGGGCTTTAATTTGGGGAACGATCGTTATGTCGGCTACTGGAATAATAATGTGGTTCGATAATACCTTTATTGGTTTGTTTACCAAATTAGGCTGGGATATTGCAAGAACAATTCATTACTATGAAGCATGGCTGGCGACTCTGGCAATAATTGTCTGGCATTTTTACTTTGTTATCTTTAGTCCAGATGTTTATCCGATGAATCTTGCCTGGTTGAAAGGAACGTTAACGGAAGAGGAAATGGCTGAAGAACATCCTGCCGAACTTGAAAGAATAAAAGAGCAACAGTACGCGCATGAAAAAGATGATTCTTTAGAAGAGAATAAAGACTGAGTCCATAGATGAATAAATTACAGGGGAATAATAAGAAGATGACATTTGGTCACAACAAAAATTTTCTCACTATTAATATGGCAAGGCTGCTTTTTATTATTTTGTTTTTATCTGTATTCAGCAAGAATACTTTTGCACAAGATAACAGCGATTGTTTGATGTGTCATTCGGATAAATCTTTAACCGGTAAAATAAACGGTAAAGTAGTCCATGTTTACGTTGATGAGAAACAACTCGAAGGTTCAGTTCATAAGGATGTTGATTGCGTTTCATGTCATGCGGATTTGGAAGGAACGGATTTTCCTCACAAGCAGAATGTAGCAGAAGCTCAGTGCACTCCGTGCCATGAGGATGTACAACAATTATTTGCGGAAGGGATACACGGAAAAGAACATGCGAAAGAAGATAGATTAGCACCTACCTGCCAAACCTGTCACGGTTCCCATGATATCATAAATGTGAAAAGTACAAATTCAGCAGTATCGCCTATAAAGATACCTTTTTTATGCGGCAGTTGTCATAAAGAAGGAGCACCTGTTCAGGTTCAAAGAAAAATACCTAAAAATCATATCCTGGAAAATTATTCGGAAAGTATGCATGGAGTGGGTCTTTTGCAAAAAGGTCTTTCTGTTGCGGCAACCTGTGTATCGTGCCATTCACCTCATAAGATCCTTCCGCCTACTGATCCGCAATCTACTATAGCAAGAAAAAATATTACGAAAACCTGTACACAATGCCACCAGGATATTGAATTTGTTCACCGGAAAATTATAAAAGGAAAATTGTGGGAAAAAACTCCGCATGTTCTACCTGTATGTATAGATTGCCACCCGCCTCATAAAATTAAAAATGTTCAATATGAAGAAAGTATTGCAAACCAGGATTGTTTAAGTTGCCATGGGAGAATAAATCTAAAATCATCGGACGGTCGCAGTATGTTCGTTGATGTTGTTAAACTTCAAAGTTCGGTTCATAAAAAAATATCTTGCAGTCAATGTCATAATACGGTTAACCCTGCACTTCGCCGACCCTGTAAAGGAATAACTCCGAAAGTAGATTGCGCGATTTGTCATGCAAATGAAGGAGAACAGTACAGGGAAAGTACTCACGGGCAGCTTTTGGCTAAGAATGATCCCAATGCTCCTACATGCAAAGAATGTCACGGTTCTCACCATGTTTTAGGGCCAAAGAATCCCATATCTCCGATTTTTCATACAAATATTCCAAAACTTTGTGCAAAGTGCCATCGTAAAGGCGAACCGGCTTCAGTGAGATATGTAGGAAAAGAACATAATATAGTTCACAATTATGTTGAAAGCATTCATGGAATGGGTTTATTAAAAAGCGGATTAACCGTAACTGCTACTTGTACGGATTGTCATACTGCACATCATGAACTTCCGCATAATGATCCTCGTTCAAGTATTAACAGAAAAAATATTGCATCTACTTGCGGACAATGCCATTACGGAATACAAGAGCAATTTGTTAAAAGTGTTCATTCGCCAAGCTTTAATAAAAATAACACCAAGCCGCTACCTGTTTGCAATGATTGCCATACAGCTCACCAGATAACCAGGATTGATGCTTCCGGATTCAGATTAAAAATTATGAATACTTGCGGAAGATGTCATCAAAAGATTGCCGAAACTTATTTTGATACTTTTCACGGTCAAGTTTCAAAGCTCGGATATGCCAAAACTGCAAAATGTTTCGATTGTCATGGTGCACATGATATTCTACCTGTAAATAATCCGAAGTCACAAGTAAGTCATGAAAATATTGTCCAAACTTGTAAAAATTGTCATGAAGGCGCTACACGAAAGTTTGCAGGATATTTTACTCACGCTACTCATCATGATCCGGTAAAATACCCGATATTATTCTGGACTTTCAGGGGGATGACGGGACTATTGATAATAACATTTCTGTTTGCCGGAATACACACTGTTTTATGGCTGCCGCGTTCATTACAATGGAGAAGAGAGTTGAAACGGCGAAATAAATTACTTGATGAAGAAATAGAAAATAAAGACGAAGAAAATGATATTGATGAGAACGAGAACAATGAGAGTTAATTAAAAAAATAATTTTAACTTTTAAGAATTAAGTATATGAGTAAAATGGAGAATGCTGAAGTAAAAGTTTCCGATAATATGAAACGGAAGCCTGCAAAATCTAACCACAAAGGAAAGGAAACCCGGCAGGTTGAAAGATTTAAAAGATTAAACCGCGGTCTCCATTTTTTTATGATTTTAAGTTTTATAAGTCTTGCCTTTACGGGATTGACATTAAAATTTGCATACACAAAATGGGCGGTGATTTTATCCCATCTTTTAGGAGGTTTCCAAAGTGCGCGGTATATCCATCGATTTTTTGCTGTGGTAATGTTTACCGTGTTTTTTATTCATCTGATTGATATCATAAAAATGAAGAAAAAAGAGAATAAAACATGGCTTCAAGTATTATTCGGACCCGATTCGATGATCTTTACAAAAAAAGATTTACAAGATTTTACCGGCTCTTTGAAATGGTTTTTAGGAATGGGTGAACGTCCGCAATACGGAAGATGGACATATTGGGAAAAGTTTGATTATTTCGCTGTTTTCTGGGGAATTTTTGTTATTGGATCTACCGGGCTTACTCTCTGGATACCGGAAACTTTAACCCATATATTTCCCGGCTGGATTATTAATGTAGCAACAATAATTCACAGCGATGAAGCTTTGCTGGCAACCGGATTTATTTTTACCGTTCACTTTTTTAATACTCATTTAAGACCAGAAAAATTTCCTATGGATATCGTAATTTTTTCCGGAAGAGTACCGCTTGAAGAATTTAAAATCGATAGGCCTGCAGAATATCAAGAACTAGTTGATAAGGGTGAACTCGAAAAGCATTTAGTCGAACCTTATCCTGCAATCGTAATTAGAGGAATTAGAGCTTTCGGGTGGACAGCCCTTGCTTTGGGCTTCAGCATAGTTGTCTGGATTATTTACGCAATGATATTTGCTTACAGATAAAAAACACCCTGACTGTTCTTGTTAATAATTAATCTTTGCCGTGAAATTAAAAATCGCTGTATTCCAATAAGTGCTAACAAGTAATTTTTGTTAAAAAGATACAAAATAAGTAACGCCAATAAAAATGGCAGTAAGTTTATAAAATGTTTTGTTATAACCATTACTCATTGCGAGTCAATAACATAAAAATAAGCATGTACCTTTAGCCGGTACCCAGAATTTATTGAATAAAAAAATTCGGAAGATGGGATGAAAAAAATATTTCCAAGGTCAATGTATAATCCGATTACGCTTGTCGGTGCAGTAATATCCGCTATCAGTTTCGGATTAATACTATTTCTTATTATTCTCGAAGCATTAAGTCCTGATCAAAAACCTTATATGGGCGTGATTGCTTTTGTCGTACTTCCCGCATTCTTAATATTGGGTATCTTGTTAATCGCAATAGGAATTATTCGGGAACACAGGCGGCGTAAATCCGGGTTTACCAGGGAACTCGCTCTACCGATTGTTAATCTGAATGATTCCAGAACCCGGACTGCAGTTACATTATTTTCAACAGGTACTATTGTACTTCTGCTTTTTACTGCATTCGGAAGTTACAAAGCATATGAATATACCGACTCGGATCAATTTTGCGGTACTATTTGTCACCAAGTTATGACTCCTGAATATACTGCTTATCAATATTCACCGCATGCAAGAGTAGGATGCGTTAAATGTCATATCGGACCGGGAGCGGATTGGTTTGTACGTTCAAAGCTTTCGGGAACTTACCAGGTTTATTCGGTAATGTTCAATCTTTACCCCAGACCAATACCGACACCGATTGAAAATTTACGTCCTGCAAAAGAAACTTGCGAACAGTGTCATTGGCCAAAAGTATTTTATGGTGAAAAAGAATTGTCTAAAACTTATTTCGTATCGGACAAGCAAAATACAAGAATGGATTTAACTCTGCTAATGAAAATCGGCGGCGGGAATGAGGAGACCGGCGTAACTTCGGGTATTCATTGGCATATGAATATTGCTAATAAAATATCGTACCTCCCGCTTGATAGAGAAAGACAAATAATTCCGTGGATTAAAGTAACTTCAAATAAAAACGGTAAGGTTACGATATTTAAAAGCACTGAAGTTAAAGTAACGGATGCAGAGCTTAAAAATGCGAAATATCGTACAATGGATTGTATGGATTGTCATAATCGTCCCGCTCATATTTTTAATCCTCCGGCTAAATCAGTTAACAATGTAATGGCAATAGGCTGGATTGATCCGAACATTCCTTATATGAAAAGCATATCCGTTCAAGCTCTTGACCAGCCGTATTCTTCAAAAGAAGTCGCTCTCGACAGCATTAAAATATTTATTCAAGAATTTTATGAAAATAATTATCCGCAAATAGCAGTTCAGAAAAGAGATAGTATTGATAGTGCTATTGCACAAGTTCAAAAAATTTACGAACGGAATTATTTCCCCAGCATGAATGCAAATTGGAGAAGATTTCCGGAAGACATCGGGCATATGTACTCGCCGGGCTGTTTCCGCTGCCATGACGGCAAACATGTAAGCGCTGATGGTAAAGTGATTCCAAAAGACTGTACTTCCTGTCATAGTATTATTTATCAAAAGTATCAGAATCAAAAACCTCAGGAATCATTGAGCGGTGTTGATTATCGACATCCTGTTGACATAGGTGGTGCCTGGAAAACAATGCTCTGCAGTGACTGTCATACAAGACAAAAATAGCATGGAATACTAATTTTAGATATACTCATATCTAAGGTCTGATGTTAAAAGTTTGAAAGCCCTAACCAAACTAATAATATTTCAGACCTTTTTATTTTTAAGATGAAAAGCATATCTTTTATCGTTGACAATTGTATCTTTAGAATACAATGATTCCTTCATACATTTCGGAGTAAAATTCAATGGGGAATTTCAAAATAAATTTATACTGCTTCAAATTAAATCATGGAATTAATCTTCGTACATTACCTCAGTTATTAACATTTCTGATAATCAGTATTTGTTTATCCAGCATAATAGAAGCACAGACTCTTGATGCCAGAATCGATTCATTATTAAAAAAGATGACACTGGAAGAAAAAATTTTACAGCTCCACCAGGAAGGTAGTTTTAACACTGCCGATAATACTAGATTAAACATTCCCGGTTTTATTATGGCGGATGGACCTCACGGAGTTAGAGACGGTCAGGCAACTGCCTTTCCTGTCGGAATCGCAATGGCGGCAACCTGGGATCCTTCGGAAATATATAAAGTCGGTGCTGCGATGGGACAGGAGTTTAGGGGCAAAGGAAAGAATCAGGCATTGGGACCATGTATGGATGTTACGAGAGACCCGCGTAACGGGAGAAGTTCTGAAAGCGGTGGGGAAGATTCTTATTTGATAGCTCAAATAACTTCTTCTTTGATTAAAGGGATTCAAAATACCGGGTGCATTGCAACAGCGAAACATTTTAACGGTGTTAACAGACAAATAAACCGGACTTCAAATAATGATATTATCAGCCAACGATTATTAATGGAGGAGTATGGCTGGAATTTTCGTTCTGCAGTTCAAAATGCAGGTGCATTTTCCATAATGAATTCATATAATCTTATTAATGGAGAAAAAGCTGCCGAAAATTCAAATCTGCTCACTAATATTCTGCGTAATCATTGGGGATTTCCATATTATGTTGTGTCTGATTGGGGCTCAATTTGGAATAGCGAAAAAGCAATAAAAGCAGGATGTAATGTTGACATGGGCTCTGATGACTATAAGAATGATTTGCTTACACTCGTAGGAACAGGTGCAGTGCCGGAATCAATAATCGATGATGCTGTGAGAAAAGTTTTGCGAACAAAAATCATGGCTGGTTTGCTGGATTACTATCCACCCGGAAACCCGGATGATGTTAATAGCAAAGAACATCAGAACCTTGCATTAGAAGCAGCTTTGAAATCAATTGTTTTGCTTAAAAATGAAGGTAATATTTTGCCTTTAAATAAAGATTCAATTAATACAATAGCATTAATAGGTCCAAGTGCAGCCGTTGCACAATTGGATGGATCCGGAAGCAGCTATGTCACACCTTTTTATTCCGTTAGTCCGAAAGAAGCAATTGAAAACAAATTTGGAAGCAGCAATGTAATTTATTCAAAAGGCTGTGACATAAACAGTAACGATGTGAGCGGTTTCGGCGCGGCGTTAACTGCTGCCCAACAGGCTGATGTTGTGGTTTATGTGGGGGGCTTGGATAATACCCAGGAGGGAGAAGGATTCGATCGAGTCGGCGGATCAATAAATCTTCCTGGTAAACAGCAGGATTTGATTAATTACCTGGCAGCTACTAATAAAAATATTATCGTAATTTTGGAAAGCGGCGGAATATGCGGTATTAGTGCAAGTATAAATAACATCAAAGGACTTGTTTATGCTTTTTATCCAGGACAGGAAGGCGGCAATGCAATTGCTGATGTTCTATTCGGCGATTATAATCCCGGAGGAAAATTACCTGTAACAATGCCTTTGAATGATTCGCAGCTGCCGGCATGGAATGCAGATTATACCGATGATTTCGGTTGCGGATATAGATGGTTCGATGAAAAAGGTTATAAGCCGCAATTTGCCTTCGGTTTTGGATTGACCTATACCACATTTTCATTCAGTAATCTTGTGATAACTCCTTCAGCGGTACCTGCAGGACAAATAGTAAATGTATCTGCAGATGTAAAAAACACGGGCAGTAGAACAGGTGATGAGGTTGTACAGTTATATCTTTCTTATGGTTTTAATAATCCAGTGATGCCCAAAAAACAATTAAAGGGATTTAAAAGAATAACACTAAACCCCGGAGAAACTAAAAGCGTAAAGTTCACGATTTCACCGGAAGAACTTTATTATTATAACGAATCTGATTCTGCATATGAAGTACAGCCGGGAGAATATACAGCTAAAATAGGAGGATCCTCTGATGACTTACCTCTGTCCGGTAATTTCACAATCCAGCAGACTTCTTTAAAGCCGGATTTACAAATAGCAAATATTCGAACTGTACCAGCTTACCCGGTAAAAGGTGACAGTGTGCTCATATTAGCTACGGTGCTTAATCGCGGGACAGGTGCCAGTCCGGCGGGAGTTAATACAACAATTGATTTCATGATAAACGGGAAAAAAGTTAGCCAGGCAGAAGGCTTCAATAAATCAATACCTGCAGGAGGAATGGCATTAATTTGCGCTGATGCAGGATCATCAGGTACCAATAAATGGATAACCGATGCGACCGGCAAGTTTAAAGTTGAAGCTGTGGTTGATCCGGATAATAACATTAACGAATGCCTGGAAGAAAATAATGTAGATAGTTCAACCGTTACCGTATATTCACAGCCTCCCGTAAACTTGGCTCTAAATAAAACGGTAACTGTCTCATCAGTTGAGAAAACAGGAACTGAAGGAAAGAACGCAGTTGACGGTCAGATGAGTACAAGGTGGTCCTCGCAGTTTAGCGATCCGCAATTTATACAGGTTGACCTTGGATCAGTTGAACATATAAATCAAGTTCGGTTGTACTGGGAAGTCGCTTACGGTAAAAATTATTATATCCAGGTATCGAACGATGCCGTTGATTGGACAGATGCTGCACATATTACTAACAGCAACGGAGGCGTTGACAAAATAGATCTAAATAATGATGCACGGTATGTAAGAATGTACGGGATTCAAAGAGCTACCGAATGGGGATATTCCATTTATGAATTTGAAATTTATAATGTAGATACAACTAGTACGAATGTAATTATAAACGGAAAAGTTAATTCTTCTCCGTGTGAATATGTCCTCGATAATAATTTCCCGAATCCATTTAATCCTTCAACTACAATTCATTATTATATCCCTAAATCCGGAAATGTAAAAATTGAAATATTTAATACGATGGGGCAATTGGTTAAAACATTAATAGATTCATACCTTGAAAAAGGTAATTATGAAACGGTGTGGGACGGAAAGGATATATCACAAAGAGAAGCGTCGAGCGGAGTATATTTTTATCGATTAAGTTCAGGTGATTTTTCCAGAACGAAGAAGATGATACTTTTACGATAAAATGAAATCTGTAAAACTTATAATCATAGTTTTACTCCTTTCCCTGATTGCAGCTAATTACGGCACCGAGCCTGCTCCTCCGCCTTATACCCGGTATTATGTAAGCGGCACAATTGTGTGCGACAGTCTGAAAGACAAATCAAATTATACAGTACAGTTGTACGGAAGTTCAAAGAATTTTGGAAACGGGTATATGACTATACCAAATATAATTACAGATTATGAACATAAAATTGATTTGACGGATTCAACAGGCAATTACTTTTTAGTCGTTAATAGTCAGATTTTTTTTGATTCAGTAAAGATCGGAATTGTACAACCGCATTACAGTGTAATTTTTAGTGAACCTTATTTTATCGATGAAAGTAAACGTATTGAAGTAAAGGAAAACTACTCCGGAAACAACACCAGTGGTTGTAACAGTTGTTCATCCAATCCAACATCATCCGGGACAAGAGTTGTGAGGTACGAGTATTATTTAAATGATACATCGGTCAAATTTTGTAATTAAATATAATTGAGCGCATGATGAAATTATCAATGTTTCATGAATAAATTACTTTTAAGCTCGATTTATTTTTAATTGGACTGTAATGAAAAATATAAATTATGATATTATTGCCGATGTGTATGATCTTTACGTTAGCACAGCATTTGACGTACAATTCTTTATAAATGAAGCCGGTAAAATTAAAAGAGAAATCCTTGAACTGATGTGCGGTACAGGAAGGGTTTCTATACCTTTATTGAAATCCGGTGCAAAACTCACATGTCTTGACTATTCCGCAAAAATGCTGCATCGATTTAAGGAGAAGTTAAAAGATTATGAATATGACGTTAAATTAATTCGAATGGATGTAAGTGAACTAAATCTAAAACAACGTTTTGAATTGATATTTATCCCTTTTAATTCTTTTTCGGAAATTTTAGATATGGAAAAACAAATTTTGGCGCTGCGTAAAATTTACGAACATCTTCTTCCTAAAGGAAGATTTATTTGCACGCTTCACAATCCGGTTGTTAAAATTAAATCCGCGGACGGACATCTTAAATTACTTGGGAATTATAAAACAGGGAGTGATAAGCTATTAATCTATTCTTTAACGCAATATAACAAGAATGAAAATCTTGTAACAGGTTCCCAGTTTTATGAAATTTATGATGGGAAAAATAAACTTAAAGAAAAAAGAGTAATGGATATAAAATTTAGACTGATATTAAAAGAGGAATTCGAAGAAATGATTTTCGGCATAGGACTAAAAGCCAGCAAGGTCTACGGTAATTATGATTACTCGGAGTTTAAAGAAAATCAAAGTCCATTTATGATTTATGTTTTAGAGCGACTATAGTTTATAATATTAATGATTAACTGGCAAATTTAATATCTGTGGTTTTTTATAATTTTTTATTACATATTAGCGGTAGAATTATAACCTTCCTATTAAAAAAAAATAACAAATCATTCAGAGGAGAAGATTATGTTTAAAGCAAAGCAACTATTATCAGTCATTCTGTTATTTTTTATAGTATTTCCATTTGATCTCAGCGCACAGGAGGAACTATCGGAACATTTAAAAATTTTTGAACCATTTATAGGTAAAACCTGGAAAGGAAAATTTGTAGATAAAGCGACGGGTAAAGAAGCCGTCGATATTTCATGCTGGGAACGGGCGTTGAACGGAAAGGCAGTTCGTAATTTACACTCTCTGAACAACGGAGAATACGGGGGAGAAACCATAATCGTTTGGGATAACAAGGAAAAGGAACTGGTGTTTTATTATTTCACTACCGCAGAATATTTTACTCACGGCACAATGAAATTTGAGAACGGTAAATTTATTAGCACAGAAGCCGTGGAGGGTAATGCAAATGGAATAACAAAAGTTAAAGCAGTAGCTGAAGTACTTGACGACGGCAGATTAAAGTCTTCGTCCAGCTATTTGAAAAACGGTGAGTGGGTTCCCGGACATGAAATCGTTTATGAGGAAGCCCCGGATGCAGAGGTTATTTTTAAATGAAATACTTCTGAAAACATGTATAAAATGGAGAAGAAGTTAATAAGTTAATTTTGCTCAATTGTAATTTATAGCCTTTCAAAGGAGTTAATAGGCGATCTTCAATTTCACACCGCCGGAAAAATAATTGATCGAATAAGCATCAAATTTTGAAAATTGGTATGAAAGAATAATGTGAAATAAATTGATAGGCGATATGTCCGTCTTAATTGAATATAGACCGGTTTGTGTATTATCCTGATTAAAAACCGTTAGGTTATCAGCATTAAAATAATATGCCCGTTCACCTATCATACCGCTAAGCTTAAATGATAATAACGCGGATGGGTAAAAACAAACACTTATTATACCGCTATACAAATTACGATTATCGGTTAAGTTTGAATTTATTAATTTACCTCCGATTTTCCATATATTATTTATAAAATAATCCAGCGATATTCCGGTCTGATGGACATATAAACTTTTATAACCTCTAATATTTGAAAATGTATAAAATGCACCCACAAATAATAAATCAATATTGTATTTTGCATTTATGTTATAAATGTTTGTATAGTCGGTGTATTGATAGAATAACGGCTTATAATGGAAATTTCCTGTAATATAGGCGGCATTAACGGATAGGAAGAAGGGAAACAAATTTTTATAAAACCCGGCTACAACCATCTGCTGATTATATTTCCAAAGTGGATCGTTGATGGATAACATATCGTATCCGGCTACTATGTAATCAAATTGATCGATAGTAAATAAAGAATAAACCGAATATCCCTGTGAACTTGTCCGGTTTGAATAATTACCGAGGGTGTAATATGCAGAAGGGACAAAATAATTGTTTTTGCTTTGTCCGTATATCGGTTTAAATATAAAAGCCGATAGCGCAGTTAAAATTATTAATTTTTTCATCTTACTTCATTCAATGCTGCAATTGCGCTAGTATCGCCCGGGCTTGCGCAGAGTGCTGTTGAAAATAATTCTTTTGCTCTGGATTTATTTCCCAAATTATAAAAAACCCATCCCAAAGATAAATTTATTGAATAATCAGCCGGATACTGGTTAAAAATTTTCTCAAGTACTTTCCTGGCGTTCAAGTAATCTTTATCTTTTAAATAAATTTGTCCTAGTCTTAGATTCGCTGTATAATTGTAAGAGTCATCTTCTAATATCTTTAAATAAATTTTTTTAACGGTATCCCACATATTCATTTTAGAATATGGGAAGGTAAGCCCAAGGTTTGCTTGAATGCTGTTGTGACTTAATTTTATTGCATCTTTATAATATTTGACGGATAAATCATACTTTTTATTAAGATAATATAACCAGCCGAGTCTTAAATTTACAAAATAATCATCTTGATAATTTGGATAAATGTCAGTCATATATTTGAGCGCCTGTGCATAGTTACCGATACTTTCGGACTCAATAGAATTTGTAAATGTCTTGATCTTATTATCGTTTTGACCTTCTACTAATAGTAAAGGTATTAAAGAAAAGAGTAATAAAAAAACTATTCTATTGTACGTTTTCATGCAGTTTCTCCGTTTGTTTTTCGAAAGTTGCTTTAAATTGTTTGTTCCCGATTTTGAAACTAAAATTTTTAATTCCAGCTTCGCTGTCGATTATAACTACTCCCTCACCGTTTTCCTTGTAAAAAGAAAACGGACCGTGCCCGGCATTTTGCAAACTTGTCTCTATTCTAAAATTTGTCCTATCACCGTTGACGGTTTTAAATTTCGAATTTGAAGTAGAAGTAATCATTTGAGAAATGAATAGAAAAAATTCTGAAAGATATCTCACCATACTATTCACTGTAATTGAAATAGGGTAGTTATCCTCCCAGACCAAATCTTCAATATATCCTAATGGAACACAGATGGTAAGTATATAAAAATAATACAGGCGGATTTTTTATTCCCCACAAAATTTGCCATGTAAAATACTTTATCCTGCGGATAGATAAACGCTACGGCTTTTTGATCAGACTCAATGTAAATATTATTATAAATATCCACTTTTACTTCCCACTTTTCCTTAAATGTTTTCCCATTCATCGTACATTTTAACTTAAATTCATCGTCGAGCTTAAAATCAAAAGCTCTCTTGAGTGTTTCATGAGGCTCAATGTTTCTGACTAATGCATCTTCGGAAGGGTAATCAAATGTTTTTAACTTGTATTCTCCGTTCTTCTTTTCATAATAATGCGCAATCGGAAAGCGTAGTGTTTTATCACCGAGTTTATCCGTCTTTTGAAATTGAAAGTGGAGATGAGGAAGAGGACTTCTACCGCTATTCCCGCTCCTTGCTATAAATTGACCTTTCTTGATATTATCGCCCACTTTCACTTTTATTGATCCTGATCGTAAATGAGACATAGAAGAATAGAGACTGTCGTCATGTTCAATTACGATTGTATTCCCCCAATTTTGTTTCAAGTTTACATCACCTATTTCATTATCGTCAACATTTTCGTAAATCCGGACAACTTTCCCGTCCAAAGGTGCAACTAACGGTGTGTTAAAACAGTAATAATCTTTTGTAAGAATTCCGCCGTTTGTATATTCTTTATTGTCTTCTCCTTTTATCACAAAATCCCAGGCTTCTTTCCAGGCATCTTTGTGAGTTATTTTTCCGTTGATTCCCTGCGAAACAAACCATTCTCCGAAAAACGGAAGCTCCGGGAATAGTTTCTTAAATTTAAAGAAACGCGATTGACGGTTTTTGTGGTAATAATAATTCTCTTCGGGTGAACCGGGCTTAAAATACAGTAACACCAAATCGCTTTGTTCTTGCCTAAATTTAAGACTATAGAGAGTGGATAGAACAACAAAGTTGAACGGTAGAACCAATACTGGTAAATAATAATTCCCTAACAATTTGCTAAAGAATCCGGTTAAAATAATTATGAAAAGGGAAGCTAGTATAACAAGAATTATCGATTTCCTTGATAGAATAATTAAACTGCCTCCTAGTGCAAAAGCAGTGAGTATGGAATTGAAAGATGTTAAAATTAGAAGTTCACTTGATGGATTCTTGAAAATTAAGTTGAGAAGAAAATAATTAATTAAAAAAGCTAAAATGCTGTTGACGAACATTACCCTGGAAAAGAATAATACGGCAAATGCTAAAATTATTCCCGTAAAAATACTTGCTTGGAATAATATCAGAGAAAACGATTTGAAGTACAAGATTATAATTGCGGGTAGAAAACTTATATAACCGGTTTGAAGAAATACCATCCCCTTATATGTAACATTGTCAAAATTCGTGATGAAAATAAGAAATATGTACAATGAAATTATAAACGGAAGGCTTAAACCAGGGAGATTGAATGCTACAGCCAGGTAATTCTCAAGAACTGCAGCTATAAAGAAAGTTAAGAGAATGAAAATGATAATTAAGAAAATTAGAAAAGGCGTAATCTGAAAATAAAATGAAACAGCA
>CAVVVS010000129.1:0-3942 GCA_963751355.1 uncultured Ignavibacteriales bacterium | reverse complement strand
ATGTTTATTGTAACGTTTAACTCGTTCGGTTGCCGTATTGCTATGAGGATTTATTTTCATGCAATGATTAAATGCTTCCCCGGCTCCCAACCAATCACCCATTTTGAAAAGAGTTTCGGCAAGATTAAACCATATTTCATAATTATCCGGTTCTATTTTTAGAGCGGCATGATAACTTCTCACAGCTTCCTGCAGTTTGCCTAATGAATATTCCAAATCAGCTTTGGCATACCACGCTTCGGCATTGTCCTGCGATAAAGAAATGGCTTTGTTAAAATCTCTTAGAGCCAGTTGAAATTTACCGGCGGAGTCATAACAAAATCCTCTGGCGAGGTAGGCCTCATAATATTCTTCATTTATTTTCACCGCCTCGGTATAGTATTTAATGGCGTTCATGATATCGCCTAATTCTTCATAAATATTGGCAATATTATAAAATGAAGCCTCATCGGTACGGTCAATCTTCACAGCATCTTTAAAACATTCAATTGCTTGCTGAAAACGTCCGAGATCCGCAAGAGCATTACCTTTATTGAACAAAGCACTGGAAAAATCGTCTCTAATGGCAAGAGCAAAATCAAAACTGTCAATTGCTTTCTCAAGCCTGTTCATTTTAACTAAAACAATACCCCGGTTATACCATCCGCTAGCATTATAAGGATCCAAATCTAAAAATTGTTCATAATATGATAATGCCTGAGTATAATGCTCTAAATTTTCGTAACAGAAACCTATCTCATAATAAGCTTCAAAGAAATCCGGGTCGATTTCTATTGTTTTGAGAAAATAATTTATGGATTTTTCATATATACCTTGTCTTTGAAACAATAACCCGAGGTTAAATGTTGCATCTTCGTTGTATGTATCAGATTGTAATATTGTAAGCAGAGTTGATTCAGCCCTTTCAAAAAATCCTAAACTTTCTTCGGCACTTGCCTTTTCGAGTAAAGCTTCAGAATCTCCCGGGTTAAGTGATAACGCCTTCTCAAAACAGTAAAGGGATTCTTCATACCTGACGCTGTCGTTCAAAAATATTCCTTTTTTAACCCAGTATTCCGAATTATAGGGTGAAACGCTTATTAAAATATCCAACAAGTACAATCCATCTTCAATTCTTTCATTTTCCATACATAATTGCACTGTTCCTTCAACCGTATCTAGAGAATTATATATACTTCCAACTTGTAAAATATCTTTACACCTTTTGATTTCCTCATCAATATTATTTTGTTGAGCATCAAAATTTTGGTTATCACTGTAATCAGAATCAAAATTAGGCATCAAAACTCCAATGAGATTAAATTGCTGAGAAAAAGGTATTACTATTACAATATAAAATCAAGTTGAATTTATTAATCATTTTTAGGATAAATTTATTTCTTGACTTTTAAATTTTTACTGCTATAGAAAACCAAAATGGGGAATATGTTAAAAATCACTTAAGGATTTGATATATATGGAATTATAGGGATAAATGTATATATTCCCGGGGCTGTTCAGAAATTTATATCAAACATCATTTTACGAATGAATTTCAACATTTCTCCGTAAATCCACCTAAAACGCTCAAAATTCAATGTATCCCTCTTACTTCTCTTTTCCCGTAAAAAAGAGACCAATAAAGATCCAAAGCCCCGGATATTTTGAAAATATTATTTTTTTAATACGGAAGTTACTTTTTCTGCAGCTTCCTTAAGACTTTGAGCGACTTCAAAGTTTAAACCGGATTTATTCAACAAAACCCCGGCTTCTATTGCGTTGGTACCTTCCAGTCTAACCACTATTGGAACATTTATATCCATTTCTTTAGCAGCATCTATAACTCCCGTTGCAACTCTATCACACCGGACAATTCCTCCGAAAATATTTATAAGAATTGCCTTTACATTGGGATCTGAGAGAATAATTTTGAATCCGTTTGATACCGTTTCTTTGTTTGCACCACCGCCAACGTCTAAAAAGTTAGCAGGTTCGCCGCCGGCAAGTTTAATTATATCCATAGTTGCCATCGCCAATCCGGCACCATTTACCATGCATCCAACATTACCGTCAAGTTTTATATAGTTTAAATTGTATTTAGAAGCTTCTATTTCTAGTGGGTCCTCTTCTTCGAGATCTCTAAATTCCACAATTTCTTTGTGGCGATAGAGAGCATTATCATCAAAATTCATTTTAGCATCAAGAGCCATAACATTGCCCTCTTTGGTTACTACCAAAGGATTTATCTCAGCAAGTGAGCAATCACTGTTCACATAAGCTTTATATAAACCGGTTAAAAACTTGACCGCATTTTTATGCTGTTGACCTTCAAGACCCAGGGCAAAAGCAAGTTTGCGCGCCTGGAAAGCCTGAATTCCAAGTTCCGGCTCGATAACTTCTTTAACTATTTTTTCCGGAGATTCTGCGGCAACTTTTTCTATCTCCATTCCTCCCTCGGTAGAAACCATCACAACGTTTTTTGAAATTGCCCTGTCAAGTGTGATGCCGACATACAACTCTCGATCAATATTAATACCCTGCTCAATTAATAATCTTTTTACCACCTTGCCTTCCGGTCCTGTCTGATGAGTAACCAGGTTCATCCCTAAAATTTTACTTGATAATTCTCTAACCTCATCTAAACTTTTGGCAACTTTTACACCGCCGCCTTTTCCTCTTCCGCCGGCGTGTATTTGAGCTTTAACTACCCATGTATCTCCCCCAATATTTGACTTTGCAATTTTTACAGCCTCATTTGCCGAAAAAGCGACTTTCCCTTCCGGCACCGGCACGTTAAATTTCCTTAATATTTCTTTCGCCTGATATTCGTGTATTTTCATTGGAATTCCTTCTATTAAAATTAGTTAATTATGAAACAGGCAGGTTTATGCGAATTGAAACCTTTCCTGGAATAATCATTCGTAAAAATTATTTAAAATTAAAGCTTTTAGCTTTGATAATCAATTTAAACGAATATTTTGTAACAGTCGCAGACCTCTCAAAACATAAAAACTCACACAAACGAGACTGTTAGAAAAGTAATTTTAAAATATTAATATCAATAATTTCAAAATTATGTAAATCAACCGCTGAATTTGAAGTAATATTTATTTTTTGATAATGAATAAAATTTATTATTTTCCACTTAATAATTAACTAATGATATTTTTCAAGCATTTAGACCTGTTCCGTTTAGCTTTCAAAGCATTATTTTATTAGATTTAGTTTATATAAAAAGGCTAAATTACGAATTTTGAGTTATAAATTTAGACAAAAATCGTAATTTTCTTTAGTTAAAAAAATACCTTTTTTAGAGAAGACTCATTAGATTAAATATTTTGCACAATTTGGAAAAGCTATTTGATATATGATTACGATTTTTATGAAAGCAAGGTCGCCTGGTTTTACATTTGTTATGATTAACCCAATCAAAGACCATCAACCTCAAATTCTTCTCCTGCTTTTAATGTTTATGTTAAATAAATTACATTTGCAGTTTAAAAATTAAAATGTAAAACTATCTTTTTACTCTCTGGTGATAAAAATTCAGGAAGATAATATTTCAGTAAAAATTTGAACAACAGCCTAATTGTATTTTAGTCACTTTTAACAGCGAACCTCAGGTTAAAGAACCGGGAGTAAAAAATGATTTGAGTTTGTTTCAATTAGAATTAATTTTTCAGCATTTTAAATATTAGTAACTAATCCAGGAGTTCAATCAAATGGCATTGTTAAAAGCTTGTTCGACCATTCCGGAATTATTTGAGTTTTTAACCGAAGAATACTCTAAACAAGCAAAGCATTATTTGTTATTTCACAAGGTAAATAATAAATACAAAGGTATTTCTTACGAAGAGTTTAGAGAAACCACGGAAAATTTTGCATGCGGTTTGGCTTCACTTGGTATAAAAAAGGGCGAAAAGATAGCGATCATATCTGAAAATCGTCCGGAGTGGGTTTTTT
>CAVVVS010000128.1:0-13548 GCA_963751355.1 uncultured Ignavibacteriales bacterium | reverse complement strand
CTGTCATATGGGACCAAATCTTTTGCGCTCATTGAAAAAGAAAACTTTCAAACCAGATAGGGCACCCCTTTTCATTTCCGAAATAGAAATCGGTTCTTAGAATTTTTTTTATGGAAAATATTTAATCGGAGTATCAGCGTTGCTGATAAGCCTCAATTTGGAAAAATAATGCCGCTTAAAACTTCTACGCTAATAATTATTAAAAAATTTTACTGCATTACTACTTTGAACTAAGTCGCTTTGCAGCTTAGCCCATCACTGGATTATGCCTCGGCTAGTTTCGGCATGAACCATATGATTAATGGCAGTTAATTCATCTGCCAATAGATCATTAAGAACATCGATTAATTTTTGATTACCTATCATATTATCCTCCGTTAAAATAAAATTGTAAAAGAAATAATTGATTTTGAATATAAAAAATATTCGTAGTCAATTTTTAAGCTAAAGTTATTGAACGTATTCACAACTTATTCTAATATTCTTTAATTATAGACATAAGAAACTTCCTTGAGATTAATTCCCTTTAATATTTGGCAAGCAACTCTTCAGCTGCAAGCGCTATCTCCGAATGTAAATTATTGTCCTCAAGCTTTTTAATTATCCCGACATCGTCAAAAAATATTTTCTTAAATTCAAGACCTTTCAGCACATGATGCACACCTTCCAACAAAAGTATTGAATCTTGACCACCGACCAAAGATTTCAATAGAGGTTTAATAGATTTTTTCCCGATTTCGATCAATCCCTCAGCCGCCAGCCAACGGACATCAAAGTCATCATTTCCCAATGCCTTTATCAAAATAGGTATTGATTCCGGGGCGGCTATTTGACTTAATGTTTTTATTGCTTCCCATCTGATATGCTCTTTAGGTTCCTTAAGTAATCCGCTTAAATATTTTATGGCAGGCTTACCTATTTTCACCAGTTCGTATCTTGACTTTTTTCTTTTTATTCCGTCTTTACCATAAAAAGTTTTTATAAGCTCTTCTATTTTATTTTCCATGAACAACCTCTATTAAAAATATTTATGATCTTGCAAATACCAAGTTACGGTGATCCATTATTTTATAAGTCTTTCAAAAAATATACATAAATTTTTTCCAAATATTTTCAGCATTACAATTGTCGGTTTCAATTTATTTATTTTTCAAATAGAGCCATGCTCGTGTAATTGAGTTTTTAATAATTCTAAGAAACCTTTATGTCGTTTACCTGTTAAATTAAGATGTTTATAAATTTCTAATTTTGCCCAATCTTCAATAAAAGCCCAAATAATACAATAACCCCAAATCAAACCTACATAACTCCACGGAATAGACGGCACAAAAATGCCGAATCCGACTATACAAGCCGCCAAAATTTGTGTCCCAAGAATGGCGAACAAAAGTATTTTTTTCGGATAAGGTTTTGATAAAAACGGCTGTTTAGTTCGGACAACAAACAATGTCATATGTCCTGCAACAGCCAATTTCAAATAAATAAATGACTGTAGATGGGCAATATCTAGTCCCAGCCATAATTTGGCTATAGCGAGCAATAAAAATGTTTCGATCACTCCTATGAGTCCCAAAGTAGTTGAAATTGTAAGAACCCGGTGCATATTCCAACGTGCTGGTTTAGGATCAAGCCAGGTATTATCATAAGCAATGGTCATAATCGGCAGATCGTTTAGAACAGCGAGCAATATTATCATAACTGATGTTATAGGATAAAAATCAAACACCAGCATTGCCAGTACAACAAAAAACATAATGCGGATCGTTTCGGTAATCCGGTAGATCGCATACGAATTCATACGCTCAAATATCTTTCGGGCTTCCTCTATAGCTTTGATAATAACCGAGAGACCGGGAGCTGTTAATACTAATGCGGCAGCTGCCCGGGCAGCGTCGGTTGCTCCGCTAACGGCAATACCAATATCCGCCTGTTTTAGAGCAGGGGCATCGTTAACTCCGTCCCCGGTCATGCCTGAAATATGACCGCGAGCCTGCAATGCTTTAACAATTTCGTATTTATGCTTCGGAAACACTTCTGCAAATCCATCAGCTTGCTCTATATTTTCAAGCATTTTTGAAGAAAGGTCTTTTCCATCTATTTCATCCTTAAAAAACTCACTTGCTGTATGAATATTTGTTTTAAGCCCCAGTTCCGAAGCAATTTGCTTTCCTATTGCTGCATTGTCTCCTGTAACCATTTTAACTTCGATACCATGTTCCTGAGCACGTTTTATCATATCGGCTGAATCTTCGCGGGGCGGATCGAACAATGATAATAATCCTAAAAATTTCCAATTGTTATTTTCATCGGCTCGGGCAACTCCAAGCGTACGATATCCCTTTTTTGCATATTCATTTACCTTAGTTTGTATGTTTTCCACTTTCTCTTTAGGAAGATTACACATGTCATAAATAACTTGCGGAGCCCCTTTTGTTACTTTAAAAGAACGTCCGTCTTTTGCTGTTATATCCGCCTCGGTCCGTTTATGAATCGGATCGAAAGGAAAGAAATTTCTGCTGAGTGTAGTTTTCCAAAACTTTTGAATCCGTGAGACCGGCAATGACAGCTAAATCAATTGCATCCTGATTTTCAGCTTTAGATGCTAATGCCCCTGCAAGAATAACTTCCTGAGGATTTTTCACATCAAATGTAGCGGGTTCTCCTAATGTGAGCTTATTCTGTGTTAAAGTTCCGGTTTTATCCGAACATAATATATCCATTCCCGCCATTTCTTCAATTGATTCTAACCGGGTAACAATGGCTTTTTTCTTTGCAAGCACCTCGGCGCCGATTGCCATTGTTACGGAAAGAACTGCAGGCATTGCAGCAGGAATAGCCGCAACTACCAAAATTAATGTAAACTGGATTAAAGTAAGGAATGAAGAACCTCTGAAAAGTTCACTCAGAACAAGTACTGCAGCAAGTCCCAAACTCAAATAAATCAAATAATCGCCAATCTTTAACACAGCTTTTTGAAAATGAGATACGGATTTTGCCTCGGATACGAGTTTAGCGGTTTGTCCGAAGAATGTGTCTTTACCGGTTGCAGTTACTAATGCCACCATTTCACCTTGTTTAGCAATGGAACCGGAATACACAATTTCACCTGGCTTTCTCGTAACCGGCAATGATTCCCCGGTTAATGCCGATTGGTCAACGCTAAGATAATCACCTTCAATCAACTTAGTATCGGCGGGAATAATGTCGCCCGGTCTTACTCTTACAATGTCCCCTGGTACCAATGTTGAAGGATTGATTTCCATCCATTTGCTATCACGTTTAGCACGGCCTTTAATAGCCAATTGTTTTTTTAACGCTTCAACTGCACTGGCGGCTTGGTGTTCCTGCCAGAAACCAACTGCAGCATTGAAGAGAAGAAGAAACAGAATAATAAAAAAATCGGGCCAATGCTGAATAAGCGCAGAAAGAATGGCGGCAATTTCAATCATCCATGGAATAGGCCCCCAAAAGTAAGATAGAAATTTGAGCAGCAAACTTTCCTTTTTTTCTTCAAGAGCATTTGGACCGAACTGTTTAAGTCTAATTTCAACTTCTTCTTGTGATAATCCTTTTTTGATATCAACATTAAGTTGTTTTAAACTTTCATCAATTGAAAGTTTACTAAAATCGATTCCGGTTTTTAAATTATCCATTTTTTATCCTATAAAGCTTATATAATTTTTCTAAATATTTATTATAATTTAAACTATAGATATTAGTCTCCTCAATATTTTTATTGCAAACCTAAATTTATAACTTCCATTTTATTTTGACATATTAACTTCAGTATAATGCTTAAATGTATTTAACTGATACTTATATCTGTTTTAATATTAATTTTTTCTCTCAAAGAGTCCATTTCCAATTCCTGATTTCTGGCATATCCTCACCGTATTTGTCAATATATTGCTTGTGCTCTATTAACTTGTCCTTTAACTGCTGCTTCAGGTATATACCTTTGTCTCCTGTTTTAGGAACCCGGTCTATAACGTCCATCACGAGGTGGAAACGATCCAGTTCATTCATAACTGTCATATCAAAAGGTGTTGTAATTGTTCCTTCTTCCTTGTAACCACGGACGTGTATGTTTTTATGATTTGTACGACGGTATGTCAACCGGTGGATCAGCCAAGGATAAGCATGGAAGGCAAAGATAACCGGTTTATCTTTGGTGAAGTACTCGTCAAAGTCTGTATTTGAGAGCCCGTGCGGGTGTTCGGTTTGGGGCTCGAGTTTAAATAGGTCGACGACGTTAACCACCCGGATTTTCAACTCAGGCAAATGCTCACGCATAATTGATACGGCGGCGAGCGTCTCCAGAGTAGGTACATCCCCACAGCATGCCATAACAACATCAGTTGAAACTTCCTGATCGTTACTAGCCCACTGCCAGATACCGATACCCTCGGCACAGTGTTTAATGGCGGCATCCATTGTCAACCATTGAGGAGCCGGGTGTTTACCGGCGATTACAACATTAACGTAATGACGGCTTCGGAGGCAATGGTCCATAACGGACAGCAGGCAGTTTGCATCCGGTGGAAGATATACTCTTACTACCTCAGCCTTCTTGTTAACAACATGGTCTATGAAACCAGGATCCTGGTGCGTGAAGCCGTTATGATCCTGACGCCAGACATGCGACGCAAGTATGTAATTTAAGGAAGATATTTTTCGCCTCCACGGAAGATGCGCAGTAACTTTCAGCCACTTTGCATGCTGGTTAAACATCGAATCGACTATGTGAATAAACGCTTCGTAACAATTGAAGACTCCGTGACGCCCGGTTAGAAGGTAACCCTCTAACCAGCCTTCGCATTGGTGCTCGCTGAGCATTTCCATTACACGTCCTGAAGGAGCAAGAAATTCGTCATTAGGTACAGTTGCGCCCTCCCATTGCCGCTTTGTTACTTCAAATACCGCTTCGAGCCGGTTGGAAAGTGTTTCATCCGGAGCGAAGATCCTAAAATTTTTCTGTTCACTATTTAGTTTTATTACATCGCGAAGGAAACGGCCTAGTATATGTGTGTCGCCAATACCGGGCGAACCCGGCGTTGGAACGTCTTCAGAGTATTGGCGGAAATCGGGCATCCTTAAATCACGAAGTAGTTCACCTCCATTGGCATGTGGGTTCGCGCTCATGCGCTTTTCACCTTTTGGTGCAAGTTCTGCAAGTTCCTGTTTCAGGCGTCCCTTTTCATCAAAGAGTTCCTCAGGCCGGTAGCTTCTAAGCCAGTCTTCCAGCATTTTAAGATGTTCCGGATTTGCAGCGGGGTCGGAGAGCGGAACTTGATGTGCCCGGAAAGTGCCTTCGATCTGAAGACCGTCAATCACCTTAGGCCCTGTCCAGCCCTTTGGTGAATTCAGAACAATCATCGGCCATCGTGGACGAGTAACATTATGATTGACGCGGGCATTATGCTGTATTTCTTTAATCTGTTCTATTGCAGTGTCTAGCACAGCAGCCATCTCCTGATGCATTTTCTCGGGCTCATGTCCCTCGACGAAGTAGGGAGTCCATCCATAACCGCGGAAAAGCTGTTCCAGTTCCTCATGTGTAATGCGGGCAAGAACAGTTGGGTTTGAAATCTTATAACCGTTTAGATGAAGTATAGGTAACACAGCACCGTCTGTTGCTGGATTAAGAAATTTGTTTGAATGCCAAGCTGTGGCAAGCGGACCAGTTTCTGCCTCGCCGTCTCCAACTACGCAGGCAACTATCAAATCGGGATTATCGAATACCGCTCCGAATGAATGACTGAGCGAATAACCCAATTCGCCGCCCTCGTGTATTGAGCCCGGAGTTTCCGGCGATGCATGACTGGGAATTCCTCCTGGAAAAGAAAACTGAATAAAAAGTTTTCGAAGCCCGATCTCATCCTGGCTAATGTCAGGATATATTTCACTGTAAGTTCCTTCGAGGTAAGTGTTGCCCACAACTGCGGGACCACCGTGACCAGGGCCAGATACGTATATCATATCGAGATCATATTTTTTTATAACCCGGTTCAGATGTACATAGATGAAGTTCTGCCCAGGAGTTGTTCCCCAATGGCCCAGAAGCATGTGCTTTACATCCGAAAGAACAAGCGGTCTCTTCAGAAGAGGATTATTGTAAAGATAAATTTGCCCGACGGAAAGATAATTAGCAGCGCGCCAATACGCGTTCATTTTTTGCCGAAGTTCTTCAGATAACGGCTTATCCATTACATTTGCCTTTTTTGTTTTTACAGAACTGACTTCTTTTACTATTTTCTTTTCAGACACTTTCTTTGTTTTCATAATTATGTTCCGTTTCGAAATTAAGATTTAAAATTTGGATTACTGTTCTTGCTATCATCAATTCCTCGTCGGTATTAATGATGCGGACAGTTGTCCGTCCTTTATTTTTTGAAATAACAGGAGTTCGAGTTTTCATTTTTATCCTCTTAAAAAACCTACATTATATAGCCGATGCCAAGTTTTCACCCAATAAATATTTCCGAAGTTAAAGCTTCGTCCGGTTCCTCAATTCGAAGCGAAATCTTATCAATCTTTTCTTCAAAAGTATTTTCTTTTTGTTTATGTGACTTTAAATATCCAAATGATAATGATATTGTCATTTTGTCATCTTTGTGCTTATTTACAATAAATTTATTCTGTCCGATTTCTTTTTCCATTGCTGATATAATAGGAAAATATTCGTGTAATATTGAAAATATCTCCCCCTGCAATCTTTTTTCGTCTCCTCTTGGCGTGCATTCAATTATTTTCATAACATCCTCCTTATATTAACAGTAGATTATAAGTCCTTCAAAAAATATTTTAAAGCCGGATCTTTTATTTTGTTATAAAATTCCACTGCTTTTTGTTCATTCTTACGCAAAGTATACAACCGGAAAAGATCTGCAAAGCACAAGTCATTTTCCAATGATCTTTCGTAAGCATTTCTTTCATCAATTTTTCTCCCCGGAATCATTTTGCTTAAAGTCTTTATCTCTACGTCGGATACATTATGATTATAAATACTTTCTATATTTACCTCCAATCAATTAATTTCTTTAACTGCCAAAATTCTTTTTTATATATATTTCCCTTATCAGCAGGATTAAATATATTTTTATGGTCTGACTTTAAATTCTTTCTTATGATTTTTTCTACCGGTAACCAATAAATTATTTTGGTTATGTTTAGATGTGCTCTATTAAAAGTTGTCGATTGAATATTACGTAAGTAGCGTACAAGAACTCGCAGGCGAAGTTTAATTTCTCCAATTTTATTTTGTTTTATTCGTTCGTCTTTCCGTTCCCTATACATTTCTTTTGGTTTTTAATAAACCAGCTTTCACTCCAAAACCCCTGACTAAAATTTTAATTCTTCACAATTTAATTATAATTTTTGCCTTAACGACTTTTACTCGAAACCTTCAAATTTTTTGTTCTGTTTCTATCTCTCTTCAACTCTTTGCCTGCATCCCACAAATGTTTTCCTTCCATTGCCAATTCAACTCCGTCAATTCTCCAGCTAATTTCATCTGCTAAATCATTAAATGAATTCAACACCAAATCATCAACTATATGTTCAGATTCCTTTAAATGATGAATTTTCCAGGAAAACCTATCCAAACATTTTTCCAGTTTCTTAAATTTCCTCTTAACTTTGTTCTCGTTGGGAATATTTTTTGATTTGATTTTTTCTTTAATTGAGTTGAATCTCACTTCGAACTTTGTCAGTTGTTCATTCAAGCGTGTTAGATAATTATTCTTATTCATTCCCTCATTCTCTAGCACTAATATTTCCACATTTTCTCTGTTAAATATTCTTTTTTATTGTACTAAACCTCATCCTTAAATGCAAGAATATAGTTAATACTGTGTTTAATATTACATATGTTTTTCAAACAATTCGTGTAAATTTTTAGTCCATTCTTAACCGCATATATCTATTGTTAAAAAAAATGTTTCCCTTCCTCTCTGGATTAGGAAAGTAATAGTGCTTCCTAAATTAGTTTTAGAAATAATATTTTCAAATTCAGAAACTGATTTTATTTGATCTTTATCAACTTCTTTGGCTCTTTGAGTAACAAAGCATTTGTAATTTTGTTTTTTGATTTCCTTCCCGGAAGCAGTGTCGTTCCGGAACTTTTCGTAGGACTGGCAAACTAGTTCTTGGATCTTGTCTCTTCGTCTTGGATCATAACGAAGGACAGCGTAATACGCTTGATCTTGAACTACAGGGTACAGATCAGTCCTTTCCGGTAATGAAAAAGCCAAGAGCAAGTAAAGAAAAGGTAACGACCCATAGCCAAAGAGAATTGTCGTGACCAGGTATCGAGCTAAACTCTCCCATATTACCAATAATATCCACTATTGCCCAAAGAGTAAAAAGTGATGCGTATCCATAGGCGAGCGTGGTACGTGTTCTCGATGTCGGGTCTTTCCGTACCGACCAGGCTACAACACCAAATACCAGTTGAGCCACACCAATAATCAAGAAAGCGAAAGCCGTTGAGATATCAGTAATACCATATGCGGATTTAATGGAAGGAACGGCAAAAGACAACAATGCTGCAATACCTGAAAAAGTCAACAATATCGCTGCAATAGTAAACATAACATTAAGGTTTAGTTTTTTCATTTTTTATATTTTAATTGTGAAAAATATTTACTCGGTTTCAATGAGACGATTAAATAGGAGCGTTGGGGTTTTTAGTTATTAACTTATGATTATAAAAATAGTTATTTTATTGTAAAATAAAAATATCGGGTTTGTAATTCAAGCAATTTATAATCAGTCTTTCCCAAATGAACCATAACTGTTGGTGCATGTTGCGGAGCGGATTTCGGGGTGCTTTCTTATCAAATTACACAAAACTTAAAGCTAGGTAGGATGCTCATATACTCAGCAGACCCCGTCATTGCTTATAAGCCGTTGTTAGCTGCTTTTAATTTTGTTTTAATTTATAAAATATCATACCAGTAACTAAAAGACCTACAAAAACAAATACAGCAAAAGTTAAGCTGCTAAAAGCCAATTGCATCCCCCCAGATAAAATGTGTCCACTGGTGCAACCACCTGCCATTCTCGCTCCAAATATTAATATAAATCCACCTATAAAAGCCCAAATGCCCCTGTTAATATTAGAAGTTCCTTTGTGTTTTTTCCAATTATCATGAATAAGAATAAGCTTGAACTCTTTTTTTATTAATGAAATGGTTAACCCTGCAATAAAAGCTCCTGCTAAAAATATCAGTTCCCAATTTCCGGGTGTTTTTATTTTGTCGAAATAATCGTTGTTAGTAAGGCCTGAAATTAAATCAGCAGCGTAAGGATATGATGTAGATGCTCCAATTGGTCTGTTGGAAACAGATGATGAAAATACGATAACATCTAATATAGCTAATGCAATGCCTGAAAATATCCATTTTTTACTTTTTGTTTTATCAACTTTGTGCAACCCAAATGCCGATGCTATAAAAAAAGCACCAATAATAAAAACTAGAATAAAAAATAATGTCTTTGATTCAACTATTGAATTTAAAGAAATTACACCTAAATCCGGACCTAAAACAGGCTTAATAAAAGGTAAAACTAAAGTGTAAAAAACACCACCTAATAATCCCCCAATAATGCCAATAAAAGCATCAATAGAACCTTCACCCAATGATACTGCTAATGTACCGGGGCAATATCCTAAAATTGCCATACCTGCTCCGAAAATTAATCCCCCGAAAATTAATCCTCCGACAACAAAAGGTTTTACATGATAGGATGCAAACCCAAAGGCTATTTCTATACTCAGCAATATAACCCCAATTCCTATCGCTATTGATATTGCTTTTGCAACTGAAAAGTCTTCTCTTAATGCTAGTCCACTAATTACATTAAATTTATTCAAATTTGCATATTGTAATATTGCACCGAATAAAATTCCCAAAATCAAAATTGTTATGGTCATTTTTATTCCCTCTTTAAATATTTGTAAATAAGGTTATTCCCAATTCGCTTTAATTGCAGCTAACGTTTGATGATATGGTGTCGTGTGGGATTACGAGGCGATTTCCTTTCAGTTTCCGCAGATTTTTTTTACGAGCTACAAACCCTCGAAAACCGCTGAAACCCGCATGCAATATACCATGTGTTATGTGCTGGCTGTTATTAAAATGTCTAAATCAAAATCATCTATATTTTCATACGTTGTCTTAAAATCAAAATTAGGATTTTTTTGAAATGGCCAGATTCGGTAATTTTTTTTCAATTCACTAAATTTTATTGAATATCCTGATTCCTTTGCTTGTGGAAAATATACTAATCTTATCCCGAAAGATTTTATTTGCATCGAGATTTTATAGGATTTGCTCAACAAATCATTATAACTATCATGCTGAGATTTAGGTATTAAACCAAATGACACTTGACTTTGTCGCCAGGATAATTCCTTACTCTCCTTGATTTTACATAAGTCAACTTTAATATTTTTCGGTAAAGTCCTATAATTGTAAATATGTTTATAATGCTCCTCCGAAATAATCTTTCTATAGTTTGAACCAGCATTTATCATCAAAGCGGTTTTAAAAGCCCATAATGATAATATTTGTTGTTGAATCTTAGTTAATTGCAAGATATTCTTAAAGTCATTGAGTAATAGTTTTATTATTGGTTTACAATCAGATTCTAATTTACTCATCCAACCATTATTACAAACATTACATACAGAACCAAAAACGAGCGTCTCACCAACTTGGGTTCTGGTACTTAATTCAGTCTGACTTACTAAACTAATATGAGAACCTTTAAAAACTCCTTTTGTGTTACCTCCAATCTCAATTTGTAGCCATCTTGGCCAAATATGTTCTTTTGCTTTCTCATTCTCTAGTCCACAAAAAATACAATTAATCTTTTTCAATTTGGCATTATTTAAATTGATGCAGTGCTTTTTTTAGCTTGCACATAACGGTTTCGGCTATGAGCAGTGCGGGATTTGAAAACCTTCACTGCGTAACCACAGGTTTGCTTTATTATTACTTTCATTTCGTATTTACCTGGTTAGACCTGCATTGCTTATGAGCTAGTGTTGTATGCAGTGTTTTTACTTACCTCGTTTATTTCTTAATTACTATTTCTTTAGCAGAATTAGAAAAAAAAGAAAAAACTCGATTTTTATCTTTATCGTCATTATAAGGACAAGCTTTTATAAATTTATCAATATATTCATTGTTGATAGAATCATCGAATTTTATAAAATATTTCGAAACATTTCCTTCTAAATTTCTTCGGATATCTAAAACCATAACTGCTGACTTTTCAGAAAAATCAAAATCAGCAAAATCAATATATCTTATTTGCCTTGCGTTATTAGTATTAAAGTACATTCTCATTTTCTTTAAGTCATAAACAATCGACCATTGATTTGAATTGCCACTTAATTGCTTTAGAATTTTGAAAGTATAACGGATTGAATTTTTAACATTTTTAGTCAAAATGCTGTCATTTAGCATAACTGCTGCCCATAGGAATCGAGTATCATTACCTTCAATATTTAAATCTAGTTTTTTATTTCCTCCATAATTAGCGTACCCTCGCAAGCGGTCTAATTCTTTATGATATGATGTGTTACATAATGCCAAAACGGGCATCTTATTTTTCCTATATACAATCAATTTGCCATCGATAAACTCTATTACTGCTGCATCGCCAGTTTTATCAGAAACAAAGAAATGCCATAAACTTGGACCATCAATTGTAACATGTGATAGATCCTTTATTACTTCATTAACACTTTCAAAGTTATCAAGGATATATTGCATCCATGATAAATCTGTCATCTTGATCAAGTTACTATCCATAATATATTTGGTGTCGGCAAGCGTCATTTCACCAATATATAAACCGGCTTCATTCATTCCTCCATCTATAAATTCTTTACCAAGGCTACTATAAACAATAGACCCATATTTTGATTTCCATTGAATTTTAGATTTACTTAAGGTTGTATCGAAATCAGCAAAGGAAACCTCTCTTTTTGTAACGCCCCGCGGATTAACTATTACTAATCCAGGAACTTCATAACTTTCAACTAGGTTGTGTCCAACAAATAGGGAGTCTGCATGATTAAATAATATTGTTGAGCAAGAACTAGTATCTGTTAATTGCCAAAGATTTCCTTGTGCATAGATTTGTAATCTTATAGCCAGTAGAAGAGTTATATATATCAAATATTTCATTTTGTAATTTCTTTAGTGATCCGTAGTATTAAAGCTTGCATTAAGATTATATACAACGGCAAATTGTATGAGTAGTGGCAGACTGCGTGGCACTTTCCTGTCAAACCGTGATAAAATTTGAGCGGGCAACAAACCTTGATATTTACCACATTGCCTGCCATTACTTATACAAAATGTTGTGTGCTGCTTTTTTTGTTTACCATGGACTTTCTTTAGTATCGTTTTGTATGTCATTGCTGAAAAATTTCCCAGTCGGCGCATTCGCATCAGTTAAGGTATGTTTGATAATAAAAGTGGCTGCACTCTCTACTGTTAGGACTCCTCTATGTTGATTGAAATCGGTTGCGGTATAACCAGGGTCAATTACATTTACCTTGAATGGTAAATCTTTCAGTTCATAAGCCAATGAAATAGTATAAGCATTTAGTGCTGTTTTAGAAGGTCCATAGCTTGCTCCTTTAAAATTATAGAATTTCCAATTAGGATCATTTTGCAATGTCAATGAGCCGAGACCGGAAGTTATGTTACTGATTCTCGGGTTTTCTGATCTTCCAAGTAATTCCAAAAAGGTTTGTGTAACTTGAATTGTCCCGAAAAAATTAACTTGAAATACTTTCCTTATCTCTTCAATGGGAGTATTTGAAGCATTTTGAGGAAAACCACCACTTATACCTGCATTATTTATCAAGATGTCTAATTTTCCTTGCTCCTTTTCAATTATGCTTTTTGCTGACTTTATTGTGACAGGATTTGTTATATCTATTTCAATGGCTTTGATGTTTTGAAATCCATTCCTACCTAATTCTTTAACTATTGTTTCTCCTTTTTCAAGATTACGACTACCCAGATAGATAAATAATCCTCTTTTTGAAAGTTGTTTCACCGTTTCTAAACCAATGCCTCTTGTGGCTCCTGTAATTAATGCTAATTCCATTATTCTTTCTGTTTAACTTATAATTATTTACCCTTTGATAAAAGTTTGTGTCGTCTATTTTAAAGTTGCACACAACGTATGTGTATATTCATTGTTCTTATCCGCCTAAGTTGGGTGTATAAGAACAATTGTTTATATATTTCTTTTAAATATAATTATTCCTAGTCAAAAAAATCATCAACAGGATTCTTTATCTTATTAATAGCCTTTTTTGAAACATGGGTATAAATCTCTGTTGTCTTTGAGGTATTATGCCCCAACAATTCTTGAATATATCTTAAATCTGTACCTTGTTCAAGCAAGTGAGTTGCAAAACTATGACGCAACATATGCGGTGTAGCATTTTTTGTTTTAATTAAATGCTGAAAAAAGTTTCAACTTTCATCTTTACAGTTTATAATTAGATACCCC
>CAVVVS010000127.1:0-46650 GCA_963751355.1 uncultured Ignavibacteriales bacterium | reverse complement strand
TAATTTTCCATCATAAAAATTAAAAATTCTGTAACTTATTATAAAATAATAAAATAAATCAGATATATTTGATTTTCCTAGTATATTTTTATACCTATACAATGTACATTTACCGTAAGAATACCGTAAGAATTATTGTTTGCCATAATTATTATTCATAAATTTGAAATAGTAATTATTATAAGGTTAACCACCATGAAATTAAAATTTTATTTAGATAAAAAGTTAACTCGATCTGGTGAAAGTGCGATATGGTGTTATGTAAGAGAGTACGATAAAACTCTAGCATTAAATACTGGAGAAAGAATAAAACCAGATTTTTGGGATTCGGAAATACAAAGAGCAAATCTTAATAAAACTAAGGATAAAATTCTTAAAGGGTCATTAAATGGTTTAAATCAATATTTAAGTTCAATGCAAAATAAAATATTCGATATTACACGATCTGTGAGAAGCAGAAATACTTCGGCGGGGTTTAGCATTGTCGCCGAAGAGATTAAAAAACAATTTGATAAGAAAGAGACAAGTATATTTTCAATTTATGACGAGTTCTTATCTATAAAAAAACTTGAGGTATCTAACCAGTCTATTTCAAAATTAAAAAGAGTTAAAGCACTATTAGAAGATTATCAAAAGTCTAATCGTGAGAAGTTGGATTTTTACAAAATCACTCCCCTATTCTTTTCAAAATTTTATTCATTTTTAATAAATAATAAAAATATGCTAAATAATACTGCTAATAAGAATATTCAATTCTTTAAGAGTTTTTTAATTTGGGCAAATATTAATAATTACACTGATAACAGCAGTTATAAATCGTTTAAGAGTAAATCAGAATCTAATGAAGTAATATATCTTACTGAAAAGGAATTGATGAAACTCTATAACTTGAAACCGGAGGAAGATAGATTAAAACGAGTAAGAGATATATTTGTATTCCAATGCTTCACCGGAGTTAGATATAGTGATATTGAAAATATATCTAGAGAAGATATTACTGGAAGCACTTGGACTGTAAGAACTCAAAAGACACATCAAGTTCTTGAAATACCGCTAAATGCGTATGCTATTTCTATATTAGCAAAATATCAGGACTTCCCAGTACCCCTTCCCGTTATCTCAAACCAGAAGATGAATGTCTATTTGAAGGAGCTTTGTGAAAAAGCAAAAATAAACGACCCTGTTAAAGTTGTAAAATATAAGGGTAACGAAAGAATTGAAAAAACATATAAAAAATATGAAGTAATCGGTACACACACAGCTAGGAGAACATTTATAAGCCTATCTCTGCAAAAGGGTATGAAACCGGATGTAATCATGGCAATAACCGGCCATTCTACGTATAGAATGATGCAAAAGTACTTGAAAATAGCTGATGAACATAAGAGAGAAGAAATGGATAAGGTCTGGGGATCAAGTCTAAGATTGGTTAAATGATTTAACGCCTTTAAATTTAACTAGTTACTAATAAATCAGAATTTTTTCTAATAAAATCTTAATTTTTTTTATTTCTCACTTGACTTCAGAACAAAGTGAGAATATATTATACATAGAAAGGGAATTTACTTTAACCCTCTCAGCTGCCTCTTAGAATCATTTCAGAGGTTATAAATTAATTAAGGAGAATATTCATATGCATATATATGAAAGCAAAGACTTCTATCTGTCGAGCTTCCTGCTTAGTGCCGGATGTAATTTAATTGATACGCCGGTTAACAGAGGAATCACGACTTTCATGTTTGAAGAAGATGAAGTCTTAGATAAACAAATCAAAGAATTCTACAGCCTAAAAGCATCAGTAGAACCTACGAAGTATGCAAATGCTATTAAAACATTAAAGAGCATCTTGCACGCATCGAAAGCAAATTCAAATTCAGAGGATAATCGTTATGTTTCACAACATAGGAGAACAAGATAGTAATATAAATACAGGTACATTCGGACAAACAACAGAAAACAGCACACCACAAGTAACGGCTAACCAGAAAACCTTCACATATTCATGGCATCCTAAGGTAACTGCCGACTTAAGTAAACAAGAAGGCGGCAAAATAACCAGGGGATGGATACTGGATAAAACACCATGGCAAGAAGATAAAATAAAAGAAATAATCCGCACAAGAAGTTACCTTCCCAGTCAGCTTAATGATGGATATAAAATAAAGAGCAATGTACGGAATGTCTTTGCCTACAGTCTTGACTTCGATAAAGGCACACCTACAATCGAAGAGTTTAAGGAAAGGCAGAAAAATGGAGATTCAGCTGGGTACTTCATACTACTACAAACCATATGAAGAATAAAAAAGACAAGGATGGGAACGAGATCTCGGATTCTGCCATTGAGAAGTTTCGGGTTATTATTCCTTTGGATGAACCTATAAGTCTTTCCGCACTAGAAGCATCATCTGTCTTTTGGGAAGAAATGTTTCCAACTATAGATACAACATGTTTTGACGGCAACAGATACTTTATGGTCAATCCAAATGCAGAAGTAGTATTTAAGAATATTACCGGAGTAGATGGAAATCCGGTATTTCTTAATCCCTTCAGAGATGGAGTAATCTCAGAGAGCTTCATGAAGAAAAAATTAGGAAGGCCAAAGCAAAGTAAAACTGATAATGTATCCGCTGAAGATGAATTTTCTTTAGATATGGAAGTTAAACTTAAGGATGGGCTAATGGTTCGAGTTGGGGACTTAATAGATAAGACAGAAATCTTCTGCCCATTCTGCGACCATACTCAAAGGCAGCACCCGGATAATGCAAATGCATTTGTGGATTTCAATAATGCCGGGCAGATGTTTCTATTCTGTTCATCTGAGGATAAAACTTACTGGATTGAAAAGGATGCGATTATACCAGAGAGAAGTAAATTATTCTTTAATGAAGATGTGGGTTTTGTTGCAAGGCTTGATGATAAGACCGGATCTTACAAAGTATTTAAGAATAATGACGACTGGTTAAGCTATTGCCATCATAATAACATTAAACCGGACTGCAAAACATACCTACCCCGGAGAATGATCATATTTGATCCGAAAGAACCAGCAGGCTTCAAGCTGAGTACTTTAATATCTTTCAAGAAATCTTCATTCTTAAATAAGTCGAGAATAACTCTGTAGAATATACTCATGCCGAAGTACTGACCAAATTAAAGAATATACTCCCACTATTTATGCTAGTAATGATAAATGTATTCGGTAATGAAGAATATTTATTAAGGTTCTTGAACTGGAATGCCGTCATTCTTCAGGAGAGGACTAAAGTTGAAACAGCTTGGGTTATTTCGACTAAAGAACATGGTACCGGGAAAGGGTTTAATTTTCGATAGGATACTTAGACCAATATATGGCGAGAAACAAAGTATCATGCTGAACGGTTCACAGAATGGCAAAGGACTTTAACTCGCAAGATCAGAACTGCTGGCTTAGAGTTTATGACGAAGTCTTTAGTGATAATATGTTCAGATCTAACGTATCGCAAGAGAGATTGGCTTAAATTTATCATTACATCAAATGAACAGACAATTGAGCTGAAAGGATATGATACATTCCAAGTCAAGAACTTCATGAACCTTATACTCTACACAAATAACGTTCATCCTATACTCGTAGAAGATAAAGATAGAAGGTTTAATATTATCAGAAACGAAAAGGCAAATAAACTAATAGATATGCCTTTTTATGAAAGTAAGAAGCACATCCGGGATAAAATAGAATGTGAGCTCGAGGAGTTCTCAAAGCTGCTGCTTAACATGGAATATGATGAAGAAGCAGCTAATACTCCTCTTGAGACAGAAGCTAAGGATAGGATGAAAGAATTCTCAGTCGATGTGTATGAAGAATTTGTTGAAGCACTTAAGAATAAAGATTCGGAATACTTCTTACTGAGGGAAATATTTCCTCCAAATCCATACACGAATTTGATTGAGAAGGCAGAATTATCCGATGATGGACAGTTCTGTGAAAAGGTAATAAAGGAAGGTTATATCCCGGCTAAATTCATGCATAAAATTTTAGACTTTCATATTAAAGAATTCAGCTACAAGAAAACACTAGCTAAGCTTAAAATGTACGGGTTAGAAAACAAGACAGAAAGACTAGTAAGTAACTTCATGCAGCCAATGTCTGTATATGGAGTAAAACAGTAATTTGTAATTTTTATGTAATCTGTTTGTAATAGGAATGAAATGATAAAAAGTGTAAATATGAACCGGAATCAAAGAAAATATGGATTTGTAATTTGTAATCTCTTTTTTTTAATATCTAAAGAAATAATAAATAAAAAAGAAAAAAATATACCGGAATAAGATTTAATTATTTTCTTTTATTTAATTTATTTCTTAAGGGAACTGAACAAACTAGAGATTACAGATTACAAAATAGGAGATTTGAATCTTCGGGGCAGGTTTTGGTCGTGTAAGTCGAGCTATTTAAATAAGTTAGAAAAGAGACCGACGGACACACCCTCCAAAACTAGAGATTACAAAGAAATTACAAACAGATTACAAATGGGGCGAGTAGGTTGTGCAGGTCGGGTACGTACCGGCCATGTCAGTACAGACAAGCCACACTAGTGTGGACAGTACACAACCTACCCTACCCTACCCGGTCTCGCACAGAGACCTATAAACGAAAAACTGCCTATTTGCATAGGCAGATTCATAAAAATTGGAAATAAAAAATGGAAAAACTAAAAATAACTTTAGATGAAGAAGTAAAACCTAATCCTAAAAAAATACCTAATAGTACCGTCGCATAAGCTGATAGATGCTTTAGGTATGGAAAAGGTCAAGGAAATCAGCTTGTCATATGGTACTTATAGAGGTGCAAAGCTGCTTTATGAGTTATCCGGAATATATGTCCCAGACTCAACCATACTTCATATGAGAAAAAGGTTCGGTTGGGTTAGGGTCATGTCTCTCAAAAGATGACTGTAACGCTAGAAGCGTAATAAACGGCAAAGTGCCGGTAGATCATTTTAAGACTATTAAATTTTCGGAGGATATAACCAATGAAGTTCTTTAATAAAACAGCAAATCAAATTGGACCAGTAAGTAAGAACAATGAAAAGTTATGGCAAGATATTGTCAAGCTTTTCGGCTCAGATAAAAAAGTGAATATAAACCATTTCACTAGTAATAGTGATATAATAAATACTGCTCGAAACGAATACTACAACGGGCTACGCGAGAAACTATATCGCGAACATCAAACACCTAAATTGGAGAGCAACGCAGATGAAATCTTACAATAATAAATTCAAGATATACAAATTCGAAGGTCTGGGAGAATTAAAGAAAGATAATTTTTACGATGATTACTTAATCATAGTTTATGGAGAAGGTGAAGGAGGTGCTTGGTATCTCTTCAGACCAGATGAGATGGATGATGACTATAAGCCTTACCTAAGAAATAATTTGGGAGTTACTGATCCAGTCGAACTCCAAAACATAATTGATGCTTTTAATGAAGCACTAAAAGATGAATCTTATGAAACTATTAAAGCCATTAAGATTTGGCGTAACCAGTACACAAGTTCCGCTAATACTGACAAAGGCATTAAATTAAGTACTAAGGGTTGTAAAGGCACTGTCGGTTATTCATGGAAAAAGAGGAGAAACAAATATGGCTCTATTGGTTGAAGCTTACCGTGTAATAATAAAACTGCCAGCAATTGAAGATAAATATCCGGGAGGTTTGGAAGAGTTAAAATATAGGATCCCAAGTGAAGTAGTTTATAAAGATGATGATCTACTGGCTGTCGGATTTGTGAATAGGGATTATTCAGATCTTATTCATAAATATAATGAGGATAAAGGACTAAATCAAAATGAGGTTGCTTGTGTTTCTCAGAATTATGGATTTATTTATCCAGCAAGCTGGCTAAAGTTAAGTAAGCTAAGAATGGATGATGGAGGCAATGTGGTAAAGGTCGCTTACCTCAATGATGAAAAACCGGTTTACGAATTTGTAGCTCCCACTGGTTGGCACTTCAAAGGATCACTTAGTGATGAGTAAATAATGGGGCGGAAACGCCCCTATTATAAATAGTTTAAACCTTATAAAATTTAGAATTATTCCCATTGTGTATGGAAGAATTGTTTTCTCGGTTTATCAATTCTTTCATAAGTATGCGCACCAAAGAAGTCTCTTTGTGCCTGTAATAGGTTTGCAGGCAGCCTTTCGCTTCTATAGCTGTCGTAATAAGAAAGAGCACTGCTGAAAGCAGGAACAGGAACTCCGAATTCAACCGAAGCGGCTACAACTTTTCTCCAAGATGCTTGAGCCTTATCAATTGCATTTTTGAAATAAGAATCCAAAAGCAAATTAGGAAGATTTGGATTTTTATCATAAGCAGATTTTATATTATCGAGAAACTTTGCCCTGATAATACAGCCGCCGCGCCACATTAATGCTATACCGCCGAAATTCAGATTCATTTTGTACTCCTCACTCGCCGCACGAAGAAGTTGGAAACCTTGTGCATAAGAACAAATTTTAGAGGCATACAAAGCTTGACGTATATTTTCAATAAATTCTTTTTTAGTCCCTTTAAACTCAGCTTTAGGGCCGGTTAAAACTTTAGATGCGGTAAAGCGTTCTTCTTTTATAGCACTAACAGTACGTGCAAAAACAGCTTCAGCAATTGTAACAGCCGGAATTCCCAAATCTAATGCAACTTGACTTGTCCACTTACCCGTTCCTTTTTGTCCGGCAGTATCAAGTATAACATCCACCATAGGCTTGCCGGTTTCATCATCTTTCTTAGACATAATCTTACTTGTAATTTCAATCAGGTAACTATTCAATTCGCCTTTATTCCATTCAGCAAAAACTTTATGCATTTCAGCGGGAGACAATCCGAGAACACTATGCATCAAATAGTAAGCTTCACAAATCATCTGCATATCGCCGTACTCAATTCCGTTATGAACCATTTTAACAAAATGACCTGCACCTCCACTTCCTACCCAATCGCAGCAAGGCGTACCGTCTTCAACTTTTGCAGCAATCGCCTGCAAAATCGGTTTTACCAAAGGCCATGCTTCAGGGTTTCCGCCCGGCATAATTGACGGTCCCCATAATGCGCCTTCCTCTCCCCCGCTTACTCCGGTTCCAATATAAAGTATACCGGTATCTTTAAGGTCATTCATTCTTCGGTTTGTATCTTCAAAAAAAGTATTTCCGCCATCAATTAGTAAATCACCTTTTGAAAGATTAGGCTTCATTTCATTTATTACAGCATCTACGGGTTTACCGGCAGGAACCATAATTAATATCTTTTTAGGTGATTCAAGTCCGTCAATAAACTCTTTTAATGAAGTAGTCGCAATTATATCATTCCCTGCTAAATTCTGCTTAATCTTATTAACTTTTTCGGTATCGGAGTCTAAACCCATTACGGAATAGCCATTCCTTTCAATATTCTGCGCAAGGTTTTGTCCCATTACTCCGAGCCCGACAATTCCAAAATTTTGTATTTTCATTTATTTGTTCCTTTATATTCTCATCTCTTACACCATGGTATTTCATGTAAAAGTTTATCGAATTCTTCAATTAATTTAGCTTCATAAGCTTCAGTGTATTTACCTTGCGCAAATTTATCTGCGGCTTCATTAAAGAAAAATTCCCATGAATTTTCTTCATGCCCAAGATTTATCGGAAAGAATTTCGCATTATTTGCCCTTGCTGCTTTCATATCCCCGGGAGCGTAGCGATCATTAATAAATGGTCTTATTGATACTTTACAACTTAAGTATAATATAAATGTTGTTTTAATAAAAAATACTAGAAAATTATTCTACCTTAATAAACTTGATCTCTTATACAAGGAACAGGTGTTAGTAGAATACGATTTTGAAAGAATTGAGAACAAAATTTTAAAGACTTTCCGAATTCTATTTTTATCGTTGGATTCTAGCTGAGCCACCTTTTGCAAAAGCTTTTACTTCATCCAAAGTTGACATTGTTGTATCTCCCGGATAAGTAGTAAGCAATGCGCCATGCGCCCATCCTAGCTTTAATGATTCTTCCGGAGTCTCATTATTCAATAAACCGTAGATAAATCCACTAGCAAATCCATCTCCACCGCCGACACGATCATAGATATGTAGTTCACTAGTAGGTGCATAATATGTTTTACCATCCATCCAAGCAACAGCACTCCAGCTGTGATGATTGGTTGAATGAACTTCACGCAAGGTTGTTGCTATTACTTTTATTTGAGGATATTTTTCTAAAACCTTATCAATCATCCCTATAAATACACTTGGATCAAGTTTTGATTTGGCAGTAATATCTGGCCCTTGAATACCTAAACCTTTCTGAAGGTCCTCTTCATTACCTAATAGAACATCCACATGATTTACTATATTGTTAAGTACCTCTGGAGCTTTTTTCTCGCCACCCCACAAATTCCAAAGTTTTGCTCTATAATTAAGATCAAAGCTCGTAATTGCACCCGCCTCTTTTGCTGATTTCATAGCTTCTATTATTAGTTGACCTGTAGTCTCGGAAAGTGATGTAAATATACCGCCGCTATGAAACCACCGAACTCCATTTGCAAAGATTTCTTTCCAATTAAAATCACCCGGTTTTAATAATGCACCAGCTTCATTTGCCCTGTTATAAAAAACAACAGGTGCCCGAACACCAAATCCTTGATCGCTATAGACAGTCGCAATATTGGGACCATTAACACCGTTGTGTTCGAATCTCTTAAAGAAGGGTTTTACACCCATTGCTTTAATGCGTTCTTCGACTAAATATCCTATAGGATAGTTCACTATAGCAGTGGCAATGGCGGTATTCATTTTAAAACAATCTGAAAGGTTAGCTGCTACATTAAATTCACCACCGCTTACATGAATTTTGCACTCATTGGCTTTCCTGAATGGAATACTACCCGGGTCAATACGGTGAACCATAGAACCGAGTGATAAAAAATCTATAGCCCCTTTTGGATTAATATTCAAATTGCTTCCCATCTTTATTTAATTCCCATTATAAATTTGTATTATTAAAAATTCTTTACATCAAAAACATTATTGTTTTCCCTGTAACCAAAGCTGGAAGAAATTTTATAAGCGTATTTTTTTACTTCAATTCCTATTTTTTCAAGGCTTACAGCATCCAGACGCATTGATGGACCTGTAATCCATATTGATGCAATTGGATATCCATGCCTATTAAAAATAGGCGCTGCAGCACAATGCATGCCTTCAATTTCTTCGGCTAGGTCTAATGCAAAACCATCTTGCCTTACTTTTTCAAGTCTTGCTCTAAATTCAGCGGGATTATTTATAGTCCTCTCATTAAACTTTTTATATTCTATTCTATTTATTAATGACTCCCGTTCAGCCTCTGGTAAAAATGCTGCCATTGCTTTTCCCGGAGCCGAAGTATGAAGACGAAATCTTCTACCTGGTTCCAACACGAACCTAAATGAAAATGAGCCTGGAAGTTCTTCTATTATTAATCCTTCTGAACCATGGAGTATACCTAAAGGAACTGTTTCTCCATATCTATCCCTAAGACTCCTCATAACCGATATAGATTTTTCAACAAGAGTCTGTTCACCAATTGCTGCATATCCCATAATTAGCAATTTCTGTGATAATTGATAAACTTTAGTAATGTCATCACGAACAATATAGTTGTTATCCAACAAAGTGGCCGCAATACGAAAAACACTATTACGGGAAATATTTAATCCATCTGTGATCTGAGTAACTGTTAAACCCCCAGGGTTTTCTGAAAGCAATTCTAGTATTTTTAATGCCCTTTCGAGGTTTGGTACATGGTACCTGGAATTATCTGTACCTGCCATTTTAAATTCACCCTTATTTCTATATTTTTATGTTGCTTATATAAACATTATGACTAAATATAAAACATGCATAAGAATTTGTCAAGCTTATATAATTTATTATTTAATGAATTCACCGAATTCATATTAAATTGACATTTTAATCGACTAATGTGGAAATCAAGAAGAGAATAAAAATTACTTAAATCTTTGTACAAAATTAAATTTTTACGCATAGACAATCAACAGCCTGTGAAACTTAAAGATAATTTATCGAGTCCTTCTACAAGTATATTTATTACTATCTTCAACATATAAAAAATAAGCACACTTAACTGTTTTACAATATTATATGATATTTTAATTGCTGGAATTGGGTAGATAATAATTAGACATTTGCTAATAAATACAGCTATATTTTAAAAAAGATCACATGAATAACTTTCAGATTTTACATATGTTCCAACTCATCTTCTCCGCTTTTCAATAATTACCTGCTTGTACTGGCAATATATATTATCATCAACTTCTTAAATAGGGCAATAATTCTTTAGCTTCAGCTATACTACCTATAACAGGTTGTAAGCAAAATCCTCGATTGGATATTTTATTCTTGATTTGATTGTAATCTTCCTTATCGAGTTGACCTTTTAGTATTAATGGCTTACCAGCATCCTGGATTTTGCATAAAGCAGGTAAATATTTTTTCCAATGTAGTAGAGCCTAGATCTTTGGTTATTTGAAATGCTCGTATATGTGGTACATCAAGAAATTGATTTATTACGTGAAGAGAAGATGAATGTAAGTGTATTAGAGTATATTTTTAAATACCTGATATTCTTTCATCTAGCGGTTTTAAAAACTCCTGATAAGGTTCCGGCGAAAAGAGATTTGAAAAATCTTCCTATATTCGTATTGCTGGTTCGGGTGCCCATATTTCATATTGACCGATGACATAGCCATCTAGGAATTTGGGAAGAGCACTAAAATGCATCTCCAGAAATTTCTCAAGTTGCAGAGTAACATAATTAAGCAAGCGGTGCATCTCTTCAGGTTTATTAAGAAGAGCGATTGCTGCATTTTCAATTCCTATCATTGCGCAAGCAAGGTCGGAAGGACCTCTTAGTATCGACTGAGCAATCGGGTATTTTCCTGTAAATGCATGTTCATAAACATGAATAAATTCAAAATATTTTTTTACCCATGAATTATCAGTATTAAAAGGAATTAACTCTAGTGCATCTATATTATCAAAGATTTCTTTGCTTTTAATTTATGCTTCGGTTAAAATATCGGACATCCAAGAATTGCTTCCATCCATGGAACAGATGCCAGAGGCATAACTGAGCGGTACACATCATCATTAATTTGTTCAGATAATTCCAAGTACTTAAGTTGATCTTCTACAAAGTCATTTGGATTAATGTCATCAGGAATTATTTCACCTCCTGTGAGAAGCGCCTGTGCGGCTTTATTATATTGCCAATAACTCAATGAATCCAAACCTGCACCAAGATTAAAAGCAACCAGTGGCTCTTTACATTTTGCCTGTCCCCAAAAGCTAAATGCCGTTCTTTATATTGTTCATAGTCTTTTAATATATTCTTCATTTTATAATTTAGTAATCTTGAAATATGTACCGTAAATAATTTTTTTCGAACCTTCTTTAACTTCATGAAAGACTTGGATTACATTTGGTTCAGCTTCAACGATAAAATTGTAATCTCCGGTATCGCCAAATTGAAAAGCACCTTTCCACGAGATTCCATTATCATCTGAAAAAATTAACCAGTTTCCAGGACGGCCGTATGTGCAGACAATTATTCCATTTTCAAGTGTTACTAAATTCGGACATACACCTCTATCGGCAATTTGAGCCGGCGGAGACCAAGACTTTCCTTTATCGGTCGATCTTGAGCAGTACAGCGGCGTTGGAAATAAATTAACCGTTTTACCGTTTCTTCCTCCGCTACGCATTACACAAATCAAATCTCCGTTTTTTGCCTGAACTATATCAGCCTCTCTAAATCCTTCTTGAGTAATTGCAGGAACAATAGCTGTTGCAGATGCCATATCTTTTGGAATCCTATTCCCTAGTAATGGATAATCATCAGGGATACCGCGTCCAAGCATTTTGTCGTAAGCAACCAAAACAGGATCCCCCCACGAATGACCATTGTCGTGTGAAAATACTACAATAGTCCTGTACTTCCTCTGGTTAAGTTCGGGAGGATATCCGTCGCATAAAATATTATCTCCCTCATAATTACCATACATTGTACCGATTAAAGTTCCATCATTTAATTTTAATATTCCATGATGGAATAAAAATCCATCCACAATACTTCCTCCACCTGTTACCGTAAATGTTGCCTTAGGGATATTCAACACTGCTTTTTCATTTGTTGCTGTTTTCCAATTATCTTTTGATCTCTGAATATTAAGAACAAACTTTCCATCTTTGCCGCGATGTGAATTACGCTGCACACAAATAATTTCTCCATTACCTAAGTCAACTGTATTTCTGTCTTTTGGTCCGGCAGGTCCATCCACCCAGGTTTCCCCATGATTGTATGACCATTTTACATTATTTCCTGTACCTAAAACAATTCTTCCATCATTAAATTGAAATACTGTCGCAGTTTTAGGGCCTGGTATTTTAATGGATTCTCCATTTTTTATATTTATACCGTTTACTTTAGGAATGTTATATTGTAATGACTGAGCAAATGAACTAATGCTAAACAAAAAGCTGAAAGCCAGACAACAAACAAGAATAAAACAAAAGTATTTTAGCGTAATAATAAATTTTTTAGAAAATATTAAATATGCAATAGAGAAATAATTATTGAACTTCATGAGAGACTCCATGTAACAAAATATGAATATTAATTTTAGGTAAAAAATGTTCAGTCTTATAAAAAATTTGGATTGAATTATTATATATGAAAATATTCCAATCTGTCAAAACCATTCATAGGATATAAAATCATTACTATCTTTATCAGATTAAAAACATAGAGGAAATATATATAATCAATTCTGCAGTTATACCCATTACTAAGGTAGCTGTAGTAAAAACTTTTAACGACGTTTCCAAATTGAGGTCGGAAAATTTAGTTACGACCCAAAAATAGCTGTCATTAGCATGTGAGACTACAATTGAACCAGCACCCATTGAAAGAACCGTAAGTATCGGACCCCAACCTGCATTCAAATGGAGTTCCGGGAGTAAAGGCAATATCAATGAAGAGGCGGTTATAATTGCTACCGTTGATGAACCCTGTGCTGTTTTTAATCCGGCTGCTATCAGAAATGGAAGAAGTATTCCCAATCCAAGAGGTGAGAGCATATTACCAATTGAAACTCCAACACCAGTTGCTTTCAAGATTGTTCCAAAGGCACCGCCTGCAGCAGTTATTGCTAATATACTGCCTGCATTTTTCACCCCCTCTCCCAGCCAATCATCTAATATTTCTTTTTTCCAATTACTGACTAATGTAAAACTAATTGCCAAACCAATTAATAATGCAACAGATGGATCCCCAATAAATATAATTGCCCGAATCAAAAATCCATCAGTTAATTTATTAATAAAAAGAGCGAGTATAGATTTAAGAGCTATTAATATAATTGGTAAAACTACCGGGATAAATGAAAGGTATGGATTAGGAAGTTTTTGATCATTTAAAACCTGGTTTTCTGGAGAAGTATCGTTTGAAGCTACTACATTATATCTTTTTCCAAATGTATTTGCCCAAATAAAACCAACTCCAGCTGTCGGAACCGCAATAATTAAACCAGTAAGCATTAATTGTCCAAGATCTACCCCAACTATTCCAGCAGCAGCAGTTGCACCGGGGTGAGGGGGTATAAAACAATGTACAGCTAAAAGACTTGTAGCAAGCGATACCGCCATAACAGCCATAGAGGTATTTGATCTGACAGCAAGTGATTTGTTTAGCGGACTCAAAACTACAAAACCCGAATCGCAAAAAATCGGAATGCCAAAGACCAATCCTGTTAAACTCATGGCTAGGGAAGTATTTTTTTTGCCAACGCGTCTTAAAATAAAATCAGCCATAGAAATTGCTGCGCCAGTCTTTTCGAGCACTACTCCTAATGAAGTACCAGCCACAATCACAATTCCGATAGCCCCTAGTGTATCTCCAAATCCTTGTTTGATTGAAGAAATAATACTGCCCGGTTGAAGTCCTGCCAGTACACCAACTCCTAATGCTGCAATAATAAGGACAAAAAATGCATGCATTTTAATTTTAGTGGTCATGTATATAATAAATATAATGCTTAGAATAAGAACCAACATCAGAAAATGAACATGAGACATTACTGGTATCCTCTAATTATTAATTTCGAATTTTTTTTATGTTACTAATTTTGATACTTCTATTCTTTCTTATTAATTCAATAAAATATTATTCCATAAAACTCCTTATCTTCCTTTTTCCATTCTTCAATTAACAAATTCATTCCCGCGTAAAAAATTTATACTCAGTTTTGAATAAGTTGGTTATCTTATTCACTTAAATTAATACTCTAAACATTCGGAAGTTGCCTCTTCTCAGATTCAGTTTCCATGTATAACAATAATTTTATTATTTGTTATAAAATCTTTTATTTTTTCACACTATCCGATTTTAGCACGATAAAATTTTTATTACCTTATAAATTTTGATTGAATCACTTCTCGCTTTGCTTTATCAATTGTATAGATTGATTCAGAATCTGATCTATCCCAAGCAAATCCCTGTCCCGTACAATCAATAGGAACAGTTTCAATCAATTCCAAAACCGATCCGGTTGAAGGCAATTTTAACACATATAGTTCCGATGCATCATGCCCAGTGCAATATAAATAACCGTCAGGCCCCCATGTACCTCCAGAGTTACTCATCTTCCCGAATTTTTTGCTTACTTCGCTAGGAAATATCCAAGATTCTAACATTCGCCATTTATCGTCGAACTTAATCACAGTTGTCCAACGCACATCTGTGTTGGTTGAATCTTTCCATTTATTGTAGTGAGCAAATGCAGCCCACCAATAATTTTGATAACGATCCACCCATGTACATGAGCCCCAATTTATGCCGAAGCTGTGACTACCTATATGTTTCAATGATTTTACATCCCAAATTTCAATCGAACTTGTCATTGGGAATTCAGGATAATTTGAATGAGCACAGTATAGTTTATTGTTAATTATAACGCCGCTGTCAAGATGCTTTATAGGACCGTCTTTTTCTTCTTCCCATTTACTAACCAATTTGCCAGTACTTTTTTCGTATTTAGCTATAGCTCTTGTATCAATTGCATACAAATAATTTTTATCAACCGCTATTCCCTGCCTGGCTTCTGGAATTTTATATCTTCTTACTTCAATAAACTTTCGTTGTCCAGTGTAGGTCATAGAAATAAACAAGAAAGTTGAAATTAATACCAACAAACAAACTTTAATATTTTTTCTTTTCATTTCCTTTCCCAAATAATGTAAACACTCACACATTTCATCAAATGAAGGAGATATTATTAAATTTCATTTCCTTTTTCTTCTTCCAACATTTGATTTAACTTTTCAATAGGGTCGCCACAATAGAAATTGATAAAAACACCTTTCACTTAAAAGTATGGGATCCATTCGTTTCAAATTGGTAATTCTGAATCTTGCAATTCTTTTGGTTTTGAATTCCAGATAATTAAAACAAGCAGCATTGATAGTATTGAAGCACCGATCCAGAAATAGAATGCATGATTAAAATTATAAATAACTTTACCGTTTTGAATTTTTTTACTACTATCTATTAGGAAACCGCTTATCCAATCCTGTGTAGCAGCACCTAAATAACTAAACAATCCAATTATTCCTTTTACAGTACCAGCAACAGCCTTGGATGTAATGTCGATAGCTATTAATCCTGCTAAGAAAACAATCAACCCTCCTATTCCGAAACCGAAAAGGCCCATAGCAATAGTATCGAGCCAAAAATGTCCGGGAGGGACAAGATAAAGCATTATAACTGCACCCGTTTCAATTAATCCATATAAAAGTGTGGGGATATTTCTTCTTGAATTGAACAACTTATCTGAAATAAAACCTGAAAAAGTTGCACCGATAAATCCCATTATCGGATAGGCTCCCATTACAAAACTTGCATTAACCAGCGCGTAATTTTTTGATTCCTGCAAAAAAAGAATTCCCCAATCATCAATTGCATATCTGGCAACATACATCAGTGCGCTGCTAAATGCCAAAATCAACACATATGGATTCCTAAAAACTTTTTTTTGTAAACTGCCTATATTTTCCTTAAACGGCTTCCCCGCTGAATAATCATTTTTATAATCGGCAACATTGGGCAATCCATAAGTTTCCGGACGATCTGCTAATGTATTGTAAAGAACGAGTCCAATAAAAATGCCGATTAAACCGGGACCAATAAAACCTGCACGCCATCCAAAAGTACTAATAAGAAAAGCTGTGCCTACAAATGTTAGTCCTTCCCCAATATTGTGAGATCCCGCCCAAATTCCATATCTGGTACCATATTCCTTATTGCTGTACCACTGGCATATTGAAACAACACTAGGCGCCGATCCTATTGATTGGAACCATCCGTTGGTTCCCCACAATATTACAAATACAATAAACAAATGCGTAAAACCGAACAGAATATTTACTAGAGCGGAAAGCAAAAGTGCAATAGACATAAATCTTTTGATGTTTGCCCGATCGGATAACATGCCGTTTACAAATTTACCTACAGCATAAACATATAACAGGACACCTCCTATTACACCCAATTCAGTAACAGATAATAATCCGGCATCAAGCATCGGCTTTTTAGCTACGGACAATCCCAATCTACACGTATAGAAAAATCCATAGCCGAGAATCAACGAAATTAAAACACTCCACCTTTTACTTTCATATATCTTTTTAACCTGGTTTTTGTCGATTATAGGAGTTTTATCCGGACCTGTTTTAAAGAACTCTTTTATTTTCTTAAACAAAATAATCCTCAATCATTTTCCACTTAAAAATTCTAAATCCGCTCTTTAAAAGTAAGATTGGTTACAATTTATGGCCTGTTTAATTCTCATAAATAGATTAGAGGTTGACAATTTAATTTTCTTTTTTAATTATCATCGCCAAATCTTTTACACCTAAAATAACCAGTCGTATTTTTACTCACAATTCTTAGCTAATCCGACAATTTAATTTCATATAAAAAATTCCGAATTTGTATCCACGAAATAAGTGTAAGAATTTAAATTATTTTAAAACTTCTTCGCGAATATTACCCTTAATTTTTGCTAAAATTTTCTCCGTCGTAAAGCCGAAGTGCTCTGCCATTACCCCTTCAGGCGCGGAAGCGCCGTAAGTCTCTTGTGAAATTATCAGACCAGTTGTGCCGACAAACCGCTGCCATCCCAATCCTACTCCGGCTTCGATGCTTACTTTAAGACCAGCATCTCCTCCTGTAATATATTTTTTATAATTTTCACTCTGTTTTTCAAATAAATCCCAACTGGGCACGGAAATAACTCTTACCGAATAACCTTCCTCTTCAAGGATTTTGGCCGAGCCAACAGCCGGATGTATTTCCGAGCCGGTGGCGAATATTTCAACATCAACATACGATTCAGGCTTACCATACAACACGTATGCACCATGCTTCATCCCCTCTCTAGCTTTAACTAAGGTCAAATTGCTTACTGTTGATTTTACTGGTTGACGTGTAAAGCAAAGTGCAACCGGCCCTCCGTAAATATTGAATGCTTCCGTCCAGGCTGCTTTTGATTCATTTTCGTCTCCGGGACGAAACATTGTCAGTCCGGGTGTCAGCCTGAGTGACATTAAATGCTCTACTGGCTGATGAGTGGGTCCATCCTGTGCTAGCATGATTGAGTCGTGCGAAAAAACAAATATCACCCGCTGCTTCATGAGCGCCGCCATTCTAATTGCGTTCCGCATATAATCGGAAAAAGTAAGAAACGTTCCTATAACCGGCTGCAGCATCCCGTATAGATTCATTCCGTATGCAGATGCTGCCATACAGAACTCCCTTACTCCGAATTTTATCTGCTGTGCATTCCAACCATCCATTGATACGATACGGTTTCCAGGCAGCCATGTGAGATCAACACTCGCAACATCAGCTGAACCACTTATCACAAACGGAAGCAGCTCCGCTACTTTTGCTATAAGCGCTTCATTGTACTTTCTAGTCGGTTGGTCCGGGTTTATATCCATATTCCAAATTTGTTCCGCGAAATTCTCAGGGAGTTTTTTCTTTTCAAATATTTTCCACAATTCTGCTTTTCCCAGATCTTTCGATTTCATACTTTCCAATTTTTCATTCCACTCATTCTCATATTTTTCATATTCCGTTTTTTTATATTCGAAATAGTTCTTTACCTCATCGGGAATATAAAATAGAGGCTCCGGGGGCCAACCGATGGATTCTTTAAATCCCCTCATCTCTTCCGGTCCAAGAAACCTTCCGTGACTGATGCTCTTCCCCTGACGCGATGGCGAATATTTACCTATCACCGTTTTGGCAATAATTAAAACGGGGCAGTCTTTTTCATGTCTGGCTTTTGTAAAGATATTTTCCATTGCATTAAAATCATATCCATCAATTATCATTACCTTAAAACCGTATGCCTCATAACGTTTCGCAGTGTTTTCACTGAAGGATTCTTCTGTCGGACCATCAAGACAAATGTCGTTGGAATCGTAGATAATTACCAAATTGTTTAATCTTAACGTACCCGCAAGACTGCCTGCCTCCGATGAAATTCCTTCCATCATACATCCATCACCTGCAAGTACCCAAATTTTCGAATCGAATAATTCTTCTCCGAATCGTGCTGCAAGTAATTTCTGAGATATTGCCATACCGGTTCCGGCTGCTACGCCCTGTCCCAAAGGACCAGTCGTAACTTCAACTCCCGGCGTTTCGCCATATTCTGGATGTCCTGGAGTGAGCGAATTCAATTGGCGAAAGTTTTTTATCTCATCCAGACCTAAGTTGTATCCACTCAAGTGAAGAAGTGAATAAAGCAGCATAGAACCGTGTCCTGCTGATAGAATGAACCTGTCTCTTCCGAACCAATTTGGATTTTTAGGATTATAATGCAACACTTTGGTGAAAAGATAAGTACCTATTTCTGCTGCTCCTAGTGGAAGACCTGGGTGACCAGATTTTTGAATTTCAATCGCATCGGCAGATAATGCTCGTACAGTATGAGCTATTTTTTGAAGTATACCGATTTCTTTTGTGTTCATTTAGTATCTCCTGAAATTATGAGAATTCTATGTTCTATTCCGACTAAAACGTCTCTGATTTTTATTATTTATGTTTTTCCGTTTAATAATGAAGCAACGTTATTTGAATTTTATTAGCTTACAATATTTAAAATGGAAACACAGTCTCCAAACTCTTTTTTATAGGTGCGAATTAATCAGAACTTATTCAAATCGGGGTTATACGCATGCAAGCATTCCTCCGTCGACATAAACCAGATGCCCGTTAACATAGTCTGATGCTTTAGAGGCAAGAAATATTAAAGTACCTATAAGTTCCTCCGGTTCGCCCCAGCGATTTGCCGGCGTTCTCCCACGTAACCATGAATCGAATTTCTCGTCCGTATAAAGAGACTTGGTCATCGCGGTCTTAATATATCCCGGAGCGATTCCGTTTGTCTGTATATTATATTTACCCCATTCAGTAGCCATACCTCTGGTTAAATTCCTAACTCCGCCTTTAGATGCTGTGTATGGCGCTATGGAAGGCCTGGCAAGTTCGCTCTGCATGGAACAGATATTTATAATTTTTCCTGATTTTCGTTTTATCATACTTTTTACAACTGATTTCGAGACGATAAACGTACCTGTTAAATTAATGTCAATTATTCGCTGCCATTCCGAAAGAGGAAAATCTTCAAGTGGGCCTCTAATTTGTATCCCCGCGTTGTTTACTAGTATATCAATCGGCCCGATTTTATTCTCTGCCTGTATGAATTTTTCGTTAACAGATTTCTCGTTCCGCACATCAAAGATTATTCCGTGAGCATTTACTCCTTCACTTTTCAATTGATCCACTGCGGCATCAAGTCTTTCTTCAACGATATCATTTAAAATCACGATACAGCCAGCCTTGCCCAGGCCTTTGGCTAAAGTGAAACCGATTCCTTGCCCTGAACCGGTTATCAGCGCAATCTTTCCATTAACATCGAAAAGTTGATTCATATTTTTCTCCTGTTTTATTAATAGTATGAAATACTAATTAAATTCATATTTTATTGCTGCTGAATTAAACTTCATTCCGCAGAAATAATTCCAGACGGCATATTTAAAACTCTCAAGATGAAATCCTAAAAGAGAAAAGCTGTATCTAATAGGTTCATGCTTCATCGGCACTCTCATCTTGAAGTGAATAGTTCTTCATCACTTTTCGCCATGTATACTCAAGCGCTCCTTCACTGTTCTTGCCGATTATTAGACTCAATCCGTATCCCAACACTAAAGTAGCAAAAAATGATAGGGCTGCAGGCCACAAAACACCCACGGCAAGCGAATCAATTCCCCACCTCTTGGCAAATACCAGAACTGAACCTATCACAAATCCGATAAATCCGGCAACTAATGCACCTGTTGGGTTTGCGCGTTTCGAGAACATTGCTAAAACAAATACGCCGAATAAAGGTCCCGTAAACATGTTTATAAGTTTTTGTGAATAGATAAAAATATTTCCCATCTGGCCTACAAAACATGCTCCGACGGTAATTATTGCTCCCAATACAAGTGTGGAATACCTGGCAATTTTTAACCGGCGTGCATTTTCTTCTACCGATACCTCACCTTCTTCTAAATTGTAAACTTTTAGAATGTACCGTCCGTAAAAATCATTAAGTATAGCAGCGATACTGGAATTAATTCCTGAATTCAAACTTGACATCGATGCTCCGTATATAGCAGCGATCATTAAACCGGTTACTCCAACAGGCATTACATTGGCAATAAAATATGGGAATATTTTATCGATACCCAATCCTTTAGGAAAGTTTAAATGCGAGGCAACAGCAAACAAACCCGCTCCAATAAATGTTACTAAAAGTATATAAAGGAGATATGCTACTGCGTTTGTAAAAAATCCTTTTCTGCTTTCAGATAAAGATTTGGCGGTTAAATAACTTTGTACCATGGCTTGATCAACACAATAGTTACCCATCTTTTGAACTGAATAAGTAATGATAAGCGAAACAACTGTTATATCTGTTACTAAGTAAAGTTTAATCTGGCCAAAGAAACCGGCATTTTCAAAACCCGGAATTTTTGCCGTCATTGATGTCTTTCCCGCGGCTAATAATGTTGACCAAACCTCTGAAAAACCACCCGGGACAGAAGTAAATATGAGTATAACTGCCAGAATCATTCCTGCAAACATTACGAAGGAATGTATAACATTGGACCACATAGTAGCTTTCATTCCGCCAAGTGCCGTCGTGATTGTAGTTATTATTCCTAAAATCAATATTGATGGAATAAGAGGAATTTTACCGTTCGTTACAACATTTAATACCATTGACGGTACATAAACAACCGCAGCCATCCACGTAAGACGCCATAAAATAAAAATAGCACTGGCCAAAGCTCGAACGTTTGTATTGAAACGTCTTTCTAAATATTCGTATGCTGTATATACTCTCAGACGATGGTAAAAAGGCATGAAGACATAAACTACAAGCGGATAAGAAATGGGTATTGCCATCGCCATCCAAAGCATAATTAAACCGTATTTAAATGCACCGGCAGGATAAGCCATATATCCGACTGCACTTGTTAAAGTAGCCATTAATGTTAATCCAATTGAAAACCATCCCATGCTTCGTCCGGCAAGCAAAAAGTCTTTTGTTGACTTCTGTTTGTTGTAAAGGTAAACTCCAATTCCGATAATACTTAATACATATACTAATGCAATAACAGCATCAATGGTGGTAAATCCAGAATGTTGCATTAAACTCCTCCTTTGATAATTTGAAGAATATAAATCATAATAGCCTTATTTCTGTATTTGGTAATTGGATAATATCTCAAATTTGTTTGCACCATTGGAACGCTCACCGGCATTACCCCAAACATAAATTTTATTATTTGAGATTTTCTCTATAACGCTCCAGAAGTCGCCTATCCTAATAACGTGTCCTGTCAACGAATTTGAATTTAAATTTCCGTTAACATTAACTTCAGTCAGGTAAGAATGATCATTGAATACCAAGGATTTTATTTCCCCGGAAATATTTTTTTTGTTTAAATCTACTTTCTTATTAATATTTCCTGCTCCGTCAACTTTTTCATCAAAGTTATTATTACGGATGATTATTTGATCGTTTCCCTTAGTATCTAAAGCTAGATGTCCCTTATTTCCGCGAACGATATTGTCTTCAACTATAGATGGCTTAAAGTAACTAAAAGCATCTGAGAACAATATGCTGTACTTACCTTCGTTATTCATGATTACGTTGTTCTTCAACTCCATATAAGAATCCACACACTGCACTCCGCCGCCTGATTGATTATGAACAATAATATTCCCAGTAATTTGAGCACGTCCTTCTTTACTTAACCTTACTCCGCCTACACCTCTATTCATTGTCCAGTTTCCGGCAATAAAATTATCTTCTACATGAGCGTCGCTCAGTCTCATGATATAAATTCCCCCGCCGTCGTCATCTGCAATATTCCCGATTATCCAATTTCCCTTTATAGTTGGATAAGAAAAATCTTCGGAGTAAACTCCACCGGCATCGCTGTTGCCTTTAGACCGGTTTGAAGCTATTACATTGTTCTCAATTATTGGGCGGCCTTCGTTCGAACATGAGATAGCTCCGCCATTGCTGCTGCGGGTCCGATGCACATCATTTATACCGGCTGTGTTTTCAACAAAAACATTGTTCCTAACTACAGGTCTCACATATCCAACCATAAAGTTATTCTCTATCCTTCTATTAGTGCCGTGGCGTTTCCTTGTCCATCCGTAAAATGAAAGAGCGCCTCCGTCACCGATGGAAGTTTTATTATTATAGAATAAATTATTTTCGATGACCGGAGTTGCGTTGTAAAGACACGCTACTCCTCCGCCGAGGTTTCCGTGCTGGTGAATTCTTTCAATATTAAAATCTCCTGGCTCCAGCACATAATTATTTACAATAAAACAGTTGCTTATTTCGGGCGCGCTGTCATCGCAGAGTATACCGCCTCCATGAGATCTCGATAGTCCGTTTTCAACCGTAAATCCGTCAAGCTTTGAGTCATCTGCACCAACTACAACCCTGCGTGCTTCTCTTCCGTCTAGTATAGTTGAATATTTATATATATCCCGTTCCCAATTTTCAGCATTAAATCCGCCGTAAAGATCGATAAATTGTTTCATCTCTATTGTGGAACCGGAATAAATTCCTTCAGCAACAAATAAAGCGACGGGATGATTTTCCGTTTCTCCGTTTACTGTTTGTAAAGCATATACTACAGTCTGCCAGGGATTATTCTTAGTCCCATCACCTTTTTTATCGTTTCCGTTATTTTGAGAGACATAATAAATGTTAAAATAATGGCTGTTATCAACCTCTTGAGTTTTCGGTCCTACCTTCGAAATATCCATATTTAACGTTTGCCCGAAGAGCATTGCAGAGCATGCTAACAAAATAAAAGTAATCGCAAGACTTTTCATATTACTCCTTGAATTGAATTGTTCCGAAATATTTTTATTCAAATTTAATTTCAACATTAGTCAGCACGGGAGTATCGGCACCATTGCCCATATCGAATACCGCTCTGTACTGTATCCATCTGCCAGTCAGCTTAGGCACTGCCCCGTCACTTTGCGTGAAATATGTTTCAGGGCCTTTGGGGCCGTTCCACTCCGCGTTTTTTAATCCTTCTTTTGTTTCCGCTGTTCGTATCTGAAATTTTAAAGAAGTACGCACCGGCACTTCGGCCTTCCAGTTTATTGATAAAGGTTTCTTACCTCCCATAGTATGAGCCGATGATGTGTATACAAAAATATTTTTCCTGTCTTTTATATTTCCGATATCGACACCCATATCGTAGTGTGCACCTACGCTCGGCATCTTAAGCACGTTCTTATTGGAAAATCCTTTTGCACTTCCCCAGTAAAGAAGTGAGTTTGTGTGATGATCTCCGTAGTCTTTTATCTTATCGTAGCTTCCATCTTTGCGGTGACAGTAGAAGAAAACATCCGGGTAACCATCTCGATTAAAATCACAAATTAAAGCACCGGTTCCACCATCAGTCGGAAACTTCAAACTATTATTAATGTTATATCCTTTTTCACTTCCGAGCAGCACTGTTGAATACCAGCTTCGCCTGCCGTTGCCACTGTAGTATGGACAAACAAGATCAAGCCATCCATCATTATTTACATCACCGATAGTCATCGTCTTTGCTTGAACCGGAATCAAAACCGGCTTGCCGAATTTATGATCTTTTTTCTGATAATAAATTAGTACATGTTTACTATGGGCAAATGCAATATCCAATAATCCGTCTTTATTCAAATCGGCAACTCCGCCCATTCCGGTCCCCTCACTGCCTTCCAGGGTTACCGAATGCTTTAAACTATAATTACGTGTCCCGTCTCCATAAAATATTGTTGCCAAACCGCCTTTTCCCTGATTTCCGAAAACGAGATCCAGATTACCGTCGTTGTTAATATCACAAACCGTAGCCGACCTTGTTACTTTAATTGGTAGTTCAGTTCTGTCTTCAACAGCCCAGCCCTTTGGACTTCCCCAATAAATAAAAGCTCCCGGGGTATTTTTATTTGGAATATTAACAGGAGGTCCACCATTTGATACTATAATATCAAGATAACCGTCTTTATCCAAGTCTGCTACCTGGACACCCAAACCGTTATAGCACGGTAAACCGGACATATCCCACGTACTGAATTTGTTATCTTTGTTCCAATAGATCCAAACTTCGTTTGCTACACGATTTGTTTCTCCCCTATTAACCATTAAAATATCTACCTGTCCGTCATCATTCAAATCGGCAAAGGCTTGTTCGTAAGGTTCACGGCCCGGCAGTTCAATACGATGATTTACATCGAAACTACCATCCGGTTTTCCAAGATATAAATAAGAAGGATCATAACCCCCGCGTGAATTGCCCATCATTGACGTTATAAGTATATCGGGATAGCCGTCATTATTAAAATCCGCAATTGCGTTTCCTTCGGCACCGTGCTCATATAAACAAGTACGTTTTGTTTCCTGAAAGCCATCCGGACCATTCCAATAAATGAATGAAGGAACTTCATACGAATAGTGCTCCTGGTTGTTACAGATTAAAAGATCTATCCATCCGTCATTATTTAAATCCGCAGCATTTGCACCCCATGCACCAATAGTTGGAATAGACTGCCTGTTCTTATTACTGAATCCTTTTGCAGAACCAAAATAAAGGTATGAATCAATCAGTCGGTTGGCACGGTTGGGATCTCCCGTTAATGAATATTCGTGGTTAGTAAAAAATACATCGGTATATCCGTCTTTATTAAAATCTGCTGTTACTACATCCTTTGCATCATATGTTTCAAATTCTATTTTTCTTTTACTATCAAACTTTCCATTAATGTTTGTATATGCATATGAAGCATTCCCATCTTCACATGCAAAAATAATATCAGGTGTTCCGTTGTTATCCACATCTGCAATTTTAACTGCCGAGGCTTTGTTGGTAGGAAGCTCGATCATCCTATTCTGGCTGAATCCTTTGGCGCTTCCGTAATACACATAGGAAGTTTTTCCGTTACCGTTGGAAAAAGCTAGGTCAGTCCATCCGTCATTATTTAAATCTGCAGCAGCTACATCCGTAGCACCATCGGTAGCAATGTCTGTGTAGTTGTCGTTGCTGTACCCATTCTTTCCACCCCAATAAATTCTGGAGTAAGATGAGCCTTTAGAATTCTTATCCCTGTATTCCCAGTATCCGCTGGAAAATGCAAAAATTATGTCTTTATATCCGTCTTTGTTTAAATCCGCAACTGCCGCATTTTGTGCACCGGAACTTTTTAAAGAGACCCGTTTTTTAAAAGGATAGAATGCCCATTCGCCAGCTTTCTTTTTATAATTCTTACTTAAACCGCCGTAATAGATAAATGAATCCATATTGGTCCATGTACCATTAGAATAATTAGGAACAATAAGATCCATATTACCGTCGTTATCCAGATCGTTGGCTACAGGCCACATGGGACCGTCTGCGGGAATATAGCTGTGGTTTAATATACTATAGTCTTTCCCATTCCCCCAATAAATTGACATATCGAGCATTTCCACAAGAGGATGTGTATTAACACATAAAATATCCACGTTGCCGTCGTTGTTCACATCCCATCGATTAATGGCCTGAATTCGTCCGTTATGTGAGACATACATATTGGCACCGGCATCGTCAAAAGTTCCTTTTATGAAATCTTTATAGCTGTCTTGTCTCCATATAGTCTGTGCATCCAATGTTGAAAATACAAGAAAAGCTATTATTGCTGTAATTTTTATAATCCTAAATAATTTCATTTAAATAATTCTGATGTTTAATAATATTTTATTTTTTACTGAAATATGTCGAAACCTCAATCAGATAAGGGGTCGCTGCACCATTTGGAGTAATTAGTCTCGCCTTATATTGAATGTACTTCCCGGTAATTCCTTTTACCTTAGAACCGCTATCCGTATACCAAGAATCTTTTCCTTCCGGTCCTCTCCATTCGGCAGAATTTATATTATTTTTATTATCCGCAGACCGCAGTTGAAAATGTACAGCAGTACCAAAAGGGGTTTCGGCTTTCCAGCTAATTGAATTGGGAATTTCATTCTCCGCACTTTCATGAACAACCGAGAAATAATCTTCATATAAACCTCGGTCATAACTGTTTCCGGCATCGCGTAGATTCAAACCGCTGGGTCCTGTAGCAATAAACTCCGATCGATTTTCTTTAGAGAATCCGGATGGACTTCCCCAATAAATCAAAGAAGGACAAACATGCCTGTGCGGTTCTGGTTTAAAGTAGGAACCGGATTTGCGGTGATCGGCTACCAATATATCGAGCCAGCCGTCACCGTCGAAGTCCAACGCTCTGGATCCCGACGAACCGTATGTCTGCAGCTTAGTCGGTTCCTGATTGAAACCATTTTTACTGCCCCAGTATATCAAAGACGGGCGGTTACCGCTTACTTCACCGCCGTAACTTGTTAAAAATATATCGAGCCAGCCGTCCTTGTTAAAATCAGCAATACAATTTTGATAAGGTACATAAGACTTTACCTGTATCATATTTTTGCTGCTGTAACCTTTAGGAGAACCGTAATAGATATAGGAGGTCGACTCTGTGCCATCGGGATTTCCGCGATGAGGCAACAGCAAATCAATCCACCCGTCTTTATTAAAGTCAGCCCCTTTTATATACATTAATTGGTCTTTTCGAGGTAAGGTAATGTCTGTGAAATTTTTATCAGAAAATCCTTTTTTACTGCCCCACCAAATTATAACCTTGCCGTATTCTATTTGTCCGGCAATATCGAGCCAGCCGTCATTATTAAGATCCATCAGCAGCGGCCCGCGAATCTGCGCTTTGTTCATATGAAGTACAGTTCTGTTCTTAAAACTGTAACCTTGAGGGGAGCCCCAAAATATAGGGAAACCGTGCTTCGAAGGATCGTTAAGATCTATGCAGCTGCCACTTCCAAGTATATCGAGGTAACCGTCTTTATTTATGTCGGCTATCCTCACGCCGCCGTATGCATCTTTCATAGTCAAAAAAGTTTGCCTTTCGAATTTACCATTCTTATTCCATTCGATAGTAAGACCGGACTGATCTTGGTTTACTCCTGTTATAAACTTTGCCCGGGCAAATATTATGTCTACATTGCCGTCGTCGTCAAGATCGGCGTTGCCGAATCCGAAAATATGGTGAGTAACAAATTCTGTACTCCGTTCGCGCGTATAATTCCGTGTTCCGTCGCCCCAATAAAGTGTCGTAATTGCTGCTCCGTCACGGAAATGTCCTTCGTCATTAAAGAAAATCACATCCGGCTTACCGTCGCCGTTAACATCGCCTATGGTATTTGCCATAGAGCCTTCAGTCTTTATCTGAGTAAGATCCTCAAACCGAAAAGTGCCTTTATCGTTCCAATAGACGTACGAAAGCAATTCTCTCTCGTTGGTTACATTTTCGTTGCTGAAAACTATCTCGGGATACCCGTCACCGTTCAAATCGCCGCAGCTTACTCCACTTGCGCCTAAGGTAGGAAGGAGTAAAGGTTTTCTAGTTGTAAAATTTTTGCCATCCGAATAAAACACATAAGAATTTGTCCATGTTGCCCCACCAATATTTCTTGCATAGTTAGCAACAACCGCGTCGTCAAGACCGTCTTTATCTACGTCTGAAAGAACTACTGCATGGGCATCGCTAACAGGAAGCAATACAGAATCCTTTTTACTGAAAAGACCTTTGCCTAATCCTTTTAAAATCAATACTCCCCTTTTAGTACAGATAGCAATATCTTTTATCTTATCACCATTAACGTCACCAATAGCTGGTGCGAAACCGGATATATCCATCTCGACTGCATTACCAGGGTTCTTTAATGCATTCTTAGATGATAGTAGTATATACATTTTGTTGGTATTCATTAAAACCAGGTCTGCAATTCCGTCGCCGTCCAGGTCGCCCTCCGCAAGTCCGTGTGCACCGTGATTATTAAACGTAATAACGGTTCTATTTTTCGGATCAAAACCGTTCTGCGAATTCCAGTAGATAAAGGCTTTGCGAGGCTCTTTGGTAATGTCGTCGGTCTTCTTCCAGTATTGGCATCCGACTGCTAAATCCAACCACCCGTCACCGTTAAAATCGCCGGCTGCAATTGAATTTCCATCCACTGCCGGCAATTCTACCCGGTGATAAGGAGAGAAGCCACTGTCAGTTCCAAAATAAATCCATGCCGGAACTCTTGGAGCATGGCTATCTTTGTAGTTAACTACGGCAAGATCATTCTTACCGTCTTTGTTGAAATCTGCAATAAGTCCTGCTCGAGATCCACCGCCCGGGATTTCAATTCTTGAACGACCGTCAATATCATTTCCGTTGTTTAGATAAATGTATGTGTTTTCTTTCTCAGTTTGTCCGTGTCCCGAAGGCAAAATAAAATCCAGGTAACCGTCATTATTAAAATCCCATCTTGTAATTATTTGTATTCTTCCTTTAGCAGAGACATAACAATTGCTGCCGGCATCGGTAAAAGTTCCGTCCTTAAAGTCGTTAAACGAATCCTGGTGCCAAACAGACTGTGCCGCAGATTGTGAGCAGTCTATAATCAACAATAGAAATAATGCCGGCAGTAATATTTTATTTCTTAAATATTTCATATTTATTTCTTGTCAGTTAAATCGCTAAGCTTTAACGTCATTGAAAATTCTTTTTCGTTGTCGATACTGTAAGCCGTGAATGTAGCGGAAGGATCCTTGCTCTTCGTATCGAAGTTTAATAAACCGAATGTTTGTTTCGCGTTATACCCGAACATAGCTCCGGGCTCGATCGGGTGTACTATCTGGTTCGTAAGCCTGCAATTTTCCCAGTCGTACAAAGTATAGCCGTTCGGACGCGTAATTTTTCTGATGTCTGTACGGTGGCGGTCTCCGGATAGAAGGATAACACCGTTAATGTGATTGTTTGCTAAGAAGTCAAAGATCTCCGTTCTTTCCTTATGAAATCCGTTCCAGTCGTCCCTTGCACCTGGCTTCGCATCGTAAGCCCAGGGAGTTCCCGATACAATTACCTTAAAAGTAGCCGTGGATTTTTTCAAAGCCTTAAGCAGCCATGCTTTCTGATCCGGTCCGAGCATCGTAGGATTCGGGGCGTAAGGATCGGTCCTGTAGTAGCGTCCGTCAAGCATGAAGAACTCCACATCCGCTATCTTAAAGTTAAACCAGCAAGCCGGCCATTCCTTGCTGCCGTAGAACGGGTTCACCCACTGTTCCTTGAATATTCTAAGCATCTGCGGCTTCCACCACGGCTTGTTTTTGTAAGGTCCTAGCCAGCAATCGTCGGTAGCAATATCGTGATCGTCCCACATTGCATAATTGCCTAAGGAAGCTACTAGTCTCCTGAATTCCGGACGCGATTGCCTTTCATAATAACAGTAACGGATATCGTCCGGCTCAAGGGGAGTATCTATATAAACGTTATCTCCCATCCATATGAAGGCCAACGGCTGATGTCCTTTGATAACGTCCCAAATCCTTTCGTGCCATGGTACATATCCTGCACCCCCTCCGAATACAACTTTAAAATCAGCTTCCGTGTTCTCTTTTGGGAAAGTACGGAATGAATGTACTACGGTATTATCCGAAACTGCTCCATTAACCAGTACTTCGTAATAATACAGAGTGCTCGGATCAAGTTTATCGACGGAAACAATACAGGTATAATCCTTCGATGAATCCGTCTTCATTACGTTTGAAAGAACCGCATCTTTTAGTGATTCGTGCTTGCTGACTTTTACTTGTATATTGACCTGATTAACTGTTCGTACCCAAAAACTTGCACCGTGATCCGATACCCGGCCCATCATAGGTCCCTGAATTACTTCTAGATGGAATGGCGAAGCAAAATCCTGAAATCCTTTCGATTCAATCAACGGTTTCAGCAAATCTCTCGGTCCTGCGTAAAAACGTCCAAGCGGCAGACCCCTCTCAACTGCCGTTTTTACCGTTTTAACCGCTTCGTCTATTTTATTTTCCTTTGTAAGTGCTATGGCAAGATTAAAGTACGATTCCAGATCTTGTGAATCTTTGGCTAGTAGCTCACGGCAGTATTTTTCCGATTCCTCGGGCTTGTCGGCTATTGTAAGCAGAAGCGCTAATTGTCCGCGCCTCTTATATTCAACTTTGGGATCCCTGGAAAAGAATCTGCTGTCTAACGCATCATCGTTACCTATGTCCCAGGCGTTCTCTGCGCCGTAATAAGGATGTTTGCTTCCGTTTATATATGCGTCGGGTGGAGCGAACTCGCCTACTGCTTCGTTATCCGGGATTTTAACTGGCTGTTTTTTCCCACATCCGAAGAATAAAACAACAATTATAAAAAAGGATATTGATATCGAGAATTTTTTCATATAGCTACCTCGTTTTGTCAAAATAGAGTTCATAAATTTTTGCCATTTTCATTTTGAACCTGAGAAAAACAGGAGTCCCGGTTTTTATTCCCAGGTTATTACTGTTTTTCCATCTAACTATTGATTTATATTGATTGCCGATCACAGGCTCAGCATCGGCAAAAGTATGCCCTTTAATAGGTTTACCGTCCATACCTACAACTTCAACCTTAATATAACCGGCCCTTTTTGTAAGGGCATTTATCTTTAAGATATTACCAGGTGCAACAAAGGCCACAGTTGCAAATTCTCCTTTACCCTTTGACATTATCCCCGCCAGGCGGCCTTTCGGCCATACAAGCATTCCCGGCTCGAATTTGTATGAACCCCTGGGATATTTATGAGGTACGTTGTAACCAACATAAGGCAAGATCCAATCTCCGTTGGGCCTTTCAACAAGATTGGGACTAGCAAAAACACACCCACCGTCCGGTTTACCGAATTCCTGCGTTTGATATACAGGATCTCCCGGTACCTTGTGCCAATTTTTTCCGTTGTAGCTGGAGTACAAATCGATTTCGGTTATATCATCGGCTACATTATACACAGCGGGAAACATTAGTTTAAGGTACGGCGCGCCGGGTATGTTCGTCATACAATTAGTATAAAACTGATCAGATGGTCTCATCTCCGGACCTGGTTCCAGAATGATATGAGACAACGGGAATTTTTTAAAGTCTTTACTTTCCGTCATTGCAATAGCTCGTCGCCATACATACTGGTGAAAACTTTCCTTTGGGTAAGGCTGTCCCGGTGCACGCGGCCCCAGCATAAATCCCCTCATATACAATATATACTCTTTAGATCTGTTGTCGTAATAAACAATATTTTGTGAATCGCAGTGCTCAAAAGAGATCGGATCTTTCAGCACCGTCCAGTGCAGTCCATCCGGCGAAAAAGCACCTTTCATTACATGAACATCAGGTGCATCTAATTCTGTAGCCATTACCGACCATGCTCTAGAATTTTTATATTTTAAAAATTCTTCGTGGCTTATTTTCGTATGCCAGACTGTCTTATATCGCTCGACAACCGGGGCAGAGGGATCTATAAATACCGAAAGTCCTACATTATCTTTAAAAAGATTATTATGTTTGTTTCCGTTAAATTCAACAATATCAAGATCCGGTTTTTCCCAGTGCTGCCCATCCTTTGATTCAAAATAACAATTAAATTCCTCTTTGCTGCTTGCGTTACAACTTCCCCATAACCTATAAACTCCGTTCTCGTGTATTAAAGTTGCAAGTCGAATTCCCCATTTATCCCAAGGCTTGTCCGCTTTTATTTCCGGTATTTCGCTTTGTGCGGGTTCACTGAAAAGTTCGATGCCAAGTGGAGAGTCTTCGGGAACGAAATTAGCTTCATATTTACCCATCTTTGCTTTATCATTTGCATATACACTTTTGCCGTTGCTATTAACCCAATCAAAATTACCCGGTCGTACATAATACCAATTTGTAAATACGATTACTTTACCCGGTATTGCATAAGGTTCGGAAGCCGGCCTCAATTGGTCCACCGATTGAGCCTTACTTACACAAATAAAATATGTAAGGGAAATTATTAAGTATTTTAAAATTGATTTCTTCATAAACTTAAAACATCATCAAATATTTTTTCTGCTGATTAATCAATATTTACGTCCCCATTCCGGATAAGGAACTTTTGTAATTTTCTGTTTATATTTTTGAATATTATTATTACTTCGATTTACCGAATAAGAAAGATCGTCAAAATAAACGATTACATATTTGCCACCTTTTCTTGGATTTAATAACCCAAAATGATCAAAGACAGCTCCGGTTTTACGTTGCTGGGGTTTTAGATCAGCAGTAAATGATTTGTTGCCCAGTGTAACATAAATCCTTCCCGCTTTACCGACATCCGGATTATATTCAAAAGTAAAGTGTCTGGATATCTGGTCCGGAATTATTGTAGGCCCTCGTTTTTCGAAAGAGATTTTCTGCTCCGGCGAACAAACTGCCGTAAAAGAATAACCAAGTCTAGTTTGATCCATTATTTCAATACCCATAAACTGATTGGGGGGATTTCCCTTATATTCACCTTTTATGGGAGCTTCTCTTGCTGCTTTATTAAAGTAACCGAAAAGCATCCGACCATCGACAGCACCTTTAACAAAATTTATCCAGCCGGAAAATTTTATATGGTCGTCCAGTGTTAACTTACCTACATTGTCTGCATAATAGCCGAATGAAGGATCAACTACTTCGGTTCCCCAAAATTCTCCGCCGATCTCTCCAGGTTTTTTACCTGCCCAGTTTGTTTGCGAGTAACCGAAATTCTGTCTGGCGTGGAAATCTCTTTCAATATATGTTATTTGATTATTCTCGCCTTCCCAATGCGGGTCTTCCGATAGATCTATTTTCTTATTATTAACAACCAAGTCGGCAAGATAAAATTTCAAACTGCCTGTATAAATTTGCATATTGTAAATTCCGAACCTGTTCATTTGGGTAGGAAGTTCTTTTTGTCCGGGAATTAGATAATAACTAACCGAATGACCGTCGAATGTAAAAGTTATTCTCCCTTTAATTTTATCGATATCCGGTTCCAGAGTCCATAAATGGTAGGTACCTTTTCTATACCAGTCATCAACAAGGCCGGCATCTCTGGCAATTTTCAGTTCCTTTAATAATTGATCTTTTGTAATTCCCGGTTCCACTTTTTTCAATTCAACCAAAATTTTATCTGTATTAACATTGCTTCCCTTTTCTTTCAGAATTTTCGGAATACGCGGATCAGGCCAATCAGCATCCGAGACACCTTTATTAGGTTCGTACCTAAATTCCCATGAATGAACCGAACCGTCACCGGGAATCGCAATATCCGGATTTAATATTGCCCCGGCATCTGTTCCGGTTTTATAATCTAAGAAGAAACGGGCGCTGTCGTTTTCCATCTTACCGATACGAAAACCGCAGGAAGGCCAGACACGCCAGCTTTGATGCTTGGGATTAAAGAAGCCAATATAAAATCCGTACCCTTCTTTAGGTGGTTCTATTACTGCCAGCTTACCGGAAGCTGAAAAGGCATCGTTAAAATTTAAAGGGTTCCCCATTGGCATGGCATAATAGGCAGGTGTTGTGGAGCGCCAAATTGTTCCGCCGATTTCACCCGGACCATAACCGGTATAATTAGTAGATGCCCAACCAAAATTTTGAGTTATCTCCGGACAACCGGTACACTCAATCCTATTATTATTGTTTTCCCATCCCGGGTTTGTATCAAAATTTTGGGTGACAGTTTTTATTTCGTTTTTATTTTGAGAATGTAAACCAACTGGAATTATAAGTATCAAACTTATTATGCTTAAAAAGAATATTTTGAATTTCAATATGATCCTCCATAAATTGTTTTTATGAATAATTTACTTAAGATAAAAACAAAAGAGCTGAGCATTTTTCATTTTAAATTGTAAACGGACGGGCATTCCATTAATAGTATTCAAGCTTTTACCCCAATCTGCTTTAATATCAACCGAATTACCTTTTAATTTAATCCAATTGAAACCTTTTACAGGTTTGCAGTTTTCATCAAGCAGTCGTACTTGGATTTCACCTTCAATATTTGCATTAACTGCTAAGCTGTCCGCATTTAAAATCAGAGGTTTTGTTATAAGATAGCCTTCATTTAAACCGGCATCTCTACTTACGTAACGATCTTTTGGCATTATCGCCAAACCTATCTGTCTCTCATTAAAGCGATTTACTTTATGTCCGCGTTTATAACCTGCATAATAAACGTATGTATTATTTCCAACGATTATTTGATCGTCTCCCCAGGACATAGCATGATCGAAAGTTCCCGGAATAGGATTTCTCGGAATAAAAGGTTGATAATCTCTTTCCCATGTTACACCGTCGCGGCTCCATGCCAAAACAGTATATCCTAAGCCGGCAGCTTTTCTGTTCATGTCCCCCATTTCTTTTGCTGTCTTTCCGGGAGTAGCATTTAAATCATCGCGAAGCACTTTAACCAAACCGATTAACAAATCACCTCGTGTAATAATCCCCGACATTGAATAAAATTGAGTTTCACCATGTTCCATTGGTATATCGTTCATCGGCATTATTATTGGCCAGATAGGTTTCCAGTGCAACAAATCTTTGCTTACTGTTTCATGTGGTATACGTCGATTATCATCAATTGACGGGTTCGAAGGATCTCCGAATCCGCTTAGCCTATTTGAAACAACAGCTATGTATTGTTTTCTTATCGGATCCCAAGCTATTGTAGTAATATCATGGTTATGTAAAAAAACCGGTTTATTGGAAATGGAAGTCCAATTGATCCCATCCGGTGAAGTGGCAACTCTATAACCGGGTTTTAAATAACTGGCAAGCACATATCTTTGAGCTGGATCTTTATAATTCAGTCCCCGGTCTAACACCTTTACTCCGAATTGAATAGGAAAAGGATCTTTTAAAATTTTAGGCGGGCCTATCCAATGAATTCCATCATTAGATTCCATATAACCAATATGACATCGCGAAACCTCATTAGTATCTACGGGTGTATTATACCAGACACGGAACCGGCCGGTTTGCGGATCTCGTAATACACTTAAGTAAGGCTGCCAGTTTTCATCTCCTCTAATTCCGCTTGTTATGACAGGTTCTTTCAGCTTATGCGGATTGTTGACAGTTCGAATTAAAAAAGAATCTTCGGATATCAAATAATCATCAATAAAAAAGTGCGGACCTTTCTCCAACTTGATTGGTTTAATGCACTCTTGACCGCTAATTATTAACGTTGTTAAAAATATTATAAGAATTGTCAGTTTGATTTTTTTTAACATTATCTCCTCCGGTCAACTATAAATTAAGTCTTTTATATTCTTTAATTAAAGATGTGCTTTCGTCCTCGGTTAAAGGCACTAAAGGTGGTAATACATTAGGTTCGCATATATTAAGTGAATGCATCAAGGTTTTCAATTCGGGAATTGTCCGCGCCATTGTTTTATTATTCTGAACCAAATTTGATAAAGTATCGGCCTTAACCTGATAATTAGCTGCTTCTTCTTTATTTCCAGAAACGGCAGCTTTGTATAAAGATTGGAAAAGATCGGGAACAATGTTAGCTGTGTTCGGAACAATACCGTCAAACCCCAGAAGCAAAGCTTCGGCAGATTTGTTTGTCCAACCTATAAACAAGGAGAAATCATCCCTATCTTTAAACAGTCCGGCTAGCTTTTCAACTCGATCAAAATCACGATCTGAATCTTTTAAACCAACGATGTTTGGATGTGTACTTAATTTTTCAATTACATCGACTGGTATCGACATATGTGTTATAGACTTAATGTTATATATAACAATCGGTGCCGGAGAATTGTCTGCAATAGTTTCATAATACTTCAGCATTAAATCGCTTGTTAAAGGGAAAAAATACGGCAGATGGACTACGAAAACATTTATTCCGTAATCAAAATATTTTTTTGCAAAATTAATTGTATTATTTATGCTGTTATCCGTAATTCCAGCATAGAGAATCGTTTTTCCGTTTACTAATTTTGCAGCTAATTTTGGCAAAGCTTCACGATTTTTATAAGAATTTAAGGCTATCTCACCGGTTGTGCCGAGGATAAAGGGGAATCCCTCTGCTTTAAGAACAAAATTAATTAGTCTTTCTACAGAGATTTCATCTATCTCTCCAGACTCGGTAACAGGCGTAACCAATGGTACTATTACACCATGGTATTTTTTATTATTTTTCATTTTCACCATACATTCAATAAATTATGATTAAATATCAAAACAAAGATGGACAGCAAATTAATGCTGTCCATAATTTATTTTGTTTTTATAAAGAATATTTAAGACCTATACGACTATACCATGAGAAGAATTGTGTTGATAACGGACGTGCTGCAACACCAACATATTCTCTGTCTGGTTCATTATTAATATTTACAACTTCTAAGAAAGCTTTCAATTGGTTTAATAGTTTTTGAGTTGCAGAGAAGTCGAATTCACCATGAGCTGCCGTATAGTAATCATAACCTTCGCTTATCCCGACTTCTGTTATAAATTTACCTTGATAGGCATAACTAAGCCTTGCCTGGAAGCCACCCATTTCATAAGAAAGTGATAGATTGCCAATATCTCCAGCTTGACCTGGCAAAAAACCTTGGCGACCTACTAAATCTGCTTTTGCCCAAGTATGAGTATAGTTTACATAAATGCCGAATCCTGATAATAAACCAGGAAGGAAAGTTAATTCTTGCTGCCAGTTTAGTTCAAAACCGTAAAGATTTGCGTTACCTCCGTTAATCATCCGTTGATCCTGATAACCTGCATATACTCCGTTCGGTAAAATAGATACTTTCTCAAAGATGATATTTGTTAACGATTTGTAGAAAAAGTTAGCTGAGGCAATACCTATTCCACTGAAATAATGAGAAGCAATAAAATCAACATTTGTGGCATATGTTGGTATTAAATCAGAGTTGCCGCTTTTTATTCTTTGGTGTTTATCATCTAAATAAAAATATGGCACCAGATCCCAAAAATTAGGGCGAGACATTGTCCTGGTTACAGCCAATCGAACTTTTGTCATTTCACCTAAATCATATATCAAGTGAACCATTGGGAATAAATCATTATACTTCTTTATAACCGTGACAGGAGATACGCTGGAAAAATTGCCTTTAGTGTCAAAAATTAATTCATAACCATTGCAATTATCGCTTGTGTTTTCATCACGTACACCGGCAAGTAATGAAAGTTCACCAAAATGAATAGTGGTCATTAAATAAGCAGCGCTAATATTTTCGGTAACATCATACCATTGTCCTATGGAATTCCAATAATCATATTGTCCCTGTAAGTCCGGATTAGTATTCATGTTTTGCGCCATAAAAGAACTTATCAAAGATCCATCCACTTCCGGACCGAATACATAATTATTATTCATAAAGTCATTTATCTGTCTGCTTGAGAGAAAGTTAGCCATAGTAAGCGGGGTAGCTCCATTCCAGCTATATGCCCAACGATTATCATGATTATTTTTGTAATCGTTCGTATATTTAAACCCACCTTTAACAGTCGCGGGATAGCCTAAAATTTCATAAGGATATTTTAGATTCAATCCACCAACTTTATATTCGTTAGTTGCATTAAAATCTTCATAATTAAAAGTTGGTGAACCATAATTACTTGCATCAAATTCATAAGACTTGTCGAGATTTGTGACTTGGTACTTAGGATAGAGTGAATTTGATAAATCAAGTGCTAAATTTACCTTTTGATCAAGTGTCCATGTCGATACCATATCCGGTTGTCTATTCCCGTTACCATAACTATATGCTAAGTCATAATCTACAGAAAGATCTCCAAAACGATTTGCACCGCCAAGATCAAAGTTTGATTGGTACTGTTTTTCAAGTTCATTTGTGCTCTCACGAATGATTTGTGATTTTTGAGTGAGAAGACCTGTTGGGTCCAAATAATTTCCTTTATCTACACGAAGCCGAGTACGGGCTCTAATTTCACCATTATTTAATTGATTCCACATGGATTTAAAATAGAATTTATTGTTTTCATCCGGGCGGTACTCAAAACTGGCACCCAGTCCATAACGTTCTCGTGAAATCTGGAAATCTTCAAGGTCAACTTCTGACAGACCATAAGGTATAATATTTTTATTAACATCCTGTTCTTGCTGCCATCCAAATTCCATTTCATCCATGCGGCGATCTCTTTGATCCCAGTTTCCTGTAATAGATATTCCAAAATTATTCTTTGCTCCGAAGCGTGTGCTATAATCTAAGTTTCCTTGGTACAAAGGTTTCTTCCCTAAATTAGAATAACCGCTTCCGGCGGTGATATCAAGATTTGGACCCGGATAGTCGAATGCACTTTTCGTTACAATATTTACAGTACCGCCAATCGCATTAGCATCCATATCCGGTGTTAATGCCTTAACAACTTCAATAAGCGACATTTGATTTGAGCCTACGATATCCATCTGATCGTAGCGTTCCTGGTTACGGTTTGTAGCAAGAGGATTTCCGTTTACTGTAACATTGGTTAAGCGCGGTTCAGTACCTCTAATTAAAACATATCGTCCATCGCCTGCACTCCTCTCAATAAAAACGCCAGGTATTCTTTGCAACACGTCGGCTGCATTAGCATCAGGAAAAGTTTTCATTTGTTCGCTTGAGACTACATCTACTATTGTATTGGATTCACGTTGAATGCTAAGAGCCTTTACCTGTCCTTGCCTTAATCCACTGACAACTACGTCCTTCATGCTGATATAACTTACAGTTAACTTGATATTTACATTGGTTGTTATCCCAGATTTTACGGCTACTGAGATAGTGTCCGTTTTGTAACCCAAATACCTAACCAAAAGGGCATAGTTTCCAGGTAATACGTTTACAATACGAAAGGAACCGTCTTTATCTGTTGCCGCACCTTTGTTTGTACCTCGAAGCATTACATTCGCTCCCGGCAAGTAATTTCCGGACTTTGAATCAACTACGATTCCGGAAATTATTCCGGTAGATTGAGCGTAGGTACCCGATGTAAATAGCAATAGCAACATAAGGATCGAAAAATTTGAAACTAGTCTGAATAGTTTTAACATTTTAGATCTCCTTTTATATTTATTGTGGTAATTGCAGTAAATATGCTTTTGTAAAGATTTTTCATTAAGACCTCCTTATAAATAATTATTGGTTAAATTTATTTTAATAAGATCATCTTCTTAGTTTTAGTTCCTAATTTTGTGTTTAGCTGATAGAAATAAATCCCGCTTGAAAGATTAGCCGCATTAAAATTTATTTCATGATTTCCTTTGTTCTGATATTGATTGACGAGCGTCTTTATCACTCTACCTAATTCATCATAAACTTTTAATGTTACTAAACCGTTTTGGGGAATTTCATATTGTATTATTGTTGAAGGGTTGAAGGGATTTGGATAATTTTGAAATAATTTAAAACTGACCGGGATATTTGAAAATTGTTCATCCTTAATTGCTGTTACTTTACCTTGCGAGTTAGCGTTTATAAAATATGCACTTGTACTTTCACTATAACTACTAGTTGAACCTGCTATGATAATATGACCATCATTATTAATAATCAGGCCCGAAGCACTCTCATTGTCTTTTCCACCATAACTTGATTCCCAAATTTCATTACCGTCAAAATCGGTTTTAATTATGTAAAGATCATTTTTCTGTACAGAGACACTAATTGTTCCCGCTAAGACAATACCGTCTGAAGTAGCAACAACGCACGAACCATTATCCTGATAAATTCCGCCGAAAGCCTTATACCATATTTCATTTCCTTCAGCATCAGTCTTAATTAAAAATATATCTCTTGCACCAGCACCAAAACCAACAGCAAAACCTACTAAGACTAGACTTCCATCCTTTAGTTCCGCTATAGAATGCCCTTCGTCCCAGTCACTTCCACCATATAATTTATCCCATAGTTTATTCCCATTCCCATCTATTTTGATTAAATAAAAATCAAATGCCTGAGCATTAAAACTTGAAGTTGTTCCAACAATAGCATAGTTACCGTCTTTAGTTTCTACTATATCGGAACCGGTATCGCCGCCGGAGCCTCCGTAATTTTTTTGCCATATCATATTTCCTGAATTGTCAACTCTAATAACATATATATCAGAACTTCCATCACCGAAACTTGTGGTTGAACCAACTATCATATACCCGTCGGATGTTTTCACCATAGAAGAGGCATCATCATCACCTGAACCGCCATAAGTCTTTTCCCAAATTACATTGCCATTAGAATCCAATTTAGCCAAATAGACATCTACGTTACCTGTTGAATAAACACTTGTGTTTCCCAGAACTATGTATCCGCCATCGGAGGTTTGTAAAATCTTGGCTATGCCATCATTATAATTTCGTCCATATACTTTAGTCCATTGCAAATAGCCAAAACTGTCAGTCTTTGCTATATAGAAATCGGAATAATCGGCATTAGGCTGTGTTGCAGACCCACCCAAAATATAACCGCCATCTGAAGTTTGAGATACACTGCTTAAACCTGTCCCATCTGCCAAGCCAAAAATCCTTTCAAAAGTAGGTTTTGAATTCCCGGTTCCGTTTCCTTGAATCAATAAACTAGATGGACCCGATTTCGCATTACTTACTATTGACAATTGAGATTCAAAAGAACCGGTCGTTGAAGGAGAAAATTCGATTTTCAAAGTAATGGATTCTAGAAATTTTATGGTTATTGTTCCGGGATTATTTAGAATTTGGAAACCGTTATTATTTGATAGACTAAGAGAGCTAATAACTAGATCTTTCGTATCTATGTTTGATATAAATATCTCGCGAACTGCAGTGCTGGAAGCTGGTATTTGCCCCATGTATAAAGTGTCAGGCGATAATAATATTGATTGTGCTTCAATGACATTGTGATTTGGAAATATGAATAATAAAACTGTAAGAGAGATTAAAATTATTTTTCCCTTTAATAACATTTTACCTCCGACCAAATAAATAATTATTTTTTATAAGACATTTATAGAAATAATTTAGTATCTAATTTGCCTAATCATTTGTATCAAGCTTGTTATCCATTTAAGCATGTATTTTAATAGCTTTTTTAATTTTATATCAAATCATTTAGAAGATTTATTCTTAACCTTGTTTTGTTAATATTTTCCAAAACATATTTGAATTCCAATTTCTATCACAATTTTTTTACAACTACTGAAATTCTCTCTAAAAACTATATACATGTCAGTTATTTAAACGGCATATTCCATTTTTTATAGCAAGTGCTAAACAAATATTAAATTTCCTTTTGGATATTTAACTCTATTGAATATTAGATTATAATTTATAAAGCAATTTATTTTTGAGGTTATTAGTTTTATATTTTTGTGGGAAAGAAAGATTGAAAAATCTTTATCGAGTGCTTGGATAGTATAAATTAGAGTGTTTTCATAACTCAATTTTATACCGACATGTGGAATGCACCAATAATTTAATTCTATAAATAAACTTATTATTTCTATTACATATCCTGACATGATAATATAGATATATTCAAAATGCAGATATGTTGTACAAAATGATTTTTTATAATAGAGTTGTAGTTTCCGAATGATTGAATTTCTAAAAACGAATATTGATGTATAGAGGTTAGTAATTAAATAAAAGCGATAAATGAAAAAATTTTTTATAGTAAATAAAAAACAGGTAAAATAATTTATTGTTTCAGAAAACCGAACTGACGAAATCTTAGATAAAATTAATCCCAATTTTAATTCAGCCCTTTCGTAAATTATATAAGGATTTCTAGAAAGTTCGATTTTAATCATTATAATATATAAAAATAATTAATACGTTTAATATATAAACAATGGGGCTAAATATAAAACATCAAATCGTTTTTGTCAATATGTTTTTTGTTTTTTATTTAAAAGATTTGAAAATGGTTAAAAAAAACGGAAAGGACTTAGTATATAGACCCCACGTCTATATATCATTTTTTTTAATGCATTTGTTTAATAATGGTTTTGATAAAGGAATGAAACGCGCTATTAAGCTAAAATATTTATATTCCCCTTTAAATATTCGACAAATCTAAAAAATATTTTAAATCCTCAAGAGATTTATAGCACCAAATAAAATTGGAAAAGAACAACATGTACCCTGGATTAATCCTATTATTGTTTCAAGAAGTTATAAATTTTAAACTTTTGCTAGATTTTGAAATTATATTTAATCAAAGTTTATTCTTGAAGTGATTAAAATCTTTTGATTTTAAGTCTTTTTAGATATACTCCAGTTTTTATTATCTATGAAAAGTTATTTTCTCATCCTGGTTTGTCCTTATGCGTGTCTTAATGTAGTTACCATATCCTCAGCATATTATATCTTAGCTAATTATTTCTTGTTAAACTTAAAAATAATTTTGATTAAATGCAGAAAAAAGTTTCAAATCTCATCTCTACGGGTTTTCATTAGACTACCCGTCATATGGTACCAGATCTTTTGCGCTCATTGATATTGAAAGTTTCAAACCCGGTTAAGAGTTCAATCCGATTCTGTATAGAAAATCAGATTGTAAAATTTTTTTTATAAATTTTTGTTTACAACTTAAATAGGCGTTAAAATTCATAAAGCAAAATACCTTGCTAAGAAGGAATGGGCGACCCGAGGTTGCTTACCTCAATGATGAAAAACCAGTTGACGAATTTGTAGCTCCCGCCGGTTGGCACTTCAAAGGATCACTTAGTGATGAGTAAATAATGGGGTGGAAACGCCCCTTATAATTTTTCAAAGTAGATCTCTTTTGGGTCCCATCGGAGATTAACCCACACTGCCTCACTGATCTACCACGGAGTGTTTATAAAATTTTTCAAACCAGACAAGGGCTTCATTTGAATTCTAATTATAAGATCGTATTCTTAAAATTTTTTTTATAAATATTTTTCAGTTTAAAACTTAGGGAGCTTTCGCTCCCTAAAATTATTTAAGCAAAATCATTTTCTTTGTCGAAATAGTACTTCCCGATTTAATAGATAAAAATATAATCCGCTTGAAAATTCAGTATGCATTAAAATTTACTTCATGACTTCCATATTTTGATACTGATTGACAAGTGTTTTTACTTCCCTTCCTAAAACATCATAAATCTTCATTGTTACTAATCCGCTTTTCGGAATTTGAATACTGAATTGTTGTTGAAGGATTAAACGGATTTGGATAGTTTTGACTTAATGAATATTCTATTGTTTCTGTTTCATTAGTTTTATTTACATTAGTTACCTGAATGTAGGTGTATAAATATTGATAACTGTTTACCCATTTTGCTCCATCCCAGTTCTGTCCTAAATATACTGTCTTATTATTGTTCTTATCATACGTGTATACAAACCTATTGCTATAAGCCCAACTATTACCGCCCCAACTTTGAAACAAAGCTTCAATTTGATTATTGCTATTATCATATGTATAGTTATTTATATAATAATTAACCCAATTTGATCCATCCCAATTTTGTGAAAATAATGTTATTAGATTATTATTATCATATATATATGTGACTTTATAATAATTAATCCAATTTGATCTATCCCAATTTGTTCGTAACTCTATTACTTTATGGTTATTCGTATCATAAGTGAAAGTATATTTCATACTATTTATCCAATTGGAATTATCCCCGTTTTCAAATAATATATCTTTAATATTATTATTAATTGTATAGGTATATGAATTTCTCGACATATTAACCCAAATGGAATCTTCCCAATTTTGTCTTATGAATTCAATTATATTATTGTTGTCATCATAGCTGTATAAATTCTTTGATGAATTAATCCAAATCGAGTCCCGCCATATCAATGCTAAATCTTCTATCATATTATTATGAATATCATAGGATTTTAAATACTTAGTCCTTTTAATCCAATTTGATCCATCCCAATCTTGGCTCAAATTTTCAATCCTGTTATTATTGCTATCATATATTGATGATGATTTATGAAAATATATCCAATTTAATCCATCCCAGTTCAGAGATAAAATTTCTTTTTGGTTATTATTTCCGTCATATGTGTAAACGTTTTTAGCTGAATTATACCATGTCCCATACTTCCAGTATTGGTTTAAGTCTTCAGATTTCAGATAATCTGTGATGTCAAATTTTTTTAAAGTAATATCGTTAAGTATTTTCTGGTTAATTCTTACTTGAGGTATAATCTTATTTTCTTTAGAACTATCTGAATTAAAATTTTCTAAATTTAAGTCTGGAATTCTGATTTTAAATTTACTTTGTGGAAATAAACAAATCGTAAATATGAAATAGAAAAAAAATATAGATTTAATTATTATTTTCATTTAATCTGCCCCATTATAATTTAAATAATTGAAGCCTAATTCAATTAGAGTATTATTGCCGAAAAGACAATAATTTAGTTCATATTCAAAAACTATTAATTGTTGTTATAATATTATTCATTTCGATATGGCCTTATGAATGTCTTAATGTAGGTATTATTTCCCAACCCCTAAATATTGTAGCTAATTACTTTTTAATAAAATTAAGAATATTTTTTGTTAAATGCTGAAAAAAGTTTCAAATTTACTTTTGCCATAAAAGAATTGTTAATGGATCCCCCTAGTTCTCAGATCTCCCTTGCAGTGTTGATAATAATTTCAAACTAGGTAAAGGATTCAATCTAATTCTGATGGGAAATTCAGATTGTAAAATTTTTTTATAATTTTATATTTACTCTATTTACACTACTCAGTTTTTTATTCTTTCGATCTGTAAACAATGCCTATAGCCAGCCATGAGATTCCAACTGCAATGAATACTATTCCCATTACTAAATTCACTGCTGGCATAAAGACAACACCAAGACCAATTAGTGCCAAACCGCCTGGAATAAATACCTTATAATTGATTTTCTTCTTTGTCATAGTCATTACCTCATAGTTAAAATTATTCTCTGCTATGCCATGTAACAATGAAATAAGAACCCCATATAAGATACTAAATTTCGCTGTATAACGATTTCTATCTTACCAAAAGATTTAATTGTGCCTTTCTGCTTACAAGAGTAATTTTTGACTATTAGCATTTAAGCTACTATCCAGAGCCGTATTTGACCTTAGTCGGAATAACTTGTTAGTTGCTATTTTGACATAATATATCTAACTGATAAAAATCATATTTTATAAACAATACCTAATGAAAATTGATAAGTAATAAGGTAAGGGATCAAATTATATTTAGCCTCAATAAGTCCAGATAAGTTATCAAAATTTATAAGTAAACCTGAAAGTAAATTTAATCCCACTTTTTGCGATTTATTCTCTACAGGATATTTTTCAAAAGGTAGATAATGAACATCAAAATATTTTTTTTCAATCCAATTATAGCTCACCCCACCACCTATATATAATTCTGCTTTTGATTTTATTGGATAGAATAAAATATCAATTGCTATTGATAAATTTGAAAGTTTTAAAGTCTCTGATTGAAAATTATAATTGGCATCTAAATATTCTTCATCTCTATTAGAAAGCCAATAAGATATACTTGAACCTAAACAAAAAATTTGAGAAGAGTCTACTGCTATGGAAAAACCCAATCCTAAATGATATCCCATATCCCAACCGTCGGGAGAAATTGTACCTCCAAAAACTTTAATACTTTTGGTATTTGATTCTTGCCCATAAGAAATAAAAGTTAATGAAAACGAAATTAGAAAAAGGTTTAAGTAAGTATTTAAAAGATAGAATGATAATTTATTCATCATCATAAAAATCCTTACGAACTAAATTAGCAACTAACGCGTGCGTTTTACCCGCCACCCATAGCAAACGGGCAGCAATGAAATGACCAAGCCGAAGATTAAGCCGGAGGTGCTTATCTTGTTTTTGTAAGCACCGAAGGCAAGCTAATTAATTAGAACGAACACCTTGAACAAAATGCCGAACAAAAATACAACGCCAAAAATTATAAATCCGCTAAATTAAAATGGCGGTCGGCGTTGAGGCGATTGTTAGGCGTTTATTTTTTAAATAATTTACTGAAATACTTCCA
>CAVVVS010000126.1:0-22616 GCA_963751355.1 uncultured Ignavibacteriales bacterium | reverse complement strand
AAATGTCCAGGGAATGGGGTGTACCTTATATTGCATTAGTAATTTTAATTAGCTAAATATTAAATAAAAAAGGGGAAAATGGGAAAAATTCTTTTAATCCTTTCTTTATTGTCTTCATTAATTTTAGCACAAGATGAAAAAGGTTCTATTTACGGAAAAGTAACTGATGCTGTTAGTAACCAGCCTTTGCTTGGAGTGAATGTCATCTTGATAGGAACAAATTATGGGGCGGCAACAGATTTAGATGGAAAATTTGAAATAGCAGGAATACCTGTAAATTCGTATCAAGTAAAAGCTTCTATTATTGGTTATTCATCAGAAATTAAGACAGATATTGTAGTGCGGTCATCAAAACCAGCACAAGTTGATTTTAATCTTACAGAAGAAACAATTCAACTTCAGAATGTAACAGTTAATGCAGGATATTTTTCTAAAGCTCCAACGGATATTATCAGTACCAGAAAATTTGGATATGAAGAGATTAGAAGAATACCAGGAGGGTTTGAAGATGTTGTAAGAGCTTTATCTGTTTTACCGGGTGTTGCTCAAGCGGATCCTGGTAGAAATGACTTGATCGTACGCGGCGGAGCGCCCTCTGAAAATTTATATATTTTAGATGGAATAGAAATACCAAACATAAATCATTTTGGTACCCAAGGTGCGTCCGGCGGCCCGTTAAGTTATATAAATCTCGATTATGTAAAAGAAACTTCATTTTCAACGGGGGGATTTTCTGCGGAATACGGCGATAAGCTTTCTTCTGTATTAAAAATTAATTTAAGAAACGGTCGCGAAGACAGGCTGGGAGGGAAAGCAACAATTTCTGCTTCACAGTTTGGCATTAATTTGGAAGGCCCGATTGGTGATAATAATAATTTTATCTTTTCTGCCAGAAGAAGTTATCTTGATTTTATTTTTAAGGCTGCCGGATTTGGATTTGTTCCGGAATACTATGACTTAATATCAAAGGCAAATTTTAAATTAGATAATTCCAGCAGAATATCTTTTTTGTTTGTTGGTGCTTTTGATAATGTGAAATATTTTAATGAGACCGCGGACAAGAGATTTGATAATTCCAGGATTCTTGGCAGCGATCAAAAACAATATGTAACCGGAATATATTATCAACGTTTGATACAAGACGGATTTTTTAATATTATTCTCAGCAGAACTTATGTTGATTATAATACCCAACAAAGAGATACTCTGCTAAATCCTATATTTAAAAATATTTCAAGAGAACAAGAAAATTCCCTTAGAGCAGATGTGGTTTATAAATTTTCTTCTTCATCAGAAATTTCAGCAGGGATAATGGGAAAATATATAAAGTTTGAAGCTGATGTTTTATTACCAAATTTTGTTACTTCTTTCGGGGATGTTCTTCCGATTAATCTTTTAAATACAAAAGGGAATTATTCAAAATCATCTGCGTATTTAAACTTGAATAATATTTTTTTCGGCAAATTAAAAACAAATTTAGGCCTAAGACTCGATTATTTTAATCCTTTAAAAAGAAATTTTATCTAAGCCCGAGAATTTCCGCATCATATAATCTTACTGAATTAACTTCACTCAACGCGAGCGGGGGAGTTTACTATCAGTCGCCTTCATATATTTGGCTTGCGTTTGATGAAAATAAAAATAATTTGATAGATATTCGTGCGGAACATTTAATTTTAGGAATTGATCATCTTTTCAGAGAAGATGCGCTGATTAAGATGGAAGCATTTTATAAGTTATATTCTGATTATCCGACTAGCTTGATAAGGCCATATTTAGTTTTAGCAAATACAGGCGCTGGATTTTCCGGATCAGAAGATAACTTTTCATCATTTGGATTAGAGCCATTAACAAATAAAGGTAAAGGGAACAGCAAAGGAATTGAACTTTCTATTCAGAAGAAATTATCTCAACTAAAATTTTACGGCATTCTCAGTCTCACTTACAGCGAAACTAAATTCACACCCCTCGATGGAATTACGAGGCCTGGCATTTATGACCAAAAATGGATTTTAAATTTATCCGGTGGTTATAAATTTAATGAAAAATGGGAAGCCAGTTTAAAATTCCGTTTTGCGTCCGGAAGCCCGTATACGCCTTTTGAATCTGATGGATCGCAGTTGGTCTCTAAATATTTAACCGATTATTTTAATCCTTTGCACAGTCTCGATCTGAGAGTAGATAGAAGATGGTATTTTGAGAAGCTTACTTTAATAATCTATATCGATGTTCAAAATGTTTATAATAATAAAAGCCGTAACTCTATCCGCTGGGATCCAAGGACACAAACAGTTGAAAAAGGTGAAGGAATTGGAATTTTACCCTCACTGGGAGTGAGCTTAGAATTTTAGAATTTATTTCCGGATTAAATGATAAATTGATTCCAACCAGATTAGTTTCATAAAAGTACTACTTTAGAAATTACGTAAACCTGTTCGGCGAAAATACACAAATCAAAATTGATTTTAGTAATTTAATGCGGGCATTTTATTCCGTTAGAAAAACCTAATGAAATAAATTCAGAACTAATTAAATTTGTATATCAGATATACCCAGTGAAAGAGATAATTAACTTTTCGCATGCATTTTTTTATAACTTATTGAGAGCCCGGTTAACCAATAAAAAAATCGAAGTGCTTTCCATTGAACATGATGATTATGCCAAGATTTATACCGTAGTAAAGGGGGAGTGAAATTAATGAAGACAAAATGGGGTTCCTGCAACATTATTGAAAAGCGCATCTGGATAAATTTAGAACTTGCAAAGAAACCCAATAAATGCTTAGAATATATTATCGTCCATGAACTCATACATCTTTTAGAACGCCATCACAATGACCGATTCCGAAAACTCATGGACAAATACATGCCTCTCTGGAGAAGCTACAAAGATGAATTAAACCGCTTTCCGATTAGTCATCCTAAGTGGGAGTATTGAAGAAAATGACTAAATAAAAATAATTCGAAAAATAAAGTATTTACACTACCACTAATAACTCTAAAAACTAAAAAACTATTACCCATTTTCTAAAAACTTATTACCAAAAATTTTTATTTTTCCTTGAATTACAATGTTGACAAACCAACTGAATATTATCAAAATCAACACTACTCCCACCTAAACTGAAAGGTATAATATGATCATAACATAAATTTAGTGAGCTTCCACAATAAACACATTTATGATCATCTCTTATAGAAATAAAATTTTTTACATAATCAGGAGTCTTCCTATCATGACCGTACCCTAGTGAAAAACCTTTACACTCTGAACATAATATTCTAATATTATCGGGATCATCAAGTTTTCCTCCTACCGTAGTAGGGTTTATGATATTAAAGTTGAGCTTTTTCTGAGAACCACAAACATTACAAGAGCCTGAATCTCGTTCAAATACTTTTCTTTTTATCTCTGGGGGTATATTTCTAATATCTAAAGCTTTTTGTTTTGAACTATTGTCTATACTAGGCTTTTTTTTCTCCGAATTATTTACTTCAGGCTTTCTTAATGAAATCTCAATTAGAAATAAAATAATCACCAGAATAAATATACCCAATATTTCGCCTGGATCGGTAATGAGCATATAAAATGTAATAATTGCTGCGAAAAAATAAACTACACACATTTAATAATATTACAATAATTTAAGCTATAAATTAATTTTTAGATAGACTATTATTAGAAAAATATTTAACCTCGTCCTCCTTCCATTCAGTAATAATATTTTGGACATGATTTACTGGGGTATAGAATTTAGTACCAGCAGTTAGTTTATTTTTTAATTCCCTCCAGATGTTATCGTTTTTCCTTCTTCCCCAATTACTTTTTCGTTTAATTGTTATCGGTCTTAATTGGGTTATTTCAACTAGAGAAGCCTTTTCTAATAAAGCTGCAATATGGGAAGTTTCGTATTTATTATAATCGAAACTGGGATGCTTAACAGAGATTTCTTTCTCTATTCTGATTGCATCTAATACTTCGAACAATACACTTTTTGAGATACGCATAATTTATTCCCCTAAATTAAATTTGAGATATTATTTTTTAATCTATATTTCTATTTTAAATAATTGGGTAATGGAATGTCATATGCTTTATCCCAATATGTTCTAATATTTGACTTCATTTCTTTATCAAATTTGTTATCGCCATCAACAGCATCAATTGCAGCCATCCAATTATGTATTGCACTTCTATAATATTCTCTAGCACCATATAATCTATCTGTATCAAAATCATTTAAGTAGTTTTTTGTTTGTCTACTGGCACCAACGATACAGTTTGTAGCTATCTTAACATACTTGTCCCTTATAGCTTCCTTAGACATAAAAGTATCGGTACACGTATATAAATAAACTATGATGATAAATATGAAAAACCGAAAGCAAATAACCTCACTCTTATTTCATTTGTTAATAAAATATGCTCCCCAACTGTAATCACTTTTTCATCAGATGGGGGAGTATCAACAGTTTTTCTTATGTTTTCTTTAACTTGATTTACACCACCTCTTCTTTCAATTTCTCCTTTTGCAATCTCGAGAGCTATTTTTGTATAATCTTTAGAATTTTCCAATACTTCAAGTAAGTCAGTATCTAACATCTTAGAATAGACTTTATTTAACCTTTCTATTTCCGCCTCTGACATAATAACTCCTTTTTAGCTTTATAATGAGGTAGTATAGAACTCCCTAGTAAATTAAAAGTTGAGAATTATCTTCTGTCAAGCTTAGTAATAATTTATAATTACAACTTATTAGAAGTTAATCGTAAAACTAAAAATTTTGTCGTTTACTTTATCAAAATTGGATATCACCAGAAATAAGTGGTATGCAATCTATTTAACTTCAATATCAATTATTTGATTATCTCGTTGTTAAATAAATTATACGTTTGTCTTAAGTGGTCTGTCTTATCGTAGCTCCCTAAAAATCTACGGCATTAAAATTATATATTTTAATTATTTAAAGCAAGTAGTATTTGGAGAAAATTAGTTTGCTCAGTGTGAAGATTAAAAGATTCTTATTCCAACTTTTTAACTTTTAACTGAAAACTGAAACCAATGAATAAATAAGAATACAACAAAAATATTTTATTGTTAATTTCTTTAAAATTAATAGTTTAATACGGTGTCTAATTTCATGCATATTGACAATAAATTTTAGAAGTGTATTTTAGAAAGAAAAATCAGAAAGTTGGAAATGAAAATAAGTTTGAAACTGAAATTAGCCTGAAAGGTTTTATAGGGCTTCAACTCCCTTGATTTCCCTTTCGGGCTTTTTTCATTTTTAAGCTCTTTGAGTAGTTGAATAGTGATAAAAATTGAATAGAAAATTAATTAATAAATTAATTAATATTTTGTCATTTTCTAACTCTATTGGGGTTTCTCTCCATCATTGCTTTCTCAATAAAAAAGCCTTCGAAAATTATATTTTTCAAAGGCTAAGCGGAGAGGGAGGGATTCGAACCCTCGATACCCCGTTAAAGAGTATGACGGTTTAGCAAACCGTTGGTTTCAGCCACTCACCCACCTCTCCGGGTTAAAAACTGAACTAAACAAAATTAATAAATAATAAGAGAGTAAAACACTTTAGCAATCCCGAACACTTTCGGGATTCAGCCACTCACCCATATCTTAGGGTTAAAGATTGCTGAATTTCATTAATTTTAATTTTATTACTACAAAGATAATATTTTATTACAAATATTAAAACGAATAATTTTCAATTATTTAATTTATTTCATATCCGTCAAAAATAAATTAAACTCACTCTAATCTCTCTCCTGAAAGAGAGAGACTGATTGACTATAAAACGATAAATGATAATGTCCTGACGGTAAATGAACAACAAGTCATGATATTTAACAAGCCCTTCTCTTACTTTGTAAGAGAAGGGTGGTGATGAGTTTCAGTTTAAATTTAAAACGTGAGAATAAAAATATTATTAAGTATATATTTCCCTTCTCAAGATTATTTTGGACACTACCAGATTTATTTTTAATCTGGTAAAGTTTTCACCATGTATAAAATGATTATTCCGTTGGCAAAACAACTTACCTTTGTTAAAAATTTAGGTTTCAAAATAAGTCATAACTTATCCTTAGAGTTACATTTCGTCTTTCTTCAAAACTGGCTCCGCTGAAAAAAGCACCTTTTAGTAAATGCGAATGATCAAGCAAGTTGGTTATGTATAAAGATGGTTCTAAAATATGCCCATTACCAAGATAAAACTTATAACCCGCGGATACGTTGAAGATCCAGTATGGAGTAGTGTGTGCTCCCTGGTTAAAATCGAAAAGACCGGTTTTAAAATTATAACTGTCGTTGCCGTTAGCCAGACCGGTGCCATACATCGCTACCAAATTTGCAAACCATTGTTTCGGCTGATAATTCATACCTATTACTAAAGATGCTCTTTGATCGTGGTCAAGATCAAATGGCTGGGTAGAACTATCGGGGGGTAAAAATCCACCGGATATGGGTCCCCTGCCGTAAGCGTGAATTAATGATCCGTTAACATATCCGGAAAAAGGATTTCCCGGTTCGCTGTACGAAAGACTTAGTTCTATGCCGCTTATTTTCACTTTATTAATATTGACATTAACTTTTATACTGCTTGAACCAAGAGTTTCATCGTCTAAACCGGGAGAAGCATCTTTATGAAAAAAATCTGCTTTTGCCGTTAGCCCCATTCTAAAATTATGAATTATACCGAATTCATAAAGATTATCTTTTTCAGCAAGAGTACCTTGTGATGAATATCCAATTTGTGCTGCTACAGAATAAAGACCTTCAATATTAGTTGGCATGAAAAGTCTGTCATAACTTAGATAAATTGTATTGGACTGATCCGGGAAAAAACTTAATTTTATCCTCGGGCTGAACTGTTTCTGAAGTGCAATATTGGGTGCGATATGCTGGTCATATCTAATCCCGGTTTCTAATCTACACCATTCATTTGGGTGGAGTATCGTTTGAGCAAATAGTCCGAAATCACCGCCGGTAAAATCATTTTTATTCAGTAGACTTTTAACCTGGATGTTCTTAAAATCAAAAGTCTCGCTTCCGGTGGTTGAGCTAATCGAAAAACCAACTGCAAATGCGAAATGATGTGAAAGACGGTTACTAAATTTTATTCTTGTTCCAAGAGTTGTAAAGTTCCGGTTTTGATCGATCACATAACCTGTTGTGGAATCATTATTTAAAAACAATTTTGGTTCATCGTTTAGATTACTTACATATTTTAATCCGCCTTCTCGCGCATATATTCCGACAAAAAGTTTACTCTCTTTATTAACCTGATCGGAAAAAGTATGATAGTACGATAAAGTTTGAAACGAGTTATAACTGCTCTGATTGTCTAATTTTATTCCTTTCAGGGGATCGTAAGGTATTTGTGTTTGTGTACGGCTGTAATTAAGATTTGTTGTTAAATAATCTTTATTACTGATTAGATAATCTAATTTCCCATAAACGAAGTAATCAAATCCGTGATCATGAAATAAAGTTTTTACCGGCTGATCGATTCTTCTATCGGTTTCTTGTCTACTAGTAGAGAAAAAATAACCGAATTTATTAATATGATTACTTATTGATAAACTCTGACCGTTGGAATTTAACGCCTTAAAGGAATCCACATTTTTATCGGGATTACCTGAATTTGAAGTAAGGTAACTGCCGGCGTAAGAAGAAAGATTTATATGCAGACGTCCTACCGGTACTTGATTTTGAATATTCATAATTGCCGCAGACTGCCCTCCGTACTCTGCAGGAAAACCACCAGTATAAAATGTAATTCTCTTAATTACTTTTGGATCTACTACCTCATTCAATCCTCCGAATACTCCGAGAGGAATGGGTATCCCATCAAGGTAATAAGTGTATTCACCGTGCTGACCTCTAATATGAACTTCGCCTGTAGGGGCTCTTACCGCGCCTGTTAAATTTTCTTGTATCAATGTGGTCATCCTTGTGGAAGGCGGGGCATGATATGTCTCTCCTTCAAATACGGGATTTCCTGTTTTTATATCTACAAAATTAGAAACATTGATTACTTTCAATCCTGTAACAACAACTTCCTTCATTCCAATTGTACTTTGCTGAAGATGTAGTGTTACGCGGTCATTATTTCGATCTATATATAGAGGAAGTATTTTATCCAAATAACCTATGTAGTGTGCTATTAGCTCATAACGTCCGGGTTTTAATCCGTGGAAAATTGTTACACCGGAAGGATTTGTTATATTTATTGATACTACTTCATTATTTTGTTTTAGAATAAGGTTAACCAATTCAATCGGGTTATTCTGAACAGAATCAAATACAGTTACTACTAAGTTAATCCTCTTTTCATCAGGTTTATTTTTACCATTAGCTAATGAAAGACTGAAAAATGATAATTGAATAATTGTTAATAAAATTAAAAATGATTTTAACGCAGATGATTTTATTCCCTTGTTTGATGTGCAAAAATATACTTCCAAAGCAACTCCTGGATTTATTGGATTTTAAAATTCTTAATCATATCGGAACCGATTCATATCAATGTCGCTTATCGGCAATTTTTCAACAGAAAATAAGTTATCGAAAAATCTTTAAATCGGAGATATAATTTTTTAAACTAAATGTTTGAATAAGCGGATTTCTGAACAGGGGAGTTTCTTATAGCAATTTATCGGACATAATTAAATAAATCTTCTTACACTGTTTGCAGGGCATGAATGATTTTATAAGTACATAGAAATATATTCTTTTATATAAGTGATACGGACAAATTTAATATCAAGCCTTAAACTTATATAAAGAATTATAATTCCAACATTGTTGACTTTATTTTAAAGATAACTCTCCTGTGGAATTAAGAATTAACAGGAGGAGCCCTTAATGAGATTTTCGAATGGTTGGTTCTGGCAGGTAATTTATTATTGTCGTTAAGTGTAAGTTTTTGACAGCCGGCGTTAACTTCCGTTTTTATCAGAGGAATAAACGAAAAATTAATTATACTTGCAGAAAATAGTTGGACTGTACAATCATGTGTTAAATCAATTTGTTTATTAAACGGATCCGGAGAATTCGGTTCGGTATTCTGCGTTAAACCATAGCCATTGCCTTCCTGCAAATCAATATGATGGTAATGAATTATGGTTAGTGCGATGAAAGAAAGATAAACGCTTAATAACGCTATCGCAGCGGGTCTTTTATGTTTATTAATTTGTTTTAGCATACTGAGGGTGCAAATATGAATATTATTTTCATACAAGTCAAGACAGAAATTATCGTAAATTAAAAAAATGATTCAAGTTACGAAGGAGTATAAATATTTGATTCTCAGAGACCTATTTGATAAATTTAACATCTTCATAATTAATCCAGGAGAAAGAATGCAGAAATTCACAGGTGTGGATTATTTTAATATAGAGTCTTTATTAGCTGAAGAAGAAATTATTGTAAGGGATTCCATCCGGGAATTTGTCTCGGAAGAAATTATTCCGATTATTGAGCAGTATAACAGGGAAGGTAAATTTCCCATGGAACTCATAAGTCAAATGGGTGAGCTTGGGTTGTTCGGAACAAATTTACCTCAAAAATATGGATGTGCCGGGTTGAATAATGTTGCATACGGTTTGGTGATGCAGGAGTTGGAAAGGGGTGACAGTGGGATAAGAAGTTTCGTTTCGGTGCAAAGCGCATTGGTAATGTATCCAATTTATACATTCGGAAGTGAAGAACAGAAAGATTATTGGCTGCCTCTTTTAGCAAAGGGTGAAAAGATTGGCTGCTTCGGATTAACTGAACCCGACTACGGATCGAATCCCGGGGGAATGGTTACCAAAGCAGAAAAGGTAGAAGGCGGTTATCGTCTTAACGGAGCAAAAATGTGGATAACTAACGGAACTATAGCAGATGTTGCAGTTGTTTGGGCAAAGTTGGACGGAGTGGTTCGCGGATTTTTAGTTGAGAAAGGTTTTGAAGGTTTTTCTGCTCCCGAAATGAAAGGAAAACACTCTTTAAGGGCATCTGTTACATCTGAATTAATTTTTGATAATGTTTTTGTGCCGGAAAATAATTTACTTCCCAAAACAGACGGATTAAAAAATGCATTAATGTGTCTTAATCAAGCGCGTTACGGAATAGCATGGGGAGTAGTCGGAGCGATGTTGGCTTGTTACGATACCGCTTTAAATTATGCAAAATCTCGTGTTCAATTTAGTAAACCGATTGCAGCTTACCAGATGACCCAGGAAAAATTAGTTTTCATGCTCACTGAAATTACTAAAGCACAATTATTGAATATTCAGCTTGGGCGTATGAAGGATGATAAAACTTTGAAACATACGCAAGTTTCCCTTGCGAAGCGAAATAATTGTGAAAAAGCTTTAGAAATTGCAAGAATATCGCGCGAAATATTGGGTGCAAACGGAATACTCGATGAATACCCGGTAATGAGACATTCGGCTAATTTAGAATCCGTTAAGACATATGAAGGAACGCACGAAATGCATACGCTGATTGTAGGCGAGGATATCACGGGATTTCCCGCATTTGATTAATTTATGAATAAGACCGCATATTGAGGTCTTATTTTTTATATATTTGAATTTTATTTGTGAGAGAATTTATGAAAATAAGAGAAGGCTTAACCTTTGATGATATTTTATTAGAACCGGGGAAATCATCCGTTCTACCGAGGGATGTTGATGTAACAACGCGACTGACACCCGATATTAAATTGAATATTCCTATTATTTCTGCGGCAATGGATACGGTCACCGAATCAGCCATGGCTATTGCACTCGCCCGCGAGGGAGGAATCGGTATTCTCCACAAGAATATGAGTATCGAAGATCAATGCGGGGAAGTGGACAAAGTGAAACGATCCGAAAGCGGAATGATTCGAAATCCGGTTACGCTAACAATAGAAAAAACTATTGGCGATGCACTTGAGATAATGAAAAAATACAGTATTTCCGGAATTCCAATTATCGATGAAAATGATAGACTAGTAGGAATTTTGACAAACAGAGATTTAAGGTTTGAACCGAACAGGAAAGCAAAAGTAAAAGATTTGATGACTTCAGAAAATTTAATTACTGCTCCTTTAGGGACTGATCTTGAAAAAGCAGAGAAAATATTACAAAATTACAAAATTGAAAAACTACCGGTTGTTGATAAGAATGGGATTCTCAAGGGATTGATCACTTTTAAAGATATTCAGAAGAAAAAGAAGCATCCAAACGCATGCAAAGATGAGCAGGGTAGATTACGCGTGGGAGCAGCAGTTGGGATAACTTATGATACAATAGATAGGGTTGATGCTTTGTCGAAAGCCGGAGCAGATGTAATAGTTATAGACACTGCTCACGGTCATTCAATGGGAGTCATCAAAACAATAAAAGAAGCTAGGAAAAAGTTTAAATATGAGCAGCTAATTGCTGGAAATATTGGAACTTATGAAGCGGCACTTGATCTTATAGATTGCAAGCTTAATGCCCTGAAAATCGGTATCGGTCCCGGTTCTATCTGTACAACCCGTGTAATTGCAGGCGTGGGTGTTCCACAGATAACAGCTATTTCTGAAGTTTACAGAGCCGTTAAGGGTAAAGGAATTCCAATTATAGCAGATGGAGGTATAAAACAAACCGGCGATGTGCCTAAAGCTATAGCCGCGGGAGCAGACTCTGTTATGATCGGCGGTTTATTTGCGGGAGTAGATGAAAGTCCCGGAGAAAAGATTTTATTTGAAGGAAGAAGTTTTAAAATGTACCGCGGTATGGGTTCACTTTCCGCAATGAAAAAAGGAAGTAAAGATAGATATTTTCAAGATACCGAAGATGATATTGCCAAATTAGTACCTGAAGGAGTTGAGGGAAGAGTTCCGTTTAAAGGACCGTTATCCGATACGGTTTATCAATTAATTGGCGGTCTCAGAGCTTCGATGGGTTATTGCGGCGTGAAGAATATTAAAGAATTAAAAACTAAAGCCAAATTTATAAAAATTACTTTTGCCGGGTTGAGGGAAAATCATCCGCATGATGTAATTATTACCAAAGAAGCACCAAACTATCACACCTAAGGGTAGCGGTTGCTTCAGTTTATATTGCTCTATTTTTGATAAGCACTTTTTAAACGGGGATATATAAAGCTATGTATAAAGTTCTTGTTATTGCATATTATTTTCCACCAATAGGACTAAGCGGTGTTCAACGAACCTTAAAGTTTGTTAAATACATGAAAGACTATAATTGGATGCCCACGGTTATAACTACAGAAACCGCCGGTTATTATGCCCATGATTACAGTCAGTTAAAAGAAATAGAAAAATTCGGAATCGATATTGTCAGGGTTAACGGGAATGGTATAAATTCTAAGCTTGCTAGTAAAGGCACTATAAAAATGCCTCGCGAAATCATTAGAAAAACACTCAGCCGTGTCAGCAATGTATTTTTCATTCCGGATAATAAAAAAGGATGGGCAAAACAAGTATATTTTACTGCTAAGGAATTAATTAAAAAAGAGAATTATGAATTGGTATTTGTTACTGCGCCGCCTTTTTCAGCAGTGAATACGGCAGTGAAACTTAAAAAAGATTTTGCTATCCCATTTATTATAGATTACCGCGATTTATGGTATGGCAATCAGTTTGGATTTTATCCTACACCATTACATTCGTACCTGCATAAAAAGCAGGAGTATACGGCTTTAAAAGCAGCTGATAAAGTTATTGCTACAAACCGTAAAATGAAGGAAAAAATAATTCACTATTATAAGTTCCTTACATTTGAGGATATTTTTATCATTCCTCACGGTTTTGATCCTGAAGATTTTAAAAATGTGAATCCCCTACATAAGCCTAATAAAAAAATGAAGTTGACTTATTCAGGCATTTTTTATGAATACATTACTCCAAAATATTTTCTGAATGCCTTCAAACAATTAACTTTATCAAGACCAGATATTGCGGCTAATATTGAATTACATTTTATCGGATTTTTAAGAGATGAAAATAAAAAATTAATAGGAAAGCTGGGTTTACAGGAATTCGTAAAAGAATATGGTTATCTTGAACACAGAGAGGCATTAGTCAAAATCATGTCGAGCGATATATTATGGATGATGGTCGGAAATGGAAGAAATGCGGATACTATTTCGAGTAGTAAACTCTATGAATATTTTGGTACCAGAAAACCAATTCTGGTTTCCGTACCGGACGGTGCATTAAAAAGTGCATCGGTAGAATATAAAGCCTCTTTTATTACAGCTCCGGATGATGTTGAAGGTATAAAAAACATGATAATTAAAATATATGAGCTTTATGCCAAAAATGAATTACCCAATCCTGATGAGGAATTTATCCAAAAGCATCGCCGTGATTATTTGACTGAACAGTTAACAAAACAATTCCAATTCTTAGTTAAGTCGGAAGTTTAATGAATGTATTATTAATTGGATCAGGCGGAAGAGAACATGCATTAGCTTATAAAATAAGTCAAAGCAGTTTACTTGATCACTTATATATAACTCCGGGTAATCCCGGGACAAAATCCTTTGGAATTAATGTACAGTTGAAGACCGATGATTTCGGCCTGGTTTACAAATTTTGTGAAAAAAATAAGATTGAACTCGTTGTAATCGGTCCTGAAATCCCTATTGTTGCTGGTTTAGGGGATTATCTTCTAAAAAGCGGAGTTAAAGTTTTTGCTCCCAGTTCAAAAGCAGCCGAGATAGAAGCACATAAATCTTTTGCAAAAAAATTGATGAAGTCTAATGGAATTCCGACTGCAGACTATGCCGAATTTTCTTCTGTCGATTATGAAAAAGTCAAGGATTATTTGGATGAGGTTGACTATCCATGTGTTGTAAAAGCTGACGGATTAGCAGCAGGCAAAGGCGTGCTTATTTGTAATACGAAAGATGAAGCACTAAATGCAGTCGATGAAATATTTTTGGATAAAATATTTGGCTCGTCCGGTGATAAACTAATTATCGAAGAATTTATGACAGGTGAAGAAGTTTCGATTTTTGCAATTACCGATGGTAAAAATTTTATATGTCTTCCGTCATCACAAGATCATAAAAGGATTGGGGAAAATGATACCGGAAAAAATACCGGCGGAATGGGTGCGTATTCTCCTGCTCCATTAGTAACGAATGATATGTTAACGGAAATTGAAAATAAAATTATTTCTCCTACGCTTGAAGCATTGCACAATGAGGATCGAAGCTTTATAGGATGTCTGTATGCAGGTTTGATGATAACGGATGAAGGTCCGAAGGTTGTTGAATTTAATTGCAGGTTCGGCGATCCGGAGACTCAGGCAGTTCTTCCATTATTGAACGGTGATTTTTTGCAATTGTTATATTCCGCTGCCTCCGGTGAACTTGAAAAGTCAAGTGTGAAATATAACGGCGGATCTTCGGTTTGCGTAGTATGCGCATCTAACGGATATCCGGATTCTTATGAAAAAGGATTTGAAATCTTTGGCCTTGACTCGGTTAAAAATGATCCCCGGGTGTTAGTTTATCATGCCGGAACGAAAGAGGAGAATGGAAAAGTCTTTACTAACGGAGGAAGAGTTTTAGGAGTTACTTCGGTAATTGAATCGAATGATTTAAAGCTTGCAAAAGGAAAAGCATATCAAGCCCTGGATAAGATTCATTTTGAGGAGATGTATTTTAGAAAGGATATTGCGGACAAAGGTATAATTTGATAATAACTCTCAAATTGTATGAGAGGAATTTATCTTATAACTTATAATTATTTTACAAATTATTTCAATTTATCACTACAGACCTAAGCTAGATACTTTAAACTTGTCAAATCCTATTATTAGTAAAATGCTTAATGAGAAAACATTGAAGTTTTCCTAAAATTATTCATTTATTACTGTTAGTTAAGTCTAAAAATATATTCATTCCGGATAACAGAGAGTTCTCAGTAGCGTCAGGGTTTCTCACCACACGGACTAACAAAACGGAAAGTTTTTCTATGCAATCAATAAACAAAATTTAAAAAATCATAAAATACTCGCTGATTTTTATTTTTCGTTCCCCTGTGAAATCAGATTAAAATTTATTTAACTAATTTACTTATTACTATCCAAAAATATTTTTACATTTTATCAACCAAGATTATTAATTATTTTAAATTATTATGTATCATAAACTATAATAATAATTTTAAATTAAAATGATTCCTTTACATATTCATTCTTATTTTACTTTGCTGCAGGGGACACTTTCCGTTGAGCAAATAATTGAGTTTGCAAAGACGAATCACTTAAAATCAATCGCATTGACGGATACAAACGGTATGTACGGATTGATTCGTTTTGCCAAAAAATGTAAAGAAGAAAATATAAAACCTATATTAGGTGCCCTGATAGATGATCCCAACTTTAAAAATGAACATGCCATTTTTTTAGCGAAAAATAATAAAGGCTATTCAGAACTATGTAAGATAATTACAGTCAGGAAACTAAATGATGATTTCTCGCTCTCAAGCATTGTTGAAAGACATTCGGAGAATTTATTTGTAATTACATCATCCATTGAATTACTCGGAAAAATCACTAATTTTAATAATCTATACGTAGAGTTGATTTCAGCATCAAGACACAAAAAGAAATCCCGGCAGCTATATGAATATGCAAAACAAAGGAAATATAAAATTGTTGCAACACACCCGGCATATTTTGAAAATGGGAAAAACTATACAACGCACAAAATTGTAACTTCTATTAGATTAAATACCACGTTCGAAGATTTAAGTTACGATGATCTGCTTGATGAAGATTATTATTTGATGGAACCAAAAAATATTGAGAGAAAGTGGAAGAATATTCCGGAAGCAGTTAAAGCTTCGGAATTTATTGCTGAAAATTGTAATGTTGATCTAGAGTTGAATAAATATAAGTTCCCCCGCATTAATATACCGGGGAATGATTCCGCATTTTCGTATTTATGGAAAGAGGCTTTCAAGGGATTGCATAAACGTTACAATCCCGTAAGCGATTTGGCGGTAAGCCGGCTAAAAAGTGAATTGAAAGTAATAGATGAAATGAATTTTTCTGATTATTTTTTAATGATCAGGGATATAGTGAATGAAGCGAAGAGCAGAGGCATGATTTTGATCGGGAGAGGTTCGGCAGCAAACAGTTTGGTGGCTTATTGTCTGGAACTTACACAGGTAGATCCGATTAAATATAATTTCTATTTTGAAAGATTTCTTAATAAAAGCAGAAGCAACCCGCCGGATGTAGACATAGATTTTTCCTGGAAGGAAAGGGATGAGATTATCAAATATGTATTCGAGCGTTACGGTTATGAATACGTTGCAATGATTTCAACAACAATTACATTTAGAGCAAGATCCGCTTTCAGAGAAGTTGCAAAAGCTTTCGGCATTGCCAACGACGAGATTTCAAAATATAGTAAATATATCCCATGGACAAATGCCCAAAACCTCCCGAATATTTCCAAGTTATTTCCGGAATCGCGTAAATTAAATTTTAAAATCGAGCCATGGAAATCAATTATTGATATTGCGGCGAAACTTGCTGGTTTTCCTCGTCATCTCAGCATTCATCCCAGTGGTATTATTATCACGCCCGAGCCGGTTACAAATTATGTCGCTCTCGAGTATGCCAATAACAAAGGATTAGGATTAATAATAACCCAGCCGGATATGTATTCCGTAGAAGATATGGGATTAATAAAAATTGATTTGTTGAGCCAGAGGTCGTTGGGTGTATTACGGGATACTATGGAAAGAATTAATTCAGGTGAGGAGTGAGCGCGATATAATCAAAATTCCCGGAAAAACCCTTTTATTAAAAATTTTTGTTGCAACTTATATTTCCTTTTTCTAATATTCGAATAACATTTATAATGTTTTTAATAAACCTACCTTTCAACATTTTAGGGGAAATCATATGAAGAGACTACTCTACCTTTTCTTTGTAATTGCGTTTTCTCTCATTAGCATCAAAACATCTTATGCTAATGTTTACGCATCCGGAATTCGTATCTCAGATGATACAGTTTCAACATACAGTGCTGCATCTAACTCCTGGTCGGGCAACTTTGCCGCTAACAATATTAAGATATGGTTCATTATAAACGAAGCCGGCGGCGGCGCTTCTTCTCTTTCAGCAACTATTGATATAAAAAACGGGTCAACAGTAGTTAGGACTATAACTGTTCCTTCTCCGGCTATGGGAGAGAACAGTGTTTTATGGGACGGAACCGACGATTCTTCTGTACCGGTGGCTATCGGTAACTATACATTTACAATAAATGTTGTCGATAATACGGGACATACGACAGTCGAATCTCTTTGGGAAGCAGGTTCACATATAACTTCTACAACCGATTTAGAAGGTTCTACCAGTTTTGCTTATAGAGGAAATGCATCTATAACCGATCCGGGACAGCAAAATTTTGGAAATCTTTATGTTTCGAGAGGAACATCTTCTGCCAACGGTTTTTATGAATTAAGAGCGGATGGTTTTTACAACAGAAAAATTGCAACTACACCAGCCTGGCCCAACAGCACACCTAATGAATTATCGGCAGTTGGGGGGGTAGTATACGGAATAGCCGGGTACGGATATACAGGTGCCGGTTTTGCCCGCGGTTTTATTACAGAGACGGATACCTATCTCGATTCAATCGGTTTCGGAACAGGAAGTGTTAGAGGATTAGTGGTAAGAATGGAAGGAAGTGATACTGTATTTTATACAGGCAGGGCAGTACTTCCCGGACAAAATGCTATTTTAAGAAAAGTTGGGGTAAACGGCGATACGGCTACTTTTATAGATATGCAGCAATATATGTCAACTCCAACAACTTCCGGTTATATTAAATCGTTAGCCTTCGATGATGAAAACAATCTTTACGTAGCTTTCGGCGATGCTTCTTCATTGAGAAAGAATATTGCCAAGTTTAATTCTTCCGGTGCCCTGGTTTGGTTGAAGGTTTTGGATACAGATTTTTCGCTGGCTACAGGTTCTATATTCCAGTCGATTGCAGTTTCTCACGGTCAAAACTCTGCATCGGCTAGTGATGATATTCTGTATGCTTTAATAAACAGCCCAACATCTTCGGAATGGGGAATTTATTCGGTTAATTTAGACGGAAGCGGTATAACGCAGCTCGTTTCTCCAGTTGGAAATAGCGGTTCTGCTACTTCTCAGATTATTAATGTTGATGCAGCAGGAAACGTTGTATGGTCAAACGGAAGTACTTCTGAAAGAATAGTTGAATTTTCACCGGCTGACGGACCTAACTCTTTCATGACACCTTCTCCAGATGGAGTGGTAATTAAAGTGGATGTGATTGTCCCGGTTGAGTTAACGCAATTTACTGCAAAGGTAATCGGAAATAATGTTGAATTAAACTGGAAGACTTCTACCGAGATTAATAACCGCGGTTTCGAAGTTGAAAAGAAAATTAATAACGAATGGCAAAAAATTGGCTTTGTAGACGGAAACGGTAGCACCACTGAATTGCACGAATATTCATTTGTTGACAGCAAATTTCAGGAAAACGGAAAAGTCTCATACCGTTTGAAACAAATTGATTTTTCAGGAACTTCATCTTACTCAAAAGAAGTTGAAGTAAATATTGTGTTACCCGAAAAATTTGAATTAAGTCAAAATTATCCGAATCCGTTTAACCCGACAACAGTAATAAGGTTTGCTATACCAGTTGATTCAAAAGTCAAACTTGAAGTTTATTCAATCACGGGACAGATAGTAAGTACACTTGTCGATGGTTATGAAACCTCCGGGATGCATGAAGTTATGTTTGATGCTAAATCATTAGCGAGCGGAACGTATTTTTACCGCCTGACTGCAGGTAACTTCAGCATGATTAAAAAGATGATCCTTTTGAAATAATTTAAATTATTATTTGCTAAATTCTAATTAGGAGACTCACCTTTCCATAAAGGTGAGTCTTTTTTATGGTGTAGGATTTTAGGTTATAGTCAATTAAAATTCATTTCTCGTAGTCTGCTTCTTCAGATGAGTATAGCGGACGAATGAGGGGAAGGAAAATACAAATATAAAGGGTTTTCCGAGGAGAATTCAATAACTCTAAATAATTTGGAGGATATTTGTTTCAATTTATCATGACTAATCAAATTCCCGAAGCTCCACCCTTAACAATAGCCGTTTTTTCATCTAATCCGTTCATACTTCTACAACCTTATTAATTAGTTTGCCAATCTCTTTTATCCATGATGTAACAATATCACCGTCTTTGAGGTATACAGGCGGTTTCCTGATAAACCCGACTCCGCTTGGTGTCCCGGTGGCAATAATATCACCGGGTTCAAAAGTAAAAGAATGCGAAAGGATTGAAATTATATCCGCAACGCCGAAAATCATGTTTTTTGTATTATCGTTTTGATAGGATTTCCCGTTTATCTCGCATCCCAATTCAAGATTTTGCGGATCGGTTATTTCATCTGCTGTAACTATTATCGGTCCGCTGGGGCAAAAAGTATCGAGCGATTTTCCCCGTACCCATTGACCATCACCAAATTGAAGGTCGCGGGCAGATACATCATTTAAAACAGTGTAACCGAACACGTAATTTAGTGCTTCTTCTTTAGAAACATTTTTTGCTGCTTTACCAATAATTACTCCGAGTTCTACTTCGTAATCAACTTCTTTAGTCAAATCTTTTGGGATTACGATGTCATCTACCGGTCCGGAAATGGAATTTCTAAATTTTGTGAACACAAGCGGTTAATTCGGTAATTTCAATTTTGATTCATTTGCATGATCGGTATAGTTTAATCCTATTGCAACAATTTTTGGGGGATTACTTAACGGTGCAGCAAATTTTAGATCTTTGGGATCTAAATTACCTTCTGCGGTTTGCAATGCTGTATTTATTTCTTCCCATTTATTTTCTCCAGCTTTAATCAGGTCAAGCATTGATCCGCTAAAGCCGGCTTTTGATAATTTTACTATCCCGTTTTTTGTAACTGCAGCAAGCGAGTTATTTTCTAATGTAGCTAATCTCATTTATTCTCCTTTTAGTTTTCTTCAATGAATTTGAGATTTACTTTTGTGAATATTTTATTTTTATTTTCATCAGTTATATTAATTCCGTCTTTGTAGGGTTCTATTAAACGAACTTTGCCGAACCCTGAAGTAACGGGAAGCACTCCGAATAAATATTTTATTTTAAATTCTTTTTCGCGATTTAATTCTATCGAAGTCGGGTAACCTTTTTCTTTTAAATAATTAGCCGATATGGAAGCTTTATGACCAAGATGATAGAATCCGGTTACTTCCTCAATTCCAATTACGTTTTTGTGCCGTCTCGAAAACGGCGGATAATCTCTTCCTTCGTTGCTAAGCCATAGGATAGTATTTCTCAATACCCTGGGATACTTGATAGCAAAAAGAAGCCATCCTTCGTTATTATTTACTACTGCAGACCAGGAAAAAGGAAGTTTATCATCTGCTATCAGCATAAGAATTTCTTCGCTTTTTTCAAGCACAGGATAATTACTTAGATCAACTTTATTGCCTGTTGCCAGATTTACATTTGTTAGATCATCGAATTCCTGAGGATATTTTAGTAGAGATCTACCTAATTTAGGATTTGATTCCACAGGGTAAGGTGGAGTTCCTCCGAAAACCCAATGCGAGAAACTCAACTTAAGCAGTGAATCAGCCTTCAACATTAAATGATGTCCAACCGGTAGCTCTCCTTCTCCGCCCGAAAAAATGTGTTCTTCATAGATTACCGGGTGATCTTCAACAATCGAAATTATTTTGCGAACACTTGCACCCATAATTTTTTTATCGAGTTGCAGTTCTATTTTATTCGAAGTCGTTTTTAATTCATTCCACTTGCTGTTTGCAGTAGCACCGTGAGCGCGATTTTCGTCCGGCAGAATATCACTGTCTCCGAAGGGTGCGCAGAAAAAATCATTTTGCAGCATTCTTAACATCGGGGGAATAGATTCATCAAAATATTGTTCATCGACCCAGGGTGCTTTACTAAGAGGGGAGACTTCTTTTTCATTCAATTTAAAAGTAACCGGATCCAGGTATCCGCCTGTCTCAGTAACTCCGGTTTTAACAAGGTTGTTCTCTATTGTCCAATTTTTCATAGTTTGAATATCTTCCCATTATCTTTGAAGAGTTTTTTTTCTTCAATTAATTCTTGAACCTGAACTTCGAGCATTGCATAACCCCTGAACTCCAACTGCCTGTTTAATTTATTGCAGACGCTCTTCCACAATTCATGAAATTCGACCCCGTCAGCGGAAGATATCTCACTTCAGCAAAAACGAGTTATAAATCAATAAAAGGGGAGATAGTGACGGATTGGCGTATAATAAATGATAAATTCTTATTAAATGTCAAAGTACCCGTAAATACAACTGCAAACATTTTTATACCAGTAGGCAGACATAATAAAATTTTTGAATCAAATAAGTCTCTTTCAGAAGTGAAAGAGATTAACATTATAAAAACAGAAAAGGAATTTACAGAAATTAAAATTCAGTCCGGAAGCTATAACTTCATTTCGGAATTATAGTATTTATTCAACAGTAATATCTGCGAATTAAATTTTTGGGGAGGTACGATTTTAATGATTATCTATAATTCAGAATTTAAATTTATCAGATGATCTAACTTCTTGATTTATTAGCTCGTAGTTCTAAAAGTAGTATTTACACTAATTATGTGACACAGATGATACCGATCCGATGGGTTTAGGTAGATTTAATAATTGTAAATCACTTTTAGGGCTGTCTTAAAGCATGAAAATTAATTGTAAATGTAAAATTTTATATAAACAGCCCGCGAATTTTATCGCAGGCTGTTTAAATAATATTTTTAACTATTTATTCATTACATGCAATAATATTTTACGATTATTTAATAGATTGATAGTATAGGCTAAAAGTAAAACCTTTTTTGCTAAATGGTCTTATTTCTTTTTATTAGATTGTTCATTTTGTAGATACATTTTATAAAAGATACCACACATTTTTTGTACCATAGGGTCGGGATCGTCTTCTATTGCTTGTTTGACGGCATAAATTCCTCGTTCATCTCCAATCTTGAAAAGAGATAATGCAGCCATGACTCTTGCTTCGGGAGATTTGTCAGTGTGAAGAACATTCATTAAAGGAATTATTGCTTTTGAACTTTTTCGCTCACCCAAATAATAACTTGAGCTTATTCTCAAACCTAAATTTTGGGAATTTATACCATTAAGGTAATTCAGATCTATTTGATCATCATTAAATTTAGTTACAACTTTTATTGAGTCTTGAGAATATGTTAAAGTCAATGATGAGAGTATCAAAAAAAGCATAATGAAAAGCATCTTATACAGTTTCATAATCTTCCCCTTCAAATTAATTAATGAAAATTTGACTATAAGCTTGAACAAAAATGTTTTATGGGATTTTTTCTAATCTTAAACTGTTAAATTATTTATTAATAAGCAAGAAGAATTAATATGACTTCAATGATTATATCACTGAAACTATAAAAGAAGTACTGTTTGTAAATTTGGAACTAATAAAAAAGTGAAAAAAGCTAGCTGTCTCAAAATTATTTTAAATTTGATTCCG
>CAVVVS010000125.1:0-30637 GCA_963751355.1 uncultured Ignavibacteriales bacterium | reverse complement strand
ATCCGGCTGATTCTTCACAAATATATTTTTCGAGATCTACCGACTCAGCAAAAATATTTTCGCCTTATACAAGAATTTCGGAATACGGAGGTGACTGTCTTGATGGGGACAATACTGTTGAAGGAGCAATTACAGCAGTTGGTCCTGAAGGACAAGTTTATGTTGTTTGGGCAGGCTCGAGAGGACTTGTATTCACAAAATCATTAGACGGAGGTAAAACTTTTAAAGATAACAAAGTTATCGGGTACATTCGTGGAGGCTGGGATTTTAACGTACCAGGTATCGGTAGATGTAACGGAATGCCTGTCACAAAAGTAGATTTGAGCAGCGGACCTAATCGTGGTTCGATTTATGTTAACTGGATTGATGACAGAAATGGTGATCCTGATGTATTTCTAAAATATTCTAGAGATGAGGGAAAAACCTGGTCGAATCCAATACGAGTTAATGATGATTCTTTAGGTAACGGCAAAGCACAATTCTTCACATGGATGGCTGTTGATCCGGTTGACGGTTCAATCAATATAACCTTTTATGATCGCAGGGATCTCGACAGTACCATGACTGGAGTAACCTTGGCAAGAAGTATTGACGGAGGGAAAACTTTTGTTAATTATAAGATAAAACAAACTCCGTTTAGATGTAATAAGAAAATATTCTTCGGAGATTATACCGGGATTGATGCTTATAACGGATTGGTTGTTCCGATATACATGCATTTTATCAGCGATGATAATCTTGCTGTTTCTGCAGCCTTATTCAGATTCAAACCCGGGACTCAAGAAAAGCTTAAATGAATGGAAATAAAATGCCCAAATTTCATTAAGAATTTGGGGCATAAATAAATTGGTAACTAACTTAAGAACGTTATAAACCTAAAAGGGCTATCGAAGTTCTTGCAATATCAACGAGGGGAGTGAAATAAACACCTAAAATTAGAACCGGTGCAATTAGAATAACGATAAATATAATTTGTGGAATTTTTACGGGAATAACCGGAACTTCCGTTTCAGGTTTATCAAGGAACATATTTTTTAGAACGCGAATATAATAGTAAAGTGATACAACTGTGTTCAGAAGAGCTATCACTGCAACAAAAATCATTTTTGCATCCACGAGTGCAATAAATATATAGAGCTTACCGATAAATCCCGCTGTAGGAGGCAAACCGGTTAACGAGACTAAAAATATAGCCAACGATACTCCGAGGAAAGGCATTGAGTAACCTAAACCTTTATAATCATCAAGTTCTTCACTTCCAGTTTTATTTGCGATCAACATTACAACTAGAAATGCTCCTAAATTCATAAAAGCATAAACTGCAAAGTAAATTAAAATAGCAGTCAATCCTTCGTTAGACATAACAGCTAAACCGAGTAATAAATAACCGGCATGTGCGATACTTGAATAAGCAAGTAATCTTTTCATATTATTTTGCCAAAGCGCGGCAAAATTACCTAATGTCATTGTTAGTATAGAAACTACCACAATTATAGATTTCCAATCGATAAGATTTAATAAATGCCAGTAACCTTCGGGACTAACTGATGAGATAAAAGTAATCTTTATAAATCTTATTAGTAGAGCAAATCCGGCTGCTTTACTTGCAATCGATAAATAAGCCGTGAAGGGAATAGGAGCCCCTTCGTAAACATCGGGTGTCCAAAAATGAAACGGAGCGGCGGAAATCTTAAATCCAATTCCCGTAAATACCAATAACCCGGCAAATAGGAATGTAAGACTCTGGACATTTGAAGATTGAATAATTGAATTTATTTGATATAAATTGGTGGTCCCGGCAATTCCGTATATCAGCGAGATACCGAATAACATTATACCGGACGATATTCCTCCGTAAATTACATACTTAAGAGATGCTTCGCTGTTCCTTAAGGATTGTTTAGTAAAACCGGCTAAAACGTAGGATGATAATGAAACTAACTCAATCGCTGCGTAAATTACAATTAAATCTACCGCACTAATCATTATAAACATTCCAAGTATCATTCCCATGATCAAGGTGTAATATTCACCGTGTCTATCCATAGCCTGCTTAATTTCGGAAGATAACAATGAGAAGAATATTACTATGATCGACGCAAGTATCACAAGTCCTTTAAAGAAATTACCAAATGGATCTATTGCCAGCATTCCGTCATTGCTATGATAAGAAAAAGCAATTGCCGATGTATTGAAATCGGTTAGAATAAAGTAACCTGCTATTATTAAACCTGCCAGGGAAATGAAGGGTAGAAATTTTTTGCTTTTACTCCAGATTAAATCGAAAAGTACCAGCAAAACAACAACTGCCGAAATTACTAATTCAGGTTTTATTAGATGAAGACTATTTACGATATTATTTAAATTTGTATTCACTTCTGTATATCAATTAGAATTAAATAAAATTACTTTTTTTAATGAACTCCAAGGGCACCGAAAATTACCTGTGAGTGTGCCATGAGCTGTGCCATTGCATTGACCGACGAATTCATCAAATCAAGCATAGCTGCAGGATAAACACCAAGGAAAATAACTATTATTGCCAGCGGAACTAACATTGCATATTCTCTAAATGTTAGGTCATTTAATTTCGACCATTTATCTTTCAAGGTTCCCAGGTAAACTCTTTGCAATGTCCAGAGCATATAGCCTGCACCCAGTAAAATTCCCAAAGTTGAAACAATTGTTACTACTCTGATTGTTTCAACACCAAATGCTCCGAGGAATACAAAAGCTTCCGAGACAAATCCACTTAATCCCGGTAAACCTATTGCGGCAAAGAACGCTAATACAACAAATCCTGTATAAATAGGCATTTGAGTAGCTAATCCGCCGAAATCATCAAGACCTCTTGTGTGAGCTCTATCGTAAATTACTCCCACAATTATGAAGAGCATTGCAGTTATTGTACCGTGATTAAACATTTGAAGGACAGCACCGGAAATACCCATTGTATTTAATGAAGCTAACCCTAATAGAACAAATCCCATGTGAGAGACAGAAGAGTAGGCAATCAGCTTCTTAAAGTCCTTTTGTGCCATTGCACAGAGTGCCCCGTAAATAATATTTATCATTCCGAACAAAGCTATATACCAGACTAAGTCTTTTGTAATTTCAGGAAAGATAGGGAAGCATACTCTTAAAATTCCGTAAGTTCCCATTTTAAGAAGCACTCCCGCAAGGATGACACTTATAGCTGTCGGAGCTTCAACGTGTGCATCGGGCAGCCATGTGTGGAAGGGAAACATTGGAATCTTTATTGCAAACCCGGCAAATAAGGCTATATAAGCTATCAGTCTCAAATTATTTGGATTCAGCGGCGACAAAATTCCAGTGACGGTAAAGTTTTTCGGATTCATCATTGCAAGCATGTTGAATGTAAATATTTGAGATCCGTCTGCCAGAGTTTCTTTCGTACTGAAATACAAGCCTATCATAACTAATAAAATAAATACACTTCCTAACAAAGTATAGAGGAAAAACTTAATTGCTGCATATTCTCTTCTTGGACCTCCCCAAACTCCGATCAAAAAATACATCGGGAGAAGCATGAGTTCCCAGAAAATGTAAAACAGGAAGAAATCAAGCGCGACAAAGACGCCCATCATGCCTGTATCCAGAAGCAGGAAAAGAGCAAAATAACCTTTTACTTGTTTATTGATGGTCCATGATGAAAGAGTAGCTACAAAGGTTATAATAGCCGTTAAAAGAAGGAGAGGCATGCTTATACCGTCAATCCCGAGGAAATAATCTATCCGAATTCTCCCAATCCAGGCAAAGCCGGTAATATCGATCCATTTGAATTTTTCAATAAACTGAAAAGAATTTGGATCGTTAATTCCTCCTAGTGAATAATTATAGAAGTGGAGGATGACTATTGCCGCCACAAGCTGTAAAGTAGTCACTAATAGCGTAATGCTTTTAATAACCCTGTCTTGGGATTTTGGTATAAATAAAATTACCAACATTCCTAAAATAGGGAGGAATGTTATGAACGATAAGATTGGGAAATTTTCCATATTGTTATTTACCTAAGAATTTCAAACTAAAATGACTTAAATACGAATAATAATATTACTAATGAAAATATAACGAGAACAATGTATGTTTGAACTTTACCAGTCTGGAACCTTCTAAAAAACAATCCGAGTAAACCGCTTAAGTATGCTGCACCGTTAACAACTCCATCAACTACTATACTATCAAAACTGCCGGTAAACTTTGATACTTTTTTGGTTACCGATGCAGAACCATTAACAATACCGTCGATGATATGCGAGTCGAACCAGAATAACACTTTGCTCAATCCCATAGTAAAAGCAATGAAAGTAGCATCATATATTTCATCAAAATACCATTTATTGTATGATAATTTATATAGAGGCTTTATCCTTTCTGCAAATTTATCCGGATTAATCTTTTTCCATTGGTACATCATAAAAGCGAGCAATATTCCAGAAAGAGCTAATAGCAATGACATTATTAATGAAGGAATATGAGCTGTATGCATTGCCTCTGTGTATGCAGTAGAATATGTAACTTCCTCATTCGATTTTTCAACTAGAGTTTCATTATTTGTTTTATCTGCAACCATAAACGGATACCGTCCGGCATCGGGGACAACAATTTTCGGCGGTGTTACCCACTTCGATAAGAACGCACCTTGCTCTGGATTAAAAGGGTTTGGTGTGTACCAGATGAATATTGATAATGTAGCAAGTACTAACAGCGGCATCGCCATGTTGAACTTTGATTCATGCGCGTGATCATATTTTTCTTGATCTCTTGGTTTACCGTGGAATGTTAAAATTACAAGTCTGAACATATAAAAAGCCGTGAGCATTGCGACAAGGAATCCTGAAACTGCAAATAACCAATGACCCGTTAGTGAGCCAAAGGCAAAAGAACCTGCTAATATCCCGTCTTTACTTAAAAATCCGGATGTTAACGGAATTCCGGAAATTGCCAATGAAGCAACTAAAAATGTTGCATAAGTTATTGGCATCTTTTTTCTTAAGCCACCCATTTTGCGGACGTCCTGCTCGTGATGCATTGCATGAATAATCGAGCCTGAACCAAGGAATAGTAATGATTTGAAGAATGCGTGAGTAACTAAGTGAAAAAATGCAAATGCGTAAGCACCAACGCCTAGAGCCATCACCATGTATCCCAATTGGCTAATTGTGGAGTAGGCGAGTACTTTTTTAATATCGTTTTGAGTTAAAGCAATTGTAGCAGGAATAAATGCCGAGATTGCCCCGATTGCTGCAATAAACAGAAGCGCGCCGCCAGTTAGCATAGGGTATATTCTTGCAACAAGAAACACTCCGGCTGCTACCATAGTAGCTGCATGAATTAATGCACTTACGGGAGTCGGACCTTCCATTGCGTCCGGAAGCCATACATGAAGCGGAAATTGGGCGGATTTCCCGATAGCCCCACAAAAGAGTAATATACCTGAAACAGTAAGCCATGTTTCACTTCCAAAAGGCAAAACACCCTGGGAGATTTGATAAAATATATCATGAAATGTAAATGTGTGGTATGTAATGAATATTATTAGTATTCCAAGATACATACCTATATCGCCGATTCTGTTTACAATAAAAGCTTTCTTGCCGGCATCAGATGCAGATTTTTTCTCGTACCAAAAACCAATCAACAGATAGGATGAAAGCCCGACCAGTTCCCAGAAGATAAACATCATTAATAGGTTGTGAGTAAAAACGATACCCGACATAGAAAAAGTGAATATTCCAAGGTATGCAAAGTAACGGTTGTACCTAATATCTCCCTTCATATAATCGATTGAGAAAATGTGTACAAGAGAACTTATCAGCATTACAACAAAAATCATTATAGCCGCAATATTGTCGATAAGTATTCCCAAATCTATTTTTATGTTCTGCAGAAGCGGAGCATTATTCAAGTTTATCCAAGTAAATTCTCCAACTATATCTTTCCCGTTAAAATAGGTTAGTTTATAATAGAGAAGGATAATACTAGCCACTAATCCCACCAGTACTGTAGCTGTTTCAATTATGTAAGTATATTTAATTCTTTTGCCGAAAAATAAGGCTACTATGAACCCGATAAGTGGAGTGAAAAGAATTATAATTGCTAAACTAATCAGTGTATTTTCTGCCATATACTTTTAATCTTTTAATGTGTCAATTTCATCGACGTTGACGGTTGAGAATGTCTTGTAAATATTTAAAACTATTGCCAATGCTATGGCTGCTTCTGCGGCTGCGAGTATTATAACGAACAGAGCCATTACTTGTCCCTGGTAACCGAAGCTTCCGAATTTAGCGAAAGCAATAAAATTAATGTTTGCTGAATTTAAGATCAGTTCAATTCCCATCAGAACCATAATGGCATTCTTGCGAGTAATGATGCCGAATATTCCAAGACAGAAAAGAACCGTACTAATAAACAAAAAATGATATAATCCTACATGTAACATAATTTTTCTTATTTATTTACGCGCCAGAGTTGCTGCTCCTATTAGCGCAATTAAAAGTAGAATACCTAATAATTCAAAAACAAGTGCATATTGTTGAATGAGTAAAATACCCAGGTTATTTGCCGTTGCCGCCGGTATATTTGTATTGTAAGATTTCCAATTTGTGGTTAGCATTACCGAAAATAGAATCCCGGCAAACAAACCAACACCGATAGCCGCGGGCAAAACCTGGAAAGTACCGGTTTTTATTTCAACTGAAGTAATTTTATGAGTTAGCATTACTCCGAAAATGAGTAGAATTAAAATACCGCCCACATAAACAACCAACTGTACAATAGCTATAAAATCCGCACCGAGTAAAACATAAATCCCGGTTACTCCGAAAAATGTAAAAAGGAGATAGAATGCCGAGTGAACAATGTTTTTATTTGTTACAACAAAAAATGCAGATACTAGAGTTATTGCCGCAAATAAATAGAATATGATATCGTAAATACTCATAGCCTCCTTTAATCCTTTTTTTCTTCTGTTGTTTTTTTCTGTGCGGCCGCCGCCTTAGCCGCAGCTTTTTCTGCTACTAATTTTGCGTAATTATTCTTTTTTTCTTCCCGTTCCTTGGGAGTTAGGGTAGCAAAATCATAAACAAAATCTTCTCTTTGGTATTCTGAGAACTCGTATACGTCCGTCATATAAATACATTCAGTAGGACATGGGAATACACACAATTGGCAGTAACAACATTTTGCCAAATCGATATCGAATTTTGTTACCCATAGTGCTTTTCGTTTCCCGTTGGATGTTTGTCCCAAATCTTCTCCGGGTACGCCTTTAACGGTTTCAATGGATATGCAATTTACCGGGCATGCTCTTGCACATTGGTCGCACCCGATACAATCATCCATGTTAACATAAAGCCTGTTTCTCTCTCTCTCCGGCAGCTCAAGCTTTACGTCAGGGTACTGAATAGTAACTGCCGGGACAAACAAGTGCTTGAATGTTACTGTCATCCCGATGAAGATAGTCCTTAATGCAATCCAGCCGTTTTTAAAATATTCTTTCATATCATAATTAGATTATAAAACAGTTATTAAACCCACTATTAATAAATTAACAACAGCAAGCGGAATTAAATATTTCCAGCAGACTGCCATTAGTTGATCAACTCTTAATCTTGGTAATGTCCATCTAAGCCACATTTGAACGAACACAAAGAATAATCCCTTAGCAGTAAACCAGAAAAATTGTTCAAAGGGGATAAGCCAGTGAAGTCCGAGTGTGTTGCCCAAATATCCAAAAGGAGATTGAAAACCACCGAAAAATATTGATGCGACAATTGCTGATACAGCAAACATATTCGCATACTCCGCTAAGAAAAACATGGCAAATTTCATCCCTGTGTACTCGGTATGATAACCGGCAACCAATTCTGATTCTGCTTCGGGAATATCGAAAGGAGTTCTGTTAACTTCTGCCAAAGTGCTCATGTAAATAATCAAAAACCCGAGAAACATAAGGGGTATGAATAAGAATTTTGCTACGCCGAATACCGGTCCGCCGAATATCATCCAGTTCCAGAAATATCCGGTCTGCATTTCACTAAGGGTATAAAGATTAAGTGTCCCGGTTATCATCACTACAGTTATGACAACTAATATTGTCGGTATTTCATAACTGATTATTTGTGCAGCCGACCGCATCGCTCCTAGAAGAGAATATTTATTGTTTGAAGCCCAGCCTGCCATTAAGATTCCGGCAACCACTAATCCCGAAACTGCAATTATATAAAACAATCCCAAATTAATGTTTGCGCCTATAAATCCCCCTGAAAAAGGAATGGCCGCAAACACTGCATAACTCCCAGTAAAAACTAATACCGGGGCAATATTAAAAAGGGGTTTATCCGCATCATCAGGTACGATATCTTCTTTTTGAACCAGTTTAAGTATATCGGCTATGGTTTGTAAAATTCCGTGGTATCCGACTCTCATGGGACCTAATCTATCCTGCATATGAGCCGACACTTTTCTTTCGGCAAGTACGGCAAAAAGTGCGAATGGCAATATAAAAAGGAAAAGGGGAAGCATACTCTGTATAAATGCAGCTGCAATTCCACTGCCCGTAATTTTCAATAAGAATTCGTAAATCATCTGTCAACCTCTCCTAAAACTATATCGATACTTCCCAGAATGGCGATTACATCCGCAACCATGTGACCTTTGCAAAGAGTATTCATTGCACTAAGACTTATAAAAGAGGGTGCACGGACTTTAACCCTAAATGGGTTTGTAGTTCCGTTACTAATAATGAAATAGCCCAATTCTCCGCGTGGGTTTTCAACGCGTCCGTAAACATGACCAACCGGAGGTTTGATTCGCTTTGGAATAGCGGAAGTAACATCTCCCTCGGGTAATTGTTCAAGTGCTTGCTCAAGAATATTTAAACTCTGTTCCATCTCAAGTATTCTCATGTAATACCTGTCCCAACTGTCTCCGACTGTTCCATTTTTACCTTCTCCGATAGGAATATCAAATTCAAGTTGGTCATAAACGGCATAAGGCTCAACTTTCCTGATATCCCAATTAACTCCGCTTGCTCTCAAATTTGGACCGCTCATTCCATAGTTGATAGCTACATCTGCCGGAAGGATACCAACATTTGCGGTTCTTTCAATAAAGATTTGATTGTTGGTTAACAGATCGTTCAGTTCAACTACCTTGGGACGAAAATATTTTATGAAATTTTTCGCTTCACGGACAAAGTCAGGGTGAAGATCATGAGATAGGCCTCCGACCCAGATATAATTATAAAGAAGTCTGGCGCCGCAAGTCATCTCAAAAAGACTTAAAATCTTTTCCCTGTCTCTAAAACAAAACAGGAAAGGAGTGAAAGCACCGATATCTGCGCCGTAAGTACCCAGAGCAACGAGGTGAGAAGCAATTCTTTGAAATTCCGCCATAATCACCCGAATATAATGAACTCTATCGGGTACTTCTAACCCTAAAAGTTTCTCAACAGCAACTACGTAACCGAATTCATTTCCCATTGAAGCTAGATAATCCATCCTATCCGTATAAGGAATAACCTGAGGATAAGTCATAGCTTCGGCATGTTTTTCAAAACATCTATGCAAGTAGCCAATATGGGGACGTACTTCTTTGATTATCTCACCTTCCATGGTGAGTTCAAGTCTCAAAACCCCGTGTGTTGAGGGGTGTTGAGGACCCATATTTAATACCATTTCTTCAGTTTTCAGAGGCATAATCAGTTATTTATTGTTTTAATCAATTATTAATAAGGTACTTTCATACCCTGGTAAAATTCTGGGTTTTTATAATCTTTTCTTAAAGGATATCCGGCTTCCCAATCATAAGGCATTAATATTCTCCTTAAGTCCGGATGATTCAGAAAAATAATACCGAACATATCATAAGCTTCACGTTCTTCCCAATCAGCATGCTTCCAGATGCTTTCCACAGATGTAACTTCCGGATTTTCTCTTGGCGTGATTGCCTTGAGAACTAATTTGTGCCTAAAATTCGTAGATTCAAGATGATAGAATACACTTAATGTTCCCCCTACCATTTCACCTTCGCTGTTTGTACCGGAAGTATTTTTTGCGTTTGCATCATCTACTCCCGAAAGGAGTACTAAACTGTCAAATAATAATTCATCATTATCTCTTAAGAAAAGACAAACATTGTAAATTTCCAACGGTTTAACGGTAATAACCGGATCAACTACCTGTTCGGTATTCAATTCAATTGTTGCATCACCGAATTTTTCTTTTAGTAAATTGAATATTTCTTCGGTATTTTTCATGCTGATTTTTTCACCATTGATTCGTTACGGATTTTTTCTTGAAGTTTTAATAAGCCTTCCAGTAGGGCTTCCGGACGAGGAGGGCATCCCGGAACATAAACATCGACCGGAATAACTCTATCAACGCCTTTTAATACATGATATCCGTGCTCCCAATATGGGCCGCCGCAATTTGAACAACTCCCCATTGAAATTACATATTTAGGGTCAGGCATCTGCTCGTAAAGACGTTTAATTCTAATTGCCATTTTAAGGGTGACGGTACCGGATATAATAATAACATCCGATTGTCTGGGAGAAGGGCGGGGAATTACTCCGAATCTATCAAAATCATAATGCGATGCTGAAGTAGCCATCATTTCTATTGCACAACATGCAAGTCCGAAACCCATTTGCCATAGTGATGATAATCTAGCCCAATTCAGAAGGTCATCCATTTTAGTTATTACTATATTTCCATCGGTAAATTGTTTATCCAGTAAGCCCATAAATTTTTATTTTCTTTTTTTTTTACTGTTTATATCAATTAAGTATTATCGGCAACATTCACATTCAATGTTTCATCTTCATTATTTACAGTTTTTTGTATCGTTATAGGTTTATTTACAACAGGAGGAACGATAACAGGACGTTCCCAATTAAGATCTCCTTTGCGCCACTCGTAAGCCATGCCCAGCGTTAGTAAAAACAAAAATATTGCACCAATAAGAAACCCTCCCATTCCAAAAGACTTATATACAAGTGCCCATGGGATAAGCAGTACAATTTCAACATCGAAAATCAAAAATATTAATGCTACAACATAAAATCTTATATTAAATTTTACCCATGGAGAGCCCTCGGGATTTTCACCGCATTCGTATGTTAATAGTTTTTCATGTGTAGGTCTGGAGGGTCTAACCAATTTGGAGGCAAATATAGCAACAACAACAAAAATCATTGCCATGAGCATGAAAGCAAAAATTTTACCGAATTCTGTTAGCATTTATTTACTAAAGTTTTGTTTTACGTATTTATTCACCAGAAGGTGAATGTTATTTGTTCAATAAAATTCTCAGGAGTACTGACAGTTTTTATTAGATTTGCCAAATTCTTCCAAGATATATGCCAAAAACAAAAATTACCGTATAATCAAAAAAATGCGCTTATGTTTAAGTTGAAAAATGTTCAATTTCCAATATTAGGAAGATGCACTATACCATTATTCCCACAACAGAGAATTTTATTATGTGAGTAACTTTAAGAAGAACTGATGAGAAATTCAACAAAATTTTAGGAGTGTAACTAGTGATTACCCGGATCTTAATCGTGTTTTTCTTTTTAAAAGAAAGTAAAAGTCTTCTCAAAATGATTTATAATACTTTACAAACGAAATGGAATGGATAATTTTTAATAGTTGTAATATTTTTAAAATTCTAATTTCTAATTTAGAGAGATAAACTGACATTATATGATTCACATTCAGTTGCAAGTCTATAATCACGAAATCATGTAAAAGATTATTTTGATATAATTCATGATTAGCTTTATACTCCAAATTTGTAATTTTAAATTAAATATGTATTATATTATTCTATGTCGATAAATACTTTAGGCATTAAAAATTTTACTAATAAATAAAAATAGAGTTGTTATCAAAGAATATTATTGAGAATTACCCTATTTTATAAATGATTTGACTGGTTTGGCAGATTGATTATAACTCCAATAAAATTTATATTTTGCACACAATTAATTCAAGATTCAGATGCGTCCTACTTTTGCCGAAATAAATCTTTCTAATTTAAAGCAAAACTTTTTAAACATAAGAAAGAAGACAAAAAACAAATCAATTATGGCAGTTGTTAAAGCAGATGCATACGGTCATGGCGTAAAAACCACGGTTGAGACTTTGCTTTCATTAAAAAATAAAAAACCCGAATACTTTGCAGTCGCTATCCCTGATGAAGGGATTGAACTGAGGAAATATAAAGTAAAACAACCTATTCTTATATTTGAACCCTTCAATCAAAATGAAGCACCAATTGCTTTCGACTATAATTTAACGGCTACTGTATTTACAGAAAAGCATCTCAGCATTTTACAAAATTCCCGGAAAAAATTGTCTTCATCGAAGAAATTGAATATTCATATTAAAGTAGATACCGGGATGAACCGTTTGGGTATCCGGTTCGATGAAGCATATGAGTTTATAAAAAAAGTGAGTAAAAATAAAAACTTTATTCTCGATGGAATTTACACACACTTTGCAACTTCGGATGAAAGAGACAAACAATTTGCAAACCTACAGCTAAAAAGGTTCGATACTCTAATAACAGAATTAAATAAAAACCGTATTAATTACGGATTAGCTCATACGGCAAACAGCGGCGCAATACTGGATATGCCTGACTCTTATTATGATATGGTTAGACCTGGTATTTCATTGTATGGCTATTACCCATCTTTAGAAACTACTGAGTCTATTCCGCTTGCACCGGTGTTATCACTGGTTTCCGAAGTAGCCTCCATAAAAACCATAAAAAAAGGTGAAACAGTTAGCTACGGAAGAAAATTTACCACTGATAAAAAAACTAAGATAATTTCCGTCCCTATAGGATACGCAGATGGTTTTAACCGAGGCCTTACTAATAAAGCGACGGCTATAATAAAGGGTAATTCTTATAAACAGGTGGGACGGGTTACTATGGATAGGGTTATGTTTGATGTAAAAAATGACGATATTAGAACCGGAGATAAAGTAATTTTATTGGGAAAACAAAAAAAATTAAAAATCGACGCTTGGGATTGGGGAAAAATTCTTAATACTATTCCGTATGAAATAATATGCAATATTTCCAAAAGGGTACCTAGAGTATTTAAATACTAAATGGATTTGCTCAAACTATATATGGTTCAAAGTATATCTGTGGCTTCAAATAATTTGCGTTTAAATCCGCAAAAAATTGAAGTTGTTGCATTACTGCGTGAAGCAATCTTCAAATCTGATGATATCGGGAATGATATTAAGTTGATGAAAAAAATTACCGAGTTATCTACCCTTGCAATCCGTCTAAATGAAATTTATAATTTCCTTACTCAAAGTCAGGTCGATTTTTTTAAGCTATCAGAGAAATTTAAGGAACATAGTCAATATCTGATAAAAGATTTAAGCCATATGCTTGATATGGTAAATCCGGTTTCTTTTAAACAGGCGCTAGACAAGTTAAAGCCCGAAAACCCAACTAATGAAAATACGGTTGGTGATTCGAAAATAAATAATCTGAATAAAAATTCTGCCAATGATATTCAGGAAACCTCAAACATCGATGTATCCCAAAAAAAATCATCTCCTTATGAGTTTGAAAAATCTGAGAGAGACAAATTAAAGGAAGAAATAATATTAGCGGAAGAAAAAACCGACGATGAATTATTCTTTCAAAATTATGAAAACACAATTTTACACCCGATAAAACCTCTCGATTCGTTATTAAAACAATTAGCCGTCAATAAATTAGTTCCTGAAGATTTAAATGAATTTGCTGAAATAATGGAAAAGAACGGGAAATTATCTGCTAAGATCGGTTTCGATATAATTTCGAATATGCACAAAATAATTTCAAAATCTTTGCTTTTGATAAGATCCCGGGATCTGATGCCGGGCAAAGAAGTGATTGAATCGTTGCGCGCATGTTTAATCGTAATTGTTGCCATTGTTAAAGGCAAAGAAGTTGACATTACAAATTACCTAAATAGGGCTGAAGAATTTGGGAAAAAAGTACAATCTCTAAATGTAAAGGAATAACAAGTAATGAAATTATTTGCAGTAATAATGGCTGGCGGAGTAGGCTCCAGGTTTTGGCCGCGAAGTAAGGAAAAAACTCCAAAGCAGCTTTTAAAGATATTCGGCGAAAAAACTATGATTCAGGAAACTGTTGGGAGATTAAAGGGAATAGTTGAAAATGAAGATGTTTTTATTATCACGAATAAAATTCAGAAAGATGAAATTGTTAGACAATTGCCGGAGATACCGGAAGAAAATATAATTGAAGAACCTTTTGGAAAAAATACCGCTGCTTGTATCGGATTAGCTTCCGTAATTATTAAAAAGAGACAAGAAGATGCCGTAACAATAATTTTACCAGCCGATCACATGATAAAAGATTTGGATGAATTTCATAAAACTCTTAAAAATGCAGCAGAATTTGCGTATGAATCAAATGGATTGATCACAATAGGGATTCCTCCTACACGACCGGAAACGGGATACGGTTATATTCAAATTGACGAAAAGGGAATTAAAGAAAATATCTTCAAGGTTTATGCATTTGCTGAAAAACCTAATTATGCTACCGCAGTTAGATTTCTTGAAAGCGGGGACTTCTTTTGGAACAGCGGCATGTTTATTTGGAGGGTGGATTCAATCTTAAATGAAATAAAACTACACATGCCGGAATTAAGCGAAGGATTAGAAGAAATTTCAAACGATTTGGGTACTCCTAAATACGAAAAAACCTTAACCCGCGTTTATGGACAGCTCCGGAATATTTCCATAGATTACGGGATTATGGAAAAATCAGAAAATGTTTACCTAACCAAAGGAACTTTCCCGTGGAGTGATGTGGGAAGCTGGGAAGAAGTTTATCAGTTATCGGAAAAGAACGGTGACGGCAATGCTGCCATAGGAAATATTTTTACCGATATGACCGCCGATTCTTACATCTTTTCACCGGAAAAATTTGCTGCCGTGATAGGGGTCGATAATCTTGTTGTAATTAATACCAAAGATGCATTACTTGTTTGTCGCAGAGACCAAACACAGGAAGTAAAAAAAATAGTTGATCATCTTAAGATTAATAAACTGACCGAGCATCTTTAATATTATTTAGGCTTGTGTTAAAAAGTAATTTTATTAGATTTTAAAAATAGAATATATTTCCAGCAACGATTTTGTTTTTTACTTTTAAATATATTTATTCGTAATAAAGAGTGATTGAGTTCTAAAACACTAGTTTTCACAATATTATTCATTTAATGAAAAAATTATTAACAGAACTTGATATCGAAAGACTCCATAAGCAGGGGATCTCCTTAATTCCGGTCGGTCCGAATGAAATTTTGACGCCTCTTGCACTTGACAGGGTTAAGGCACTCGGCATGCGAATTATTTCAAAAGAAGAAGTTGAAATAATTTCCGCCTCAGGTGGTGAATCTTCGATTGTCCCTCCCAAAAGAGCGGCGATTGGATGCGACCATACGGGATTTAAATTAAAGAATGTGCTTATAAAAATTTTATCAGATAAGGGATTTGAAGTTTTCGATCTTGGAACTTTTGATGAAAAATCTTGTGATTATCCGGACTATGCTTTAGCAGTTGCGTCCAAGGTAAAAGATCGAACAGTTGCTTTCGGAATAATTGTAGATGCAACCGGGAATCCTTCAGCAATTACGGCCAATAAATTACCCGGAATCAGAGCAGCTAATTGCTATAATGAATTTACTGCACGCAGTGCGATAGAACATAATAATGCAAATATACTCACACTTGGGGCAAAATCTATTGGAGAAGAAACAGCAAAGTCTATACTCGAGGTGTGGCTAAATTCTAATTTTGCAGGGGAAAGACACCAACGAAGATTAGATAAAATTACTGCTGTAGAAAAAAGATATTTTAAATAATTAACATAATTATTAAATTATTATTGTACATTTCAAAGTAATAGGGGACTATCAGTATTTATATTTCTCATTTAACATTTCTACGAAAATTCAGACTTTACTGATTTAACTCTTCGTAAAATATATAATGTTACTGTTTTAATTTCCTAAAACAGTTATAACATTGCAATTAAAAGGACATAGGATTGTTATGAATAAATTATTTTTGTTTGCAGTTTTGGTGATTTCACTCACTCCCTTTATAAAGGCTCAAAACATACGGGTCGCAGGAATGGAGGAAATAACTCCAAAACAAGGTGAGGAATTTTATTTCCCGAAATTTTCCAATGATGATTCACAAATTATTTTGACAAAATCAAATTTTAAGGGATTATATTCTTACGACAGGAGCAAGCATGAATTAAAAACATTAACGGATGATAACGGTGCCGGTTATGAATTTTCCATTAGCAAAGACGATCAACTCATCTATTACCGCGCTGATTCTTTTATAAAGGGCAGAAAATATTCCAAACTAATTGTCCAAAATTTAAATGATTTATCAAAAAGTGTTATTGTCGGAGAACAAAGAGATTTATCACCTCCTAAAATTTTAAATGACGGAAGTATCTTTTACACTTCTCAGGATAGAATAAATATTTTAGAAAATAAAAGCTTCAAAAGAAAAAGTATATCCGGGATTAATACTTCTTTTGTTACGATAGAAAAATGTAAAATAGCTTTTTACCAAAATGGGATTAAAAGAGAACTTACGCCGTTGGGAAGTGGTAATTATATATGGGCTTCATTATCGCCGGATAAATCAAAAATATTATTTACACTTGCCGGGAAAGGGACCTTTGTATCGGATTTAAAAGGAAAAATTTTAACAAAACTTGGTTATGCTGATTTTCCGAGATGGTCACCCGACGGCAGATGGATAGCATATATGGTTGATAGAGATGACGGATATACTGTAACAAGTTCTGATTTGTATGTCCAGTCATTGGACGGAAGTAAAACAGTAAAGTTAACAAATACAAAAGAAATTCATGAAATGTATCCCGAGTGGTCATCGAATGGTAAAGAAATTATCTGTAATACTTCTGAAGGAAGAATCTTTGTTCTAAATATTGATGAGTTTTAGAAAGGTAGATTATGAAATACTTTTTGTTAACAATGTTCGCATTCTTCTTAAATATTTCGATGTTATTCGCACAGGATTTTTCCGGTATAAAAATTTGCATAAATCCCGGTCACGGGGGACATGATTCAAACGATAGGTACATTTCCGAAACTGGGTTTTGGGAATCCGACGGTAATTTAAATAAAGGACTTTATCTAAAAGAAATCCTTGAAGGTTTTAACGCCGATGTTGTAATGACCCGTGAAACGAATACAACTGCGGACGATTTACCGTTATCACAAATAGTAGCCATCGCTAATACCAATAATGTCGATTATTTCCATTCCATCCACAGCAATGCTTTCAACGGACAGTCAAACTATACTCTTGTCCTTTTTCAAGGTTTCGACAATGCCCCTACTTATCCTGAATCCAAAGTGATGGGACAGTATGTAGCAAATGAAATAAATAGAGCCCACCGAACTACAAATAAATATGTTAGAGGAGATTTTGATTTCTATGGATCCGGAAAGCCGTACTTGGGAGTATTTAAAGGATTGAATATGCCCGGTACTTTATCGGAGGGTTCGTTTCATGATTATATACCTGAATCTTTCAGGCTGAGAAACCTGGCATATACAAAGCATGAAGCCTGGTCAATTACAAAGGCTTTCATCGATTACTTCGGATTGAATAAAATTCAAACCGGTTTAGCAGCCGGAATTATAAGAGATTCGGAAAAAAATGTAAGTTATTATTCAATTCCGGGCACAGGTGACGGGAAGGCGCCTGTTAATAATATTCATGTTAAAATAGAACCGGGAAATTTAACTTACACAGGTGATGATTATAACAATGGCTTTTTCCTTTTTGATTCTTTAGCTCCCGGTGATTATAAATTAGTATTTGAAAAAGAAGGTTACATCACGGATAGCTCCACAGTCCATGTTTCGGCTAACAGCACATCATTTGCGGATAAGTATTTGACTTACGATACTACTATTGCTCCTTATATTATTTATCATTACCCGGCAAATTCAACCGACAGTGTCCTGGCAACATCTATAGTTAAAATTTCCTTCAGCAGAATAATGAATACTTCCGAAACAGAAAATGCTTTTTCGATCAATCCTCAAACAGCAGGTTCATTTAGTTGGGAAGATGAGAATAAAACTTTAGTGTTCACTCCGGATTTAACATACGAAAAATCAACATTATATACGGTTACTTTAAATAATAAAGCATCAAGCAAATGGAACATACAAGTTGACAGTAGTTATTCGTTCCAGTTCATTACTAAATCTAAAAATGTACTCTCCTTTATGGGCAGCTACCCTGAAAACGATCAGGTCGATATTAGTCCTTCCGTTCAGATTAGATTATATTTTGAATCACCGTTATTCTATAGTTCTTTGAGCGGAAACATCGGACTCTATTCTTCTTCGTTCGAAAACTTAGCAGTAAAGAATGTTAGGATATTTCAGGAAGACGGACGCGGAATAATATATTTTGAACCCACATCACAATTGAATTTTAATTCTACTTATTATGTTATTTTGGGACCCGGTATTAAAGATATTAATCAACTCCCGCTTAAAGATTCAGTAAAGGTTAAGTTTACTGTCGAACCGGAACATGTAGGAAGCGGATTCATATTAAATGATTTTGAGTCACTGGAAGGATGGTCAATTGAGTCTTCCGGAATATATTTACCAAACACAAATTTAGGACTTGAAAGCAATCAGCAAGTAAGCGGTAAATATTCAGGTAATTTGAAATACGAGTTTAGCGGTGATTCTAACGGAGTGATCATTTTGTCTAATAAGTTTGTGAAATCCGTTTCCGGTGAGGACAGCATTAAGTTCGGAGCCTGGATTTTCGGCGATAATAGTATTAATTATATTGAATATTCTTTTTCCAACGATTCTTTATCGAACAATTATATTTTAGCAGATACCTTGAATTGGACCGGCTGGAAGTTTAAAGACATTGATATTGTAAGTTTAAGTAACAGCAGTGGTAATTTATTCTATAAATTTATAATAAAACAAAATCCTTCCGGTGCAAAGAACGGAAATATTTATATAGATGATATCCAGTATGAATCTACTGCAACTCCGGTGGAAGATAAAAAAATGCTGCCCGGTCAATACTTATTATATCAAAATTATCCTAATCCTTTCAACCCCAGTACAGTTATAAGGTATCAAGTACCGAAAAGATCTTTTGTTGAATTAAAAGTATTCGATATTTTAGGTAATGAAGTTGCAACGTTAGTTAAAGGTGAGAAATCAAAGGGGATTCATTCGGTAACATTTTCGGGAATCCAAAACGGAAAAACATTATCAAGCGGTATATATTTTTATAGGTTGAAAGCGGGCGAGTTTACCTCGATCAAAAAATTTATACTTTTAAAATAGTAAAGTTGTGAATATAGATGTTTGATCATAAATCAAAGCTGTATGGTTGATTAAAAAATCATGAAGGAATTTATATGTTAAATTTGGATTCTGAATTTTATAATTATTAAATTTGATTAATGAATTTAATGTAATTAATTTAATTTACTGATTATTGGTTATGGACATTTCCTGCCTTATTCTGCATCAAAACAGAAATACCCATTCAGAATAGATTTATATAAGAAAGAACGAAGTTGTTTGTCATAAAAGCACCAGTTGAAAAATCAATAGAACTAGATAATCAGATATTTCTACTAAAGATACATTGTCCCGAAATTGCCAGTCAAATTAAACCGGGTCAGTTTTTAAATATTCGAGTTTCCGAAACAATGTATCCCTTATTGAGAAGACCGTTTAGTGTTAGTGATGTAGAGGGTGATTATTTTTATCTTATGTTTAATATTTACGGCGAAGGCACAAAAATATTAGCACGGAAACATTTTGGCGATCCGGTAGATATACTCGGTCCACTTGGAAATGGCTTTAACCTGGAAGGGGATTATGACACCGCAATAATTGTTGCAGGAGGGTTAGGTGCCGCACCGTTCCCTTATGTGATTAGGGCTTTAGAAGGGAAAAAGAATATTAAGTGCTTTATCGGCGGAAGAACCTATAAAGATGTGATTACTCATGGTATGAAAAATGTTTCAATCGCTACCGACGACGGTTCAATGGGGTATAAAGGAAATGTGGTTGATCTTTTAAATGAAAATATTGATGTATTACAATCCGGCAAAATAAAAATATTTTCATGTGGTCCGAATGCGATGCTTAGAGCACTAAAGGAATTTTGTATTAAGAATAATTTTGAATGCGAAGCTTCCACCGAATGTGCGATGGCTTGCGGTTTCGGAATATGCCAGGGATGTCCTATTGAATCAACAGAGAAACCGGATAAATATTTGTTGGTTTGCAAAGACGGTCCCGTTTTTAATGTCAAGGATGTAGTTATATGAGTAATGTTGATTTGTCCGTACAGGTAGGACCATTAAAATTTAGAAATCCAATTTTACTTGCTTCCGGTACGGTGGGATACGGTAGTGAAATATCAGAATTTACGGATTTAAGTACAATCGGCGGAATAGTAACAAAGTCACTAAGTCTTAAACCAAGAAAAGGTAATCCTCCGCAAAGAATTGTTGAAACGCCTGCAGGGATGTTAAATGCAATCGGTCTTGCAAATGTGGGAGTAGAAGTATTCTTAAATGAAAAAATTCCGTTCCTGAAAAAACATAATGTGCCCTTAATCTGTAATATTGCGGCAAGCAGTTTAGAAGAGTATGTGGAATGCACAAAAATTCTCACAGAAGAAGAAGCTATTACCGGTTTTGAAATTAATGTATCTTGTCCTAATGTAAAAGAAGGCGGACTTCAATTCGGCAATGATGTTAAATCGGTAGGAAAAATAACAGAAAAGGTTAGAGCCGCAACTAAAAAACCATTGATAATAAAGTTATCTCCAAATGTTTCATATATTTCGCATTTTGCTAAGGTAGTTAAAGATGAAGGAGGAGATGCTGTATCTGCAATCAATACGCTTGTAGGAGCTTCTTTCAATATTTTTACGAGGAAGCCTAAACTTAATAATATTACCGGGGGACTTAGCGGTCCTGCGATAAAACCCATAGCACTCGCTAAAGTATTAGACATTTATAAACATGTTGATATTCCAATCTTTGGTATCGGAGGCATTATGAATTGGAAAGATATTATTGAATTTATGATAGCCGGTGCTTCAGCAATTCAAATTGGGACATTGAATTTTATTAACCCGGCCGCCTCGAAAGATATTCTTAAAGGTCTTGAAGATTATTGCAATAATGCCGGCATTCAAAAATTATCGGACTTAACCGGCTCACTAATGATATGATTTTATGGAAATAAACACTGCACTGGAAAAATTATTTTCGCTTCATACGTTCGGAATGAAATTAGGACTTGAGAATATTCAAAAATTCTTAGATATTGTAGGTAGTCCTCAAAAAAAATTAAAAACCATCCATATTGCCGGTTCAAATGGGAAGGGGAGTACAGCCGCATTTACTGCTTCGATTCTTATGGAGTTTAATTATAAAGTCGGTCTATATACATCCCCACATTTTATAAGATTTAATGAGAGAATTGCCGTCAATAATAATCAAGTAACGGATGAATATATTGCCGGTTTCCTGGATGAATTCTGGGGCTATATTGATGAGTATAAACTAACATTCTTTGAAGTAACAACAGCCATTGCTTTCAAATATTTTGCTGAGCAGAATGTAGATTTTGCTGTAATTGAAACAGGTTTGGGAGGGAGGCTTGATGCAACAAATGTACTGAATTCCGGAGCGGTTATAATTACATCCATAAGTTTAGAGCATACAAATATTCTGGGAAAAACTATACAACAAATTGCAGCTGAAAAAGCCGCCATAATTAAGGAGAAGTCACTTGTCTTCATAGGTAATCTTACTAAAGAAGCCTATAACGTAGTTGAAGAAAAGTGCAGAAAAACGAACAGTAAACTATATCGAATAAATGACCATATTCTGAAAGGTTCTAAATCAATAGGAACTTTTAACGAAAAATTAGATATGGATAATTTGGTTATACCCTTGAGAGGTAATTATCAAAAATATAACTCTACATTAGCTGCTTTAACTGTCATCAAGTTTTTAGAAACGGATAGATATGATATTATTAAATTAGGTATTGAAAATGTAATTAAAAACACAGGATTGCAGGGAAGATATGAGTATTATTCGTATGATCCTGATGTGATTTTTGATTCGGCACATAATACTGATGGAGTCCAAAAATTCTTATCGGAATTCAAAAAAAACATGCACCATTACGAAAAGAAAGTCCTGCTCTTCGGAGTAATGCGGGATAAATCCATCAAAGAAATGCTCGATAAATTAAGCGAATGTTTCGATGAAATTCATATTACCGAAATCAATTATGAACGGTCGTCAAAAATAGACGACTTGCAGGCAATTGCTGAAGAAATAAATTTAAAAGTAATTCCGGAAAAATATCCGGTTAAGTTTATCGAAAAGTTTAACGGGATGGGGAGAGGTAATTGTTTAGTGATTTTAGGAAGCATGTATCTCCTAGGTGAAATTAAAACTAATTTGTTGAAAAATAATGCTTCTTGACATTGTTTTTAATATATCGTATGTTTAAATAAACTGCTTTGTCCTTTCAATATTTAAACAAATTAGATTTATTACTAAAATAGCCTCGTAAACATTTCAGGTTGTAAACCATGAAAAAGTTAAATATAAATTTATTAAACAAGTTATTTCATTATTAATTATTAGGATAAGTAAGATGCCAATGGATATCTCTGAACTCAAATCAAAAAAAATTGTTGAATTAAATGCAATAGCCAAAGATTTAAGTATCTCCGGCTATAGTGATTTGAGAAAGCAAGAACTCATCTTTAAAATATTAGAAGCACAAACAGCTAAAGATGGGCTTACATTTTCGAAGGGTGTACTCGAAGTACTTCCCGACGGCTACGGATTTTTAAGATCTGCGGATTATAATTATTTACCATCACCCGATGATATATACGTGTCCCCATCACAGATAAAAAAATTCAGTTTAAGAACCGGTGATTTTGTCAGCGGACAGGTGAGACCTCCTAAAGAAGGCGAGAGATTTTTCGCTCTTTTGAGGGTTGAAGCCGTAAATGGTTTAGAACCTGAAGGAATAAGGGAAAGAACATTATTTGATAACCTGACACCTGTTTATCCGACAAAACGAATTTTATTAGAATCTGCTCCCGGAGAATACTCTATGAGGGTGGTGGACATGCTTTCACCTATCGGAAAAGGACAGAGAGGTTTAATTGTGTCCCCCCCAAAAAGCGGTAAAACAGTCTTACTTCAAAAAATTGCAAATTCAATTACCAGAAACAATCCAGACGTAAAATTACTCATCCTTCTTATCGATGAAAGACCCGAAGAAGTTACTGATATGGAGCGTTCAGTAAAAGGTGAAGTAATCAGCTCCACATTTGATGAGCCGGCCGAGAGGCATGTACAAGTTGCTGATATGGTTATTGAAAAAGCAAAAAGACTTGTAGAAGCAAAAGATGATGTAGTAATACTTCTCGATAGCATCACTCGTCTTGCAAGAGCTCATAATATTGTTGTCCCGCATAGCGGTAGAATTTTATCCGGTGGTGTCGACTCCAATGCACTTCATAAACCTAAAAGATTCTTTGGCGCGGCTAGAAATACAGAAGATGGCGGCAGTTTAACTATTATTGCCACTGCTCTTATTGACACCGGCAGCAGAATGGATGATGTCATCTTTGAAGAGTTCAAGGGAACCGGTAATATGGAACTAGTACTTAATCGAGATCTCAGTGACCGCAGGATATTTCCTGCTATCGATGTTAACCGGTCAGGAACCCGCCGTGAGGATTTACTCCTAAAAGAAGACGATCTGGCTAAGATTTGGATCTTAAGAAAAATATTAAGCGATTTCAGTCCTGTAGAAGCTATGGAGTTCTTAATAGATAAAATGAGAGGTACAAAAAATAATAAAGAATTCCTCAATAATATGAACAGCTAATTTATATGATAGCCGTGCAGGTTGAGTAGGGGAATAATAATCAGCTAATTTATTCCCTTATTTAATATTATGATTAATAAACGAATCTGATTTATCCGGTTAGTACAGAACTCAAGAGTTTGGTCGCACAATTTAAATTTCACCTCAAAAAATTATTTGGTACATGGTAATATATAAGATATTTAAGCCGTCATTATGTAATTTTTAGTGTAATGCGAGTGATCGTAGAAGAACGCTTCATTTAAAAAAATATTTTATTGAAAACATCAAGCTTACCGACGTTTGGCAAAAATCAATCCTAATTAATTAGTTAGTTTGCAGCCACTACATATTCAAAGGCTCTACATTGCTTATTATTTGTATCAACTATGATTATAGATGTATATTTATATTGATTAGTAGTTATAACTTTGTAAATTTGTCTTTATATGAAAATAAAAATATTACTACCCTTATTTTTAATATTAATGTATTCTGTCCCAGTATTATCACAACCGGAGCGAAAAGTACTATACTCCGAGTTACATATAATCCCATCGGATTCTTTGAACACCGTTTATTTCTCATATAGAATTCCGTACGATAGATTTATCTTTGTAAAAAACAACGATTATTATGAAGCAGAATTTAGGGTGTCGGTTGAAGTCTTCGATAGCAGCGGAAAACATGTAACCAGGCAAATAGAAGATGGTCGAATTAAAACTAATAAATTTGATGAAACGAATTCAAAATACTTATACAAACAGGATATCATAAAATTTCATCTAAATAATGGGTTTTACAAAATATATCCTATACTAACCGACTTAAACGTTGATAAAGATTTACATTTGAAGGCCATTGAACTCAACATAGTGAAAAAGGACTCATCTGATTTTTTAAATCCCATTATCGTTGAATCAAAAAAAAGTGATTGTGTTGATAAAACTTCAATGTTATTAGCCAATTTTGGCAATATCATCCCGTTTAGCGACAAAGAATTTAATATTGTCATTCCTAGTACTAAACCCGGTCTTCGCAGTATACATTGTACGGTAATAAATGCAGGCGATACTGTATTTAATCAAAATTTAACGGATTCGTTTCCCGGCTCTATCAAATTAAGTAACTGCAATGGTCAAGTAATATTAAAAACAGTTTTAAAAGAAAAATCAATTAAAAATTTTATTATTCGCAATTTGAGTCAAAAGTTGAAAGAAGGGGAAACAAAAATATATGTTTCAATGATGAACCCTCATTCCGTATCAAGGGATTTTGCCATTCATGTTACCTGGATCGACAAGCCTTTATCATTAAATGATTATGAAAACGCTATTAAAAATTTAAGAATAATAGGAAAAGATTCAATTGCCGCTAGTATGCTTAGTGAAAGTTCTAAACTTTATCCGGAATTACTCTACAAGTTCTGGAAAAATTTAGACCCAACACCTAATTCACAATACAACCCTGTCATGGATGAATTTTATTCCCGTGTAGATTACGCTTCCAAACATTTTTTTACGCTGAGTGGGAAAAGCGGAATAACCACAGATCGTGGTAAAATATTTATTCGTTATGGACAACCATCAAAAATTGAGAGAACTTCTAATCAATTAGGACAAGTACTTGAATCCTGGATTTATAAAAAACCCGAAAGGAAATTTGTTTTTATTGATAAAGACGGCAGCGGTGATTTTTCAATAAAAAAAGATTAATGAATACATTTGTTTTTACTTGCGGTGATATCAACGGTATAGGACCTGAAATTGTTATTAAGTGCATAAATAAAATTTCAGGGAACTCACAAAATAAATTAATTTTTATTTGTCCTGGTAATGTTTTTAAAAAAACTTCACAGTTTAGACATCCTACATTTAAATATGAGATTTCCAAGAATAGGATAAATCAGATACCCGGCGTCGTTTCTATTTTAGATACCGGGCATTTTAAAATGGACACCGGTTTCCCCACAGTAGCTTCCGGGGAAGCTTCCTATAGCGCAATTGAAAAATCATTTCAGCTAGCGAATCAAAAAAAAGTAGACGGCATAATAACTGCTCCCATTTCTAAGACAGCAATTAATTTGGCTGGTTATAATTTCCCGGGACATACCGAAATGTATGCTCAATGGTCAAAAGTAAACGATTATGTTATGATGTTTCTCTCAAATAAAATGATTGCGGCATTAGTAACTATTCATAATCCCATAAAAAAAGTGTCGTCGCTGCTTTCGAAAAGGAGATTACATACTGCGATTAAAGTTATCTATAATACTTCTAAAAACGATCTTGGAATTAGTAAACCAAAAATCGCAATTTTAGGTTTTAATCCGCATGCAGGTGAAAACGGGTTAATCGGGGATGAAGAGATCCGTATAATAAAGCCTGTCATCGAAGAGAATAAATTTCGAGAAAATCTCTATGGTCCATATTCGCCTGATGCTTTTTTTGCGAATAGGCTTTATAAAAAATTTGATATAATTGTAGGGATGTATCATGATCAAGTGTTAATTCCATTTAAATTAATAAATTTTGGAAAGGGAGTGAATTATACGGCTGGTCTTAATTTGGTCCGTACTTCACCCGATCACGGTGTTGCATTTGATATTGCAGGCAAAAATGCTGCGAATGAAAACAGTATATTAGAAGCTTTCTTTTATGCGGAAAAAATTGTGAAGAATAGAAAATCGAATGTCACGAATATATCATAGTAAAAGCTACGAGAATATTCCCGCAATTTATGATCATATAATGAGAAAAGTCCATTATCAGAAATGGTCGGAATACATATATGAGATTGTTAAAGATTCTGTTCCTCAAGACTCAAAAGTGTTAGAACTAGCAGCGGGAAACTGTAGGTTTACCAATTATTTTAAAAAATATTATCCCGGTTTAATTGCTACCGACATATCTCTAAATATGCTTTTATATGATAAAGTGAATGTTGTAGATAAAGTATGTGCAGATATGACTATGCTGCCATTCCGGATACAATTTAATCTGATCTATTCAAATTTTGATAGTCTAAATTATATTACGACGAAGAGGGATTTACTCAAATTTTTCAGAGCTATTTTCTCTATATTATCAGATAACGGTCTTTTCACTTTTGATGTGAGCCTTGAACGGAACAGTTTAAGGCATTCCAAGATTCCGGTACGAAAGGGTACTCATGGGGGAATCAGTTTTGAGCAGAGAAGTGAATATAATAAAATTACTCGAATTCATAAGAATATATTTAAATTAAAATTTGCTGATAATAAAGAAATTATAGAAATTCATAAACAAAAAATTTATTCTTTCGAAGAATATTTTAAGATACTTGAAATTGCAGGCTTATATGTAGTTAATTGTTATAATGCATTTTCTTTCCGGGAGGGCAATGAAAATTCGGAAAGAATACAATTCGTAACAAAGAAAGTTATCAAAAATGCTTACATGCAGTAATGTGGAATTCGGTTATCAAAACCAACAGGTATTTAGTAACTTAAATTTAGAATTGAATGGCGGCGAATTTTGTTTTTTAATCGGTAAAAGCGGTTCGGGAAAAAGCACACTTCTACAATTAATTTATATGAATCTTTTACCGCGATCCGGTTATGTTCAGGTAGGGGATTTTGATTCGAAGTCAATAAAACCTAAAATGCTGCCTATTTTACGAAGGAAAATCGGTATTGTCTTTCAGGATTTTAAATTGTTAGAAGATAGAACGATATACGATAATTTAGGATTTGTTCTTGAAGTTACAAACACTCCCGGTAGAGAAAGAAAAAGAAAAGTGAACGATGCCTTAACGGATGTAGGTTTATCTCATCGAAGATATAGTTATCCGAATGAACTATCAGGAGGTGAACAGCAGAGAGTTGCTATTGCGAGAGCAATTATAAATGAGCCTTTCCTGGTTTTAGCTGACGAGCCTACCGGCAATTTAGATCCCGATACATCAGGAGAAATTGTTGATATATTAAAAAAAATTAACTCCCGTGGAACCGCAGTATTATTTGCTACTCACAACTACGACATTGTTCGTAAATTTGACGCAAAAATATTTAAATTAGATAAAGGAAAAGCTTTTAAAGCTGTTATTAAATCGAAAGAGTAAAATTTTTGTTTGTCCTTTTCTTTAATGCATTTAATATATTTTCAGTTACCTGCTCTACTTGAGCTAGCCCGTCAACAGAAAAAACTTTATTCTTTTTTTCAAAATATTCTAATACGGGATGCGTTGTGTTATCATAAATTTCCAATCTCCTTCTTATAACTTCTTCCTTATCGTCATTTCTGAGAAAAAAGCTATTCTCTGCTCCACAATTAGGGCATTTTGAGCTGTCTTTGATGTCATTGTAATTAAAAATATTATTACAAACTTTGCAAGCCCTACGGTTAGTTAACCTTTTTACAATTTCGTCTTCTTTCGCTTTAATATTTACCATGAGATAATCATTTAAATTTAGTTCAGTCAGCAATTTATCGAAACATTCTGCTTGTACTAAAGTTCGTGGATAGCCATCCAGAATAAAGCCATTTTTACAGCGTACATCTTGCAAAGTTTCACGGATCAAACCAATCATAATTGAATCTGAAACAAGTTCTCCGTTTTTCATTGCCTCTTGAGCTTTCAATCCCAAAGGAGTTTTTTCCTTAACCGCCTGGCGTAGAATGTCGCCGGTCGATATGTGAGGGATATTTAATTTTGCCGAAAGGATCTTTGCTTGAGTCCCTTTTCCGGCACCCGGTGAACCGAATAAGATTATATGCATTATTCTCCCGATTATTTTAATTATATTATTTTATTAAAGTAATTTAATTAAGATTGAATAATTCAAATTACTTTCATGATTAATATTATAAAGGAAAAATATTTTGATTGTTTATGTGCCTCTTTTGATGTCATGAAAAAGTGGAGCTTTAACTCGGGAATAATTTTATATAGTAAAATGTTTTATTTATCAAAAGCTTTTACTATTTCATTCAAAGAAATTGAAGCTACCAAATTTCTAAATATCCGGATTTGATATGAAAAATTGAATTTTATTAGAACATTTATTTATCCCCTAATACGCTATCTGCCAAGAATAGCAAATTAAAGAACAAAACTATACACCATAAAACAGGGAGCAGAATGATGATTTTTTAATTGGCTCCCAAAATTATGATAACTTTTTATAGTGAAAAATAATTTCAAAACATTTGTTTTAATGATATAATTTTCCACCGAGATAATCAAATAAATTAATTTTTTCTTATCTTGCTAAAAAATTCTTTGAGTAGCTGCTCGCTTTCTATGGAGTATATTCCAGAAATAACGTTTACTTGATGATTATATTTTCCTTCTTCTGTTAAATTGTATATTGACCCGCAAGCACCGAATTTAGGATCGAAAGTTGCAAAATATATAGTCTTAATCCTTGAAAGTAATGAAGCACCGCTGCACATAATACAAGGTTCTAGAGTTACGTACATCTCACACTCATTCAGCCTCCAGTCTCCCTGATGGTTTGAGGCGGCAGTTATGGCTATCATTTCCGCATGCGCCGTTGGATCTTTTAACCTTTCTACCTGGTTGAAGCCTTTACCGATTATTTTGTTTTTATATACTATTACAGCACCGACCGGTACTTCACCCGCTTCTAAAGCTTTTTCCGCTTCCTGGAGAGCCGCAAACATAAACTTATATGTATCTTCCGAAAATATCATAGGAAATTAAAGTTAAATCCGAGCATATATAATTTTAACCTATCTAATATTATTAAAAAAACATTACTATCTAAAACTTAATATTTTTTTATTGAGATAATTCGTTTACAGGAATCTGTATAACAATAATGATTCGAATATAATAAAATAAACTAATTCAAAATTTAATTTATTTATTCTAATATAAATGCAAAAGTTCTTCTATCAAAGTGTATAAAATTATTACGGTAGAATTATGACTAAATAATCGAGAATTGATGGGCCACTAGAGTAGTGAGAAGCAGAAATAAAGTGTTTTAACCCGATCTGCCTTACATTGGGGGACGAGAATGCTCGGGTAAAATTGCCCGCCGTTTGCGGCGAGATAGTTCATTTTATAAAATGAGGGGATATTTATTTAGCAAGTTACTAAATAAATAAGGCAGTAAATAACTGCCTTTAAATTATGCTTGACAAATAATTAATTCTGAAATATTATAACAAAGTATTATTAGTGAAATACAAACCATGTTTCAATTTATTTCTCTCTATCGTTTGAATTCCATACACTAACCATATATTACTTATGTGTTAAAACAACAGCACCCAAATCTGTTGTATTAGATGCCGTTACCGAAACATTTGTGACAGTTGTGTCTCTGTATGGTGCAGTGAAAGGAATAATTTTAACCGAATAAGTAGATGGTGGTAAATATGCGAACTTGAAACTTCCAGTTGAATCGGTATAAGTTGATAAAGTATCCGATGTATCAAAAGCCCAGACGGAAGCCGATACCGAATCGGGGGAAACTTTACCCCGTATTATCCCGGTCGTTCCTGTCACTACGGTTCTGATTACCGGTTTTAATATGAATTTAGGACTTTTGCCAGGATTATTTCAATG
>CAVVVS010000124.1:0-59645 GCA_963751355.1 uncultured Ignavibacteriales bacterium | reverse complement strand
CCCTGCCGTAAGTATATTAAACAAGTATATTTATTCATCGCTATTCTTATTAACCATTTATTTCAATTTTGTTGTCTCAGGTTTAAGGAAAAGAATTAACTCTCCGCTAACATTGGTCTTACTCGCTGCGGTTATTTGGGGAATTGTAAACTCAAATAATATACATCCTGTTTTTATAGGAATACTTTTGGAAACAATAATTGGTATCCTATTAATGGTAATTTACTTTCGGTTTGATGTGTTAACAACTTTAATTACGCTCATTTCTTTTTATACCATCGATACGGGATTATCACTTTTCACTGCAGGAAATATAACATATGTACATTCGGGTTATTTTTTTATTGGATTGCTTATCATATTAATTATGTTTTCAAGTTCAGCCCTTTTCACAAAGGATAAGATTAAGGAGTACAAGGCAATTGTTCCGGCATTTGAAAAAAATATATCCGAACGACAGAGACTACAGAGGGAACTTGAAATTGCCAGAGATGTTCAAATGAGTTTTTTACCCAATCAAAGTCCACATTTTCATGGATTACAAGTCGCATCCCGGTGCCTGCCGGCACTGGAAGTAGGTGGAGATTATTATGATTTTGTAAAATTTAATGACAAAAAACTCGGCATAATAATCGGTGATGTATCCGGTAAAGGAACACAAGCAGCTTTTTACATGACTTTAACCAAAGGCTTCTTAAAGGCTGTATCAAAAATATCGGATTCGCCGGCCGAAGTATTGAAAGAGATGAATTCCTTATTTTACGAAAATGTGGAGCGGGGAACATTTATAAGCATGATCTATGGAATTTTTGACATGGACAAAAAAGCATTCCGGCTTGCACGCGCGGGACACAATCCAGTTATTGTTAAAAATTCTTCAAACGGGAAAATAGAAATGTTGAATCCTAAAGGAATTGCCCTTGGATTGGAAAAGGGAACTATTTTTAACAGTACAATAAGCGAAGTAGAGCTTGCTCTGCAGCCGGATGATATATTTGTGTTCTATACCGATGGATTTCCCGAGGCAATGAATAAAAATAAGGAAGAATTTGGTGAAGATAAATTAGCGGAAATTGTGGAACAAAACTCGTCGGTTAGTGCTGACAATTTACTTGAAATTTTATTTAATGAAACAAATAAATTTATTGGTAAAGCGGAACAGCACGATGATATGACGATGGTTATTATTAAGGTTGTCGGATAATTTTTTAATACAGAATAAACGGAAAAAATTGGTAGTTGGTTGCAGTAAATTCGACCTTAGATGACGTTTGATAAATAAATTCACTCTTACGAAGTTGGAATTATTTTTACAAGTCTGGCACTCAATTGTAGTATGCAATATTTCGAGTCCAATTTATGAAATATTTTTCATGATGAAATGATAATAAACGTTACTTCGAGTTATTATGCTTTTTACTAAAATATTTTATCATTGGTTTAAAATAATGTTCTTCCCAACCTACTTGATATTGTTTACTTTGTCCCTCAGGTATTTCGGAATGGACCAAAGTTAATCTAGTCCCTTGATTTAACTTTTCGAGTAAAATTTCAATTATAGAATCGGTGGAACTGTCAGGGAAATCAGTTGTTCTCCATGACTGTACTATTCTACTGTAAGGCTGAAGTTGAATAGTTTTCCCATGAATGTAACTATCCCCAGCAGTGAAGCGGCCTCCTTTGAAAGGCTCAATGTCGGCTTTTCCTCCAGTAAATTTTGAATGTTCATCGCTATCCAGCCAAGCTTCATAAATAGTTTTTGCATCGACCGGGAGAGTGATAACCAGTTTAAAATCTTCTTTCATGTTGATCTCCGTCAAATATTTTTAATTAATTATTTTTTATAACATCAAAACTAAATTAACTAACAAAGATTTATTGAATTAAAAGTAAAAATGGATTAACTTATAAAATTATCCATTTTAATTTCTTTCTCACAATAAAATCAGATAATAAAGGAATATCTATGTTTAATATACATGAAAAACTTGGGAAAAAAATAGCAGAATGGCGGGATGAGATAAAAGTACTTTTAACAGAGGGGGGTGAAAAAGTAATTTCCGAAGTTACCGTGCACCAAGCTTATGGCGGGATGCGCGGCGTTAAATCTCTTATTTGTGATACCTCTAGAGTTCCTGCGGATCAGGGCTTGATTATAAGAGGAAAGCCTTTAATGGAATTGAAAGATAATACGCCCGAAGAAATTTATTACTTGCTTCTTACGTCCGAACTTCCTACCGAAGAAGAACTAACAAGTTTTAGTAGCGAATTAAAAAACCGCAAGAAGGTACCCGATTATGTATGGGATGTATTAAAAGCTATGCCAGAAGAGTCTCATCCAATGGTTATGTTGAATACTGCAATACTCGTCATGCAGCACGATTCGTTATTTGCTAAAGAATATGACCGCGGTATTAGAAAAGAAGATTATTGGAAACCAACACTTGAGGATTCACTAAACCTTGTAGCTAAACTACCTTCAATAGCTGCAGCCGTGTATAGATTGAGATTTCAAAAAGGTGATATCATTTCTCAGAATCCTGATCTGGATTTAACAGGCGATTATATTCATATGCTGGGAATATCTGAAAATGCAGCGGATTTCAAAGATTTAATGAGTTTATATCTTGTTGCACACTGCGATCATGAAGGCGGAAATGTGAGCGCTTTTTCTACTCAAACTATAAACTCAGCTCTTTCCGATCTTTATTATTCCTTATCTGGTGGCTTTAACGGTTTAGCAGGACCGTTGCACGGCCTGGCAAATCAAGAAAGTCTTAAATGGATATTAAGCATAATCGATAAATATAACGGAACTCCTTCCTCCGAACAAATTAAGGAGATTGTCTGGGAAACTTTGGATAAAGGAGAGGTAATTCCGGGTTACGGACATGCTGTCCTTCGTGTTACTGACCCGCGGTTCAAGTTATTTCTGGAATTCGGCAAAAGCCATTTCCCCGATGACCCGGTTTTTTCAACTGTATCAAGAATATTTGATACCGTTCCGGATGAACTAAAAAAAGTAGAAAAAATAAAAAACCCGTATCCTAATGTGGATGCAGTTTCCGGATCAATGCTGTATTACTACGGATTAAAAGAATTTTCATATTACACGGTTGTATTTGCGGTATCCCGGAGTCTTGGATTAACTGCACAAGCAGTTATTAACCGGGGGATTATGAGTCCGATTATCCGTCCCAAATCAGTGACTACTCAATTTATAAAAGATTTTATTTCTTGAACTTATTAAGATTCAATTAAATTTCAGGCTTTTTTTATTGAGAGAAACCTGGGAATTTTATTTACTAAGAGCTTTTGTTACAATATATATCCGGTAAATACATAGAAGGCTAAAATTCTTTATTCATTATTTAGGTTATATTCATAAAGGGTTTGTTATTAAAATTGTCATTACGCTTAAATAAGTCTATTCTAAAAAGTCCGGACGCATCATTTTGAATGAAGTGAAGAATCTAACTCATTATAATATGTGATATTCTTCAGTTGCCTCGCTTCTTCAGAATGACATTTATACCGTTTTTAGAATGTTCTCTTAAATAAAAATCTTTAATTTTTAATTTTTATATTAAAAGTAAATTGATATTCGTATTCAGTTACCCTATATTTCGATACAAAAACAAAATATATGTCCTCAAAAAAGAAGGTTAAATTTATATTCGTCACAGGTGGTGTTGTTTCTTCATTAGGAAAAGGAATTACTGCCTCATCTCTTGGACTCCTCCTTAAACAACGTGGTTATAAAGTTACAATTCAGAAATTTGATCCGTATATTAATGTTGATCCCGGAACCATGAGCCCGTTTCAGCATGGTGAAGTTTACGTGACCGATGACGGTGCCGAAACAGATCTTGATCTCGGGCATTATGAAAGATTTCTCGATGTTAATATGACCAAAGCTAATAATACTACCACCGGTCAAATATATCACGAAGTAATTACGAAGGAAAGAAGGGGAGACTACCTGGGAGCTACCGTGCAGGTTATTCCGCATATTACCGATGAAATTAAGCAACGGATGATGAAACTGAGCGAAATGGGTGAATATGATGTGATTATTACCGAAATCGGCGGAACCGTAGGAGATATTGAAAGTTTGCCGTTTATTGAAGCAATGAGGCAATTAATGCTCCAATTCGGTAGAAAAAATACATTATCCATTCACGTTACACTAGTTCCTTATATTCCCGCGGCAGGTGAAGTGAAAACTAAACCTACCCAGCACAGTGTGAAAAATTTATTGGGGCTTGGGATTCAGCCGGATGTGTTAATATGCCGTTCTGAAAAAAAATTACCTAAAGATATTCGAGATAAAATTGCGCTATTTTGCAATGTTGATTCAAAGTCGGTGATATCTGCTTATGATTGCAACTCGATTTATGAAGTCCCTTTGGTCCTGTATAAAGAGAAATTTGATCAAATTGCAATGAGTAGGCTCCACTTAAATGATAGAAAGATTAAGCTTGACGGGTGGGAAGCATTCGTAAACAGTATAAAAAATCCGACGAATGAAGTTGAGATTGCAGTCTGTGGAAAATATGTAGAGCATATGGATGCATACAAAAGCATCATGGAAGCATTTATACACGCCGGTGCGGAAAATAATGCTAAAGTAAAAGTAAAATCAATAAGCGCTGAGCAATTCGAAACCGAAGACCCCGCAAAACTATTAAAAGGTGTAAGTGGTTTGCTGGTACCCGGGGGGTTCGGAGAAAGAGGAATTGAAGGAAAAATCCGGGCTGTTCAATATGCGAGAGAAAATGATATCCCTTTCTTCGGTATTTGCCTGGGAATGCAGTGTGCCGTGATAGAGTTTGCGCGTAACGTGTGCAATATGCCTAAAGCTAATAGCTCTGAATTCAAAAAAAATAAATTCAGCGTTATTGATCTTATGCCCGAACAGAAGAATATTAAAAATATGGGAGCAACTATGCGCCTTGGTGCATATCCCTGTAATCTACAAAAAGATAGTGCGGCAATGGCTGCTTATAATACTGAGTTTATTTCCGAACGCCACAGACATCGTTATGAAGTAAATAACAAATTCAGAGCGGAATTAAGTGAAGCGGGCATGCTTTTTAGCGGACTTTCACCCGATAGAGAATTAGTTGAGATGATCGAATTGCCTTCACATCGATGGTTTTTAGGATGCCAGTTTCATCCTGAGCTTAAATCCAGGGCTACAAAAGCGCATCCTTTATTTAGAGAATTTGTGAAAGCATCGTTGAAATATGCAAATGAGAAAAAATCTATTTCCCAAAATGATTAACTATTTTGACTTGAAGTATAAATCCCAAAAGCATCCTGTACTAAAACTGTATTCAGGGTACGTTGTCACTAAATTCTTACATATCCTATTATTTCTTGCTTTGCTCACTTTTGCCGATCCTTTTTCTTTACATGCGCAAACTAAAATTGATAAATCTATCAAAAAAGGATTAGAAAATTGTTATAATTTCCAATGGAATAATGCACGAAATGGATTCAATTCCCTTATCATACAATACCCTGAAGATCCTCGAGGTTATCATTATTTGGCAGGTACTTATTTGTGGCTATATTTGAGCAATCAGGAACAAACTGATTTTAAAAAATTTATTATGTATTCCGATACTGCTCTCGAGAAAGCAAAAGATAAGCTAGAGCAAAATCCTCATGATAGTAATCTCCTTTATATTATTGGTACCGATTACAGCTTCCGTGCAATTGCTTTCAGCAAAGCTGGAAAATTTATTGATGCGGCGTGGGCAAGTAAAAAATCCGAGTCATACTTAAGTGAATGTCTAGAGAACGATTCAACTTATTTTGATGCATATTTGGGATTGGGACTTTATAATTTTGCGATTGGTCAGATTTCCCCCGCTTACAGATGGGCGCTTAGTCTTGCAGGAATAAAAGGCGATAAAATAACAGGTGTTAAATATATTAAACTTGCTGCCGATAAAGGGAATCGTTCAAAAATTGAAGGCGAGTATTATCTATCTGAAATATTGACGAACTATTTTAATGATTATAATTCAGCATCGAGATATTTGAAAAGTCTGGTAACAAAATATCCCTCAAACATCCTTTTTAATTATTCATTCAGTGTTTTGAAAATTAAACAAAGACAATTGAGCCTCGCAAAAAAGGTGTTACGTAACATCCTAAGTGAACACAATTTGAATTTTGTTCAGATCATTTCTTATTCTAACCTTTTAATGGGAGATGTGTTTTTCAAAGAAAATAAATTTGACTCGGCAAAAGTATATTATAAAAATTTTATCGGAACAACATTAAGTAAAGACTATGAGGGAATTGCAAATTTCAGATTAGGAGTTTGCTATGAAATTACCGGTCAAAGGGATACCGCTGTGAAATATTATAACCTCTCAGGGAACGGGAATGCTTCTATTGACGATGACATTTATGCTAAAAGAAAAGGCGAGCAATACTTAAAGCATCCTTTAACCCGGGAAGAATTTGCTCTCATTAAAGATAATAATTTGATTGAAAGCGGTAAATACAAAACTGCTAACGATAGCTTGCAGTTATTACTGAAAGGCATTAATGATGTTCAACTGAAAGCCGAGGTAAGACTACGGTTGAGTGAAGCCACATATAATCTTGGAGATTATCAGGATTCATATGATTTTGCGATTGCCGCAAAAGATTCCACTAACCCGGAAGAAACTTGGATAGCTCCTTATGCCTGTTTTTATGCAGCACGGGCTCAAGAAAAATTAGGTAATGAAAAGGAAGTTAAATTACTTATTGAACAAGCTAAAGGATTTTCTGATTACGATTATCAGAATAAATTGCAAAATATGCTTTATGTATTAGGTCTTAAGTCATAATTGTTGACAAAATCATTAAAATGTATATAAAGTTACATTGATTATATTTCACTATTTAAGTAATATTCTTTAATTTAAAAGATAAATTTATTTTGAATATAGCTGTATTTGTATCGGGTAGAGGTTCAAATCTTCAGGCAATTTTAAATTCCGGGGAACTGAGAGATAGGGTTAAAGTTAAAGCGGTTTTTAGCGATAAAGAGAATTGTGAAGCCTTTCAAATTGCCGAAAATTTCTCAATACGAGCATATGTTCTTGGCAATAGAACGGGTAGAGTTGGCTATGATGACCTCTCCAATTATTTGATAAAACTAGAAATTGACTTAATAGTTTTGGCGGGGTTTTTGAAGTTAATTCCTGAAAATATTTTAGAAGCGTATAAATATAGAATTATAAATATTCATCCGGCGCTATTACCTTCTTTCGGGGGTAAGGGGATGTATGGGAGTAATGTTCACAATGCGGTCTTTAAATCTTCCGCCAAAGTATCCGGAGCAACAGTACATTTTGTAGATAATACTTATGATACAGGTAAAATCATTGCCCAAAAATGTGTAGATATTTCTGATGTGGGTTCAGCCGAAGAAATTGCACACCGGGTTTTAGAAGTTGAACATCAAATACTACCGTATGTTATCGGAAAATTTGCCGATGATAAAGTGAAAATAATCGATGAGCGTGCTGTTGTATTAGTTTGATTATTTTTTACTTGTTTAGTTAGGTTTGTATTTTTATTAATAACTCAGGTTACGCACTTATCTTACGGAACTTGTCTGCTCGTCTTAGAATGGATTCAGTATCTCAAAGACAATGGAAAAATGAGATCCCGAATCTACCGAAAGGAAACCGTGGGCAAAATTCGGAACGACAAAAATGAGTTATTTATCTTTCAGTGCGTAACAAAAGAAAATAATATTAGAAGCGATGAATTAAATCTTTTGTTTGATCAAATAATTTAAAATAGATGATTGACCAAATGAAGAATGAACTTAATAATTTAGTTCACTTTTCCGGTTCATCTTACTCATTGCATACTCTTATTAATTGATTTATAAATTTAAAGTTCAGGATATAATATTGAATAAATTAGCATTAATTAGTGTCTCGAATAAACTAGGGGTTGTAGAATTTGCAAAATCATTGGTTGGCGCAGGGTACCGTATTATTGCTACCGGCAATACTGCCAAAATTATTTCTGATGCCGGAGTGAATGTAAAAGAAATAAGTAGTCTTACCGGTTTTCCGGAAGTGTTCGATGGAAGAGTGAAAACGCTCCATCCAAAAATTTTTGGCGGTATTTTATTGCGCAGGGGAAATGATAATGATATTAAAGAAGCCGACACAAATGAAATAGAACCCATTGATATTGTATGTGTAAATCTCTATCCTTTTATTAAAACAGCAGAGAATCCGGAGTCAACGTTAGAAGCGATTATTGAAAACATCGATATAGGAGGACCAAGCCTTATCCGAGCTGCGGCAAAAAATTATAAACATGTTTCAGTACTAACAAATCCGGCACAATATGATTCATTCGTTGACGAATTGAAAAAAGGTGATGTCGGGGAATCTACGAGAAAGCAATTAGCCGTGGATGCATTTTCGCATACGGCACATTACGATACATATATTTCTAATTTTCTTGAGAAAAAATTTGATGCTCCCGTTTCGCATATCAGGATCAATGAACCCCTTGAAAAAGAACTCAGGTACGGCGAAAACCCGCATCAAAACTCGGCATTGTACGGCGGTTTCCAAAATTATTTCGAAGTTTTTCACGGTAAAGAACTATCATATAATAATATACTCGATTTAATTGCCGCTGTTGAACTGGCTGAAGATATAGGAGAAAATTCTTGTGTAATCGTTAAGCACCAAAATCCTGCAGGTGCGGCAAAAGGAACCGGACCACTGGATGCATATACAAAGGCTTTAAAATGCGATCCGGTTTCTTCTTTCGGCGGTATTGTGGCTTTTACCGATATAGTAGATGAAACTGTTGCACAACCGTTAAATGAAATATTTCTGGAAATAATTTGTGCCCCCGAATACACAGAAGGTGCGTTAAAAATTCTTCAGAAAAAGAAAAACAGGAGACTGTTGAGACAACTGAAACCGCTAAGGGAAAACAAAATTATGTTTAGAAGTATTCCCGGAGGAGTAATTGTTCAGGATACGGATAATATCCTTTTAAACCCGGATCAGTTAAAAACAGTTACTAAAAAAGAGCCCTCTAAAAAAGAATTGGAAGACCTTCAATTTGCCTGGACTGTGGCAAAACACACGAAGTCTAACGCAATAGTATTTGCAAAAGATAATGCGACATTGGGAGTTGGGGCAGGTCAGATGTCTAGATTAGATTCGGCTAAACTTGCATATTTAAAAGCTGAAGAACATGGTTTGGACCTTAAAGGTTCGGTAGCAGCTTCAGACGCCTTTTTCCCGTTCGCAGACGGTTTATTGGAAATTATAAAATGCGGAGCAACTTCCGTAATCGAACCGGGTGGTTCGGTGCGGGATGAAGAAGTTATTCAAGCTGCAGATCAAAATAATATTTCTCTTGTCTTCACCGGTATAAGACATTTTAAACACTAAGAGGAAGTATGGGATTATTCGACTTTTTATCGACCGATATCGCTATTGATCTCGGAACGGCAAATACGCTTATTTACGTTAAAGGGAAAGGAATCGTTTTAAACGAACCTTCGATAGTTGCATTTGATAGAAATACAAAGAAAATTATTGCCCTTGGTAATAAAGCTAAAGAAATGCAGGGAAGGGAACATAAGGAAATAAGAGTTACGAGACCTATGAGAGACGGCGTGATTGCCGATTTCGAAATTGCAGAAGGAATGATTCGTGCTTTCATCAAAAAAGTTAAAGCGGGAGCTTTATCCAGCAGAAGGGTTGTGGTAGCCGTTCCCAGTGGTGTTACGGAAGTAGAAAAAAGAGCGGTCAGGGATAGTGCTGAACATGCAGGTGCAAAAGAAGTGCACTTAATAGCCGAGCCGATGTCAGCCGCAATAGGGATAGGAATTGATGTTGAAGCTCCTGTGGGTAATATGATCATCGATATCGGCGGCGGAACTACAGAAATAGCGGTAATCGCGCTGTCGGGTATTGTAAATGAAGAATCGATACGTATCGCCGGTGATGAAATGAACTATGCAATCATGCAATTTTTTAAAAAGAACCATAACATATTAATAGGAGAAAGAACGGCTGAAGCCATAAAATGTGAAGTCGGTTCTGCAGTACCGTTAAAAGAAGAAATTACTATTCAGGTAAAAGGTCGCGATTTAGTAGGAGGCGTTCCTAAAACAACGGAAGTTAGCTCAGTTGAAATTAGAGAAGCACTAAATGAAGCAGTTGTGCAGATTGTTGATGCAGTTAGGCAATCCTTGGAACGAACTCCCCCGGAACTTTCTGCAGATATTTTGGATCGCGGGGTTATGCTTACCGGCGGCGGAGCCTTACTTAAAGGATTAGACGAACGCATAAGGATGGAAACAAACTTGCCTGTGCATGTTGCAGAAGATCCTTTAACTGCAGTAGTACGCGGTGCCGGTAAAGTAATAGAAAATTTAAATCATTATTCAAAAGTATTAATTCGTAACAGAAGATATTGATGATAAAATTCTTTGTACACGTTTGGGAAAACTTCAAAGAATATATAGTCCTTATTGTTCTTTTAATTACCAGTCTCCTTACTCTGTCATTAAATACTAAACCTGCCGTAAAAAGCGTACGTGCAGTAGCATTCGGCACATTTGCCGCATTTACTTCGGTAGTTTCAGGTATTGTTAATACGGGCAGTGTTAAAGCTGAAAATGAAAGATTACGCAGATTAAATGCCGAGTTAATGCTACAAGTAAACAGGCTGAGAGAATACGGCATTGAAAACACGGAACTCAAAGGTTTACTAGGATTAAAAGACTCTACTAATTATCCGCTAATCGCCGCAACAATTATTTCAAAATCTATAAATAAATCCCAAAGTACTATCACACTTAATGTCGGCAGCCGGGAAGGTGTTAAACCTGGAATGCCCGTGATCAACGATTTCGGTATTCTCGGAATTGTAAATTCAACTTCCGATAACTTCTGTATTGCCAGGACTCTGAAGAACTTAGAATTAAAATTAACCGTGAAAGATGAAAGAAGCAGGATCAACGGTATTATGAAATGGAACGGCGTTAATCTTGTAATCATTGACGTTCCAAGAACTTATGATGTTGAACCCGGAGATAGAATTATAACCTCGGAAATAAGTTCAATAGTTTCCGAACCTTTACCCGTCGGGGTGGTTACCAAAATCAGCAAAGTTGAAGCCGGTCTGTTCAATGAAGTTCAGGTTAAACCGTTCGTCGATTTTGTAAGAGCAGAACATGTATTTGTTCTTCAACTGGTTAAAAGTGAGGAAAAGGATAATCTTCAATTAAATTTTTATAAACGAAAGTAAATATGCGTTCCGATTATGTAGTATCGATTTTACTATTTTTTCCTTTGCTTGTTATACAGACTACTCTTGTGCCGTTCGTTGCTTTAAATGGTGTGGCTCCCGATTTAATACTTATTTTGCTTGTCTTTTATACTTTAAGAAACGGTCAGATATTCGGAACGGCTTTAGGATTTATTTATGGTTTTCTTTTTGATTTGATAACGGGTAGTTTATTAGGAAGTACCATGCTTTCAAAAACGCTTACCGGTTTTGTTGCGGGCTACTTTTATAATGAAAATAAACTGGATAATTATTTTAAGTCCTATGTCTTTTCATTTGTAGTTTTACTTTGTTCTATTATTGATTCGGTGGTGAACGGTTTTTTTACATCTATCGATATTAATACAAATATTATCAACTTAATTTACAGGCACGGTTTACTCCCTGCACTATATACGGCATTAGTAAGTGTTGTTGTAATTGTATTTTATCCGAGGAGATTTTTGAATTGAAAACGGCAGGCTTTGCATCCCTTCAACGAAAATCAACAATTTATTTTATTATTCTTGCAACTTTTTCTTTGCTTGGATTCAGATTATTCCAAATGCAGATAATCGAGCACAAATCTTACGATGAGAAGTCAGCAAAAAATAGTATAAAAGCAGTTGAACAAACTCCGGCACGAGGTATATTTTATGACCGTAATATGCGAGTCCTTGTCGACAATGTACCGGCTTATACTATCCGTATTACGCCCGCATATTATAATAAAAAATTGAACCATTTAATTGAAACCGTAATCGGTGCGGATTCGGGGTATATAAACAAGATTTTATATTCCCATCGTATGTACTCAAAATTTGTTCCAATTAGGATTAAAAGAGGCATCGATTTCAAAGTAGTTTCATGGCTTGAAGAAAATTCTGAACATTTACCGGGGGTTGATTATATTGTTGAAATGCAGAGGGGTTATCTTCCAGATGTAAGGGGTTCTCATGTTTTCGGTTATACAAAAGAGATATCCCAGCAACAATTAAAGAGGGACAAAACCGGTTTTTATGAGCCCGGGGACTATATTGGCTACACCGGGATTGAAAAGGCTTACGAAAAATATTTGCGAGGGGAAAAAGGATACAAGTATTATCTAGTTGATTCAAAACAAAAAGAAACTGGCCGTTATAAAAACGGGGCAATGGACGTACCGTCTATAAAAGGAGAAGATTTAGTTTTGTCCATTGATGAGGATGCTCAGAGGATGGCTGAAGAACAACTTAAAGGTCAAAGAGGTGCTGTTGTTGCTATAGAACCTAAAACCGGTGAAGTACTCGCGCTGGCAAGCGCACCGGATTTTGATTTGAAGGAGTTTTCGTATGTTACATCCAGGGATTATCTTAAAAAACTTTATGAAGACCCTGATAAACCTTTTTTCAACAGGGCTACCATGTCCGCCAAACCTCCCGGTTCTACTTATAAAATAATGGAAGCAATTGCGGCACTGAATGTGGGAGCGATTACTACTAACACAATTTTTACGTGCAAAGGAGGACAGGCTTTTTACGGAAGATATTTCAAATGTGATGCCGTACATGGTTCACTTAATGTTATTCATGCCATTGAAAAATCTTGTAACGTTTTCTTTTACAATACAATTTACCGGTTGGGAATGACTAATTGGTATAATTATGCAAGAAGGTTTGGTTTCGGACAGCTAACTCATATAGATATCGGCGACGAGGTTCCAGGTTTTATTCCCAATTCTCAGTATTATATAAAACGTTATGGACAAAAATGGCCTAAGAGTATTATGGCAAGTCTTGGAATCGGGCAGGGAGAAGTAAGTGTAACTCCTATTCAGCTTGCAAAGTATTGTGCACTAATAGCCAACGATGGAGTAACTTATACACCGCATGTGGTAAAAGGATACTTGAAGAATGGGAGCAAAAAATATGTACCTTTTAAATTTAAAAAAATTGATATCGGTATAAGTAAAAAAGTATTCGATATTGCAAAACAAGGAATGTACCTGGTAGTTAACGGAGCAGGAACCGCGACCAGGATAAAATTGAAAAATTTGGTAATCGCCGGTAAAACGGGAACTGCTCAAAATCCCCACGGGAAGGATCATGCGTTATTCATCGGATTTGCTCCCTTCGATAATCCCAAGATAGCAGTAGCAGTGGTTATTGAAAATGTCGGGTTTGGTGCTACTTATGCGGCGCCGGTTGCTCAAAAAGTAATTGAAGCCTACCTTCAAAAAGATAAATCAAAAGATAATAAAAAACAGCCGGTGAATAATATAAAAGACAAAATTTTGGGAGCTAGCATTGCGAATTGATTATAAACTGGAAGATAAATTTGACCTTGGATTATTTCTTCCGGTGCTCATTCTTTTTTGCGTGGGCTTAGCCGCTATCTACAGTTCAACATTGAATAACCCAAATGCCCATGGAAATTTTGACAGGCAGTTAATCTGGGGTGGAATTTCTTTTGTTGCGTTTTTCATTATTTATTCTCTGCCAACAAATACTTTTAAGACACTTGCAGTGCCCACCTATTTAATTACTACTTTACTTTTAATAATGGTATTAGTTGCAGGTCGAAAAATTTACGGAGCAAGAAGCTGGTTTGAAATAGGTCCAATTGGATTTCAACCTTCTGAAATTGCAAAAATAGGAACCATTTTAGCCCTGGCAGCATTCTTAAGTCACCGGAATACTAATATTGAATCGTTTAAAGATATTTTAATAACCCTGGCGATAGGACTGTTCCCGGTAGGCTTAATTTTACTTGAGCCGGACATGGGCACGTCACTTGTATTTTTTAGCGTAATTTTGGCGATGATTTTTTGGAAAGGAATAAGCTTATTCGGATTATTTATAGTCTTATCGCCTGCAATAGTTGCTTTATCTTCTTTATTTGGTGCCGTGTATTTGTGGAGCGCACTCGCGTTGGTTATCATTTGCCTAGTACTGTTTAGGAAGGATGTTTTTTTCAGTGGTTCAATATTTGCACTTAATTTAGCCGCGGGATTTTTTACTAAATACGTTTATGGATTGTTGAGCCCTCATCAGCAGATAAGAATAAGATCTTTTATAAACCCATCAGCCGATCCGCTGGGTGCCGGTTATAATGCAATACAGGCTCGTGTAGCAATCGGCTCGGGAGGATTCTGGGGAAAGGGATTTTTAGCCGGACATCAAACACAGCTCCAATTTATTCCTGAACAGTGGACGGATTTTATTTATTGTGTAATCGGTGAAGAGTTAGGATTTATCGGAACAATTATTACACTGGTAATATTCCTTTACCTTTTTCTTAGAATCTTAAAGCTTGCATCAAATGCAAAGGATGAATTTTTGAGCTTAGTGTTAATTGGTATCCTCGCGGTATATTTTATTCATCTTTTTATTAATATAGGAATGGTTGTTGGTGTAATGCCGGTTATTGGTATCCCGCTCCCGTTTGTAAGTTACGGCGGAAGTTCATTATTAGTTGATGTGGCCATGCTTGGTATAGCAGCAAATGTTTATCGAACAAGAAAAAATTATATTTAAGAAAAGGAGAAAATTTGATACTATCCGATAAAAAAATTTTAGATGAAATTGAAAAAGGTAATATCCTTATAGAACCTTTCAATAGGGAAAATCTAGGGACGAACAGCTATGATGTGCACCTAGGCAAATGGCTTGCTGTTTACGAAAATGATATTTTAGATGCAAGCAAACATAATAAGATTAAGGTTTTTGAAATTCCTGAGGAAGGTTACATTTTATTACCCTCTAAGCTTTACCTTGGTGTTACCGAGGAATATACGGAAACGAGAAATTATGTCCCTTTCGTTGAAGGAAAGTCGAGCATTGGAAGATTAGGTATAGATATACATTCAACTGCAGGTAAAGGAGATGCCGGATTCTGTAATACCTGGACTTTAGAAATATCCGTCAAGCAGCCTGTAAAAATTTATGGAGGCATGCCTATTGGGCAAATAATCTATTTTGAAATAAGCGGCAGTATTGAGATTCCTTATAACATGAAAAAAAATGCTAAATATAATCAGCGAACCAAATTCCCGGTAGAATCAATGATGTTTAAAAATTTTAATGAGAACAAATGACTGCATTAGATAAACTAAAGAAGAAAAACGCGGAAGGCAAATTTATTTGTGTGGGACTAGATACCGACATAAATAAAATTCCTTTGCAATTAAGAACATCGGAAAATCCCGTTCTTGAATTCAATAAGAGAATTGTTGACAAAACTTACGATGGTGCTGCTGCATATAAGTTAAACTTTGCATTTTACGAAGCCGATGGAAATAGAGGATTAGATACCTTACAGAAAACTTTGGAATTTATTCCGAATGAACATTTGCTGATAGCCGATGCCAAAAGGGGAGATATAGGCAATACTTCAAAAATGTATGCAAAGTCTGTGTATGATTATTACGATTTCGATTCAATCACAATTAACCCGTACATGGGAGAAGATTCGGTACTCCCGTTTCTTGAAGATTCCCGGAAATTGAACTTTATTTTGGCATTAACATCTAATCCCGGATCTGCTGATTTTGAAAAATTAAAATTAGAGGACGGCTCATTTCTGTTTCAAAAAGTAATTGAAAAAGTTAAGCGCTGGAATGTAAATAAAAATTGCGCGATAGTCTTCGGAGCCACAAATATTTCCGAGCTTAAGGACAATATAGGATTGTTTGGTGATCTCCCTGTTCTACTTCCGGGAGTAGGAGCACAGGGCGGTAGTCTTGAAGATATAATCGAAACATTTAAAAATTCACACCGGCTGGATTTGATTGTTAACGTAAGTCGTGGAATTATATATAAATCAAGCACAGAAGATTTTGCCGGTGAGGCGAAAAAGGAATTAGACCGTTTTAACAGCATTGTTAAATCAATATTGAATGAATAATAATTCCTCATTCTTAATTTTACAATTACTACTTTTATTTGTAACTTTTTTTCAATAAATATTTCCTCTAGACGAGAGGTAGTAAAATTGTCTCAAGTCAAAAAACATAAATCGCCGGAAAATTCTATTCCGGATGAAGAAAGAATTCCTCAGTCGTTATTTCCTGAAATACATAACTTAAGTTCCTTACCCATAGATAAAAGACTTCCAATGCTTAAGTTTAAAAATCCGGAAGAATTACAGCCAACAAAAAAGTCACAAATTACACTTACAGTAGAAATGCCTTCAAAAATTCAGAGTGCGGATATTTATCTTTTTGTAAATGAGGAGAAGAAGGATATGTTTTATAATGTTTCCTCTGGCGGGAAGTACGGCTTCAATTATATCAATTTATCGGTTGGTATAAATTTGATAGAGTTATTTTATAGAACAGGGGAAAGAAAATCTTCTCCTGTCCGTGCAACCATTGTTAGAAAATGAGACAGGTGGATTATGGATAAAAATGTAAAAGTTCACGAAAAATTTTTATTCGAAATTTGGAAAGAAAAAAAATTTGAAAAAGATCTTATTACCAAAAGTGGGGAACAAATAGAGATAGTTGATGTCGGTGTTGAAAATAAAGAATTAGGGGGACCTGATTTTAAAAATGCAAGGATTAAAATTGGCAATATAACTTATCAAGGAGATGTTGAAATTGATAGTTATTTTGCTGACTGGAAAACTCACGGTCATCATTTGAATAAACAATATAATAAGGTAATCCTTCATGCAGCCTTGAATAATGATACCAAACATGCATTTGTAGTTACTCAAAACGGCAGGAAAGTTCAGTCCATTTCACTTCAATCTTTTATTAAGGATGATCTAAGTACGAACGTGCAGAAAGCTATTTTATCAGAACGGAAAAACAGAATAAATAAAATGCCTTGTTCAGAACTTAACAGAATATTGACGGAAAAAGAGAAACTTGATTTCTTATATTCTCTCGGAATTGTTAGGTTTCGGAAAAAATGCGATAAGATGATGGAAAGGCTGAAAGAAATTGCCTATTTGAGAGAAATGAATTTAAAAGAACCGGTTATTCAATACGATCTTGATGAAAAATTTTACAGCAAAAACTTTGTGAAAGAGGATTTTAATAAGCAAGAAATATGGCTGCAATTAATTTATGAATCAATGTTTGAAGCTTTGGGATACTCGAAGAACAAAGAAAATATGCAAAACCTGGCTAAGTCAGTAAATATTGATTTTATATTAAATTATTCCGGAAGTGACGATTTTATAATGATTCTTGAGTCGATGTTATTTAATGTTAGCGGTTTGATTCCTGATATAGAACAGCTCCCGGATGAAGAAACTTCCGGTTACACGAAAAAACTTGCTGAATATTGGAGTAATATTAAACCTTCTTATGATGATAAAACATATAATGCTGCACAATGGAATTTCTTTAGGTTAAGACCGCAAAATTTCCCTACCGTCAGAATTGCGGGTGGCGCCAGAATATTACAAAGGATGATTAAAGATAATCTGATATCCCAGTTTGTAAATAAAATTGAAAATATAAATAATCTTACACAGCTTACCAGGGTACTTAAAACTTTATTGATTGTAAAAGGGGAAGGATTCTGGCATAATCATTATGTGTTTGATCAACCTGCTAAAGTTCCTATAAAATATTTTGTTGGTTCCACCAGAGCCGATGAAATAATGGTTAACATTATGCTTCCTATCATTTCTATTTATTTCACCGTATTCGAAAAAGAAGAGATGAGTGAGAAGGTAGTTAAGCTTTACTTGAATTACTATCAAAGTAACGAGAATAATTTGGTAAATGAAGTTTCATCAACACTACGCCTCCATGATGCCTGGAAAAGAAGTGTTTTATATCAGGGAATGATTGAATTATTCAGAACATATTGCACCCGGGAAAAATGTTTAGAATGTAGTATCGGGAAAAAAGTATTTGGATAAGGCTTATATATTTCAGAATTATTAGAAAAAATATATTAGTTCTTATTTCTTTTACCGCTTAAAATATCTTTACAACTATCATAGTCATGTCATCGTGCTGCTGTCTTTTCCCAGTAAATATTATTATTTCGTTTATTATTTTATCTTTTATTTGACTTGCGTTCATATTATCGGTTGGCATTGTTAGAAGCAGTTGTTCCAGTCTTTTTTCGCCGTATTGCTCTTTATTGCGATCTCTTGCTTCTGTTACGCCATCGGTCATAAATATCAGTACACTTCCTGTGTTTAATTTAATCTTTCTATCCTGGTATGTAACCTCTTGCAGCATACCTAACGGAAATCTCGGCCCTACAGATTTAAGATGCTCAATGTGACCGTTTGATTTTAACATTGGATATACTAATCCCGCATTGGTAAGTGTTATTTCTTTATTCTCCAGATCAATACATGCAAGAATCACAGCTGTAAACATTTGTTTTTTGGTTTTATAATAAAGAGGCTCGTTTACTCTTGATAGAATAGTGGACAGCGTCTCAGAATTATTGACTTCTGTGATTAGCATTCCGCTCGTCATTATTGCAGTCATCGCCGCATTCATTGCTTTGCCTGATACATCTCCAATCATTATGCCAACCCTGGTGCTATCTTTTGTTGACCAGAAATAATCGAAAAAATCGCCGCCTACTTCATTAGCAGGGATGCAGATACTTGAAATATCAAGTCCCTCAATTACAGGATCCGAATGCGGCATAATAGACATTTGTGCATCATGAGCAGTTTTAAGCTCTGTTTTTAATCTAACATTATTTAATCTTCTTTTATAAATAAAATATGCAATAGCAACAAAAAGAAGTGTAATCAACAAGCTAAACCACCATGTCTGCCAGAAGGGAGGGGCGATGATAAGTTCTATTGATGTCCCGTTTTCATTCCATACCCCATCACTATTTGAACCTTTAACCCTGAATAAATATTTGCCGGCAGGTAAGGTTGTATAGTTTGCAAATCTTTTCTCGGAGGTAGTATATACCCAGTCTTTATCTAAACCCTCCATTTTATAAGCATACTTATTTTTTCCCGGGGCTGAATAATCCAAAGCTGAAAATTCAAACGAAAAAACATAATCTTCATAAGACAGTGCAATTTTTTTAATATACGGTATGGGTCTGCCTAGATTAAAGGCTTTATTGAATTTCTGAAACGAAGTGATGACAACCGGAGGTACGTAGTTATTCTCCTTAATATTCGCCGGGAAAAAAGCGTTAAATCCATTAATGCCTCCGAAAAACATTTCACCGCTCCTGCTTTTAAAATAAGAACCCCCGTTAAATTCGTTACTTTGCAATCCATCTTTATCCGTATAATTTTTAAATATTTCTGTGCGGGGATTAAATCTTGATAATCCATTATTTGTACTTAACCACAGGTTCCCCTGTTTATCTGCTAATATTCCATAAACTGCGTCACTTGGGAGCCCGTTTTTTACAGTATAATATTTAAACTTTTGTGTAACCGGATTGAATTTGTTCAACCCTCCTCCGAAAGTACCCATCCAGAGTATTCCACCGGCTCCCTCATGAATAGAAAAAATGTAATCGTTACTTATACTATTTGTATTATTCGGATTTGCTCTAAATCTTTTAAATACTCCGGTTTTCCTATCGAATTTATTTAATCCGCCTCCTTCGGTTCCAATCCAAAAATTTCCCGCGTTATCTTCATAAATTACTCTAACAAAATCATTACTCAGACTGTTTGAATCACCGGGTATATTTGTAAAACGAATAAATTTATCATTACTCTCAATAAATTTGTTTAATCCCCTGCCGTATGTTCCTATCCATATGGTACCTGCCCGGTCTTGATAGATTGACCTAATTTCGTCATCACTTAAACTAGCAGGATCATCCGGTTTAAAACGGTAATGTTTAAATGTACCATTTGTTCTGTCGAATTTATCAACTCCTCCTCCGTGTGTACCGAGCCATAAGTATCCTTCTTTGTCTTCAAATATAACACGGACAATATTATTGCTTAAGCTGTTGGAATTACCCGGTTCATGTACAAAATGTGAATATGTATGAGTCTTTCGGTCCAGTTTGTCCAGCCCTCCTCCGTGAGTACCTATCCATAATATTTTATCTTCATCTTCTTGGATAGACCAAACTATAGGATGGCTTAAACTGTTCGTTTGGTTTGTTCGATGTGAATAAAGCAAAAACTGGTTCACACCTCTTGTGACTTTGTTAATGCCGCTGCCGTAAGTGCCTATCCATATAATTCCCGAAATATCTTTATATATTGTACGGATTTCGTTATAACTTAACGAGCGGGGATTTTGAGGATCATTTAAGTACCGGGTAAATTGATTATCCTTTTTATCATATAATGTTAATCCGCCCCCGTTTGTTCCTATCCATAATATTCCGGAGTTGTCTTCACAAAGTGCGTATACTTGATTGTGACTCAAACTATTGCTGTTTGCGGGATTGAATTTGTATCGGGTAAAGCTATTAGTCCCATCCTTATTTTGTTCAAACCGGTTTAATCCATCATCCGTCCCTACCCATAAATCACCGTCTTTATCTTCAAGGATAGTCCTTACGATATTATTGCTTAGACTTTTTGGATCTTTTGTAGAATATTTATAAGAAACGAAATAAGGATTTTGATCTGGTTTTATGCCCGGGATCATTTTATTTATGCCACCTTCCGTTCCAATCCAAAATGTACCGTTTTTAGCCTGATAGAATGAATGAATATAATTATTACTAAGACTGTTGGGATCACCGGGGATATTAAAATAGTGCTTAAATGAATAGATGTTTTTATTTGAACCTTTAACAACAAGTTTATTTAATCCATTATCGGTACCAATCCATAAGGTCCCGTCATTATCTTCAAAAATGCAATTTATATTATTATGGCTGATGCTATTATTATCATTTAATTGAAATTGAAATCTGCTGAAGCTTTCTTCTGAGGGATCAAACCGGTTTAAACCCGCGTTAAATGTGCCGATCCATATTATACCTTCATGATCTTCATAAACTGTCGTGACGTCATTATAGCTCAAACTATTTGTATCCTTGGGCTTGTGGCGCATAACAGTAAATCCATATCCGTCATACCTATTTAACCCATCCTCCGTTCCGAAGTATATAAAACCCCTTTTATCCTGGCAAATACTCTTCACTATACTTTGGGATAGACCATGTTCGAGGAATAATTGTTGAAAAATAATATCAGTACTTTGCGGGTAAAGAGCAGATGTATAAAATATAATTATTATAAAAAAATATAAATTTAAAAAGATTAAATTTCGTAAAATATGCTTACGAGAAACGGAGAGGAGTGGAAAATTTAGCCTGGCACTCATTTTTCCCCCTTATAATTAGATATTTTTCAAATGAGAATATCCTTAAAGAAGCGCCAAAAGCAATACTATTATTTGATGAATGATAGAATTATATTACTAATCTTAAAATAATCTATTCAATTCTAATTCAAAATACAACTGACTTCAGTTCATTCTGTCATCAGTAGGGATAAACGGAGCATATCGGTGATAAAATTATTGATTTTTAGATCAGCGTAACATTAATAATTTAATTAAACCGGGGATGAAAACTTTATCGATTAAAGGTCATATTTTGTTATATGCCTTTATAAAAAGAATGTTTTTCATATGAACGTAAGTAGCGTAAAAAATGTCATGCAGAACTTGATTATCCAACAGAATCTCTGGACAGCATCAATGGATGTGAATGCAATTCATATTGTAAATTCCGAAACAAGTTCGCAATGACAAAGAGAAAACGTTTTTTACTGTGTAAGATGAGTTATTTAATCTCTTCTATACTCTCTTCCTTAAAGGGAATATCGCTCAATCCTACCTTTGGATTTTTCTCTTTAAAATAATTCATTGACCACTCGCTGGTAAATAAAATTATATTGTTCTCTTCCGGATCAACTGCCCATGCAGCGCCGGCAGGAAGAACAATTTGAGATTGCATTTGAGAGTCAACTTCCGGTGAAATCCATCTCATCACTTTCCAATTAGTCTGTTCCATGCGGGATTCGGCGCCGTACTCACTTTCCAGCCTATATTGTACAACTTCAAATTGAAGGGGGCCCACCGCTCCAAGCAACGGGACTTTTTGGAGAGAGCTTTTAGTGTAGAAGGCTTGTATAACACCTTCCTGCAATAATTGTTCTAATCCATCTCTAAATTTTTTATAATTTGAAGGATTCGGGTTATGAAGATAAACAAAATATTCAGGCGCGAACTTAGGAATTTCATGATAAACAATTGCAGAATCTTCCGTTATTGTATCTCCAATTCCGAAGTTTGAATTACCGACAAAACCCACGATATCACCTGCGTAAGCTTTATCGACAGTTTCTCTTTCCTGCCCGAACATTTTTTGTGAATTTGATAACCTAACTTTTTTATTACTGGCAGTGTGGATTGCCTGCATATCGCGGGTAAATTTACCTGAACAAATTCTTAGGAATGCAATTCTATCGCGGTGCCTAGGGTCCATATTTGCTTGAATTTTAAATATGAAGCCAGAAAACCGCTCATCTTCCGGGCTAATGATATCAGAGGAGCTTTGTCTTGGCTGCGGAGGCACGGCATAATTGAGGAATCCGTCCAGAAGCAACTGCACCCCGAAATTATTCATAGCACTCCCGAAGAATACAGGGGTCAGTTTACCTTTAATAACAGCTTCAGCATCAAATTCCTCTCCTGCTACTTCCAGCATTTCAATTTCTTCGGCAATCTTATTGTAATTATCTTCACTCAACTTTTCTCTTACAACCGGAGCTGCGATATCATGAACTGAAACGGGCGCTTTAAAAGAACCCCCGGTGGTCCTCTCGAAAAAATGTACTTTTTTATTTATCCTGTCATAAACTCCTTTAAAATCGACACCGTTTCCTAATGGATAGTTCATTGGAAACGCCCCGATACCTAACACACTTTCAAGTTCATCTATTAAAGCCAAAGGATCAAGTGCGGGTCGATCCAATTTGTTCATAAAAGTAAATATTGGAATCGATCGTTTGCTGCACACCTCAAATAACTTCTTGGTTTGTGCTTCAATTCCTTTTGCAGCATCGATTACCATTACAACTGCATCAACAGCAGTAAGAACCCGGTAAGTATCTTCGGAAAAATCTTCGTGTCCGGGAGTATCCAATAGATTTATTTTAAATCCCTTATAATCGAATTGAAGAACTGTGGAACTAACTGAGATTCCTCTTTTCTTTTCAAGTTCCATCCAATCAGATGTCGATGACCTTTGATTTTTTCTTGCAGTTACCGAACCGGCTAAATGTACAGCACCACCGTATAGCAAGAACTTTTCGGTTAACGTTGTTTTACCGGCATCAGGGTGTGAAATAATCGCAAATGTGCGCCGTTTATTTATTTCTTTTAAATTACTCATTTTCTTCTTAGTTTAGTTTTGAATTAATATAAATAGAAATGGACTGTTGAAGGGAGTCTAGTAAAAGGACTCGTTATATATATGCGAGTTCAAATATTTTCGAATAGATATTTCTGTTGTTAACTTTGTCATTATTATTTCTAAAGAGTTTACACAAAAATAATGAAATAAATCGTTTCCGCCAAAAGAAGGGAAATTATTATTCACCCATATTGACATATTATAATTCTATTCCGGTTTCAGAAAGTTTATATATCGAACTATTTCATTAGAAAAGGTAAGTACAATAACTAAATATGGATAAAGCCGCAGCATATAAAAAAGCTGAAATATTTGCGAAATTTCATTATGAAAATTTCCCTGTGATTTCATTATTCATTCCTAAAGATCTGAGGAAGCATGTAGCCATAATCTATTGGTTTGCAAGAACTGCCGATGATCTGGCAGATGAGGGAGCTTATTCAACGGATGTTCGCCTGACAAAGCTTAATGAATTCGAGAACCGTTTAACTAAAGCTTTAGAAGGGAATTATGAATCTTCATTTGAATTCGCGTTATTTTCAACGATTTCTTCAAAAAATCTATCTAACCAATTATTCTACGATTTACTTAAGGCATTCAAACAGGACGTGATTAAAAAACGTTACGATACTTTTGAAGATCTACTAAATTATTGCAAATTTTCTGCAAATCCAGTTGGAAGGCTAATTCTTGAGTTGAATAACATTAGAAGCGAAAATGCATTTATTTATTCTGATAAGATATGCACTGCACTTCAATTAACTAATTTTTACCAGGATACTGAAATAGATATTGGAAAAGGTAGAATTTATTATCCTTTAAATGAAATGAAAAAAAACAACGTGAGTGAAGAATTATTTGTAAATAAAATGAATAATTCCGACTTTCAACAACTCCTCAAATATAGTGTACTCAGGACGGAAGAGATGTTCAAGGAGGGAAGGGGAATATTAAATTATTTAAAAGGAAGATTAAAATTTGAAATTAATTGGACTATTTTAGGAGGAGAAGCTATATTAGATAAAATTAAATCTTCGAATTATAGAATATTCAATAATAGACCGGAATTAAATAGATTTGATTTCTTATTTTTATTAATAAAATCATTATTCTAATTATGGAAGCAGCCAGGGATATATCTAAAAAAAGTAAGAGCAGTTTTTATTATGCTTTCAATCTTCTTCCTACCGAGAAGCGGGATGCCATGAATACCGTTTACGCCTTTTGTCGTAAAACCGATGACATAGTTGACGAAGGTAATGAGCCGGATGAGTTAAAATATGAAAAATTGCACAAATGGAGGATAGAACTGGAGAAAGCATTTTATGGTAATTCGGAATATCAGCTTCTTAACAAACTCGGTAAAACAATTTCTCAATTTAATATCCCCTTTGAACCTTTTTTCGAACTGGTGAAAGGGATGGAAATGGATCTTCAAACTAAACGATATCTTACATTTGATGATTTAAATTTATATTGCTACCGGGTTGCATCTACTGTCGGATTGATGTGTATTGAAATTTTTGGTTATAAAAATAAATCGGCAAAAGACTTTGCCATAAATCTTGGTATTGCGCTGCAGCTTACAAATATTTTAAGGGATATTAAAAAAGATGCACAGAATGGCAGAATATATTTACCCCAGGAAGATATGGCAAAATTTAACTATTCGGAAGACGAGGTTTTGCATCAAATTTATAATACAAATTTTACAGACCTAATGAAATATGAAGTTGAGCGGGCTCAGCACTATTTCGACAGTGCTACATTCTATCTCGATCTGGATGACAAGTCTTCTATGTTTGCCGCAAGGGCAATGCAGCACATATATCATAAATTACTCGAGAAAATAATCGATTTTGAATATGATATTTATCATAATAATATAAAAGTTTCAAAGTTCGAAAAAGTGGGGATTTCTTTAGGTGTTTGGGCAAAGTACAGTCTAGTTTATTAATGAAGAAGTGTGTTGTAATAGGTGGAGGTTTTGCAGGCCTTTCTGCCGGTGTTTATCTTTCCAAAGCCGACTTCCAGGTTGAGATTTTAGAAGCGTCTCCAAAATTGGGCGGGCGTGCCTTTTCCTTTAAGGAACCTCATACCGAAACAGTTGTTGATAACGGTCAACATATTTTGATGGGCTGCTATAAAGAAACTTTAGAATTTTTTAAGCTTATTCAAGCCGGGAATAATCTAATTCGTCAGAAAAATTTAAGGGTTAATTTTCTCAAAGAAAATTTTAACAAATATTCGTTGAATGCTTTTCCCTTTCCATATCCTTTTAATTTATCTTTCGGACTATTGAACTATAGAGCTGTTTCCGTAGCTGATAGGCTGAAGATATTGAGCCTTTTTGTAAAATTGTTTTTAAAGTCTAAAGAGGATTTGAATGTTTACTCGGTCTATGAATGGCTCATAAAAGAGAATCAGAATGAGAATACGATAAAAGGATTTTGGGAAATACTTGCAGTTAGTGCTTTAAATTCCAGCATTCATGAAGCTTCGGCAAAAATTTTTTCCGATATATTAAAAGAAATTTTCTTAAATGGGAATAAATCCTCTACTTTAATTCTTCCGAAATATGGTTTGTCTGAAACATATTGTAAAGATTCAAGAGAATATATAGAAGGCTACGAAGGTAAAATAAATTTAACAGAAGAGGTTAAAGAATTGGTGCCGGATTCGGGAAGAATAAAAGTGATAAAAACTAATAAAAGAGAAATCGTGGAATTTGACTACATTATCTCAGCAGTACCTCCTTATGCTTTGGAAAAGTTTTTACCCTCGCTTTATAATTTTGATGAATTAAAATTTAAATATTCATGTATTCTAACTATTCATTTGTGGTTGAGGGAGAATCCATTAGATCTGACTTTTTATGGATTGATCAATTCACCTGTTCATTGGATCTTTAACCACGGTTCACATGTTACTCTTGTCATAAGCGATGCAAATAAATATTTAAATTCTTCTAAAGAAGAAATAATTGAGATGGTTTCCATCGAATTGGATAAATTCGTCGGAATCAAAAAACGTGACATTAAATTTTCTAGGGTAATTAAAGAAAAACGCTCTACATTTATCCCTTCAAGAGAAATAATTAACAGACGTCCTCAGACAGTCACTCAGATCGAAAATTTTTTCCTATCCGGAGATTGGACTGATACCGGTCTGCCCTCTACTATAGAGAGTGCCGTAAAAAGCGGTAAGACAGCGGCTGAAAAAATTATAAAACATGTTAATCACAATAAAAGTGGTAACCAATTATAATTCCAGTGGATGAATGACATTAAATTGAAAATTATTAAAATTCAATTGAGACTCACTTAAGAGGAATACAGAGATCATAATATCCTTTTACTATGATCAAAAAGATGTTCAAAAAAAAGAACTGGAAAGTGAGTTTCAACTTTTAAAGTTGATCTGTTTTTTTCTGCGGGAACAGTTCTTTTACTAGTCCAGAATATTTCCTTTCAATTTTAAACCCGAAGCGGTAAAAATATTCGGGGCGGAAGAAACCGGTGGTAACAAATTTTATATGTTCGTCTTTCAAACGATTGAACAACTCATTCATTAATCCTTCGCTTATGCCTTTACGTCTATAACGGTTAGAGACAACTATCTTTTCCATGTGAGCAGTCTGCTCATCAATGCGGCTGTAATATAATCCCCCAATTATATACCCGCGCTCTGAGAGTGCAACTAAAAACTGATCTTCTGGACGGAAATGTACCAGTAGATTTGTTTCAATGAATAGTTGATGAAGTCTCGAAATTTCTTTCGGCGAAATTGGGCTGCGTATAAGAAACGGATTCCCGTCATCATCTTCCATCTGAACTACTAGATTTGCGGTAGATGAGCCTTCGCTTTTAATTCTCATTAAAGTAGCAGAATCTGTAGGTTTAAGGTGTGGGAAATTCAATCTCGTCAGGAAGAAATGTTCCCGATCGTTCAACTGAAATTCTGATTGTATGTTTGACAACAGAGCAAGGGTCTCTTCCTTTGATATATTTTTATCGTGCTGTTTCTTAACGATTTCCCTTAAGGCATTATTTAAAGGCTTAACTGAATCCGAAAAAATTGTCTCAAGAAAAAATTGAGTACGGGTTTGCGGATATTTTTCTTCTAATTCATATATCCGGTAGGTTTCGTAAAGTTCATAGATCATTGCTGCTTGTGCGGTTAGGGTGGCATTTTTATTTAATTTAAACCAACGATGGAAACGTTTTATCGCAAAGAATAGCTTTTTCGGGATAAATCCGTTTCCTTTCACATTATCAATAAAAGAATCTATTTGGGTAATTATTTCCCCGCCGTTTTCCAACTCATTTGAAGTAATTAGTTCGTTCCTGAATTTTACCAAAATTTCGAGCCCATCATTTTCGCCCTCGCCGTCTATTACACCGGAGAAGACATAATTCCAGATTGAATGTTTTTTAAGAAAAGGATATTTCTCCTCTGTTGACTTTATGAAGTAAGTAAAAAAGTTTATAAAGAATATGAGAGGTGAACTCGATTGAATCCTTTCCGAGATAGAAACTAAACGGGTTCCGGTCTGGTAATCGTGGGGAGGAATAATAATATTAGAAGGCTGTGGATCTGCTAATTCCATTTTATAGCCGGTAAGCGACCAAAAATTTATATACGCCGCAGTAGCGCTCCAAACAAAATAAGGCCAAAGATAATAAAGCCTTTTCTGATTTGATTCGTCCTTCCCGCGCGACTCCCTCTGTAAGAATTTTGCAACGGTTTCACCGGGAACAAATTCTTCCGTCCACAAATCATAATCTTCCCAATAACCGCCGAAGTCCTCAACTAACTTTTGCCCGAAAATTTTTGAGCCCGCAAGTACAAGCCAATTGATTTCTTCTTTAACTTTTTCGGGGGGGAGACTTTTATTCAAATTTATAGCAATGTCAAAAGCACCTTGAAAACGTGTTTGAATAGTCACTCTGTAAACGGCTTTTTCATGTTGTGTCCCAACATGGCTAATCCATAGTCCGCCGGGCAGAATACTACTCAATCCCATTGAAGTACCTTCGGAAAAAAGAAAGATGGCTTCTCTTAATACTGAAGTTTCGGTTATTGCCCTAATAATTCTTTCACTGTCGTTCTTGTCAATTCCTTCTTCTAAAATAATTACATCCGACCAACGGTATTCCTCGCCGGTTTCCATATCTACCGCCACACTTTGATTAGTCCCAAGCCATTTCCTAAATCCGTTTAACATGTTCAACCTTGATTGATCGGCAATATTTACAAGAGCTTTCCATTCGTCAAACAATTTATAATGCATAAAAATCTGGCGAATCCTTTTGTAACTTGTAGGATGTTGAATACCGTAGTTTCCCAGCAATTTGAATAGAGACGGAATGGAGGAACGTTCCATATCAAGATAAATACTGTGTATTTCGATTTCGTGTTTTAATACACGTTCCAGTGCATCCAGGTTTTCATCACCCCGGCTGATATCAACTATAGCTTGAATAGTTGTTTCATCCAAAAGATCATAATTTAATTTTAGGTAAAGTTCCAAAAACTCACCCAGGTTAGCTCCTTTTATTTTTTGTAAACCAAGTTTGAATAATTCACGCTGTATAAAGAGTTCTTCACTCAAATTTGGTCTGTAGATTAAACTAAGCGCTAGCCTGAAATGAGGTAACGATTCATCTTCTAACAAGGTACGCAGATATTGTAGTCCGAGATATGCATCCTCCTGATCTTCCGATTCTATCATCATCACAGCAATATGAAGACTTTTTAAATTCTGTTCGCCATCTGACAATAAATTTTTCATTGTTTCCCTGATTGTGGGATCTGCTACTGTACCTGGAGCTTTCCCGTAAAATTGGATTCTGTTATGTCCGGTAATTTGTCGGAACCATTGAAAAATAGAATTCCCGGTAAATTCAAAAAGTCCCTTATTACCTAACCAATATAAGGGTGAAGTAAAAATGAGTTGCATATCAATAAATGAAGAATTTATTTCATAGTAAAAATCCCCGATACGCACGATATTGGGCTTAGTTTTATCTTTAATTATTTTTAAAGATAATTGAAGTTTTGGAATTGATATGCCGTTTGGCAAAGCGATAATATCTCCGCTTAAACATCCTTTTTCGCGCAAGAACCAATTTGGCAGACGAACCTCAATGTCATTAATGGTTATGCTAGTATGATCTTTTATGTACATTGATTCAATCTTATCGGTAAAATTCTTTTCGATTGCTCTTCTTTTATAAGTGCCTTTTGGTGTTAACTCTCCCTTATCTTCGGTGAACGGTCGTTGTATTATTCTGAAATCGACAATTCTTTCGAATGGGGCTAAAAATTTATTCACCGTTACAATGACCGAAGAAAAGTAATCGTGTAATTCAGCATCGTCCATATTATTAATTATAGAATCTTCAATATCGTAATTCGGGTAAATCAAAACGGTGTTAGAAGGACGATGGTCGCCTACTAGGAATACTTGTTTTACAAAATCGAATTCCCGGAAATAATTTTCGATTTTTTGAGGCGCAATAGTTTCGCCTTTGATGTTTTTATAAATTTCTTTTTTGCGATCAATGATTTCAATAAATCCGTGTTCATCCATTTGCATTATGTCACCTGTCGGCAGCCAATTTCCCGGTAAAAAAGTATCCTCCTTTTTTTCTCCGAAATACCCCATCATAACGTAGGGACCACGGATAAGAATTTCCCCGTCTTCAGCGAGTTTTATTTCTATGCCGGGTAGTGCTTTTCCCAGAGAATTTGGAATATATTTATGCGGGGGGGTCATGGTTATTCCCCCGGTAGCTTCAGTCATCCCGAAGCCGCTCATTAGTTCTACATTATATTTCTGGAAGAACTGAAAAATATCGGGCGAAAGATATCCTGCTGCTGAAATTCCCCACTTAAGCTTTCCCCCAGTAATATCATTTATTTTTTGTTGAATTATCTGCTCTTCATCCATCTCGATATCAACACTGGAAGAAATATATTCATACAATTGAACCCATTTTTTGGGGACGCTGATAAAAATAGATGGTTTAATCTGCTTCATGTTTGAAATCATTGTTTCTACGGAGGGATTTTCCATGAAGACATAAGTTGTTCCCCAAAAAATACTGCCCATCATCTCCAGCCATCGACCGAAAGTATGGTAAAGAGGAAGGAAAGCGAGAAACCTATCCCTGTCACTAATTTTAGGAATAGCCATTGCGCGGCAAAATCTTTTATAAACGATATTCACTTGGGAAAACATAATTCCCTTGGGTTCACCCGTAGTACCGGAAGTATACATTACGGTTGCCAGGGATTCAACCTTGTTATCCTTAAGCCTATTTTCCAATACCGTATTTGGAATTGAAGAGCTTAAATTTATAAATTCATTAAATGAAATGATCCATTCTTCGTTACTTGAGCCATGCCTTATTACAACTTTCTTTAAGTAAATTAATTCATTTTTCACACTTTTTATTTTAAACAATTGCTTCTCATCTGAAATAATCAAAAGAGGCGCTTTTGTTTGGTTTAGTATGTAAGAAAGATGCTGCGGGACCGAGTTTGCCGGAATCATAATGTTTACAATCCCGTTTGAAAGACATGCCAAATCGAGCGACGCCATGCACAATTCATTTTCCATAAGAATAGCTACACTTTGATTATCCGTTTTTATCTCTTCGAACAACTTTAAGATTGATTTTGCGTACTCCTGAGTCCTTTCCCAAATCGTATTCCATGAATAATCGTTTTCTACACTGCCATGAAGTACTTTGAATAATGTTCGGTTTCCGTAATCATCTACTCGCTGCTTAAATAAAGTGTTAATGTTGAAATTACTATTCACGATGAGATCATGAATTAATATCTCCCATTTTTTTTGTTCATATACACGGATTAGAAATTCGGAGAAACGGAAAAGATCGAGATAAAAATGTACAATAGCGTTCAGGGATTTATTGGGGGACGATGATTTATCCGGAAACATTTTTAAGAGATACTGTCCAAAATTATAAAAAATTTCCGGTTTAATTTCTTTCATTATATTTGAGGCTAATTGTGCGGGAATAACTGCTGCAAAAATTTCCTCCCAGTTTTTCAATAGTGCTTCATTTTTAGATAATAAATCTTCTTCAGATACACGATTCAATTCTTCCTCAAATTCAGATAAAAATGAAGAAAGCTGCTCGGGTTCTATCGCGGCTTTACCCGCAAAAAGTTGTTCTTTAATCTTAGCTAAATTAGGCTGCACTTCATTTATCAAGCTTGAATTATCCATTATTATACCTGCATTGATTTATTGCATGTTTGGGATTGTTTCATCTAATAAGTTGATTGCGTATTTTTCCTGTTATGCCAATGCAAAAGATCAGATTAATTTCAAAAGGAAAAGATTTTGGCATTACTTTAGTTTTGAACAATATTTTTGAAACATAGTTACTTTAATATATGAATTTTAAGCATTCATTTTTAATTTGGCAAGGGAGGCAGAAATTAAGTTTTTAGATGATTGAAAGAAAAATCCAGGGTTACTCTTTATTGATGAATTTAAAACTCACCCAAAATTCGTTGATTATTCGAAATTATTTGTTCCGAATTTTATCATCTTAACCGGTTACAAAAAGTAAAAGGTAACCCCGGATAAATATTATTATTTACACAACTATTATTTGCTAGTTTCGTGCAACTGTTTCTCGGTAATTCCGGCAAGATCTTCAAGCATTGCCGTAGTAAGCGATTTAGGTCTTTCAATCGGATAGCCTAGAGCTCTATCCCAAATAATGTTTGCGGTAACACCCAAAGCTCTTCCGATGCCGAAAAGGACAGTATAGAAATCATATTCCTTTAATCCGTAATACCATTGAATTACTCCGGATTGTGCATCAACATTTGGCCATGGATTTTTAGCTTTGCCCTGTTCTTTTAATATTGGCGGAGTTACTTTATATAGGGCATCTACATATTTAAATATCGGATCATCCGGTAAATGTTTTAAACAGAACTCGCGCTGTGCCATATAGCGTGGATCGGTTTTACGTAAAACGGCATGCCCAAATCCGGGTATAACCTGTCCTGAATTAAGAGTCTCCCACACGAATTTCTTCATTTCTTCTTCAGTAGGAATTTTTCCGCCCATTTGATCCATTACTCCCTGAATCCATCGCAATACTTCCTGATTAGCTAAGCCGTGAAGCGGACCTGCTAAACCGTCAATCATGGCGGAAAGGGAATAATACATATCGGAAAGCGCGGATGCTACAAGGTGCCCGGTATGCGCACTAACATTTCCGCTTTCATGATCGCTGTGCAGGATGAAGTATAAACGGGCTACATCATCGTAAGGTTTTCCGATTCCCATCATGTGCGCAAAATTACCGCCCATATCCAGAGAAGTATCGGCATCAATGATATCACCATCTTTATATTTCAACCTATAAATAAAAGAAGCTATTCTCGGAAGTTTTGCTAAAAGGTTCAATCCGTCTTCATAATAAGGATCCCAGTAGTCCATTTTACCAAAGCCTTCATTGTATTTACGAACAAACTCCGATTCTTTCTGCATCGCAAGAATGGCGGTTGAAAACATCACCATTGGATGGGAATCATTTGGCATTGCACGTAAAATATCAAAAACGTATTCGGGCACATGCTGCCTGTTTTTGAATTCCTCCGCAACTTCCATTGCATCATTTTCCGTCGGAATTTCACCGGTTAATAAAAGATAGAAGAATCCTTCAACATAAGGCATTTCACCGTTAGATACTTTGGGAAGCTTTTTTAAAACTTCCGGAATAGTGAAGCCCCTGAATCTAATTCCTTCTAAAGGATCAAGATAAGAAATATCTGTAACTAAACATTTAACGCCTCTGGCACCTCCTATGGCCTGGGCGATTGTAACATCACTAATTTTCATATCGCCGTTTTCTTTTAATAATCTGGTTGTTCTAGGTCGCCATTCTTCTATTTTTTTGAATAGTTTTTCTTTTAATGCGGACATTTCTGCCTCCATGTTTTGGATTTTGGTAAATTAAGGAAATTATTAAAAGGAATATCAGTTAAAACCGACATATAGAGACATTTTCCCGGTATGTTTGATGCGTGATAGATATGTAATTTATTTTTCGGTATTATCTTGCACATTTCATCCTCAATGGCCCTTAACTTTCCCCCTTAAATAACCCCTGTTTTTGTTCAATGTTATTTTAATAAAATATTTGCAGAAATGAAACTAAAAAGTAATGCACTTCATTACTTTAGTGACTTAAATCTATTTTAAGACCTATAAAAATGATGATTAGAAAAAAACATAAAAGGTAAATTATTCTTTTTATAAATGTAATTTTATTGATACTGAGTTTTTAGCCGAATCTAACATCCAATCCAGAAAACGATTTTTTTAGATATACTTTCTCAAAAGAAAATTTATTAAAAAATATTATCTCTATTTTTTCGATTCTTATTATAATGTGTTAATTTAACCAATTATAATTTTTTGAATTTGTGAGAAAAAAAAATCTTGAACAATAAAGCAGAATATTACATAAAAAAATTAGGACTCGAAAAACATCCCGAAGGGGGATATTTTAAAGAAACATATCGCGCAGATGAATCGATTGAAAAACAAAATTTGCCGTCAAGATATAATGGGCAAAGAGTTTTTGCTACGTCAATTTATTTTTTACTGGAGAGTTCAAAAGTGTCGTTTTTTCATAAATTAAAATCGGATGAGATTTGGCATTTTTATGACGGCAGCCCGGTAAAATTATATATCATTAAAAATGAAAATGAAATTACGGAAATTGTCCTGGGAAAAAATTTAGAAAATGGAGAAGTCATTCAAGCAGTTATAGAGAAAAATCATTGGTTCGGTGCAGAAGTAATAAATGAAGATTCTTTTTCGTTAGTGGGATGTACAGTTTCTCCGGGATTTGATTTTGGTGATTTCGAATTAGGTAAAAGGGAAGAGTTATTAAAAAAAAATCCGAATAATTCGGACATTATCCAAAAATTTACTCCGTTTTAGCAGCATTTTACGAACAGCTGGAGCTGATGGAAATTTATCAAGTCGATATGATACCATAAATTATTAGTGATAAAATAATTACCTTAATTCATTCAGACCAAAATTATAAATTTAACCCTATATTTAAATTTTTATACTCTTAATTGTTATTGAATATAAACATATTATTATCTAATTTTTTCCACGTTCTCAAAATAATTAAGGAGGATAATATAGGGTATTTATACTTTTTGGATGTTTTATAAAAATTCTCAGTAAGGAACCCTTATTTTACATAAAGTAAAAAATCTGATTTGGGATATTCTCCGCATTTCCTTAGTAGCCTACATTTTATTTTATGCGGGAATTAATATCGGATTCCGTACACAACCGTCTTCTCAAATTAATCGTTCTTATGTGGTTGGTGGAATACTCCTTAATAAACAACCGGGTGCTAATAACATCAACGTTGATTTAATCACTCATAGCAGCGGCAACGACAAAAATAAAAATCCCAATACCGATTCTAAATTTGCCGGTCAGAATTTATATTTATACACGGTAAGCTCAGCTAAGGATACCGGTAAATCCAAAATTGATTCACTCAGAGCCGATTCTCTCAAAATTGATTCACTCAGAGCCGATTCCCTTAAAAGGGTAAGGGATTCCCTTGCCGCTACTATAGGGGATACAGCCAAGATACATAGGGATACTACAAAAATTGATTCAGCGGCAATTGATTCTACTGCGCGTTTAAAATATTTTAAATACCAGAGACATGATACCCCCTATGTAAAATTGAGTATGGGAAGACAATCTAACTTTTTTGCTTATCCCGCCTCTAATTTAATGAACCGGTCGGTGCAAATCGATTCTACGGGGAAATATGTTGAAGTGAAGCAGTATGTAGCAGGTCAGGAGACAAAAATTCTCCTTAGGTTACCACTGGAACAGTACATCAAATTAATGCTCGCTAATAACCAACAAAAAATTTGGCATGGAATAGGGGATAATTACGTCTATCTCGGTAATAAAAATGATCTTGGAAACCTAATCAAAAATATTACCGATTTTGAAATCCCGCTTCCGAGCGTTGGAGTATTAAGTATTTTTGGTAAGCCTAAAATTAGTTTAAGAATCGGCGGCGCAGTTGATATTCACGGAGCATGGAGGAGCGAAACTACACAAGGCATTACCACTTCGCGTTTGGGGAATACGAGAAATGAACCTGATTTTAGACAAACTGTTCAAATTAACGTTAATGGTACCATCGGCGACAAACTTAATATTAGCGCCGATTGGAATACCGAAAGAACATTTGAGTATCAAAATCAATTAAAAATAAAATATACCGGTTATGAAGATGAGATAGTACAAAGCATCGAAGCCGGTAATGTTTCCCTTCAAACATCTCCTTTAGTGGGTGGAGGAGAAGCACTCTTCGGAGTAAAAGCAAATTTTAAATTAGGACCATTCACTCTAACAACATTGGCTAGCCAGAAAAAAGGGCAAACTAAAGAAGTACAAGTAAACGGAGGTACTACTTCACAGGAGTTTCATGTAAGAGCATGGAATTACTCTAGAAACAATTACTTTTTGGATACAACCTATGCCAGTACCAAGCCATCTTTAAACCTTTTTTACAAATATTACGGCAAAGCAGTTCCCGAAACTGATGGAAGATATAAGATTGTAGATATACAGGTATGGAAATCTGTTAACAATCAGAACAATGATCCATTTAAAGAAAGGTATGCAAACGCTTATATTAATTTGTCTCCAAGGCAAGCAAATGATCCTCCTTATAATGATTCTTTCCGGCAGGATACAAGCGGTAACGGGCAGGGTGAATTGGAAACGGGACGATTTGTAATGCTTACTGAAGGTGTGGATTATATTTTGCATCCAGAAACGGGATATATAACATTCAACTCACCTGTCCAGGATCAGGATATAATTGCGGTTGCTTATCGTGTTCAAAATGTGGATCCCGGTCCTTCGGATGATCTTTATTACGGTGATTTTTTGAACAGTACAAATGTCGACACATCTAAAAAACTAGTACTGAAACTTGTTAAGCCTGCAAACTTACGCCCCCAATATAAAACAGCTTGGAAATTACTTCTTAAAAATATTTATCCGTTGAATGCAAGTAATATAAAACAAGACGGGTTTGAACTGCAGATTAAATATGAAATTCCGGGGCAGGATCCTGTTCCCGATTTACCGACTACAAAAGGTACGGTTAAACTTTTACATGCCTTTGGATTGGATAATTATAACTCCAGCGGTAATGCCGAACCTGATGATAAATTTGACTGGCGCCCTGGATTTACTGTTCTGCCTTCTACCGGTGAAATTATTTTCCCCACTTTGGAGCCGTTCGGGAAAAATTTACCAGGAGACATTCCGGATTCGCTTAGTTATCAAGCTGTTTATGATACAACCCAAACCTACGCACAGCAGGCTAAACTTCGTGACAGATGGGATATAACAGGCAAATTCTCGGGTGAGGCTAGTTCTGTTTACCAGTTAGGATTTAATGTTGTACAGAACTCAGCGAAAGTATTACTGAACGGAAGACAATTAACTCAGGGTGTTGATTACGTTGTTGATTATAATACCGGACAGTTAACTATACGAAACGATGCAGCATTAGTTCCCGGTGCCGATCTGAAAATTACTTATGAACAAAATGATCTTTTCCAGCTTGCTTCGAAGACGCTGTTGGGTGCTAGGGGAATGTTCGACATATCTGATAAAACAAAACTTGGGTTCTCAATCTTAAATTTGAACCAGCAGACATTGAGTGATAAGGTAAGAATAGGCGAAGAACCTTTGAGCAATACGATTTACGGCGTAGATTTTAAAACCGGCGGCGACTTACCGTTTTTAACAACTGCTTTAGATAATATTATTTCCACAAAGGAAATGTCGAATTTCTCATTATCCGGCGAAGTCGCATACATGAATCCAGATCCCAACACGTTAAAAAGTACAATACCGGATGACAAAGGGGAGAGCATTGCATATATTGATGATTTTGAAGGTGCGAAGACTATTATTCCAATCGGTATTTCTTATACACAGTGGAAAGATTTAAGTGCCCCCGATAAAATACCTGCGTTAGCCGGATTAACTTACAAACAAATGATGGATTATAAGGCTAAAAGTTTTTGGTTTTCTATCACGCCTTCAAATGTTTTGGTAAGTCAAATATGGGGAAATAGAAAGCAAGTAGCAAAAGCCGATCAGCAGGTACCGGTTTTGGATTATGTATTTATGCCGGACTCACCGGGTACTTATAATTATACCCCTAAGCTATCAGATCCTACAAAAACCTGGGGTGGAATGATGAAGCTTCTTTCTTCAACCGCTAATAACCTGGTAGAACAGAACGTTGAATACCTGGAATTTTGGGTTCATAAAGTTCAGGCACCGCCTAATTCTTATATATATATTGATCTTGGTAGAATAAGTGAAGATGTTATTCCGAATAAAGAACTAAATACGGAAGATAAACCACCGAGGAACGGAGTAATTGATCCGGGGGAAGATGTTGGTATTGATGGCTTGGATGATTCTCAGGAACGAGCTAAGTTCAACAGCAAAAAAGCTGATCCCAGCGGAGACGATTTTAAGTTTTCGGGTAATTACGGAAGTCAGGTTAATCCAATGGATTATTATTATATAAACGGGGTAGAAGGAAATGCCGTTTCTACCGATTTAGGCAGAATACCCGACACGGAAGATCTTAACGGAAACGGAAATGTTGATCTGGTAAATAGTTATTTCAGATACAAAGTCCCCCTGGATACAGCCAATAATCCCTTTATTGCCGGTACCGGCGGTAATGAGGGCTGGTATTTAATGCGTGTCCCCTTAAAAGATACTTCATTGACAGTTGGGCGACCGTCATTGTCGGATGTGGAGTATGTAAGAATGTTCACTACAGGAGTAAGCAACCAAGTACATTTGAGATTTGCTGAAATTAACCTAGTCGGGAATCAATGGCAAAAGGCACTTCCGAAAGATTCAATAATGTCCGTATCCGTAATAAACTATGAAGACAATCCAAATTATTATAGTCCGCCCGGAGTTAGTCGCCAAAGAGATAAAACAAAACCTAACGAAGTTGTTTATCATAATGAGCAATCTCTTGATTTAATTGTTCATGATTTGCCCGATGATTCATCCAGGGAGGCAATTAAATATTTGTCACGACCTCTGGACGTATTTAATTACAGCCAAATGAAGCTTTTTATTCACGGAGATGAAAATACCGGTTCCGGTTCAATTTCTTCCAACGATCCAAATAATTATTCGTCGGAAGTTTTTTTCAGGTTCGGTTCCGATCCAGATAACTATTATGAGTACAGACAGCCTATTCGACCGGGATGGAATGATGTTGCAATAAAATTCAGTGAGTTAACAGCTATTAAACAGAATAGGGATTCTGTAAATATCGTAAGACGAATCCCTGTTCCCGGCGACCCAGGTCATTTTTATGCGGTTAAAGGTAATCCCACGCTTACATCGGTTAAGTTTCTTACAGTAGGAATATACAACACGCCAAATCCCAATAATATAGGACCTGTATCGGGAGACGTTTGGGTAAACGAACTCAGGGTAATCGGCGCCGATAATAATAAAGGATGGGCATATAGCTTTTCAACTAGTTTAAAATTAGCCGATTTAATGAACATTAATTTTAACATGAGTCAAAGGGATCCATATTTCCATAAACTTTCTGATAGATTCGGCTCTAGAGTAAACTCGCGAAATTGGAGCTTTTCTACCAATATGGATATATTAAAGCTTCTGCCTTTTAAGACTCCCGGAAGTAATCTAAGTTTAAATTTTTCTCACACGGAATCCGTCGGTAAACCTTTGTATCTTCCCGGTACTGATGTCAAAGTTGCTGAAGCAGCAAAATTAGCCGATGAAGTGCAGACAGATACCAGCAGGATTAGGACGAGCAGCCCAAATAAGAAAACAGGGGCACAAATAATTTCGGAATCTCAGACTGTTAATGTTTCGAACAGTTTGTCTGCCTCTAGCATTAAACTTAAAATACCCACATCTTTTTGGTTGATACGCGATACATTTAATGCTTTAACCTATGCATTTAATTATAATAAAACCTTTAGCAGAAGCCCTACAGTTTTAGCTAATAAATCCTGGGTTTGGAATGCAAATATGAGCTATGGACTAAATCTGAGTCAGGATTACTATTTTTACCCAATAAATATCCCTGTAATTGGTTCTATATTTGGTCTATTGTCTGATTATAGAAACGAAAAAATATTTTTTACACCGCAAAGCATTTCGTTCAACCTTACTGCCAGGCGTAACAGAAATACAAATATAAATCGAGCCCAGGGTATTTCTCCTTCAACTGCGTCTGTTTCCAGGGATTTTGTTACCACACGTAATTTTAGTTTGAATTGGAAGTTAACAGAAGGCGGTTTGCTGAATGTATCTACTGCATATAATGCAAGTATCAATAATTCTTTAGCATATTTAGAAACCGATACCAGCGGAGTACAAAGACGTGAAAGTGCAATTTGGAGAGATATTTTTAAAGGGGCATTTTTCGGCAGACCATACCGTTATCAGCAATCAGTGGATGTTAGAACGTCTCCGAAAATACCTTCTTTTTGGAACCTCAATAAGTATTTTACACTCGGTGCAAGTTACAACGCATCTTATCAATGGCAAAATAATTTCAGCCAAAAAGATTTAGGTCGAAGCGCTGGATTTTCAAATTCTTCAAGGGTGAATTTAACTTTGAGACTGAAATCATTGTTTGAACCGTTGTTCCAGGAAAGCAATGATAATGAAAACGGAGCCGGAAGAACTTTGAATTCTAGAGTGCCTAACCAGGGAAGAAATACAAGTCGTTTCGAACAGCAGAATCCCCCTACAGGTAATGAGATACAACCGGGGTCCAAAGCTGCAATTGATACTGCAAGACTATCTGTTAAAGATACTTTGACTAAAGCTGATTCTCTAGCCGGAAGTTTACAGCCGAAAAAACATGTTTTGAGGAATGCAGTTTTGTTCTTGAAATCTGTCATAAAAACTTTGTTCTTCGATTACGACCAAATTTCTGCAAACTTTTCAAACAATAATAGCTTATCAAAGTCGGGATTGGCAAGCGGGGGCACCGGGTTTTCTAATTTCTGGGGATTAAAATATAATCATGATGCTGGTCCCTCACGGTTGTTCATGTTAGGCCTGAGCTCCCAGGCCGGTCCGAGAGCCCCAAATCCGACAGGCAGTTTTCAAGATGTTTTTTCTCAAAAAAATAATCTCGATTTCAGTACCTCGAAGCCATTATGGGATGGTGCAAAAATTAACCTGTCCTGGAAAGTAGCTTGGTCCATAAATAAGTCAACTACCCTGCAAACGGATATGAACGGAAATACCAGTATTAGTAATATATCATCTACGGGAACGCTAAGCAGATCGTTTTTCTCACTGCCTCCGTTCCTGTTTTTAAGCTCTCTTAAAAGTGGAATTAAGAAGGTACATGATCTTTATGATCCGAATTCAAAAAACCAGGCACAAAACTTATCGAATGCTTTCGTCCAGGGGTTTGAAACCTTGCCATGGCTTTCAAAGATAGGATTTCTGAAAAATGTGGCAAACTATATCCCACGTTTAAATTATAGGATATCATGGGATGGATTGGAGAAATTACCATTATTCAAAAGCTTTGCTGAAAGGGTTTCTATGGAACATGCATACACCTCAAACTACTCGGAAGGATGGAGTTTAACGCCTGACGGAACAAAGTTGGTTCAAACACAAAGAATTGACTACGGATTTTCTCCGTTAATCGGATTAAATTTCACATTCAAAAAACTATGGGACGGAAACTTGAATAGCAGCATCAAGTATTCAACAACATCCGGTTATAATCTTGGTATATCAACTAAAAACATCACTGAATCTTATACCCGGAACATCGGAATAACTGCCGGCTATTCTAAGTCAGGTTTCGAATTACCTTTATTCGGTATATCATTGAAAAATGATATTGAGTTCAGTTTGTCATATACCAATACAACTAACACTACTATAATTTATGATATGACAAACTTTAAAGAGAGCGGAACCCCGCAGGATGGCTCCAATAGGGTTTCTCTTGAACCTAGAATAAAATATACAATTAGTTCAAAAGTTACTCTTTCCATATTCTATCAGCGTTCTTCCGTACAACCTGTGGGAGCTTCCAGGATTCCTCCGACTTCCACGAACGAAGCCGGCTTGGACGTACATATATCAATACAGTAAAGTTGAATATTGGTTATATTATGATGTAACTAATTTTTAATAATTTATAATAAATGGATAATATGAAAATAGGCAGCATACTCTGGGTAGATGACGAAATTGAATTACTAAGGTCGCATGTAATATTTCTTGCTGAGAAAGGTTATGAAGTAGATACGGCGACAAACGGTGAAGATGCAATCTCATCTGTTAAAGAGAAAAATTATGATTTAATCTTTTTGGATGAAATGATGGCAGGCATGGGTGGACTAGAGACCCTTGCTCAAATTAAGGAAATAAATTCTTCCATACCGGTTGTTATGATAACAAAAAATGAAGAAGAATCCTTAATGAATGAAGCCATTGGGGGGAAAATTGATGATTATTTAACTAAGCCCGTAAATCCAAGTCAGGTTTTGCTGGTTTGTAAAAAAATACTTGAAGGGAAGAAAATTTCCGGACAATATGCCGCGAAAGATTATTTAGTTGACTTTAATTCTATTTCCAGGGCATTAATGAATAATCTGGATTTTGATGAATGGATTGATATCAACCTAAAATTAATAAATTGGGATATAGAACTGGATACCCATCCTGAAATCGGATTGCGACAATCTTTGTATGAACAAAAGAGGGAAGCTAATAAGGAATTTTCAAAATTTATAGAAAATAATTACAAAAAATGGCTATCATCCATGGGAGAAGCAGATACTCCGAAATTAACTCCCGAAATAACATCTAAATATGTACTACCTCATTTGGAAGACGATAAAACTTCGGTATTTTATTTTGTTATTGACTGTCTAAGAATTGATCAGTGGTCGATCATGGAAAAATATTTGAATGAATATTTCAAGATTGAAAAAGAATATTATTATTCCATTCTGCCTACGGCAACTCCATATGCACGTAATTCATTATTCAGCGGATTATTTCCATCCGAGATTGAAAAATATTATCCGGATTTATGGCAAAGTGGAAATGATGATGAAAAAAGTATGAATAAGTATGAAAAGGAACTGCTTCAATTGTTGCTGAACAGAAAAAGAATAAAATTACGCAACGACTTGAAATATATTAAAATTATAGATCCTGAGGTTGGACGAAATTTTGAACAAAATATTCTCTCTTACCAAAATACTCATTTTACTGCAGTAGTTGTCAATTTTTTGGATATGATTGCCCATGGAAGATCGGATTCCGAGCTGTTAAAAGAAATTGCTCCCGATGAACCTGCTTACCGCTCACTTACTGAAACCTGGTTCAGGTATTCTTCATTATTTTCAACTTTAAAGGCTTTGTCAAAACTGAAGCATGTTAAAATTGTTATCACTACCGATCACGGCAGCGTTCGTTCGTTAAGAGGTGCAAAGGTTTTAGGCGACCGCGAAGCATCATCTAACTTAAGATTTAAGTACGGCAGAAATTTAAAAGTTGACGATAAACATGCTATATATATAAAAAATCCTGAAGAGTATAAACTACCCAAACGCGGTGTAACAATAAATTATATTATCGCAAAAGAAGATTACTACTTTGTGTACCCGACAGATTATCATAAGTATCTTACTTATTACAAAGATACGTTTCAGCATGGAGGAATATCTACTGAAGAAATGATTTTACCTGTAATAACAATGGAACCTAAATAATTGTGGAGTTTCCTTTTAGTCTAAAAGTTTCTACTGAAAAAGAAACGATAGAGCTTGCCGAAAAATTCTCGGAAGAATTGAGTAGCGGCAATATTATAGAATTGAACGGTAATCTGGGATCAGGGAAAACGTTTTTCATCAAGCACGCGGTAAAATCTTTTGGTATTCACAAGGCCAGCAGTCCGACATTTGCAATCGTCAACGAGTATTACGGTAAATTAAAAATTTACCATTTCGATTTTTACAGAATTATGCAGCCGACGGAATTATACGATATTGGATTGAACGATTATTTTAACGATGCTGATGCCATAACTTTTATCGAGTGGGGAAATCTTTTCCCCGAGGTATTACCTGCGAAAAGGATTGAAATTATTATTTCAATTAATGAGGATTTTTCAAGAGAATTTAAATTTATTAAACATCATGGATAAGAAACCAATACTTGCAATCGAGACTTCGGCAAGTCTTTGCGGAACTTGTGTTTATTTTTCGGACAAAAGATTTTTTGAAACTAATATCCAATTAAAAAACTCACATGCGGAAAAATTATTCGATGCTATTGATTTTACTCTAAAATCTGCCAATGTAGATGTCACTGATTTAGGCGGGATAGCCGTTTCATCCGGTCCGGGCTCTTTTACCGGACTTCGCATAGGGATGTCCGCAGCCAAAGGGATTGCATTTGGAGCAAATCTTCCGATTATTCCTGTACCTACATTCGAAGCGTTAGCTCTTCAGTTAGGTTCAACATTATCAAAAGGAACCGGGATTGTTATTGCCATCCGGGTTAATATGGAAGAAGTTTACTATGCAGGTTTTCAAATTACAGGGAATAATTATATATTTGCAGATAATCTAACAATTTTGACACATGCTGAATTCAAAAAGAAAGCAAAAAATACTTTTGTTTTTGGAAATGTAGGAAAAGCTTTGGTGGGTGATGTTGCAAAGGAATATTTTGAAATTTCATCTCCTAAGCCTGAATTTGTAGCAAGATGGTGCGAATTATATGGTGCTGATTTTTTGACTTATGATTACGATTATTTAGAGCCAAATTATTTAAAAAAAATTTTAGTGAAAGCAGCGCAAAAATGATTAGAAAAATTTTTATTTTTTGTTTTTTAACATACTCGTTTTCGCTGGCTCAAATAGTTCCACCAAAAATATCGATTCAGGATAATAAATTTGATTTCGGTAATATAGAACAAGGAACAGTTGTATCGCATAAATTTTATGTATCAAACACGGGCGGCTCTTTACTTAAATTATCGGATATTCATGCTTCCTGCGGATGCACTGTTGCTAAAGAAAGTACAAAACAAATTGAACCAGGGGAAAATGCTGCATTAGAGGTACATTTTGACTCTCATTATAAATCAGGTCCACAAGAGAAGTATGTTTTCATCACCACGAATGATCCGGATAACGCTCAAGTAAAATTAATAATAACCGCAAATGTTATTGTTATGAACAGTCAGTCTGCGGACAGTACAAGTCCCGGTCAGCCAAAAGCTTTGTTCCTGGTTAAAGATCATGACTTCGGTAAAGTAAAATCAGGTTCAGTTCATCAGTTTATTTTTAGTTTCCAAAATTCCGGAAAAGGACTGTTGAAAATAAAAAATATCAGAACTTCTTGCGGTTGCACTGCTGCTTTGGCTAGCAGTAGGGAAATCACTCCAGGCAATTCCGGTACAATCAAAGCTGAACTAGATACTGGTGGATTGAGCGGAAAGATCAGCCGGAGTATTTTATTATATACTAACGATCCGAAAACTCCGTTAATTACATTAATGCTTTATGCGGATGTGGAGAAAGAGACTAAATAATGGCATGGTTTAAAAGATCTAAAGAAAATATTTCACCGGATTCTCAAAAAAAAGATTTACCGGACGGGCTTTGGGAAAAATGTCCCAGTTGTAATGAAATTATTCATAAAAGGCAGCTTGAAGCTAATCTATGGACATGCTTAAAGTGTAACTATCATTTTAGGATTGGGAGTAAAGAGTATATAGATATTATTCTGGATAAAGATTCTTTTAGGGAGATGGATAAAAAAATGAAATCTGCTGATCCTCTTGAGTTTGAAGATTCAAAAAAATACACCGACAGGATACAGGATGCCATTAAAAAATTAGGGCTGAATGATGCTGTAAAAACCGGTACGGGGAAAATTAACGGAATGGAAGTAGCTTTTGGCTGTATGGATTTTAGGTTTATCGGGGGCAGCATGGGTTCGGTTGTCGGTGAAAAAATAGCTAGAGTTATTGACAGGGCTTATAAAAACAAAATTCCGTTAATTATTATTTCTGCAAGCGGCGGCGCCCGGATGATGGAAGGTGCATTTTCATTAATGCAAATGGCTAAAACAAGTTCGAGACTTGCCAGGTTGGCGGAAGCTAAAATCCCGTATTTATCCGTAATGACAGATCCCACTACCGGCGGTACTACTGCAAGTTATGCGATGCTCGGCGACGTTCACATTGCGGAACCTCAGGCGCTGATAGGGTTTGCCGGTCCACGCGTCATAAAACAAACCATAGGAAAAGATTTACCGCCGGGATTTCAGAGATCAGAATTTTTACTAGAGCAGGGATTTGTGGATGTTGTTTCTCCCCGCAAGGAATTAAAAATTACCATTTATAACATATTGACACTAATTAACTGAGGTAAATTATCCGTATAATTACTTCTGTTTCTGAAATGCACGCCATCTCTGTGAGCATTCGATCTGAAGGAAAATCAATTGGATTTGTCCCAACAATGGGATACCTGCATGAGGGTCATCTTTCCTTAATAAAAAAATCGATTGCTCTCTCCGATGTTACTGTTGTATCTATCTATGTGAACCCAACACAATTTGCGCCTGGCGAAGATCTTGATAAATATCCGAGAAATATCGAAAGAGATAAGAAACTTCTTATAAATGCTGGAGTCGATTATCTATTTCTACCTTCAAATGAAGAAATATATCCCGGGAGTTATCAAACATATGTACATGTTGATAAAATAACGGAAAGGCTCGAAGGAGAATTTCGTCCGGGGCATTTCACGGGTGTCGCCACAATCGTTGCAATCTTATTCAATTGTGTAAATCCTCAAGTGGCTTTATTTGGACAAAAAGATGCACAACAAGCTGCGGTTATTAAAAGAATGGTAACCGATTTAAACTTTAATATCAATGTGGTAGTTTGTCCGATTGTCAGAGAAGATGACGGTCTGGCACTTAGTTCGAGAAATGTATACCTTTCCGAAAAGGAAAGAAAAGAAGCACTGGTTTTGAGTAGAGCCTTAAAGTTAGCTGAAGAAAAAATAAGACTGGGGGAGCGGGATTCAAATAATATTCTGAATGAAATGAAAGAAGTTATCGATTTAGTGGATTCATCTAACCTTGACTATGTTAACATTGTTGATGCACGTAGTTTTGAATTAGTGGATAATTTGGAGCAAGGTAAAGAGTATTATATTCTTATTGCCTGTAAAATCGGTAGTACAAGACTCATCGACAATATCTTGCTTTCGGTATGAATGAATTATTTTTCTAATATATTCCTTTCGTAAATAGATTTTATTCCGTAAAGAACCAAAGCTTTTTCGTGCTCGTATTTCCCTTTGATATGTGAAATTACAAACTCAGCATTTCCGCCCGTTAAATACATGTGTATATCCTTTGCTTCCATCTCATTTTTTAGATAATTTATGCTTTTTTCAATAAGTCCAACCGTTGAATTTATAACTCCGCTGGCTATAGATGATTTTGTTTCTCGGGCGATCAAACCATTATAATCGGATGGTAAAACATTCGGTAATTGTGCGGTTTGACTGTTAAGGGAGCTTAACATCATTTTAATTCCCGGTGAAATTATTCCGCCTATGAATTCTCCGGGATGTTTTACAATATTGATTGTTGTAGCAGTACCAAAGTCTATTGATATTATAAAAGTTCCTTCCGATAATCTTTTAAAATTCCCAGAACTTTTGTATAATGAAAAGGCACCTTCGGCAGAGCAAATCCTATCTATTCCCAAAGTTTCTATTGAATCATAGGAAATTTTAAGGTTGAATTTGACGGAGCGATCTATTAGGAAAGGAATTAAATTGTATTCTCCTTTTATAAATTTAACTAATGCATTTAATCTTTCGGGAACGACCGATGAAATGGCAACAGAATTAAATTTAAGATGATTGAGATATTCAAAAACATTATGGATATTATTGAATGAGTTAAACTCCAATAGACTTTTATCCTTAAAAAGTCCGGTTTTTATTCTCGTATTGCCTATATCAAGCGCTATTAGCATTATGCCAGACCCACATCACCGAAATGTATTTTTTCAATTTTATCATGTGATTTCAGCAGCAAAAATCCATTTGTATCTATATCATCAAATATTCCGTCTTTTACTTTATCATCCACAGTAACAGAAATTTTTTCACCAAGCATCCTGCACTTTGATTTCCAATCCTTCAAAATATCGTCTGAATTTTTTATCGATTTTTCAAGGATTTCCTCGAAGATATTTAATATCTCTGCGAGAAGTCTTTCTCTTTCAACGTTCTCGGAAAGTTCATTTTTTATGGAAGTTGGAGGCAAGTTAAAATTTCCTTGAAATAAAGTTTGATTAACATTCAATCCTATTCCAATAACTACACGCTGGATTTTACTCCCTTGTGAAGTGGATTCAAGTAAAATGCCCGCAACCTTTTTACCATTTAGCAGAACATCGTTAGGCCATTTTAACTCCGTACGCAGTTGATATAAATTTTCAATAGCTTGTGCAACCGCTAAGGAGATTGTAAAATTTAATATATTAAATTTTTGCCCAAAGTATCTTTTATCGGTTAACAGGATGGAAAATGTTAAATTCTGGTCTTTATTACTATACCAAACTCTATTATTCCTTCCCTTACCCATAGATTGTCTTTCTGCTAACAACACCGTACCGTGAATGTTATATTTATTAGCTTTATTCAACAAAAATGAATTGGTCGATTCTACCTCTTCTGAATAAATAAAATTTCTTCCAATAAATTCAGTGTCAAGCTTTAAATCAAAATTTTCAAATGAAATCAAAAGGTCTCCTTAAATTTTTCTTTACTCAAAGATAATTAAAATTCGTAAAACTGTCATATTAATTGACAATGGCGAAGATGACTATGTCATAAAGACGTAGGTGCAGTCAGATAGGCAGAGTTAACTTTTACATGCTTGACAGACATAACCATATATAATATAACTATATAACTGGTTTCAAAGAGATTGGCACATTGGTTGATTGTTAAATAGCAGCAAAATGAAAATCAAATATAATTAGTGGAGCAAAAAATGACATTTATAAAATTTCAACCAATATCTGAATTAGAAAATTTAGAGGGTAAAATTTCGCAAATTTTTGGTGATTCTCCTGATTTATCGCCAAGATTCAATTCAGTTATTGAACCGGTTGTGGATATCTGTGAAGATAAGGACAAGATTTATTTTGAACTCGAAGTTCCTGGTGTTAAAAAGGATGAAATAAATATTTCGTTTGAGAAAGATATTTTGACGATAAAGGGTGAAAAGAAAAATACCACAGGAGAAAATAACTCATTAGAATTTGTTCATTCGGAAAGACGTTTCGGTTCTTTTGAAAGAAAATTCCGGTTGCCTGAAGGTATTAATTTCAATACCATTTCCGCAGAATATGAAAATGGCGTCCTCAATATCATAGTTGAAAAAATAAAAGAGAAACCATTAGAGGAAAGAACCATTAAAATAAAATAATTTTGATAAAACGAAGTAAAATAAGATTAGTTAAGTTTATTAATTACTAATAGCGGCGGCATGTTCTGCCGCTAAATTTATTTATAGAAAAGGAGCGATTCATAATGGGAAAAATCATAGGAATTGATTTAGGAACAACCAATTCATGCGTTTCGGTAATGGAAGGTAATGAGCCGGTGGTAATACCTAATTCAGAAGGAGGCAGAACAACTCCATCAGTTGTTGCTTTCACAAAAAAAGGAGAAAGATTGGTAGGACAGCCGGCAAAAAGGCAAGCTATTACCAATCCAAAAAATACTGTTTTTTCAATAAAAAGATTTATGGGAAGATTTATCAATGAAGTTGGCGATGAGAAAACAAAAGTTCCGTATGAAGTAATTCCCGGCGACAGTAATAGTGCGAGAGTCAAAATAGTTGACAGGGTTTATTCTCCCCCCGAAATAAGTGCAATGATACTTCAAAAAATGAAAAAAACTGCTGAAGAATATCTTGGACAGGAGATTACGGAAGCTGTTATCACAGTTCCGGCTTACTTTAATGATGCACAGAGACAGGCTACTAAGGATGCCGGAGAAATTGCCGGATTGAACGTTAAAAGGATAATCAATGAACCTACTGCAGCAGCATTGGCATACGGGCTTGATAAAAAAGCCAAAGATCATACGGTTGCTGTTTACGATTTGGGCGGCGGTACTTTTGATGTCTCTGTCCTTTCAATGGGTGACGGTGTATTTGAAGTTAAATCTACCAACGGTGACACGCACTTAGGCGGTGATGATTTCGACCAGAGAATAATCGATTATTTAGCCGATGAATTCAAAAAACTTGAGAGTATAGATCTACGAAAAGATCCGATGGCATTGCAAAGATTGAAAGAAGCTGCCGAAAAAGCTAAAATCGAATTATCATCTTCTTCCACAACCGATGTTAATTTACCTTTCGTAACGGCCACCCAGGATGGCCCTAAACATTTGAATATAACTTTGAGCAGGTCTAAGTTTGAGCAATTAATTGATGATCTGGTTCAGAAAACAAAAATACCTTGTGAACAAGCAATAAAGGATTCCGGTTTATCTTCTTCCGATATTGACGAAGTAATATTGGTAGGCGGATCTACAAGGATTCCTATGGTTCAGGAACTTGTAAAGAAAATATTCGGTAAAGAACCCCATAAGGGTGTTAATCCTGATGAAGTCGTCGCAATTGGAGCTGCAATTCAAGGCGGAGTATTAACAGGTGATGTTAAAGACGTATTACTTCTTGATGTAACACCGCTTTCACTCGGTATTGAAACGTTAGGCGGAGTAATGACGAAACTAATAGATGCAAACACTACAATTCCTACAAAGAAAAGTGAAGTTTTCTCTACTGCATCGGATAATCAACCCTCGGTTGAAATAAACATTCTTCAAGGTGAAAGATCTATGGCTGCCGATAACAGAACTTTAGGACGGTTTCATCTGGATGGAATTCCGCCTGCACCACGGGGCGTTCCTCAAATTGAAGTAACATTTGATATAGACGCTAACGGTATGTTGCACGTTTCGGCAAAGGATAAAGCATCTGGTAAGGAACAAAGTATTAGGATTACATCTTCAAGCGGGTTATCACAGGATGAGATTGAGAAGATGAAGAATAGTGCTAAAGAACATGCGGCTGAAGATAAGAAAAAGAAGGAATCTATAGATGTGAAAAATCAAGCGGATAGTTTAGTCTTCCAGACTAAAAAACAGCTTGAAGAAATGAAAGATAAGATCGTACCTGATGATAAATCAAAACTTGAAGCTGAAATCAAAAAAGTTGAGGATGCAATTGCTTCTAACAACACAGAGCAAATTAAAAGTGCAACAGAATCCTTGAATAAGGTATGGAGTGAAGTTGCTTCGAAACTATACTCACAAGCTGGTCAAGCCGGACAAGAACAAGGTGCCGGGGCTCAGCCGGGAGGCGGAGCTGATTCGCAGCAAGATGAGAAAGCTAAAGGTGATGAAAAAGATGTACAAGATGCATCCTATGAAGTAGTTGACGATGAAAAAGATAAAGACAAAGATAAGTAAATGATGATTTGTGGAATACCGGGCTTTAAGAAGTTATTAAAACCCGGTTTCTGCAAATTTATTATTAATCTATATTATTGCGAATAAAATGCTGACTGTTCTATTAGCAGGAGGAAATATTATGGGTGAAAATGAAAAGGGTTTAATTAATATAAGAAACAATGAACATATAAATTTTGATGAAATATTTGAGAATGAGATAAGTTATGCACCTCAGGTAAATATTTATGAAACTCGCGATGAGTTCGTCCTTATTGCTAATATGCCCGGAGTTTCAAGGGAAAATGTACATTTAAGATTAGTAAACGGAGCAATTGTTTTGTTTGGTAGAACCAACTATACAGAAGAAAAGGACAGAACTTATTTGCTGAATGAAAGAGAAATTGGTAACTATTATCGAAAGTTCAAATTGGCTGATTCGATTGATCATGATAAGATTGAAGCTAAATATGAAAACGGACAGTTGATAATTAACCTTCCTAAATTTGAAGATGCAAAACCAAGAAATATTAGTATAAGTTAATCTAATAATTAATCCCTTTTGTATAACCCGCAGAAATGCGGGTTTTTATTTTTTAAACGAACATAACCTTTTGTTTGTAAATGTCGTACTAACCAAATAACTTTACATGAAATAATTGTAACATATTGCAACTATTTACATTGATTAGATAGTTGATATAAATTATTGTTTTTGAGTAACTACTAAAAATCATTAAATGAACCTTGAAAAAAGGCATCGAATTATTTTTCTTGATTTGATACGTGCTTTCGCAGTCTTGCAGATGGTACAGGGGCATACTGTGGATGTTTTGTTATCAAACGAGTACAGAAATTTTAACTCGCCAATATTTGCTTTCTGGTTTTTTATGAGAGGAATGACGGCTCCCATATTTTTATTTACAGCCGGAACTGTTTTTACTTATTTATTTCGTTTAGCAAAAGAACCTTTTAAAACTAATCCGCGCACTAAAAAAGGCTTCAAAAGAGTATTACTACTTGTCGCTCTCGGGTATTTGCTTCGTTACCCGACACCGACAATAATCAATTTTTCAAATATTAATAAAGAACAATGGGATATCTTCTTTGCTGTAGATGTACTGCAGCTAATAGGATTCGGAATTTTATTTGTAATCATGTTGATCTGGATATCTGAAAAAGTAAAAAATAAAGATTTCCTGGTCATGTCCATTGCGGCATTAATTATTTTCGCACTATCGCCGATTGTGGAAAATATAAATTGGCTTAATTATTTGCCAGCTCCTTTAGCTGATTATTTTTACCGAGGTACAGGTTCTAATTTCCCTCTATTTCCCTGGTCAGGGTATGTAATTGCCGGAGGAGTTCTGGGTAGTTACTTGGCTAAAAATCCAATGGCTTTTAAAACTCTAAAATTTAGCTTGCAACTTGCTCTATTCGGCCTATTATTTGTGGGTATTGCTTTAATTGGTAATGAGATTGAAATATTGATTTACGGGCATAGTGGTTTATGGACTATCAGTCCTAATCTAATTTTTTTCCGGCTCGGGATAGTTTTGATATTGAATGGAATTGTTTCATTTATTTCTTTGAAAGTAGAAACCATACCCAGATTTATTATCTTGATTGGAAGAAATACCTTGTTAATATACATCGTACACTTAGTGATATTATATGGAAGTGCTTGGAACCCGGGGTTAAATATTCTATTCAATAAAAGTTTGGATGTGTGGAATACAATTGGAACTGCATTTCTTATGATTTGTGCAATGACCGCCATGGTGCTTTTGCTTCATTGGTTTAAAATTAAAAATAAACAGCTGGTAACTTGATGCAAAAATCATTTTGTTATTTATTTTGTTCATTGGTAAAAACTTTGGTTTATTATTATATTTCATATTAATATAAAAAATTAATAGAATTACTAATTTATGCGAAAATCGGATATTACGGATCCCGTAGTGAATGATGAGGAAAAAAAATACGAGCAATCGCTGCGTCCGGCTAGTTTGTATGATTTTACCGGACAGTCGAAGATTACGGAAAACTTAAATGTTTTTATTTCTGCTGCCAGAAAAAGAGGCGAAGCTCTCGATCATGTTTTATTAACCGGACCTCCGGGACTCGGAAAAACAACATTAGCTCATATTATTGCCAATGAGATGGGTGTGAAAATAAAGGTAACATCAGGCCCGGTTTTAGAGAAGCCCGGAGACTTAGCCGGTATCTTAACAAACCTGGAAGAGAAATCTGTTCTTTTCATCGACGAAATTCACAGGCTCAGCCCGGTGGTAGAAGAATACTTGTATTCTGCAATGGAAGATTATAAGCTTGATATAATGATCGACAGCGGACCTAATGCAAGGAGTGTGCAAATAAGCTTGCCCAAATATACATTAGTCGGTGCTACCACAAGAGCCGGCATGTTAACCTCACCGCTGCGCGATAGGTTCGGAATTAAATTCCGATTGGATTATTACGAAGCTGAAACTTTGAACAAGATTGTAACAAGGTCGGCAGATATTCTTGAACTCAAAATTAAAGCGGATGCAGCTTTGGAAATTGCCAAACGTTCCAGAGGAACTCCCCGTATTGCTAACAGGTTGCTGCGCAGGACAAGAGACTTTGCCGATTTTGAAGATAAAAGTGTTATCGATTTAGACATTTCCCAAAAAGCACTGGAAGCCCTGGAGGTAGACGAATTTGGGCTGGATGAAATGGATAAAGATATAATATTAACAATAATCGAAAAATATAACGGCGGACCGGTCGGTCTCGGTACACTTGCGGTAGCCGTCAATGAAGATCCAGGTACCATTGAAGAAGTTTATGAACCTTTCTTAATACAGCAAGGATTCATTCACAGAACTCCGAGAGGCAGAGAAGCAACTGAATTAGCTTATAAACGCTTTGGCAAGGTAAAATTTGATTCATCGAAAGGGAATTCATTATTTGATTAATCACGAACATCCTATCGGTTCAAATCAAAAGTCGGTACTTACACAAAAATTTAATATCTCTTGCAGGACTTTCATCCATTTAGGTTTACAACTATAATCTTTTTAATTACCTAGAAAGTGTAATTATTAATAATTGCATAACTTATGTGAATATTACGCTTATAGAAGTGAAATTAAAAATTATAGTAAATTAAATTTACTGATCACTAAACCCTATCTTTTTCGAATTAAGGAAAAGAACTTAAGTATTTGAATGATAAATAGAGCCGCTAAATAAATTAATATAAAATTACGGTAACAATTTTTAGATCACATAAATTAATAACCAAAACTTAACATTAGGAGTGCAAAAATTATTTGAACGAAATGCGCGTTATTAGCATATTTACAAATCCGAAATTAAAATAATTATGAAATCCTTAAAATACTTTCTATACTTCGCACCCATATTTGTTTTTATTGTAGCTATCTCAATTAGAGAACTGAATGAAGGCGCATTGGGTAGCAAATCCAATCCAATTAAGATATATTTTACTCCTTCTGTTGATGCAAAGAGAATTTCTTTTAATGCTGTCGCATTGACGGATTATCTCCATAAAGAAACGGGGTATTATTTTAGAACAGCTGTGCCGGCAAGTTTTATTGCGGTCGTAGAGGCTTTCGGGACAGATAAAGCGGATATTGCAAGCATAAATACCTTTTCATATTTGATGGCGAATGCCAAATACGGTGCCGAAGCTAAACTAAGAATTGTAAGGGAAGGAAACCAAACTTCGTATAAAGGACAATTTATTACCAGGTTTGATTCGGGAATCGACAGTATAGCAGATATCAATGGAAGAAGCATGGCTTATGTAGATCCATCTTCTACCTCAGGATATATTTTACCGAAAGCTTTGCTCGAAAGTAAAGGGATTAAACCGAGTGAAACTGTCTTTGCGATGCGGCACGATAATGTTGTTACCATGGTTTACCAGGGACAGGTAGCTGCGGGAGCTACATATTATGCTCCTCCCGATCCCAAAACAGGGGAGATAATGGACGCCCGAATGAGGGTGCTAAAACAATTTCCGGATGTTGCACAAAAAGTAAAAATAATCGGGTTCACACGAGATATTCCCAATGATCCCTGGGTCTTTCGAAAGACAATGCCTGAAGATATGAAGAATAAGGTAATTAATGCTCTATTAAAGTTTGTAAAGACGCCCAAAGGTAAAAAAGCCTTATTTGATATTTATGATATAACCGGTCTTGTCCGAACCAAGGACAGCGATTATGACGGATTACGTAAGTTGTTAGAAAAACAGCATATATCATTTGATAAATTGGTAAAAAAGAAATGATTTTACAAGTGCACAATTTGCACAAAATTTATAACAACGGGACACATGCTCTCAGAGGTGTAAATTTTGAGGTTGAAGAAGGGGAGTTTTTGGTTGTTATCGGGCTAAGCGGATCGGGTAAATCAACTCTCCTCCGCTGTATAAATCGTTTAATCGAACCTACTTCCGGCAGGGTTGAATTTTTAGGTACGGATATTACACATATTAAAGGTGAAGAATTAAGGCGTGCCAAAACTCAAATCGGAATGGTTTTCCAGCAATTCAACCTGATAAAAAGAAGATCTGTTTTGTCTAACGTAATAAACGGAAGGTTAGGCAATTTAGGTACCTGGGAATCTCTTTTTGAAAAATATTCCGAAGATGTTTATAAAGATGCATATCGTTCCCTGGAAACAGTTGGCATAAGCGAAAAAGCGAAAATTAGAGCAGACAGTTTAAGCGGAGGTCAGCAGCAAAGAGTTGCAATTGCTAGAAGCTTGATGCAGAACCCCAAACTTCTATTAGCGGATGAACCGGTTGCCTCACTCGATCCCGCTACTTCAAATTCTGTTATGCAGTATTTTGAAAAAATAAATAAGGAATTAGGAACTACTGTAATTTGTAACCTTCACTTTTTGAGCCTTGTTCGCAGATATGCCTCCAGGGTTATCGCATTAAAAGCGGGAGAAATAGTTTATCAAGGTGCGCCCTCCGAAATAGATGAAAATTGGTTCAAGACTATTTACGGTGAAGAAGCAGAGGAGGTGGAGATAAGATGATCATGGATCCGGAATTAGAATTACATCCACAGCATATAATAGCAGAAAACAAGAAAAAAGAGGATAAAAGAAATTTTATAAAAGCAATAATGATGGATAGCTTTTTTGTCTTTTACAGCGTCATTGTTCTGCAAAGGGCTATATATTACAAGTTCATTCTCGATATGAGTGAACTGCCGTTTTCATGGGGAAATATTCTTTTACTTTTTCTTGGAAGCATTATTATCGGAAGCCTTTGGGCATCTACCCATACTTCACTCTCGTGCAAGTTATTCGGAATTGCGAAAGATAATAAAACAACTAAATGGACTGTCGAAATATTCAGCTGGTTTTTATTTAATATAACTTTTATTGCCGGCTGGATAGTTACAAAAATATCAATTGTCGGTTTATTCAGCAGTCAGGGAATTGCGGGCGCGGAAAGAATTTTCGGGGCACTGTTTCAACCTAATTTCGGCATATTCGACGACGCTTTATTTGCAATGATTGAGACAATTTATATAGCATTGGTTGCCACATTGATCTCAATTCCACCGACACTTTTTATAAGCTTTTTTGCCGCGAGAAATTTGACGAAAGACAACAAGATAGCATTTGCATTTTATTACGTTATTCGAATCATACTTAATTTTGTTCGTTCAATAGAACCTTTAATCTGGGCAATTATATTTTCAGTTTGGGTGGGTATTGGTCCCTTTGCAGGTATGATTGCGCTCCTTGTTCATACGATTGCTGGAAATGCAAAACTATACTCAGAAGCAATCGAGGGAATAGAACAAGGTCCGGTTGAAGCAATCTCGGCAACAGGTGCAAACAAAATACAGGTTGTTTGGCATGCAGTCGTTCCGCAAATTGTATTGCCTTTTCTTTCGTTTACAATATATCGCTGGGATATCAATGTTAGAATGGCAACGATAATCGGACTGGTAGGCGGTGGCGGTATTGGTACTATGCTAATGCAATACCAGGGATTGGCAAGATGGCATGAGGTAGGACTTATCGTGATCATGATTGCATTTGTTGTCTGGGTAATGGATTATATTAGTGCCCGGATTCGGGAAGCTATTTATTAAATATTAATTTAATACAAATAATTAGGCGTTACTGCGGCAGTTTTTGTTTCAATCTTTTTTCAGATTAAAATTAACCGGAAAATTTTTAGAACTCTTTTTACATTTTAGGTGAAGATTTAATTTTTGATGGAAGATATTAAAATCATAACCAAGAATTTGAGTTTGTTCTATGGAAAGAAGCAGGCTCTTAACAATATTTCTCTGGAAATCCCTGCCAATAAGGTTACAGCTCTTATCGGTCCTTCCGGCTGTGGCAAATCTACGTATCTGCGAACATTGAACCGTATGAATGATCTTATCTATGGAGTTACTATTAAGGGTGATGTGCTCATCGATGGTCAAGATATTTATGATAAGAGTGTGGATGTTGTCAGGTTAAGGAAGTCTATCGGTATGGTTTTCCAGAGAGCCAACTTATTTCCGAAATCAATTTATGATAATGTAGTTTACGGTCCTAAAATAAATGGTACCAGAAATAGAAAAAAACTGAACGAAATTGTTGAGCGTTCTTTAATTCAGGCCGCACTTTGGTATGAAGTTAAGGATAGGCTAAATTCTCACGCACTAAGTTTATCTGGAGGGCAGCAGCAGCGATTATGTATAGCAAGAGCGCTGGCTGTTGAACCTGAAATTGTTTTAATGGATGAACCGGCTAGTGCGTTGGATCCTGTTTCAACTGCAAAAGTAGAAGATTTAATTCATGAATTGAAAAAAAAGTATACAATAGTAATTGTTACACATAATATGCAGCAGGCTTCCAGGGTTAGTGATAACACAGCATTTTTCTATATAGGAGAATTAATCGAATACGGTAACACAAAAAAAATGTTTACCAATCCGGAAATGAAACAAACCGAAGAATATATTACCGGGAGGTTCGGTTAAAAATCTAAGCCTAATTTTTTTGCAACGTCTATTTGATCATTTAATTTGTTTTCTACAATTTTTAAAATGTATTAAAAACAAATATCTAATTTTATAAAAGTGATAATTAGATAATAATAATGGATGAAGATAATGTTGTTGATAATTAGATGAGTAAGTACTTAATATTTTACGTGATTATATTTTCCAGGGCTTTAAATATCATCTCCTTTGTATTAATCATACCTCCAGGATGCGTAAAAGTGTAAAGTATGTTTTCGAACAGCAAACCCCAGCTTTGTAATACAAAAAACACAGGTAATGCCGGATCCATTTTGGCGATTTTCCCGTTATATGTTTTCGAAAGTACGGATTTTAGTATTTCTTCTTCCTTTTCAATAAGACTTTTTACAAATTGGGTTTCATTTTCAAAACTATCATCACTTAATACTAAAAGAATAATATCATAAATCAGTTTGTATTTCTCTTTTAGATTTTCCTTGTATTTTAAGTAATCTACAAACCTTTCTTTCATTGGTTTCTCTTTATCAATGAAAATATTTTTAACATCTTCGATATATAACGATTCTTCCCAGTCCAAAGTTTGATAATACAAATCTGATTTTGATTCAAAATAATGATAAAGGGTAGCTTTACCTATTCTTAAATCACGGGCAATTTCATCGAGGGTTGTTTTATTAAGACCGTGTTTGGCAAACCGTTTAACAGCCGCCTTCATGATCTGCAATTTTTTTTCTTTATCCAATGGAACCTGTGGTCAGATAAATAGAAATAAATATTTTCTTTATACATATCGAAAATAATAATTTAATTATTAAAAAATAATGGACTTTAGGATTATGATCATTTTTAAACCAAAAAAGCTTGAAAAAATTCAAGCTTTTTTGAGATTAAACGAAGATTTATGAGTTTCAATTTGAAATAATCTTTTTTGCGTCGCCAATAATTTCATCGGCTTTTTTTTTGCTCTGCCGGAGCACCTCTTCGGCTCTTGTTTTTTGGGACTCAATATATTCATTAGCATCATCTAGGAGATAATTGGTCGTGCGTAAAATTTTTCTCCTTAGTTTTTTTCCCGAAAACGGAGTAAATAACATTGCAAACGTTCCGCCAACTACACCTCCTATAAGTACTCCTGCTGCAAATACCGGTAATTTATCATTTATATTATTCATTTTAACCTCTTCCAAATTTATTGTTGAGAAGTGAGCAATACTTGACCTACTTTAATATAGTA
>CAVVVS010000123.1:0-37561 GCA_963751355.1 uncultured Ignavibacteriales bacterium | reverse complement strand
CATTAATCTTAAAGAATAATATAACAAGAAATAATATAGACAAATATTTTTTCCATCAGGCAAATAAATATATGTTAGAGTCCTTAGGGAAAAGAATGGAACTAGAAATGGGGAAGGTATATATAGATCTTTCTATAGGCAATACAGTATCTTCTACAATTCCTATTGCATTAAAGAAATATTATGGTGAAAAGAAAAATCGAAAGAATGATGAGTTAATTTTGATGTCAAGCTTTGGTGTCGGTTATTCATGGGCAAATGCATTAATAAATATCGATAAAAATTTCGGTGAAAATTTATGAATAAAGAAGAAATACTCATTGAATTGAAAAAAATTGCAGCATTATTAAATGCGACCGCAGAACAAATTAATCGTGATGCAAATTTTTTTGGTGAATCAATCTTTGATTCGATGGTTGCAATTGACTATATGATTGAAATTGAGCAAAAATTTGATGTTAAGATGACTACTACAATAATTGAGGAAAATGAACTAGGTAAATTATCTTCAATGAGTGAATATATATTTAGCCAGAAACAATGATATAACAATTATATTTAAGCGTTAATTTATATTAGCAAAAATTATAAAATTGATTAAAATCATCAGTTATCTAAAGAAAAAGATAATTAAATATTGGTGTGCAAAGTAGGTATATGAGTGTAAAGGAGAAAAAATATTGATATGCTGCCGGATAAGGTTATGTTTACTATTCACCCGGAGAGATGGAATGATGCTTTAGTACCGTGGTCTAAGCAGTTGGTGATGCAGAATGTTAAGAATGTTGTGAAAAGGTTTTTGGTAAGATAAAAGATAAAAATCAAAAGATCATCATGGTAATAAATATCGTTTGATAGTTGACATTGAATATAAGATAGGAATTGTTTTTATAGTATGGATTGATACACATAAAGAGTACGACAAACTAAATGTAAAGGAAATTAAATATGTTAAAACCAATCAGAACAAAGAAAGCTTATAATATTGCATTAGACAGAATATATTAATTAATGCAAAAAGATTTAAAATCCGGTTCAAAGGAATATGATGAATTGGAAGTACTTTCAATTTTAGTTGAAGATTATGAAAAGAAAAATTTCCCAATAGATCTTCCGGACCCGGTTGAAGCCATTAAATTTAGACTCGAACAGTTAAATATGGAGCCTTCGGCTTTGGTAAAAATTCTAGGTTCAAAAAGCAGAGCTTCGGAAATACTAAATAGGAAGAGGAAACTAAGTTTATCTATGATTAGAACACTTTATAATAAATTAAATATTCCTGCATCTTCATTAATCAGGGATTATTAAAATTAATATCAATATGCTGCCGGCTTGCCCGCCTGCCCCGCTATGGGCGGTGGTCCTTTGGCGGGATAAGGGATTAATTAAAAATCGATAATTCAATTTTGATTTGAATATGTAATATCTCTCCACACTTCCATCCGAAAGTTTAAATAGAGCATATTAAAAAGTTCGTAAATACACCATAAATGAATTTTTTGTTGGCATTTTAAGGAAAATAAGTGCATAATGTAAGGAATCGAATGGGTATACGTTAGAATATAAAATGTAATGATCTGACTGCAAATCGCACCTAAAAAGAAATTCGTCCGGAAAGTATACCGAAACAAATCACTTCCCATGTAATGTTAACACAAAAAGAAAAATCTGCATGAAGGAGCGGAGCGACTGAGTTATTTTTCTTTATATGAAAAGATAGAATTTCCAATGAAAGGTATAATTTCCAGAATTTCTTTTTCAGTGCATGCTTCTTTTGTTACTTTTCTTACGCTAAGAAAAGTAAAGGGAATAGATCCTTAAAGAGGTTTCCCTTGTATCACTGGCATAACATGTGTAAAAAGAAAATTTTTTAAAGAGTAAACGTTTTTTATTGACAAACAAAAAAACAATGGGACCTATTATTTTTCATAACTTTCGGATAGTTATGACCTCTCCAATAAATAAAAAATTTTCATTCGAACTGATTTCAAGAGTTCCGGTTACTGATTTTTAATGATAAAAAATAAATTTTATATAGGCCTCTTCGGCATATTTCTTCTCTTTCTAGTTTTATCGTTACTTCAAAATCGGGTAGAATATGACGAAAAGTATTTTCACTTACCAACTTTAATCCTATTCTTTAAAAATGGAATATTTAAGTCTATTGTAAGTCCAAATTATAATGCTGCCAACACTCCTCTACCATATATAATTAGCATTTTACCAATTAAATTACTTGGATTAGAGCCCGATCTATCAATCGCAAGAATAATAAATTCCTTAATTGCCTGTTTTACAATAATTGTATTTATTGTCTTACTTAAAAGGCGGGGCAATAAAACTACAGTTATTTACGGTTCACTGATTTTATTTTTTTATCCGTATTTTTTGAAGCCTGCTTTTACATATTACATGGCAGTCTACGGATTACTATTCTTCTTATTATCTTTACTTTTTATAGACGATAACTCATATAAAGGTTCTTTACTTACAGGATTTTTTACAGCATTTGCAATATTATCCCAGCAATTTTACCTTTTGTTGATTTTATTTTATCCAATCCATCTTTTTATTTATGATAGCTTCAAGGTATCTAAAGAATATGTTTTAAAGGTTTCATTATTTCTATTACCCCAATTAATCCCTTTTATTATTTTCTATGTATGGAATGGATTTACACCACATAAGTTTAGCTACCATAATATTCAATTTGAAGTTACAAATATTAGTGCAATAATAATTATTATAGGTTCGGTAGTTCTTCCTTTTTTTATATTCGGAATAAAGCAAATAAATATTAAGACTTCATTAACTGCTTCAATTTTAGGATTATTGCTTGTAATCTTTTTTATGCCTGGATGGCAAAACGCGCCGGCTGCCGGTAAAATTTCAGGTTATACTTTTCATTCGGCAGCATTATTGCAGAATATATTTGTTCCGGCCGGATTCATTGTTAAATGTATGCTTGCTTTTATAGGTATTATTGCATTTTATTTTTTATATAAAAGAATCAATAACAAAAGTGATTTTTTGTTATTTTCTTTGATATTATTATTTTCCGTAGGATTTGTATTTAATACATTGTTATCCGAGAGGCACGTATTGCCTTTGATTGCTCTTTTATACTTATTTCTTATTCCTAAGATTTCGGAGAAAAAGATATTACGATTTTGGGTTAGTACGCAAGTTGTTTTAGGATCGGTTTATTTTTATTATTGGCTTTATATTGCGCCGGTTCATTAAACTAGATTGATGATTTTGTACCTGAGAAAATGATTACATGCCTTAATTGTATGAATCTAACGGAAATAACTTATTTGTATTTTTAAGTTCCGGTGCGGATTACCATCGGGTCAGTGGGGAAAGTTTCTGTTTTGACATTTTTACTGAATAATATTCGGAATTAGCAGGTCTGGCAATGGCAGCCACAATAAGATCGTTGCATTTAATTATGTAAAATTACTTTCTAATTAAGTAAATAAAATTTAGATGTTACTTAGCTATAAAAAAACAATATACAGAGTTTTATTTAATCTCGGTATATATTCATTTGCATTTCTTTTCTTTTATCTTTTGATTAAAAACTCATTTATCTTAGATAAGGAATATACATTCTATTTTATTGCATACCTCCTTGCATGGTTTGGCTCCAGCCTTTTGTCCAGGAAGTTTAAGGATAGTAAGGGTTCTAAATTATTTAGTATCCTTTACACACATTTTATTTCGTTCTTTTTAATGCTGGGTTTGCTATCCATCATTATCTTCGAATTTAATCTATTAAATGTCTCAAGGTTAATAATAATAAGTTCGGTCTTATCGGCATTTATTTTTGAAATAATATTAGTACTATGGGTAAATCATTCTCAAATAAACACGTATTCGATAAAGCTAGTATTCAGCAGCCGGGCATTTATAGCAGAGTTTTTTCTGTTCACAATATTAATATTATACCTTTTTTTTGAAAGAATAAATTTCACCGGTTCAGACAATCCTTATGATATCTTGCTGGTAGGGTTATATATAAACTGGATATTATCGTCGTTATCCGGTCATCGCTTTCATCCTTTATATAAGAGTAATAATTATTGGAATTTTATTTGGTTATATTTAAAATCATATATAATTATAATTGCCCTCAATTACTTCATTATTTTTATACTAAGACTAAGCAGTAAAGATGCATCTTCGGTAATAATCATAACTATAGTATACACTGTCCTTTCATTCATAATGGTTACTGTTTTTTACTTTTTTAAGAAGCCTGATCCATCGCTGGATTATGAACTTAAGTATTTGAAAGCGAACCTTTTGAGAGACCCTGCCGAAACTGCCCTGAATTTTGATTCCCGGATACTCTATAAATTAACAAATACCCGGCCTGAATCGGATACACAAAATGAAAAATTAAAAAACGTTTATCTAAGAAAATTTCCGAAGATTTATCAATTTTTAACAGAAACTTTAGAATTAAATTCGTTTGATATTTCATATTCCGTAACTATCAGATCCCGTGATATCTATAACATCGAAATCCTGCCGGATGAATATCTTAAGTTTTTTCTGAACCTTCATCATGTGAACGATATAAGAAGAATAAACAACTACTTCATAGAGGTAAATAAAAAACTAATAAACGGGGGTATTTTCGTAGGAAGATGGGAGACTATCAGGTTGAGACATCTTCGCTTTCTCAAAAAATATCCTTACTATTTTGCCCAGTTATTTTATTTTGTAGATTTTATTTGGCGACGTGTTTTTCCTAAAGTTCCTATACTTCAAAAGTTTTATTTTTTATTTACTAAAGGCTATAACCGGGCAATTTCTTTTGCCGAAGGTTTGGGAAGGTTATATTATTGCGGTTTTGAAGTGGTTAATTTAAAAGAAATTGATGATTCTATCTGCTTTGTTGTGAAGAAAGTGAAAGAACCGGAAACAGATTCTAATCCCTCTTACGGCCCTTTAATTAAAATGCGTAGAACCGGTGCTAACGGGAAGCCTATTTATGTGTATAAGTTGCGTACTATGCACCCTTATTCAGAATATTTGCAGCAGTTGGTATTTGAAAAATTTAATCTTCAAACCGGCGGCAAGTTTAATAATGATTTTAGAATAACGTATTGGGGAAAGTTATTTCGTAAATTATGGCTGGATGAGTTACCCATGCTGGTAAATTTTATTAAGGGCGACCTGAAATTGGTGGGTGTTCGTCCGTTGAGTAATCATTATTTGAGTCTGTATAAGGAATGTTTAATAGAGAAACGTAATAAATTTAAGCCGGGATTAATTCCTCCTTTTTATGTTGATATGCCTGAAACTCTGCAGGAGATAATGGCATCGGAGGAGAGGTATCTTGATTTATATGAAAAGAACCCTTTAATGACCGATGTCAAGTATTTCTTTAAGGCTGCATACAATATCTTCTTCAAGAAAGCACGAAGCAAGTAAAAGTTAACGCGAAATAGAACGCTGATCGTTAAGATCGGTTATGATTAATTATGATAGGAAAAATGTACAGATCTTAAAAAATCATAATAATCATAAAAATCTGTGTTCCATTATTTGTCACGGAATAGAACGCTGATCATTAAGATCGGTTATGATTAATTATGATAGGAAAAATGCATAGATCTTAAAAGATCATAATAATCATAAAAATCTGTGTTCCATTATTTACCACGGAATAGAACGCTGATCATTAAGATCGGTTATGATTAATTATGATAGGAAAAAATGTACAGATCTTAAAAGATCATAATAATCATAAAAATCTGTGTCCCATTATTTACCACGGAATAGAACGCTGATCGTTATGATCGGTTATGATTAATTATGATAGGAAAAATGTACAGATCTTAAAAGATCATAATAATCATAAAAATCTGTGTTCCATTATTTGCCGCGGAATAGAACGCTGATCGTTATGATCGGTTATGATTAATTATGATAGGGAAAAATGCATAGATCTTAAAAGATCATAATAATCATAAAAATCAGTGTTCCATTATTTACCACGGAATAGAACGCTGATCATTAAGATTGGTTATGATTAATTATGATAGGAAAAAATGTCATAGATCTTAAAAGATCATAATAAATCAGTGTCCCATTATTTGCCACGGAATAGAACGCTGATCATTAAGATCGGTTATGATTAATTATGATAGGAAAAAATGTACAGATCTTAAAAGATCATAATAATCATAAAAATCTGTGTTCCATTATTTGCCGCGGAATAGAACGCTGATCGTTATGATCGGTTATGATTAATTATGATAGGAAAAATGCATAGATCTTAAAAGATCATAATAATCATAAAAATCTGTGTTCCATTATTTGCCACGGAATAGAACGCTGATCATTATGATCGGTTATGATTAATTATGATAGGAAAAATGCACAGATCTTAAAAGATCATAATAATCATAAAAATCAGTGTCCCATTATTTGCCACGGAATAGAACGCTGATCGTTATGATCGGTTATGATTAATTATGATAGGAAAAATGCATAGATCTTAAAAGATCATAATAATCATAAAAATCTGTGTTCCATTATTTGCCGCGGAATAGAACGCTGATCGTTATGATCGGTTATGATTAATTATGATAGGAAAAATGTACAGATCTTAAAAGATCATAAAAATCAGTGTCCCATTATTTGCCACGGAATAGAACGCTGATCGTTATGATCGGTTATGATTAATTATGATAGGAAAAATGTATAGATCTTAAAAGATCATAATAATCATAAAAATCTGTGTTCCATTATTTACCACGGAATAGAACGCTGATCGTTATGATCGGTTATGATTAATTATGATAGGAAAAATGCATAGATCTTAAAAGATCATAATAATCATAAAAATCTGTGTTCCATTATTTGTCACGGAATAGAACGCTGATCGTTAAGATCGGTTATGATTAATTATGATAGGAAAAATGCACAGATCTTAAAAGATCATAATAATCATAAAAATCTGCGTTCCATTTATTCCCGAAAAATAATGTCCTGACTATCCAGAGTTTCGCTAAAAATTAAGAAAATATCCGCTTAATACCTTTTTCTTTCAATCCAATAAATGCTATTCCCGTCAGCAGCATACTATTAGTAGGGAAATCTTTAGAAAACATTGCGAGCCATAGAGCAAAAACAAAATAAAAAAATGCTTCGAATGAAATGTTATAGATACTTTTAAACATTATAAACAATAAGAACAGGAAAAGAGTAAAACCTATTAACCCGGTTTCCACGAGTACTTCAAGAAAAAGATTGTGAGGATATTTTATCCATAAAGAAAAATCACCATTGTAATAGCTTCTGAAACCACCGAAACCCAGTCCTATAACAGGATGTTTTTCAAATCTTTCGAGACTAATTTTGTACGCCGAAAGCCTGGCACCTATTGCGGGATCATTATTAAAGTTTAACTGATGTATATCGCCAAGATTATTGTACCTGTTATCTACTATATGATTAAAATTTGAATAAGCAAATATTATTAACGCAGCAATTGTTAGGGAAGCAGCCGATATGATTTTCAGTTTTAGATTTATATTATGCTTAAAAAATGAATAGACCAGATAAGCCGGAATAAAGAATGCGGTACCTAAGGCGGCGGCTCGTAAACCGGAATAAAATGTCCCTAATAAGAGTGTCACTATAACAAAAGCAAACAATAAATAATATTTATTTTTCCCGAGGTTTAAAAAGTACATAAACACAATTAAAGCCATGGCACCAATATATCTACCGAATATTACATGACTCCAGTCAAACAAATTAAATTTATAAACACTACCGTATTCAAAAGGTTTTATTATTAAAGAGGATATTACCCCGGTTATTCCTAATATCGAAATTATAATAATGAATACTTTAAATCTCAAAGGATGCCATGTTTGTAATAAATAATTTAATGAGATAATTACAGGTATTGTGCCCAATATTAGGTAGAGAATCTTTTCAAAGCCAAATAGAGAATTGTAGGAATAAAAAAGGGTTATTGACGGAAAAATAATGATCAGTATAATAATTCGAAGAAAAATTTTATCTATACTATAGCTAATATTTGTGCGTTTTATTTGGAGCCTATAGTCATAAATAATAAATAATATCAGAATTATATTTACTACTCCTTTTACCAGGAAAGAGTAAAATGTATAATTTGATATACTGGAAATTACAATACTTAAGAGAAAAGTGCTCAATAAAATTATTTCCCGGATAACATCTTTTTTAATTATAATTCCGGACATATTTGGTCCCTAAGTTAATTAGATATTTTACGAATTAGTTTATTTGTTATCCCTGTATAGGCGGTGAACCCGTGTAAAAAGTATCATGCTGAACCTCTGCTCATCTCCGAAGAGATTCCGCATTCGGAAGTCAAAAGTTGTAATTCGAATAAAAAAATATTTTGTAAAAATTCAATATAGTTAGGAATTTAACATTTTAAATGCCGGCACCAAATATATTAAGAAATAACTTTATGAAATATAATTAACATTACTCTTATGGTTATTCAAGGCGATATTATCCCGGAGACATATTTGATACAAAATTTCACATAATGATTGGAATACTATCTAAAGAACTCCTTTTGAATATCAATATTGATTTTCATCGGCATAGAGAGCAGCAAGGAATTTGCTTAACCTTAGCTGATGATCTGAATATCTTCATAAAAAACACATGAAATTTTTAAATAAGATAATAGAATTTAGTAAAACCAGGCTAAATAATAATATTCATCTTAAGGAATTATACACCGGCACCCTGCATGCTCTATGGCTAAGAATTGCCGGGTATGTAGTAGGGTATCTCTTTATATATATAGTTGCTAAAATTTATGGGCCAGGTGCAACGGGCACATTTGTCCTGACAATGTTACTGATAAATGTGGCAACGATCTTTTCAACCCTTGGAAACGAAAATACAATATTAGTAATTTTCTCGAAAAATAATTCAAAAGGCGGCAGCGAATATTTAAGTAATGCTTATGTCAAATTATTATTATTAACAGTTTTGATTTCCGTATTGTTGAGTGCTTCCGTTTATTTCCTATCCGGCATTATCGCTATAAAAATTTTTAACAAACCTGCATTAATTCTCCCGGTAAAGATACTTGCATTTGCCATTTTACCGCTTTCTATAATTAAGTTAAATGCACAACTGCTCAGGGGCTTAAAAAAGATAAAAGAATATGTCTTTTATAATAATATTGCTGCCTACCTGATAGGATTAATTATACTTGCAGGATCATTGATTGTAGGGAAGAATGATTCAGACATTTATTTTTCTTTGCTCATTGCCTCGTATTTGACTCTTGCCTTAAGTTCAATACCGGTCATAAAAATTATTAAAAAATTTATTTATTCGACGGGTGCGGAAACTGCTCGATTGAATGATTTATTGAAGATATCATTCCCGCTATTCGGTACAAATTTATTAAATTATCTAAAGCTATGGATTGGAGTTTTTATAGCCGGTATTTTCCTTCCAAAGTCTGTTGTGGGAGTATACGGTATTTCGATAAAAATGATCACGGTTTTTTCAATCATTATTTTTTCTGTAGGTACAATTTCGATGCCTAAGATTGGGAATCTTTATAAAAACGTGTATAAAGATGATTTGAAAAAATTTGTAGGCTACACGGCTCGTATTTCATCGTATATAGGCATACCGTTAATTCTTTTATCCATTATATTTGCCGGGCCTATTTTTTCATCATTAGGCGGAAGTTTTAAAACAGGCTTTACAATTTATATAATATTATGCTGCGGGCAGATAATAGAAACTATTTTTAGTCCCGCTAACTTTATATTGCAAATGATCGGCAGACAAAAAGTTTACTTCCTGATAAGTGCTTTTGCAACGGCGGTGCAATTAGCAGCTTGTATTGGATTAATCTCTATTTGGGGTATAAACGGTGCGGCTTTAGCATATTCCGCAGGTGTTACTGTTCATGTACTCATGCTTTCAGTTTATATAAAAAAGAATCTAAATATAAATGCTTATTATTTCCCCGGATTTTTCTCAAGATTTTAAATATATCTAACTAACTTTCGTAGTAGAGAATAGTATCCTATACCGCGGAAACAGTTAATAACATGTGAAAATTACTAATCAAATTATTAACAAATAGAATTGAAACTCAAATTGTAATGAAAAACCTTTCCATAAAAAAAATTATTTTAATTATAACACTTAATTTAATTTTTATCTCGTTTGCTAATTTAAATGCTCAGGTAATATATACACCTCTGAATTCGCCCGTGTACAATTATCTTGATAGACTGGCTGCCGGGCATATAATTAAATATTATTATGATGAAGTAAAGCCTTTCTCCAGGAAAAAAATTGCAAAATACCTGCAAGAAGCAGCATTAAATTCGGATCAATTAAACCCGGTTGAAAAAGATGAATTGAAATGGTACGAAGAAGAATACGCACATGAAATGAACTTAAAAAATGAACGCTGGTTTTTATATAAATATTCCGATTCGCTTTTTACCATGAGAGTCTCGCCAATTGCCGGCTACGGAATTTCCAGAACGGGAAATGCAAGCGGGCATACACGCTGGTGGGGAATAAGTGCCTACGGAACAGCCTCAAACTGGCTGGGTGCTTTCTTTTCTTACAGGGATATAGGTCAGTTTGGAGGAAATGTAGATGATAAAAAACAGTTTACGCCTGAAAGAGGATATTTTATCAATGCCCGTCCGGCAGACGGTATTGAATTCAGCGATGTTAAAGGCGGTATAAATTTTAGCTGGAAATGGGGTTCCGCTTCTTTAATAAAAGATGATATCCAGTGGGGGCACGGAAAGTTCGGACAATTAATTTTATCACCTAAGCCGGAGTCATATCCGCAAATAAGGCTGTTTCTTCATCCTGTTAAGTGGTTGAGGTTTTATTATTTGCATGGTTGGTTGAATTCTCTGGTTATTGATTCTTCTGCTGCATATTATAATCACCTTGGAAGTATAAAACCAATTGCCCACCAGCAATATATTGGAAAATATATAGCGGCAAATTTATTGAGTGTTTCACCTATTGATAACCTTGATATGAGTGTAGGAAATTCTGTAATTTACAGCGGCAACTTAAGGCCGGAATTTTTTATTCCTTTTCTCTATTATAAGGTAATGGACCATAATACAGGCCAGGCAAGTGTAAACGATAGTAACGGTCAAATTTTTTTCGATATATCATCTAGAAATTTGAAGAATTATCAGTTTTATACTACTGTTTTTATTGATGCCGCTTCGATTCGTAAAACTCTTAAACTTCAATTTTATGAAGATTGGCTTGGCTATACAATAGGTGCAAAACGGGTTGATCTCGGTATTCCGAATCTCGATGCAACCATAGAATATACCTGGATCAGTCCCTGGGTTTATGACCATAAATATGATACCGAAACTTATACGCACATCGGTTATACCCTGGGTGATTGGATAGGTCAAAATGCGGATTTATTAAAAATCCAATTTGATTACAAACCGACCCGGCCTCTCGATTTACATTTATATGTTCAAAATTTTAGAAAAGGTGGATTAAAGGATATTTATTATGCTTATTACGCTAGAGAAACACAGCCGTTTTTATACGGACCGGTAAGGAAAGCTTTTTCAATCGGTATTGACGCTCAGTATGAAATACTGCATAACGGTTTTATAAGCGCAGATTATAAATACTCCGATATTAGTGATCATGAAACCGGAAGGACACCCGGATTTATGTTAGGAGCTAAAAATTCGTTCGCACTGACTTTATATTATGGGCTCTAAGGATTTTTATAAGTTAGCAGAATGTTCTTTATCCCGCGTTATTTTCCTGACGAGAGGAGGAGAAATCTTCTGCATCATTAATCATATATTCCGATAGACATATAACAATTTATAAATTCAACATATCAACCCAAAGTTTACGCATCATTTTAATTTATAAGAGGATCCATAGTTCATATTTAATCCTAAACAGCAATCTAAAATTCTTTTATTAAACAGTTTTGCAACTTATTAATGTGTCGATTTAGCAATAATTATGCTATATTTTATTTGAAATTATATACTATTTTAACAATTTTAATACCTTTTAATTTCACGCAAAAACTACAAAAACTATTATGAAGAAATATATCTTATTGTTCTTTTTCTCTTTGCTTGCATTTAGAGTAAATTACGCTCAAGACGATGTGCAGGTCGGTTCCGGAATAAATACAAATCAACAAGCCAAAGGTGCTTTATATGATTACTCCGATCCTGCCGCTGTTAATATAAAAGTTGCTGTATGGGGTTTTGTACCGAATCCCGGGAAATATATAATTCCCAGCTACAGCACTGTGAATGATCTTCTCTCTTATGCAGGCGGCCCGACAGATGCCGCAAGACTTGAAGATTTGCGGCTTATCCGCACAAATCCCGATTCATCCGAAACAATTATTTCCTTGAATTATAAAGATTTACTTTTTAATCCCGATGTTAAGAAAATTGCTAAAGTAAAGCCGCTTAGGCCCGGTGATATACTTATGGTAAGAGGTGAACCGCGATTGTATTTTAAAGACTATTTTTCAATCACGTTATCCGTTGTTTCAACGCTTATCTCGCTTTCAATATTACTCATTAATATTTTTAAAAAATAAAGGTTTTGACTGAATGGACAATTTAAATGATAATTTTGGTATGGATGAGGCAGCTTCGCTAAAAGATTATATTAATCTTATTAGAAATAATATTCTGCCTGTGGTTATTATAACCGTGACTGTGCTGGTTGTGGCTATTATTTATGCCAAAAGCTCAAAAAATATTTACAAAGCCACAACTTCGATGAAAATATCTAAACCTCAGGGAAGTTTACTGGATAATACTTTAATGCCTGGCCTTCAAAGTTTTGCCGATGACAGGTTCATTTCAACCGAGATTGAAATAATGAAGAGTTATAACATACGATTTGCAGTTGCTCATGCGTTAATCGATACTTTCGAAACTGTTGATGATCCCGGCAAATTTTATATGATTTTAAGTCACGAAACATTATCTAATCATCCCGATAAGAAACTGCTTTCGGCTAAGCAAATTGCCGGAATGTTGAAAAGCGATGTTGTCATCGAACAGAAAAGAGGAATTGACATCGTGGATGTTTCGGCAGAATCTCCTTCACCGTACGAAGCTGCTCTTATAGCTAATTGTTATTCGGAAGCTTATAATAATTTTAACCTGGAAGAAAATAGGAACCAGCTGACAATTGTTAAGAATTTCCTGGGTAAGCAAAGCAAAGAGAAACAGAAAGAATTAAAAGAAGCTGAAGATAATCTCAGTGAATTTCAGGCTAAAGGGGGGATTATAGCTCTAGATGATCAAGCACAGTCTCTCATTCAGCAGCTTTCAAACTTTGAAGCCCAGAGGGATGCGGCGAAAATCAGTCTTGCTGCTTCGGATAAAGTTTTATCGGTATTAAAAACCGAATTAAAGAATCAAAACCCTAAAGTTGCAGCATATCTCGATAATCTTGTATCCCAATCATACTTTCAAGCATTGCAGGAAGGCATTGCAAAATATGAAGTGAATAAAGATTTAGCTTTAGCCGGCAAGAGTCAAAATGTAGATAAATCTGTTATTGAGAAGAAATACGATGAGAAAATTCAAGCATTGAAAGATCAGCTAAATAAGAAGATTAACGTATATAAAGCTAGTATTTTTGCAACGAGCCCCGATGAGATAAAAGATCTTTCACAAAAAATACTTGCGGAAGAAGTGAATAATAAATCACTCCAGATTCAGGTTGATGAATTAGGCTCGCTTGTCAGTCAGTATGAACTAAAATTTAATAAACTTCCTAAAACTTCGATTGAACTGGCAAGGTTAGAAAGGAGAAGGGAGGCGGCGGAAACGCTTTATTCTTTATTGGAAGAAAAATACCAGGAAGCAATAATAAATGAACAATCACAGCCGGGTAATGTAATTATTGTCGATACGGCAAGGAGACCCGACTCACCCGCAAAACCAAACCGTGAATTAATTATTTTAATTGGATTAGTACTAGGCATTGGTTTATCATTTGGTTACGTGTTTATTAAAAATTATTTCGATAATACAATAAAAACTCCTGAAGATGTTCAGAAACGAAATATTGAATTACTTGCATGGCTGCCCGAAATAGAAGGCCTGGGTGTAAACGGTTCAAAGAATTTCGAATTTATTGTAGCTAAAAAACCGGATGCTGCACCGAGCGAAGCCTTTAGAACTTTAAGAACCAGGATCCAGTTTTCAAAAATAGGAGCAGATGCTCTTAAAACTATTTTAGTTACGTCTTCTGCACCGCAGGAGGGCAAAACTACCGTGTGTGTTAATCTCGCGGGTACTTTTGCACAATCAAATAAAAAAACACTAATTGTAGATACGGACTTACGCAAACCGAGAGTTCATACTGTATTCGGATCGCAGCGCTATCCCGGTTTGGTGGATTATTTCTTCGGACAGGTTAAACTTGATGAAATAATAAGAGAAACGGATGTACCTAATTTAAGTTTTATTACTTCCGGAACCATCCCGCCGAATCCTGCAGAAACGATAGATTCAATGCAGATGAGGGATTTTTTATCGGAAATGCGGAAAAGATATGATATTATTTTGCTCGATTCAGCTCCTCTAATAGCAGTAACAGATTCGGAAATTCTCGCAACAATGGTTGATGCATCTTTGCTTGTAGTTTCAGCAGATGAAACTGAAATAGCCCTCATGGAGAATGCCGTTCAATTATTGAGAAGAGATAAAACCTCATTTATCGGGGTTGTCTTAAATAAATTTGCTTATAAAAGCGGTTACGGTTCTTATTACAAATATTATTACTATTATTCACGTCCTACGAACGGTAAAAATAATAGTAAAATACCGACTCAAAAGACGTAAAATAAATTCACAAAATCGTAATACAGTTTATCTAGCTGCGCCTTGAGGACAAGTTACGAAGTATATAATTAAAGTGCGGAGCAATTAATGGGAAATTTTTCATTATAGATCATAAAATTTTTAGAATTTATGAACCTCCTCTATTTTGTTTTCGCTCCTCAAAAGAATTACGTTAAGAAAAATTACGTAATGAAGCGTAAAAAGATAAATGTTGTCTGAGGTCTCCCGCATCCTTCACCATATTAAAGAAACGACGGGAGACCGAGTTCATTTATCTGAGCGTAATGAAGTAATTTTTTAGTAATTCTTTTGCAGAGCATGTTTCTTTTGTTACTTTTCTTACGCTAAGAAAAGTAAAGGGGAAAAATTGTTTCACTAATTTACATTTCTTCTGTACGAATTTAATAATTGTTGAATTTATTTTGAACAGAAGTATTAAATCCAGTGTTGTCCAAATTAATTATTAACTTAATAAAAAAGCTGAATAATGAGTTACTTTAGAAAATTCTGTTCTGATTTATAAATTGATTCATCTGTTCTATTTTGTTTTCGCTCCTCAAAAGAATTACGTTAAGAAAAATTACGTAATGAAGCGTAAAAAGATAAATGTTGTCTGAGGTTTCACGCATTCTGCACCATATAATAAAACAGCGGGAGACCGAGTTCATTTATCTTAGCGTAATGAAGTAATTTTTTAGTAATTCTTTTGCAGAGCATGTTTCTTTTGTTACTTTTCTTACACTAAGAAAAGTAAAGGGGAAAAATTATTTCACTAACTTACATTTCTTCTGTACGAATTAATAATTGTTGAATTTATTTTGGACGGAAGTATTTAATCCAGTGTTGTCCAAATTAATTATTAACTTAATAAAAAAGCTGAATTATGAGTTACTTTAGAAAATTCTGTTCTGATTTATAAATTGATCCATCTGTTCTATTTTGTTTTCGCTCCTCAAAAGAATTACGTTAAGAAAAATTACGTAATGAAGCGTAAAAAGATAAATGTTGTCTGAGGTTTCACGCATTCTGCACCATATAATAAAACAGCGGGAGACCGAGTTCATTTATCTTAGCGTAATGAAGTAATTTTTTAGTAATTCTTTTGCAGAGCATGTTTCTTTTGTTACTTTTCTTACACTAAGAAAAGTAAAGGGGAAAAATTATTTTAATAACTTATATTTCTTCTGTACGAATTAATAATTGTTGAATTTATTTTGAACAGAAGTATTTAGTCTTTTAAAAAATTCAACATGCTCCCGAATATGTTTTATTTCTAATGCTACTTATTTATCTTTATAGTTTTGATTAATTATAACTAGGTAAGAAATTAGAATGGATCGGGCAAGTGTACTAAAAGATCTTAAAATTATAGTAACTGATGTTGACGGCACTTTATTGGATAATAGCGGAAACCTCGGTAAAGAGACAAAACAACTTGTTGAAGAATTAAGAAAGAAAGATGTCCTTTTTACTTTTGCATCAGGCAGGCTCCATTCGGCACTCATTAAATTTGCTTCCGAACTTGATATAAAAATTCCGATAATATCTTTGGAGGGAAGTCTGATAAAAAGTTACCCTGCCGGGGATATATTTTATGAAGCTTTCGTACCCGAAAAACATGTAAAAAAAGCTCTTTTTTATGCAGATAAATTTTTGTTAAATGTTGCTCTCTGTCATGCAGATGCTATCTATTATACAGAATCGAATTCCGTTATCCCGAAAATAATGGATAAATTCGGTGCAAATTATGAAGAAGTGGATTCTTACGAGAACCTGCATTCACAAACACTGGAAATTGCTTTTGCAAGTGATTATAAAGACTATTTAAAATCTCTTAAGGATAAGTTGAGTTTTCCCCGTGCTTACGGATTAAATATTTCTTATTTTAAGTCGCTTACCAACTTCGGGATTTATTATCTGGAAATTAGAAAGCACGGAACAAACAAAGGGAAATCTCTGCTTAAATTATTGAAAAAATTAAAGATTAAAGCATCTGACTGCGCAGTAATAGGCGATTGGTATAATGATGTTTCCCTTTTTGAAACCCCCGCTTACAAAGTCACACTTTCGAACGGTGTACCGGAACTTAAAAATAAAGCTGATCTCATAACCGGAAGAAGTAATAATGAAGATGGCACCGCCGAGTTTTTAGAAATGGTGTTGAAAGCAAAAGGCGGCTAAAGAATGACTTTTGTGCCATTCTCATTATTTTAATTCCTAATTTTGCTAGTGATAAATCCAGCTTAAATTGAGATGATATTTATATATTAATGGTATTATGACAATGAAAAGATCTCATATAATAGTTAAAAAAAATCCTTTATTCGGCTCATGTCCTTCCTGTTCACTAACATCAACGTTACACAGGTCAAAAAGTAGGAATTTGAAGGAATCGATCCTAAAGAGTGTAACATTTTTTAAGCTTTACCGTTGTAAAAACTGCGGCTGGAGGGGCTATCTTCCAACCATAACTATAACTTCACGTTCCGTAATAAATTTAATAAAGTATATTTTGTTAGGTGTGTTATCAGGTTTTATAGCTTATTTCATTATCTCAAAATTTGTTCATTAGGCCTTAATTATCTATCAAAATATCCCATCGCCCGGATGTATAGTAGTGGTTCATCGAAAAAAATCAATGTTCCGTTTTAACCAATTTTTTTAATTACTATCTTTATAAACAAAAATTAGAGGATCATGAAAGGAATAATTCTAGCCGGAGGTTCCGGTTCGCGTTTATACCCGGTTACAAAAGTCTACAGCAAACAGCTCACCTTGATTTATGATAAACCATTAATTTATTACCCCCTATCCGTTTTAATGCTGGGAGGAGTAAGAGATGTATTAATAATTTCGAATGAAGAAACAATTCCGCAATACAGACAGTTGTTCGGCGACGGTTCACAGGTAGGTTTAAAAATCGAATACGCCGTTCAGGCTGCTCCGAACGGAATTGCGGAAGCATTCATAATCGGTGAAGACTTTATAAACGGGGATAGCGTTTCTCTTATCCTGGGAGACAATATTTTTTATGGCTCACTATCCTTTTTTTATGAAGCGATTAAAAGTAATGTAGGTGCAACCATATTTGGTTACCAGGTTACTGATCCGCAGAGATACGGAATTGTGGAATTTGATAAGGAGGGAAACGCCGTTTCAATTGAGGAAAAACCGCAAAACCCCAAGTCGGAATTTGCAGTGCCCGGTATATATATATACAATAATGAGGTCGTTGAAATTTCTAAAAATCTGAAACCTTCCGCAAGAGGTGAATTGGAAATTACGGATTTAAATCAAGAATATTTAAGAAAGAAAAAATTAAAAGTTCAAAAGATCGGCAGAGGCGTTGCCTGGCTCGATACCGGTACTCCCGGTTCATTGTTACAGGCTGCAAATTTTTTCGGCGTTATTGAACAGCGGCAGGGACTTAAAGTCGGCTGTATTGAAGAAATTGCCTATAATATGAAATTTATAAACAAGAAACAGTTTGAAAACCTTATAGATTCGATTCCTAAGTCATCATATAGAGAATATCTAGAAAAGTTAATTGTAAATGAATAAATTTTTTTCACTGCGAAGACGCAGAAACACAAAGGTTCGGAAGTTGATATATGCAATTTATTAAAACAAATATCGAAGATTTATTAGTTGTAAAGCCGGATGTATTCGAAGATGACCGCGGGTATTTTTTTGAATCATACAAGGCAAAAATATTCCAGGATGCCGGGATAAATTTTAACTTTGTGCAGGATAATATATCCAAATCAAATAAGGGAACTATTAGAGGCCTTCATTATCAAATTGGCGAATACGCACAGGGTAAACTATGCCAGGTGATAAAAGGAACAGTACTGGATGTTGCTGTGGATATAAGGCATGACTCTCCGACTATTGGTAAATTTCACACAATAGAGCTATCCGGTGAAAATCATCTGCAATTTTGGATTCCTCCCGGTTTTGCTCACGGTTTTTCCGTACTTTCGGATGAAGCAATATTCATGTATAAATGCACAAACTATTACAGCAAAGAGCATGAGAGAGCAATCCTTTATAATGATACCTATTTAAATATTGATTGGCAGGTAGATAATCCTATCGTTTCAGAGAAAGATTTGGCAGCTAAAAAATTTAAAGATATTAAACGGGATTTTTGATTATATATAAATGATTGCGCTATCATGACAATGATTGAATGAAGACTCGTAAGAATCAGTCTAATCTGCGTTACCCTTCCCTAATGCTTTTACTACTTCGTCAATCACCCTCCCCATTTCACATATCTAAAGTATTTTATCTTTGTGTATTAAATTTCTAAATTTAAAGTCTAAATTTAATTAGGAGTTGAAATGAAAGTCCCTTTATTAGATCTTAAACCTCAATATCAATCATTAAAACAAGAATTAGACGAAGCGCTTCAAAAAGTAGCAGAATCCCAATATTTCATTCTCGGTCCTGAAGTAGAAAAGATGGAAAAAGCTTTCTGCGATTATTTGGATGTCAAGCATGCAATAGGAGTTTCATCCGGGACGGATGCATTATTGGTCGCACTAATGGCAATTGATATTAAGCCCGGTGATGAAGTTATTGTACCCACTTATTCATTTTTTGCCACTGCGGGAGTAATATCACGATTAAATGGTGTTCCGGTTTTTGTCGATAGCGACCCGGTAACTTTTAATATTGATCCTAAAAAGATTGAAGAAAAAATTACTTCGAAAACGAAAGCAATCATCCCTGTGCATTTATACGGGCAAAGCTGCGAGATGGATGAGATTATGCAGATTGCAGGTAAACATAACTTGCGTGTAATAGAAGACGGAGCTCAGGCTATCGGTGTACAATATAAAGACGGTAAGCATGTCGGAACAATCGGTGATATTGGATGCTTTTCTTTTTTTCCGAGTAAAAATTTAGGATGTTTCGGTGATGGCGGGCTTGTGGTATCAAATGATGAAGAACTAGGACATAAATTAAGGATTTTACGTGTTCACGGTTCGGAACCTAAATATTATCACAAAATTATCGGCGGAAATTTTAGGTTAGATGCAATTCAAGCCGCTGTGTTAAATGTTAAACTGCCTCACTTAGATTCATGGTCGGAGCAGCGCAGAGAGAATGCAGCGAATTATACAAAATTATTTGTGGAAGCCGGTCTAACCGAAGTTGAAGGTAAAACAGAATTCGATGACAAAAACAAAGTTGTGTTGCCAAAAGCCATCTACAAGCCAACAACCGGCAAACAAATAAAAAATTACCATATTTACAACCAGTACATTATTAGAGTCGAAAAAAGGGATGAATTAAGAAAATTTTTATCCGATAACCAGATTGCATCTGAAATCTATTATCCCGTTCCATTTCACTTACAGGAATGTTTTGCGGAGTTGGGTTATAAGCATGGTGATTTTCCATTTGCAGAAAATGCTGCTAATCATTCGTTAGCATTGCCGATATATCCGGAGTTAAGTTATGAACAACAAAAGTATGTGGTTGAAAAGATTGCCGAATTCATGAAATAAATACAAAAAGATAAGAAGTTTATTGATTAGAAATCTGTCTGTATATATTGTTTAAGGTTAATCTTATATATACAAATTGGAATTAGAGAAATAAATTCGCATTATTAATTGAGGATGGCAGTTAGATTAGATGCCCGGGTGGAAATCGTTTCTACATAATTAAATCATCCGTCCTTTACTCAAAGCAGCTAACTAATAATCTGAAAATAACATACAATTGATATGAATAAAGCAAAAAAGATTTACATAGCCGGACATAGAGGAATGGTCGGCTCGGCAGTTGAAAGAGAACTGAAAACAAACGGTTATAATAATTTAATTTACCGGACGTTTTCAGAATTGAATTTAATCAGGCAGGAGCAAGTTGATAAATTCTTTAGGGAAGAAAAACCGGAGATTGTCTTGGTAGCGGCTGCTAAAGTCGGTGGAATTTTAGCCAACAATACTTACCGTGCCGAGTTCATTTATGATAATTTAATGATTGAATCAAACATAATAAATGCTGCTTACCAAAACGGAGTTGAGAAGTTAATCTTTCTCGGCAGTTCATGTATTTATCCCAAGATGGCGCCGCAGCCTTTAAAGGAAGAATACCTGCTTTCCGATTATCTTGAGTTTACAAATGAACCTTATGCAATTGCTAAAATTGCCGGCATAAAATTAACTGAGAATTATTACCGTCAGTACAATGCAAATTTCTTCTCTGCAATGCCTACGAATCTTTATGGTATAAATGACAATTTTGATTTGAAAACATCTCATGTATTACCGGCTTTAATCAGGAAATTTCATGAGTCAAAAGAATCCGGTAACGATAGCGTAACAATTTGGGGATCGGGTACGCCGAAAAGAGAATTCCTCTATGTTGATGATCTTGCTGAAGCAATCAGATATTTGATAGAAAATGTGGAAGCGAAAGATTTATATGAAAACGGAATATCACATATAAACGTCGGTACCGGTGAAGATTTAACAATTGCTGAGTTAGCAGATTTGATAAAAGATGTTGTGGAATTTAAGGGCAAGATAGAATATGATTCAACAAAACCGGACGGCACTCCGAGAAAGTTAATGGATGTTTCAAGAATTCATGATTTAGGCTGGAAACATAAAACGTCACTTACAGAAGGAATTAAGAAAACATATGCGTGGTATTTGGAAAATAAGGAGTCTGGTAAATAAGACAAGAGAATAATATGAAAGTAAGTTATACTTTTTCATATATCAGAGAATCTGAAATTATTATAAAATTATATTAGCTCAAAAGGAAGTATTGATGAAAAAAGCTTTAATTACCGGAATTACCGGACAAGATGGAAGTTATTTAACAGAAATATTATTGGAAAAAGGTTATGAAGTTCACGGAATTATAAGAAGAAGCAGTTCTTTTAATACGGGAAGAATTGATCATCTGTATAATAATAAGGAAATCTTGAATAAAAAGATGTTCCTTCATTACGGTGACCTCGTGGATACCAGTAATTTGAACCGATTACTCGAAAAAATTGAACCCGACGAGATTTATAACCTTGCCGCTCAAAGTCATGTTAAAGTTTCATTCGAAGTGCCCGATTATACAGGGCAGGTGGATGCCCTGGGAACATTAAGATTTTTGGATGCTATCAGGGAAGTCGGCTTGAAACAGGTTAAGTTTTACCAGGCATCTACCAGCGAGTTGTACGGAAAAGTGCAGGAAGTTCCGCAGACCGAGAAAACTCCTTTTTATCCGCGCTCACCTTACGGAGTTGCAAAACTTTACGGATTTTGGATAATTGTAAATTACAGGGAAGCTTATAATATATTTGCGTGCAACGGTATCCTCTTTAATCACGAATCCCCCAGAAGAGGTGAGACGTTTGTGACGCGCAAGATAACCCGTGCCGCTTCAAGAATTGCTGCGGGACTGCAAAGCCAACTGTTACTGGGTAACCTAAATGCCAAAAGGGACTGGGGATACGCGCCGGAGTATTGCGAAGGGATGTGGCGGATTTTGCAGCATGAAAAAGCCGAAGATTTTGTTCTTGCAACAGGAAATACGCACACTGTGAGGGAATTCATCGAATTAACTTTTAATGAAATCGGAATTGATCTTGAATGGAAAGCAGAAGGTGCAGAAGAACACGGTATTATTAAAAGTGTTGATTTCAGCAAAGCAAAATCGTTGATTAATTTCGAATCAGATTCGCAGGGCTTTAAATTAGATTTTTCAAGCAATTTGAAACCCGGCGATGTTGTAGTTGCTGTTGATCCAAATTATTATCGACCCACAGAGGTGGAACTCCTAATCGGTAATCCTGCAAAGGCTGAGAAAATCTTAGGCTGGAAAGCAGAAACCAGGTTTGAAAAACTGATCCACTTAATGATTAAGGCGGATCTCGCGAAGGTTCTTCAAAGAGGGTATTAGTTTTTTGTCCCAAATCATATATGAAAAAAAATCAAAATGCGAAAATAATGCGTATTCCATTGAAGGTTGTTTTTCTACGGACGTTTGGTAAAATTTGAATTTTGAATGAATTAAATCAATTATGGATTCTTTTTTACTGGCAAGGTAATTGAACTCAGATGAAATGAAACATTAATGGTAAGATGGATGGAGAAAGTCTTTTCTTGGAATAAGTTATTTCGTTTAAAGAAAAATAATGCCAATTCTATTTAATTTGATTACTCATTTCGGGACATTGACTTTCTCCTATTCAACCAGAATTTATTTATCAACTAAATATTAAACTCACTTTAGCCGAAATATTTTTTATAATAAGATTGAAAAATTGCTCACTATTATAATTGTAAATAAAAAAGATAAAAATTTATGCTTGTGAAAAAATAAATATCCTCTCTCCAGTCCTCAATAAAAGGCGGTTGATTAATTCAATCGCCTTTTTCATTTACTCTCATTTCAAAATTGAATGCTCACCGGTACGGCGCAAAAAATTAAAATCCTACGTGCCTTAATTAACTTAAATGATTAACTTATAACCGGTAAAAAAATAATTTCGGAGTTTTTACTAAATAAATATAATGCTGTAAAAAATCGTGGTTAATTGCTAATATTTATGATCCGGAAAATCAAATAAGTAATTTTTAATGAAGGGGATGAGCCTTTAGCTCATAAAAGCCTAATACATATGGAATTAATAATAACGAGCGGAGATTAAATGAAATTATTATTTACTGCTTACATGTTAGTAGTTTTTGCTTCTTCTTCATTACTGGCTCAACAAGTTTCTCAAAGAAGATATAACGCCTTTTCCGGCACAACGGTACTTAGTATTGAAGGCGGACCTACCTTTGGGCAAACTGATTATTCCGGCCTCAAAGTGGATTATTTGGGCAAAGGCTCTTTGGAATATTTTTTCCCAACTTTTACACAAAGCTCTTTTGGATTACGATTATTCGGAGGAGGCGGATTTATATCCGGAAAGGATGTTTCTTTAACACCGGCTGCGTTCCGCACAAAATTAAGTTTTGCCGGCGGCGGAGTAATTTACGCGCTTTCTATTAAAGATGATGTTTTCCCTTACATCTTTGCCGGCGCTTCTTATCTTTGGTTTAATCCCATTGGAGAAAACGGACTTAAATTACCAAATAATGCTGCCGGAGTTTACAAAAAACATGAGATAAATTATAACGGCGAGCTTGGATTTAGAACTTTGTTAACGGATAATTTGAGTTTTAATCTGAGCGGAGGAATTCAAATTAGTCCTAATGATTATTTGGATGATAAACAAATCGGGACAAGTAACGATATGTTTTACTACGCTGCGGCTGGATTTTCATTCTCATTTTTTACGGAATTTGATCATGACGGCGACGGTGTGGTTGATTCTAAGGATATGTGTCCAAATACTCCTCAAGGAGTGAAAGTCGATGAGTTTGGTTGTCCCATAGATTCCGATCATGACGGAGTACCGGATTACCTTGATAAATGTCCTGATACACCTAAAGGAGTGAAAGTAGATAAGTACGGCTGCCCTCTAGATACGGACGGCGATGGCGTACCGGATTACCGCGATATTTGCGCCAATACTCCCAAAGGTGTAAAAGTTGATGATCTTGGTTGTCCCTTCGACTCCGACGGCGATGGTGTACCGGATTATCTGGATAAATGCCCAAACACACCGAACAATGTAAAAGTAGATAAAGACGGTTGTCCTGTGGATTCCGACCATGACGGTGTTCCCGATTATAAAGATAACTGTCCTAATACACCTGTAGGTACCCGCGTTGATACAAATGGTTGTCCAATTGTTAAAGCACCTGAAGTTAAACATATAATTCTTAGCGCGGGAACAAACTTTGCATTCGGAAAAACTGAACTTCTGCCTTCCGCTTATAAGGAACTCGATAAAGTAGTTAAGGTAATGCGGGAGGATACGGGTTCTAATTGGAGAATAATTGGATACACAGATAATGTAGGTTCTGCAAAGGTGAATAAAAAAGTTTCTTTAAAGCGAGCCGAATCGGTCCTTGATTATTTCTTATCGAAAGGGCTCGACAGAAATAGATACCGGGTAGTGGGAATGGGTGAATCCAATCCTGTTGCTTCCAACCATACCGAAGCAGGCAGGGCAATGAATAGGAGAGTAGAAATTATAAGAATAAATTAATAGGGGGCGATTTACAAATCGCGCTGTAATTCCAATCTAAAAAGAGAGGTTAAAATGTTCGACGAAAATTATAAATTCACTTGCGTTGAAAGATTTTTAAAGTACGTAAAATACGATACTCAATCAGACGAAGATTCAACTTCGTTCCCTTCCACTGAAAAACAAAAAATTCTATCAAAAGATTTGGCGGAAGAATTAAAAAATCTTGGATTGAGCGATGCACATTTAGATGAATGGGGTTATGTAATTGCTACGTTACCTTCCAATACCGGTAAAGATGTTCCTCCGATCGGCTTTATTGCCCATGTTGACACTTCACCTGCAGTAACCGGGGCTAATGTAAATCCCGTTATTCATAAAAATTATAAGGGAGGAGATATTCAGCTTCCTAAAGATCCTTCCCAAATTATAAAAGCAAGTGAAAATTCCGATCTGGCAAACATGATTGGATACGACATTATTACAACAGACGGTACTACACTGCTTGGTGCCGATAACAAATCCGGTGTTGCGGAAATCATGGACGCGGTAAACTACCTTTTAACTTATCCGGAAGTGAAACACGGAACAATTAAAATATGTTTTACTCCCGACGAAGAAGTGGGAAGAGGTACGGAAAAATTTGACGTGAAAAAGTTTGGGGCAAAGTATGCATATACCGTTGACGGGCAAAGCAGGGGAGAAGTAGAAACCGAAACGTTCAGTGCAGACTCGGTAGTAATAAAATTTCACGGGAAAAATATTCATCCGGGTTATGCAAAAGGAAGAATGGTTAACTCCGTTCGGGTTGCTTCTTCTTTCATGGAAAACCTGCCGAAAGACAGATTGTCTCCCGAAACTACGGAAGGAAGAGAAGGGTATGTTCATTGTATAGCGATTAATGGGAATGAAGAATTGACCACACTTAAGTTTATCATCAGGGATTTCATCACATCCAAACTAAAAGAATATGAAGATTTCTTAAAAGAACTTTCAGAAAAAACGGTTGAAAAATTTCCGGGTGCCCGCCTGGAGTTTGAAGTAATTGAACAATATAGGAATATGAAAGAAATTCTTGTTCAGCATCCTTCAGTAGAACAAAATGCACTCATTGCAATGGAACGTTTTGATGTAAAACCAATTCAGCATCCGATAAGAGGCGGTACGGACGGTTCACGTTTGTCTTTTATGGGTCTCCCGACTCCAAACATTTTTGCAGGCGAGCATAGCTTCCACTCAAAACTCGAGTGGGTCGCAATTCAGGATATGGAATTGGCTGTAAAAGTAATTGTAGAAATTGCTAAAGTTTGGGAAGAGAAGGCATAATTAGTTTTTGGTTGTTGGATGTCGATTGGGGTATGTTGTAGAAAGTAAATTAAATTATATTTCGTGAAATCTTAAAGGAATATTATTTGAATAAATGATTAAAATAAGTAACTTCATAATTCAGTGGACAAAATAAACCTTCTTTTGTGGGATTATATGAATGATGCTAAAGAAAGAATTAACTATTAAAAATGAAATCGAAATTAATTACGTTTGACGACAACAAACAACAATCGACTCCAAAGTCGGCTAATTTCCAATCGGATAATAAACCCAAAACCAAACCCGAGTTGATGGCTCCCGCCGGTAATTGGACAATGTTGAAGACGGCGGTTAATGCCGGGGCAGATGCTGTTTATTTCGGTGTTGAGAAATTAAATATGAGAGCCAAGGCAGCTAATTTTACATTAGATGAATTACCGGACGTAACGAAATATTGTAATGCAAATAATGTAGCCACATATTTAACTCTCAACACAATTGTATATGAAGATGAATTGACTCTGGTTGATGAAATAGTATCGACAGCTAAAGCATCCGGAGTTGATAGAATTATTTGCTGGGATCTGGCTGTGACTCAAGTCTGCAACAAATATAAAATGCCGTTTTGTATCTCAACTCAAGGCTCAGTTTCCAATTCATTGAGTGCATCTTTTTACAAACAACTTGGTGCAGAAAGAATTGTTTTAGCACGCGAGTGTTCACTTGAAGAAATAAAGAAAATTCGTGCTAACACCGATCTTGAAATCGAGGCTTTTATTCATGGTGCAATGTGTATTGCAGTTAGCGGCAGGTGTTTTATGAGTCATCATCTTTTCGGGAAAAGTGCTAACAGAGGCGAGTGTATCCAGCCATGCAGACGTGAATTTGAAGTATATGATCCCAGCATAGGGAAGTCAATGATTATGGGAGAGGATTATGTGCTATCACCGAAAGATCTTTGTACTATTGAGTTCATTGATCAATTAATCGAAGCAGGCATAGATTCATTTAAAATTGAAGGGAGAAAACGAAGTCCCGAATATGTAGCCCGCACTGTTTCGGTCTACCGGAAAGCAATTGATTTGTATTTTGAAGGAAAGCTAACCGCTGAAATAAAAAAAGAATTATTGGCAAGTCTTGAGGAAGTATATAACCGCGGTTTCTCATCAGGATTTTATTTTGATGTACCAAGCTCGGATGAATATGCCGGTATGTACGGAAGTAAAGCTACTACAAGGAAAGAATATATCGGTAAAGTAATCAACTATTTTGATAAGGCACAAATCGCTCATATAAAATTAGAAACCGGATTTATAAATTTGCATGATAAATTGTTAATAATCGGTACAACTACCGGTGTTGCCGAGTTAGAAATCACCGGTATGAAAAAAGATGATGAAACTGTAGAAACAGCGGTTAAAGGTGATGAAGTGACCTTTCCCTCCAGTCAAATTGTGCGCCGTAATGATAAGGTTTATATTGTAAAGGAATTAATCGTATCCTCTTGAGCCCGATATTATTCGTATCTTTTTCTTGTCGAAGAATTCACAAAGCTCTGCCTTATTTCGTTTATTAAAACTGCTTGCGAAATTTTTCAAATGCGTTTTTAATTTCATCCAATTCGGATTTTAAGAAAATTATCTCTGATTCCAGATTTGAAATTCTCTCTTCAATAATATTGTCATTGCTATCTGATTTGCTATTAACCGGTTCTATTTCAGTTTCACCGGATAAAAGATGTGCATAACGGAATTCTTTCGTCCCTGGCTGCCTTGGCAGCTTTGTTATTAACGGAATTTCCCTGTGCATAAATTTTTGTAAAACCTCTTCAACCTCAATGAGATTTTCAAAATTATACATCCTTCCGGTGCGACCTTTAATCTCCCCGGGCGTTTGCGATCCTCTTAGCATCAGAACACAAATTACCGCAGTTTCCTGCCGGGAAAAACCGTATTCTTCGGTAAAGTTTTGTCTGTACTTCGGAACGCGCATATCACTGCCGGTTACTCTTCTGACCAGTGCCTTCTCTCGCAGCTTTTCGAGATTTGCTGAAATCAGTTCTTCATCAAACGTTACAACCGGGCTTCGATTAGATTTTTGATTGCATGCATTTTTTAGTGAATTAACAGTTAAGGGATAGTATTCGGGAGTTGTAAGTTCTTTCTCAATTAAACAACCGATTATTCTTATTTCTTCAAAAGATAATAAAGTATTCATAAAAACTTTTTTCGCAAATATAGTAAAAACCGGTCTATATTTCGAACAAAAAAAGTCCGGCAAAAACCGGACTTTATAAAAATTAAAGCCATTTGAGGTGCACTAGTTTTATTTTGTAACTGTAACCGTACGTGAATATACCGTAACTGCGGATGTGAATATATTCATAACTACATCCAGAAAGGTTTGTTCTGTATGAATTGTATAATCGGTGGTAGCGCCCGCCATTGAGTGTGTATCTACAGTGTTTAAGGGAACCAAACCGAATAGGATGTACCACTGTCTTGTCTCTTGCGTTTGGCTTTGCTGAGCTCCGTTTCCTACAACGAATGTTTGTGCATAACAGCCTACAATTGATACCATCATAATAGCTGCCATGATAATTGGAAAAATTTTCTTTAACATAAGACCTCCGGCTATTGTTTTAATTTAATTTAATTGATCCGATTGATGACTCTATGGCTTTAACTTCTAACGAGTAATCTCTTATACCAGCTAAATAGTCGAATTGTAAAAGCTTCCCATCGCCGTTATTAAAAAGAAGACGGAAGTTTACGATATTATTTTTCTGGATTAGGAATTGAGTAATCTTAATACCGTCCTTCATATAAACAGCCTTTTTTACTTTAGGGGAATCCTTCCCCGGAAACATCATCTTTTCATAGGCAGAAATTCTTTGGTCAAAATCGTTTTTTACCGAATTGAGTTCAATTTCAGCAACATTTAGGATTGAGTTACTTGTATCTTTTGTAAAAATATAAAGCTGTTTTACTTTGAATTTATTGTTTCCTGCTAATCCCTTATTAATTATACTCCTCGCCTTATTAAATTCCTTTTTACTTACTTCATTCCATCCAATAGGTGGATTAAAACTCAGTCCGTACAAAGAATCACTGACAAGAGTGCCTAGCTTGGAAGAATCAACATTGAATTGCATCTCAGAATCTTTGGGCGGATTAGTCCTATCAGCACCGCAGCCGGGTAAAATAGATATAAGTGAAATAACAATTAAAAAAGTTAAAGTTATCTTTTTACTTATTAAATATGAAGTACTCATTTTATTATCATTATGAATAAGAAAAATAAATGTTCGAAAAAAAAAGTCCGCTGGAAGAGAGTTAAAAATAACTTGCAAAAAATACAGCTATAGTAATGTGTATTGTCAAATGATGTCTTTTAATAATTCATTCTCAAATAAATAGATATAAAAAGTAAAGTTAGAACTAATTTAAATATGGGAAATTAATTTAGCCTTTAATTTCCCGGTTAAATATCCAACTGAATTTTTCCGGAGACCCGGCAAAGGATAGCCGGTTTGATATTTTCAAATATCGCTCCGAAAGAGAGCACAAATAATCTTGCGCCTTTGCAGCCATATCGGATAAACCGGTTAGGTTTTCAACATCCCAACCCCTAACAAGATTACTGATAATTTCGGCGTAATCTTTTACCGTGTAGACTTCAATTTTTTGCGCAACATTTGAGAATTTCGTGAACAGGTTGAAATCCTGACCATCGTACATCAAGTTAGCGGGCATGGTGATTTTTGTTTTCATCATCTTTGCAAAGGAAAGAACAGCATGAACCGGATCAATTTCAAATATCTTTGACATAAATAATCTATATGCTTTTTCATGCCTGGCTTCATCACCTGCAATCATTCCGCATATTTTCTGAAGTTTTTCATCGCCTGCTTTCTTTGCAAGTTTCGCAACGTTGGTGTGCGAAATTTTGGTAGCACGTTCCTGAAAAGAAGTATATATAAATCCTAGATAAGGATCGTTTTCGGTTTTAGGGTCAAACCCGTTGTTTATTAAATTATGAACCGTTACTTCAACGGCATGCATATCTACCTTTCCGGTTAGATAAAGATATTTATTTAAAAGATCACCGTGCCTGTTTTCTTCCGACGTCCATCCTCTGCTCCATTTTGCCCAGGGACTGTCGCTTATGCCTGTCGGGTCGGTTAAACCTTCCAAACGATTAAGCCATGTTTGATATGTAGGTAATGCTTCTTCCGTAACCATGTCACCTACCAGAACAACCAGCAGTTCATCAGGTAATGCCTCTGCTTTTTTTCGAAAATCATCCAATTGATTTCTCCATTCGGGAGAAGTCATATCGGGAAGGAAATCGTTAGGCTGCCAGCTCTGGTTAATCGGTTTTAAAAGTGAGTCGATTTTTTCGGAAACGTAATCCTCCATACTCTTGATTACTTCTAATCGAGAGCTGAAAGCGTTATCATAATTGGTCATTTGAAATAGATCCTTTCTAAGTGCGATCTAAAATAACAAGCTAGATGTTAATATTCAATTTATTATTACGATTTATTGAAAAAAATATAATTTTCTTAAAATATATCTCCTATTTTGATAAACTTTCACAATTACGTATTTTTGACAGTTATTTATCCGTTTTTAGTTGATCCTTTTAATTTTATAAACCATATAATAGAAGCACCAAACAAGCAGAATTAGTTATGAAACTTAGTAAATATTTTGTACCGACATTAAAAGAAGTTCCTAACGACGCAGTTGTTAAGAGTCATATTTTTATGCTTCGCGCCGGAATGATAAGGATGGTAGCGGCGGGAATTTATTCATTCCTTCCTCTCGGATACCGTGTAATCAGGAAAATATCCCAAATAATTCGTGAAGAGATGGATGCAATCGGCGGGCAGGAATTTCATCTGCCGGCACTCAATCCCAGGGAAATATGGGAAGAAACGAACCGCGTGGAAGCATTCGGCGATACACTATTTCACGTGAAGAATCGTGATTATATTCTGGCTCCTACCCACGAAGAAATAATGACGTTTCATGCCAGGAATGTTGTTAAATCTTATAAAGATATGCCTCAGATTTGGTACCAGATTCAAACTAAGTTTCGTAACGAAGCGCGACCGCGAAGCGGGGTGATTCGCGGAAGGCAGTTTTTAATGAAAGATGCTTATACTTTCGATTCTTCATGGGAAGGATTGGATGTTGCTTACGGACTACATGATAAAGCATACCGGAAAATATTTGACCGCTGCGGAATCAATTATTTTGTGGTAGGTGCTTCCAGCGGTGCTATGGGCGGAACCGGTTCCGAGGAGTTCATGGTTAAATCGGATGCGGGTGAAGATACGGTTGCATATTGTGAACATTGCGGCTACGCTGCAAATGTAGAAGTGGCTATTTCAAAAGCCGCATTAAAAGAAAGAGATGAAAAAAGCGAAGAGATAAAGGAGATACACACACCAAATGTTAAATCGATTGATGAACTGTGCGAGTTCTTAAAAGTTGATGAAACTCAATGTGCTAAGTCGAGAGTGTATGTTTTTAACGGTAAAGCTGTATTAATTTTAATGCTGGGAAACGAGGAAGTAAATGAATCCAAGTTGTCGAAAGTTCTTGGAGGAACTATTCGCCCGGCTCATCCCGAAGAACTTAAAGAAGTAACCGGCGCCGATGCGGGTTCCATAGGACCCGTTGGTTATAAAGGTAGAATTATAGCGGATAACCGTCTTAAAGAATCAAATAATTTATTCAGCGGCGCAAATAAAAATGACTATCACTTAGGCGGAATCGATTTGAAGCGGGATGTAAAGAATATCGAATATGCAGATTTACGGTCGGTTAAAACCGGCGAAAGTTGTACAGTATGTGATAATAAACTAGAAGTCTTTAGTGCAATCGAACTCGGACACATATTCAAGCTTGGTACAAAATATTCTGAAGCCATGGGTGCTATGTTTCTTGATGAAAACGGGAAAGAGAATCCTATTATAATGGGCAGTTACGGAATAGGTGTAGAACGTGTGATGGCTTGTTATATAGAACAGCATAATGACGAAAACGGCTTAATTTGGGATAAGACTTTAGCACCGTTCGATATTCATTTAATGGGCTTGAATATGAAAAAGCAGGTTGTCGTTGCCGCCTCCGATGAAATCTATAATAATCTTACCGCTAAAGGATATGAAGTGTTGTTTGATGACCGTATTGATGCACAAGCCGGTTTCAAATTTAAAGATGCTGATTTACTTGGAATGCCTGTTCAAATAATTGTCGGTGATAAAAAGTTAAAAGACAACAAGGTTGAAGTTAAGATAAGAGCGACAGGAGAAAGAATTGATGTTGAACGGGAAGAGCTAATGAATAAACTAGAAGAATTATTGAAATAAAAAAATTAGTTTCTAAGAAGATAAATTTTCCAAATCATCCAGATCTTTGTATCTTCCTGCAGAAGACTTGTTCTTTTTTAGATCGTCAAGATTGATGAAGGGTATTTCTATATCGTCAATTTTTACGACTTCTCTCCGGCTAATGCATTCCTCAAAAATAACGCCTGAAATGTTTGTAATAAATTCAATACGTAAAGGGGGGTTACCAAACCTGGTAATTTGATTTTCTTCGAGAAAATAATTTATATCTAAATCCTTTTCATCAAAACCAAATATTTTCAAGCATTCTATTATTTTTAAGGCGTTATCTCTTTTATTGGAGATCCATATATCAATATCACCGGTGGCTCGGATATATCCGTAAAGACCCACTGCATATCCTCCGATTATAAGATATTCAACTTTTTTTGAGTTTAACAGACTCAATAATTCTCTGAAGTCTTGTGGTAGATGGATCATAATTATAAAAAATTTGTCTCAGTAATTCTAATGCTTCTAATCTCTCTTCGTAAGATTTGGATAACCAGTATTCGCGGTCATCAGATTTTTCAAATAAAGAACGTCTGGAAATTACTTTCGATATTTCAGTTCCTTTGAAAACAGTTTTCATTTTATTCTTACTTTATCTTAATATAAGATATAATATATTAAAAAAGATTTTCTAATAATAGTATCAACTAATTAATCTATAAAGTCTTCATAGAATTATCGTTCAATGTAATGACATAACTAAATTATAAAAAACCGGGAAAGGTTTGAGTTCGATCCATATACATTATTCATAAAGGCTTCCGATTTATTTAAATAATTCAACCGAGTAGATTAATATTCGTAAATATATTAAAATGGGGCAGTCCCAAAATCAATCTTTTGAAACAGCCCCGTTTCTTTTCTACAAAGTGTTCGGGCGATTAATCTTCTTCAACTTTCGCTCTTAAAGAATCCCATATCATATAAGTACACAATAATAAAAACATAATTAGCGCAACAAGTTCTGCTGAATGGGACTCAAACCATTCCATATTCACCCAATCAAAACCCTCATAACGAAGTAATGCGCTCACCACACCCATCAAAGCTCCGCCGGCAATAAAACCCGATGCTATTAAAGTTCCTCTTTCTCTTCTGGCTTTATTTAATTTTTCATCTTTACTTCTTGTAGAAACAAAGTGTGCAATTAGTCCGCCAACCAAAAGCGGGGTGTTTAAGCTTAACGGGATGTACATCCCGAGTGCAAATGCCAAAGCCGGAACATCAATCATTGTAAGAATCAATGCCATGAGCGCACCTGCAATATATAATATCCACGGAGCAGGCTGATTAGACATTAACGGTTTAATTACGGCTGCCATAGCATTTGCCTGCGGTGCAACTAATGCGTTGGGGCCTGTAAACCCGTATGTATCATTCAGTAATAGAATAACCCAGCCGACTGTTGCGGCTGACACTAACGTTCCCAGAAATTTCCATCTTTCCTGCTTGTATGGCGACGAACCCAGCCAGTAACCAATTTTTAAATCTGTAATAAAGCTGCCTGCCATTGATAATGCAGTACACACAACTCCGCCGATGATCAATGCGGCAATCATTCCCGTTGTTCCTTTTAATCCGATAGCTACCAAAATAATAGATGAAAGTATTAGCGTCATTAAAGTCATTCCGGAGACCGGGTTTGTTCCTACAATTGCAATAGCTGTTGCAGCAACGGTTGTAAATAAAAAGGAAATTATTAAAACTATAAGCAAACCAACAAGCGCATAAAACCAGCCGTTTACAACACCCAATAGGAAGAAAACCAGAATTAAAATACTAGTTCCTATAATAGCAATTGCAATAAATTTCATCGTTATGTCACGATGGGTTCTTAGTTTGTCTTCAATAACCTTTTTTGCTCCGAATATTTCTTTAGCTGCCAAAGAGAAAGCTTGAGAAATGATTTTTGAAGATCTAATAATACCGATAATTCCAGCCATCGCAATTCCACCGATACCGATATGCCTTACATAATTAGAGAATATTTGTTCGGCGGACATATCTTTAACAAGCATTGTTACGTTAGCTCCTAATGGATGGAGAAGTCCTCCGCCGATATATGAAACTAGAGGAATCAAAACATACCATGCTACAAATGATCCGGCGCAAATAATTGCGGCATATTTTAATCCGATAATGTAACCCAGGCCGGTTACTGCGGCGCCAATATTAATCTTAAATACAAGTTTAGACTTTTCTGCAAGAGACTCTCCAAAGGGAAAGACTCTCGATGTAAAAACCTCACTCCACCATCCGAAGGATGCCACAATAAAATCATACAATCCCCCGATGAGGCCGCTTACAACTAAAACAACAGCTTGTTTTCCTCCTTTTTCGCCGGCTACTAATACCTCTGTAGTTGCAGTTGCTTCGGGGAAAGGATATTTACCGTGCATATCTTTTACAAAATATTTTCTGAAAGGTACCAGGAATAATATTCCCAGTACTCCTCCGAATAATGATGCCAAAAATATCTTATAGAATTGTGCATCTAATTGCAGAATATATAAAGCAGGTATCGTAAAGATTGCTCCCGCAACAATTGCCCCGGAACTGGAACCTATTGATTGAATAATAACATTTTCCCCGAGAGCATTTTTCCTTTTGATTGCTGATGAAAGTCCGACGGCTATAATTGCAATCGGTATTGCAGCTTCAAAAACCTGTCCAATTTTTAATCCCAGGTATGCAGCAGCAGCAGAAAAAAGAATTGCCATAAAAACACCCCAAAATACGGAGTAAGTACTCACCTCAGGGACAGTTTTGTGCGGCGGCATTACCGGTATATATTCTTCACCGGGTTTCAATTCGGTGTACGCATTATCCGGTATGCCTTTAAGATTTTCGCCGTTAGCATGTGTTTCGTTCATATTGTTTTTCCTGATTAAAATTATTGATGGAAATTCAAAATAACACTTTCATTTTTCTTTAGCTTCTTATCTAATTTATTATAGTTTAACTCCGAGCCGAACATACTGTGAGGAATTAGGTAAACGATAAATAGCAGCACAGAAGCAGCTAATATCCAGCCTTTCGGTTGTTTAAATCTGTAAAGAGCAATTGCTGCGATGAGCCAGCCAATTAATGCTATTAAAGTTTTATTATCCGTTAAATCCATACCAAAGGGGAAACCTGTCCATAATGCACCGAATGCATAATATTGTACCAAAGGACCGAGTATCATTCCTCCAGCAATCAAAAAGGCTAATGTCCATGCAGTATATTTTTTTAGTTTCGGCTCATTGTTAAAAATTTCCAATCCGGTACGTGTTGATAGAAGCATCGCCCCGAACATCGCAATAATGTGCGGTATTAATATAAACAGAGGAACGTCATCTTTGAATCTAATTGTAACAGGTTCGTTTTTAGGAATTGAAAATGATTTTTCACCGGAAAATAATGTGATTTTATACTGAAGTTTTCCGGCGGAAGGCTGCTTGGGAAGCTCTGCCGAAAGGTTCCCGTTTTTATAGGTCATTTTTATGTCCGACCAATCATCGGATGTTCTATATCTCTTCCATTCCAAATCACCCGCTATTGTTCTATTGCCGGTATTAATCTCTATTAAATAATCAGACGAAGTTGAGTGGCTCCGTTCAAGTTTGTACTTTATTTCTTTTTGATTAATAAAAATTTTTCCGGTTAACGGATAAGTAGGTCCGGTTACTCTTTGATAATATGCACCTCCGATTGTAATTACAATCGCAAGTATCCAAAAAATAAGTCCTTTACTCATAAATCCCCACTTTCTGAAAAAGACAACTCCAACTTACTAAGATTTTTCAGATAAGACAATCAGAAAAAATTAAAAAGTAAAAATGAAAAATTACAGTAATATCTCCAATAGCCGGAACCTAAGATTGTTGTTATATTTATTTCTATTTTAAATATTATGAATGGAAAACTTTATCTCGTATCTACGCCTATAGGTAATTATGATGACATTACTCTTAGAGCGTTAAATATTTTAAAATCAGTTGATTTTATTATCTGTGAAGAATTTAAAGAAGCGCGCCGGCTTCTGTCTCATTATCAAATCGAAAAATATTTAACTTCGATAAACGAACATAATGAGAAAGAAGCAGTGAACGATATTTTACTCACGCTTATCGAAGGAAAATCGGCTGCATTAATTTCCGATTGCGGAACACCTTTATTTTCCGATCCGGGGCATTTACTGGTTGAGGTGTGCATTTCACAAAAAATAGATGTTATTCCTGTACCTGGCGCTAATTCACTTTTACCTGCTCTAATAGCATCGGGATTAGATTTTGAAAAATTTTATTACTACGGTTGGCTTTCGCCGAAGAAACCGGAAAGAAGACAGCAGCTATACAGATTAAAACAAATAAACGAGGTAATAGTTATTCTGGATACGCCGTACAGGTTAAAGAGCTTGTTAGCCGATATTGTAAAAGTACTAGGAAAGAACATACGTGTTGTTCTTGCATTCGAATTAACGATGAAGTCTGAAAGATTTTATAGAGGAACGGCGGCAGAAATTTTAAATATAGCCGAAGAAAAGAAACTTAAAGGAGAATATGTGTTGCTAGTAGATAATAAATAATGTAAACCATAGCCTTCCAAACCCAAATCACCTATAACTAAAGAACTTAAGCTTTATTAATTATCCTTCATACCATTATCTTTATCAAAAAGTTCTATCCTCTTTATAAATTTATATCTATAATAAGATTTAGAATTTTTTTACAATAAATTTAAATTGCTTAATGTTTTTTGCCTCGACCTGGAGAATTTCGAGATGCTTTATGTACAACATCTAGAAGCGCATGCAATGCTTCATTTACAGCGTCAGAG
>CAVVVS010000122.1:0-65438 GCA_963751355.1 uncultured Ignavibacteriales bacterium | reverse complement strand
CTTTTTTTAAGTCTGCTTCGTTTGATTACGTATTGCTTAAAGCTGAATGAAAGATGAGATATTAAAGACCATAGATAATTTTGCCTGTCCGGGCATTCATAAACTTCAGAAGGTACCGTAATATTTTCCGCGTCTACGCCCGGAGGGAAATCCAGAGGTTCGCGTATTGCTCCGACTTCCAGATATGCAGGCGGCAGAAATCCGTTTGAAAGTGTTGCTTCAATGCTCAAAGTTTCTTTAGATAAATTTTCTAATTCCATACTCGGTCCGAATAACCTTATATATGTTTCGGACATATCACTCCGAAGCGGCCTTCTGAATATCGAATAAAATCTTTTATAATTATATTCGGGAGCGCTAGAATCCAGAATATCATGCGACGTTGTCGGAATATAAATATATTGTTCCGTTCTGTCTTCCCCTATTCCATGCACTTTATCGATCGAATAAATTTCCCGGCTCTTTCTCCTGTAAAGGTCAGGAATGACATAATATTCAGGCAGTCTTTGAGTAACCGGAACTTCTTCGGTTGAGCGTGAAAAAAGATTCGTTATCGGAACGCAGTTTATTAAAATATTACTTTTATCCGGTCTTTTTTCCTGCGGAAGCTTTTTATCAAAATCTATTTTAATTTCTATTACGGAAGATTCCCCTGAGCTTTTAAATTGATCTAGACCGAGAATATCAAGGAAGAAAAATTTTTCCGGGTATGAAAAATATTCATGCAATAATCTAAAACCGGAAAATGTCCGGTTTGAATACGGCAGTATTGCATATTCATCTTCGCTTTCGTTTAAGCCGGAAGAAAGCTCCGGAGATCCGATTTTAAATTTTTCGATATTATGAAAAGGAGACTTTTCATTTATAAACTCTCTGACTGAAACTGCGGTTACGTATCTATTCAAAAATAAATGCAGATTATTCTTTACAGTGCCCGATCCTTGCAGAAATATCTGAAACCTTTCCATCTTCAATAATTCATATTCAACATTTCTATCCAGCTTCAGCCGTAGAACAAGAGAAGAAAAACCGTATGCTGAATCAATTACTTTAACATCTTCAAGTTTAATAGGGCGTAAAACCAAGTCCTGCGTTGTACGAAATAAAAACTCCGCAGTTTCTTCCTTTTCGGTTATATGACTGCTTTCGCTTGGTCCGGCTTGAACTTTATATTTAACTTTATACTTTCCTGATTGTGTTTGAATTTCGCTGCCTCTTTTAATTTTGACCGGTTCGGTCAATGCGCCGGTCTTAATTTTTGCATGAAGTATCGAACTTGAAGGGAAAGGTTTTAATAAATGAGGAAACAGAATCTCCAATACTCCCCCGGCTATTTCCGGAAATTCATCATCCAGTCTTTCATGGATTCTGCCGGCAAGAAATGCAAACCCTTCGAATAATCTTTCCACGAAGGGATCTTTTTTCTCTCTTTCGCTAAGGCGTAATTTTGAGCCCAGAGTCGGATTTTTTTTACTGAATTCATTCCCTTCTGTTTGAAGAAAATTATATTCTCTTTCGAAATATTTGTCTAAACTCATTTAACTTCCCTCTGCTGAATTACCTTAGTCCACCCTGTTGTTGAAAATTCCGTTAGAAGTATTTCTTGATTCGGATTGTCTTTTAATCTAATAATAATTTTTATAGATGCCCTCAAGATTTTCCTGTCAAAATCGGTTTCTTCAAACCTAACTTCACCGATACGAGGCTCGTATTTAAGGATAACATCATGCAGGTCATTTTTTAATTCTTCAATAGGATCACCGTAATCCATGTATAATTGAAGAATATCCGGCATACCGAAATCCGGCAAATGCACCACAGAACCTTTTCTTGTACTTAGGATCATCCGCAAATTCTCAATAATACTTAAGCTTATTTTTTGATCTTCAGAGAATTTATCAAATTTGGTGATATCCTTTTCATCCACGTTATTACTTTCGGATGCAAATTGCCCCACTAAAAGATTGTAAAGACTTAAACTGCTCATAAATCAAGAACATCCATAAAGATTATTTAATATATCATATTTTATATTTACGATAATGAACTGGAATAATTATTTGCTCGATTCCGCTTCTGGCAGCAGAGAATGATTACAAGCATTCTCTACTACCTACGCGGAAATAATTAGATAAGAATACATCTTATCTTGCTGTTGCAATATATTCTTAATATGATCCTGTAATACTAAGTATCGCCTGCCTTATCAAACTTATTTGCATCTATATGCATAGTATTATCAAGCAAATGCGTCCATTCATATTCCATAGCCATTAATTTCACCTCTTCCAAATGGCCGGTAGAATCACCCGTTTCATCAAATGTCGAAGGCATAAAATCCCTGACCGAAGAGACTCTTGTTTCATGTAATGTGAATCTGAAATACTCTTTCTCAGTACCGGTCTCTGCCGCAATATGAAAAAGAGTTATTTCTACCTTCTTCAAAGTTTGACCCGTACTCATGGCTTTCCAAATTTCCGGTGTGCTTCTGTCAATCTCTTTTACGACTGAGAACTCATCATAGAATCTGCTACCGGTAGGAACTCCCGTTAATTTATTCCTCGGCATTTGACCGGTAATTGAGAACTCATAAATTGTGCTGGTGTCGTCTTCCCGAGGGCCCTTGATTTCATCGAATTGAACAACGCCTCTAACTGCCATAATAGACTCCTAAATTGATGTTAATAAATTTATATTTAATTAAGAACGAACTCATAAATTATTTTTCTTCGCCGGAATGGAAAGCAATTAGCTTAAGATTTACATCCATGCCGGTTATTGCAACATGCGGCCTAAACTCTGCGCTTATCTGGAAGAATCCCGGTTTTTCAGGTAGTTCTTTAACGTCTAGTTTATAAGAACGGAGCGGTTTTTCAGCAATAATTTTTTCAGCCGGATTAGGCATATCTACAACAAGTGTATCAAGCCAGCTGGATAAATCGGCCTTAATTTCGCTTGCACCTGCATTCTTGCCTACAAATACTAATTGCCTGTATTTAAGATAATGTGCAATCCTTGTTACAAGCATAGTATACTGAAGACGCGAACCGACAGAGTAATTAGCTGTTGCAACCGGATCATTTTTGATTTGCTTCGGCCTGTTGGCTGAAGGCGTCTCAAAAAAGCATGCGTAATCTGTTCTATCCCAGTGAGCCAGAGGAATAAATCCCAAATCACAGAGTTCCTGATCCTTTGCCTGACCTACTGAAGCTTCCATAGGAACCTTTAGTTTTTTCTGTCCGTTTTCCTCGTAAGTAGCCATAGGAAGATTTTCTACTTTACCTCCGGAATCTACGCCGACTATTTTTACACCCCAGCCCCATTTCTCAAAGCTCTTTACCATATTCGAGGCAAGTGCAAAGGAAGCACTACACCACAGGCTTTTATCCTCACCAGCAGAGTAAATCCCCTCGTTGTAATTAAAGTTTTTGGTAGGCTCTGCTTCGGAGTTATAGGGAAGCCTTCCAAGGAATTTCGGTAATGCCAACCCAATATATTTGGAACGCTCATCATCACGAAACGCCCGCCATGATGCATACTCGGCGCCTTCGGTTAACTGTTCGGGAAGAAAACGATTATTCATAACATCAGTCATACTTTTTTCACCGAAAAATTTGTGGCTAGCATTTCCTATGAACGGAATCTGTGCTGATTCGGCAAGCACGGAAAGATGCTGAAGCAGAGAAACATCGGACGCGGAATTATCAAACTGAAAATCGGAGACAATTGAAGTGTATGAATGACCCCCGACTTTATCATACGCACCCCAATAGATATGATGCCATAATCCGGAGTCTTTTTCATACCCCTCGCCTAATGCTGCTTCATCCAGATCGTCGAACAATTCTTCTTTTGTTACATCTAGAAGTTCGAATTTAACAGGTTTACTGAACTCTGTATTCTGAACGAGAAACAATAGACCGCGCCAAGTGGATTCCAATTCCTGAAAATCCTGATTATGAACTATTTCATCCATCTGAGCGCTAAGAACAGTATCAATATCGGCGATATATGAGTCAATTACTGCACCGGTAATTTTAAATACTTGTGACTCTTTACCCACTTTGCCAATGAACTCAGCTACTGCGGATTTTTTGGATTCGTCAAGCATTCCCAGCAGCTTATCTACCGAACTAACCTCTTGCTCGGTTTCGGTTGATTTTTCTTTTGCCATCTTATTAAACCTCCAATTTAATTTTAATTTTTATTTTTCTTTTTTATCTGCTGAATCCTGAGTACCAAGCTTGGACATTAGATCATCAATGCTTCCGCCTCCCTCTTTAATTACACCTTCAAGAGCCTTCTTCAAGTTTGCATCTTTCAATACTGTTAACTTCAATTCTTTTAGTCTTTCCCTAGCTTCAAGAAGTTTTTGTAAAGGCTCAACCTTTTTAACTATTTCATCAGGATGAAAATCTTTGATGTCTTGAAAGTCCATTTTAACTTCCATTTGAGCTTCCGGATCATCTGAAAGTTTATTTTTGACGGTCAAATTGAGTTTTGGATTAATATCTTTCAAAGCTCTTTTATAATCGCCTTTGTTATGAATTACTCTTAGCTTGCGGTCTCTAACCGACCCAAGACTGCCAGGTTCGCTTCTACTAAAGTTTCCCGGTATTAGGAATCTATAATCGAGTTCAACGCTCTCCTTCGCATCGCTGCTCGGAAGGATAGACACTTTTACGCGTTGTGCAATTTTAGGTGATGTTGGTCGTGCCATTTTTACCTCTCTATTTTTGTTTAAGTTTACTTAATTTAATTGCCAAAACTCCGTCGTATTTCGCAATTTCATGAAACAATTCGGTTTGTTCTTTTTCAAGATTTGCAGGTGATTCCCCGTTATTCTCCTCAGATATAATTTCCTGGTTGGTTAAATACAAAGACTGCCAAACAGCTGCGCATAAACCTTGTTCCCAGCCGGCCAAGTTATAAGCTTCAATTATCTCTTTTAGTTCCAGAAGATTTACTCTTGCAAGTTCAAATTCTTTCATTTTAAAACAATAATTTGCCAGATTCAGTCTTCTTAAAAATTTACCTTTTTTTCTGTCTTCACTATTTATGCCCGCCTGCATCATTAAAAGATTTTTTTCAAAATTTTCCGGTGTGCCTTTACTTACTATTTCAAATTCTTTGTTTATATTTTCATAATCTTCTCCAAGAATCGGCGGCAGAATACCCATACCTCCACTTTCCTCGGAGTTTAATACACTCTTAACATCTTCGTTCAGCCATGTGATAGTTTCAGGTTCGGCAAAAGGTGTTTGCTTGTCTTTAAATTTCAGTTCCGGTAAATCCGGTATTCTTTTCAGAAGATTTGCAAGCTGCAGTTTAATATCCATGACAGCAGTCTTATATTTTTCTCCTTTTCTCTCAAGAGATTCGATTAAATATTTTTGAGCGTCAAACCAATATCTAAATGGGCTACCGTCCTTAATAAATTCACTTTCTACTCTTGCAATAAGCATATCATAATTGCCGCTTCCGAACCAATCTTTAATTAAGCCCTTTATTATTTTGTTTGGTGCTTCAATTTGTGTTACTCCGTTGTTGTCAACTGGCCTAACAATTTGTGCCCATTGCATTTGCCGCAAAAATCCAAATACAAAATAATTTTCGGGTACTCTCTGTTTTTTTTCTCCTTCTTCATCATATTCAAAGAAAAAAGTTATAATTTTTCTAAGCTGAGCGACAGCATCTTTTTCAGAACTTAATATTACCTCCTGCGCTGCGGCTTTAGTACCGGATGCGGTTCCCGGTTGCCCGGCAGCAGATTTTTTTTGTTCGCGAGGTTTTAATAATATTTCGGCTTTTTTAGCTTGAACGTTAATTGTGCCTAACAGGGAATCCAGTGCAGGTTTTTTATCTCCAAATAATTTTTCGCACTCGCTTATTATTTCATTTAATAACTGTTCTGAATCCTTTATGTCTTTTGCATTGGAATTATTTATCTCATCCTTTTCAAGAAGCTTTATTACGCGGCCGGTATTTATAAATTGAATAGATTTGCTTTTACGTAAGGGATTAGAAGGATATAAATTATTTCCATACCTCCTGAGAAAATTCAGAATTAAAAGTAATCCGTTTTTCAATCCCTTAATATTTTCTGTTCGATAATAAGCAAAACACAGCCAAGCTGCTACTTTAATGTCCTTGCTTTTTTCTCTTAAAATATTTTCCGAAAGCTCTATCCAGGTTTTGTAATCAGGAATAGTTTTTGGGACTTCCATTGTTAATTTAAAATACTCTTCATCATTAGATACATCACTCCCCGCGGGATTATCCCCGGAAATATCTTCTAAAAGTTCCTGTACTAATTCGGGTATTTCAATTTCATTTTTTTCAGGTGTTTCTGTTTTTTTTCCCCCCGTTGCTTCAACATCATTTGCCGTTTCCGGTTCAACTGCAATAGTTTCAGATGTGTCGGATACATTTTCCACTTCATTTGGTTCAGACATGTTATTGTCCTCCGATTTTAATTTGAACCATTTAAGGATTTATTGCGTGAAATAATTCGATCAAGCTCATTTCTTCCCTATCAAGAAGATTTTTTATTTCATCGGAAACCGGTATGGTTTCTTCTCTTTTATCCGCTAATAGAATACTATCATTCTTTTCTGAGGAATGGATTATATTCAAATAATTAATAGGGACAGGTCTTTTGGGAAATAAGAACAAACGAATCTCGTAATCTATATTTTCTGTCCAGAATATTGCCGGTAGTAATAAATTGTTTTTGGAATGAGCAGCTAAATTCAGCAAAAAGCATAAATCCAAATAACTGCTTTCTTCATTTAAAATAATTTTGAATTCCAGAGCCAGGCTGCTGTTTTTTACTTTCGGGTTGAAAATATTATTTACGATATTGTATTTATTATTTTCATCAGCACCGAGAATTCTACGCCAATAATTTCCTTGTAAAGAATTACTGATGAAATCTTGATATTTTTCATTTGCTCGTTCTTTGGAGATCAAAAAGGATATTCGATTTGTTAATTCATTCAACTCAGCCCTGGTAGTATTACCGTTAATCTTGCTAAAGATACTTTTATATTCACTAAATTCATTTTGAAAAATAAGGGGCACAAGATAAAACGGAGTACGGTTAAAAATATTTTCGTTAATATTAATGAACATCAAAAAAGGGAATTCTCTTCCGTTTTTATCATTACTCGGGAAAATAATTCCCAATATAATTTTATCAGTACCGGTAAAGGGATAAAAAAATTTTATAGGTCGTGATTTTTTATAAACAGATTTCCAATCATTTTTTAATTTTCGATTTGAAAGGATAATCCCTTCCTGGAGCCATTTGTCCAGAACCAAAACTTCATTATTACCTGCATTAAATTTTACAAAATCGCTGAATGCAGGAAGTTTTCCAAAGTATCCGCGGGTTAAATTCTGATTTAATAGATCTTCCAATGATAAAACTTCAATCAATTTATTTTATTCGGAATTTTAAGAGAGCTGAATAAATTTATTGCGAAAGGATTTCTTGAACTTCCCGTGTTAACCGTATAAGATACAACCACGTTATATTCATCATGCTTTTTAAAACTCCAGTGATAAACATATTGAGACGGGGAACCTCCGTCCGAGACAAAAGCATTATTAAACAATTTAAAAATTGCCCAGTCGCCGTCATAGGATTTAGTATCTGATGTACCGTATCCGTTTATAGAAACATTGAGTCTTGCGCCGGTAATTCCGCTGCTTCCGGGCCAGATGTAATCCTTCCAAAAAGGTACACCCATTTTATAATAATTTTCCGTTCCGTCTAAATTTAAGTATACCTGTTCGACGATAGGTTTTTTACCTGCGATGGGAGTTGATGCAGGTAATTGTGGCTTCATTTTAAAAGAAATATTTAAACTCCCGTTTTTAAATAATATACCGGATATTTGTCCTGCTTTCTTTTAAAGAAGAAATAAAATTAGCCGAGACGTTTATTCCCTGCCCTTCCCATTTATTTACACTCCAGGTGTTTTTGCTTATAAACGGACTTAATTCGCTGTTAAAAAAAGACCAAATAGTTCCGCTGTTAGGCCTGAAAAAATCTTTGAAGTCCTGGATAGGCGCGTCGTTCCCTTTGCTATTAAATGGGAAATAATTCGCAAGGGTACTGTTAAAAGTATCGGCAATCTTAGATTTCCATTCCTGATTTAGAAATTGCTGTGCACCTGTAAGAACTGCCTGCCAAGTTAAGGTGATAGGATCATTAAATAGATGTTGGAATGCAGGTGTATTATAAATTGCCCCTCTAATAGTTTGAACGGAAGTCGGAAATTCTACGGCGTTGTGGTTTAATACTTTTTCTGCATAGTTCTTAATTAAATCCGGTCCTCCTTTAATCGATTCCAATACATTATTTAATACTGCATATTGTCCGACAACTGCATTTAAATCTCCGCTTGGGCTGCCTCCCTTCGACCCGTTTATAAAAGCTCTGTAATTATTTACCTGGGAAAAAATATTTGAGTTTAAGTTATTAGATTTAGCAGCAAGTTGTGATTTTGTTTTTACTGAATCCTGAGATTGGATGTTTGATATTACCTGCAGCTGGTCGGAAAAGACCTTCAATAATAAAACTATCGGAGAATTTACGGGATCGCTTAGTAACTTTAAATTATTTGATGCCAGTGGAACGGTTTGAAAATTACTGTACTTTATACTCTGAATAAATTGAATCCATGTATTCAAATAATCGGTCATGTATAAATTTAATAGCCTTTCTTTCATTTGCGCACTACTAATAGTGTTATTGTTAACTGCTTTAATAAGTGCTTTACCTAATACCCAATCATCTTTTGCAGGATTCTGAATTTCTTCATTAATTGCTTTCTTAACATATGAATTCCAGCCGTCTTGCGTGAAGATAAACGGAACTTTTAAGTCAGCATCCATCATGATTGAAAATCTTCCGCCTATTGCCTGATCTAATGAGAGATCATTAGGATGCTGCGAAATGCCGTTCTGTCTAAGTTGTATATAAATAGTTTCCGCGTTAGGCTTATATTGAATTCGGTTGCGTACAAGGTTAATTAACAGACCATTGTTCTTAACCGGGTAAACATTTTTATTACTTAATTGCCTTACTAAAAATGTAACGTAATTATGAAATAGTTGTTTAAGCGTATTCCTTTCTTTTGATCCATTAACCGGCAACATATTTAAATAGTTAGTCTCCAGGATCTTTGTAAATTCGCCGGTTAAAAACCTGTATTGAGTAGTATCCAATCTTCCTCTTTGATTACCTAGAAGCAAATAAGCCTTTAAGTAGTTATATACTTGTCCAACAGAATAATCCTGCCCATTGGCATAATTATTAAGATTTTTACTAATATCATCATAAATGGCCTGATTAAAAAAATTCTTTGTCTTGGTTAAATATAATTTTCTAAGGCGTTCATACGTCTTAGAGCTTCTATCCATTCCAAAATGAATGAAAGACTTATTTGCAGTTCCGTTTTTAATATCCGCAATCAAAGTTCTTAAACTGTCGGATTTCTTAAATGTGCTTAATAAATCCCCGTTCCAATTTATTTGATTAAATGTTTTGGCAGTACCTGAAATATTTTTAAGAAGCGATGAACTACCGTTATAACCTATAATTGTAAATAGACAGAGAACAATAAGTACAAAAGCAGAAGCTGAAATAGTTAATGCCCTGGAGAAGTTTATTTTTTTTGACGAGGATATTGTCTGTTCTGCTGTATAATTTTGATCTCCTATGATAACATCGTTCAGAAGGTCTTTTATGAAATATGTTTTTGTTTCGACTACCTTATCCGAATCATCGCCGGATGATTCAGGTATATTAAACTTCTTTGCAATTTCTCTTATTGCAATATCTAGAGGCACTCCTTCCTGGGTACCGCTTGTAAAATAAAAACCTCTGAATATAGGATTATCCTGGTATGGGTTCGGCTGAAATATTTCCCCGATGAAATAAGCCAGCTTTTGTTGAAGTGATTTAAATTGAAACGGAAACAAAAAGACGTTGCTTCTCTGTTCCCTTTTTAAAGGGCCGCTTAATCTCATTGTTCTTATCTCAAACAACCTGTTGGATAACTTATTAAATTCATCCTCAAAAACCAATTTTGGATTTGAATCAAATTGCTGTTGGGGAGTTAGAGTTGCACCCCATATTTGTGATCTTTCTGTTTCACTTAAATCACCAAAATATTCTACAAAACCTTTCATTAAATCACATTTTGTAAAGGCAAAATAAACCGGGAAATTCAAACCCAGGTGCTCGATTAATTCATCAATTCTCCGGCGTATGTTTGAAGCATGATCAAATAATTGACCCTTTTCCACATTAATTATTTCATCAATATTAATAGCAACTACTACTCCGTTTATCGGTTTTCGTTTTCTGTTCTTTTTTAGTGTTTCTAAAAATGCAAACCATTCGGGTCTGTCTTCAGCCTCCGTAACATATCGCCCTGCAGTATCAAGAAAAATTCCTTTCGTGGAAAAAAACCAATCACAATTTCTTGTTCCCCCGACGCCTCTAAAACCTTCTTTGCCGAATGGAAATTCAAGACCGGAATTTTGAATAGCAGTAGTTTTCCCCGCTGCGGAAGGTCCGATCAACATGTACCACGGTAATGCATATAAAGCGGCTTTGCCTCTTTTACCTTTTCCCAGCTTGGAATTTTTAAGCGCTGTAATTGCAGCTTCCAATTGCGCCTTAAATTGCTCAATCTCTGCCCTTTTCTCCGGGCTAACGCTATTAATTTGTTCATCAGCCTGTGAGTTTAGGGATTGCTCAATCTGCCCGGATTTTTGAATTGAGCGCATCCTGAAAAATAAATAGATAATCACGATGATCAGCAATATGATTACTAAAATGCTAATCCCAACCGTAGCTTTTATCTTAAATATTTCCGTTATAAGAAACATTATTACTAATAACAATATAAGACCAATTACAAACTTGGTTACCGGTTTCTTAAAAAAATTTTTCATATAAGATTTTATTTTAAACTTTAAAAGAGTTGAAAAAATTAAAACGAATTTTCTATGTTTGGGACTAGAATGGTTTAAAGGGTTTATACTATATAACTTTTTAAAATTTCCACAACATCCGAAGCTTTAGCGGAAATTGAAGTTGACATTATTATATAAAATATCAAAAATATTATAGCCGCCCCGACAGGATAAATCCATACAGGCAGTTGATTTTTTACTTTTCCCAGAAAAGTATCATGAGGCTTCCCGTTTGGAGAAATTGGATCAGCTAATTTATAAATATCAGGATGCAGTTCAATATTTAAGTCATCTATAATTCTGCGCAAATTTTCAGGGGATTGAAGCTGGTATTTACCCTTAAACCCAAGCGTTAAACATAAAAAATATATTTCAAGAATATCCTTATTATTTGAAACCCTTTGCTTCAGTTTATTCAGATTGTCAAAAAACTCTTCGCCGGCATTAAAGGTATCAAACAATTTTAATTGAAGCGGTTCAGAAAGCCATGTGTCTTTCTGACTCCATGAAGAACTGATGATTGTTTCATCTAAAAAAGCTATAAGTGCAAATTTCGCAATATTTACTTTTTCTTTATCTATTGCCGCTGATCTTGCATCATGTTCGAATTTATCGAACATTTCATTTATATGGTTCAGCAGCACACCATGATCCCCATAATCATCTATTCCTCTTAATTGAAGTATTAAGATTAAGCAATCGGAAGCGATATCGGCAAGTGTTTTTCTTTTCTCGGCCGTCTCAATGTTCGTCAATTTTTTATCCTCACAATTAAAATAAAATTTAATTTAAAATTTTTTAGGCGGAATTAGTCGTTAGACATCAGCAAAACCAATTCCATTTGCAGAGATTTGAATTCGGCAGCAATGAAGAATGCAATATTATTTTTCTTTACTATTTTATCCCAGAATCTGCCTTCTTTATTTATTTTAAAATAATGTGCTTTCTCGTTCACCTCAACCCCGGCAGGAGGTCTGGCGATATACTCAATGGTTACTCCTTGAACACCAGCCTGTTGAACTGCAAAGATTTCTTCATAGGCGGAAATTTTAATATTTTTCGGAAGTTCTGTAATTATTTTTTTCTCGGACATACTGCTTGTAACCGATATAAAAAACTGGGCGGAAATATGAGCCGGCGACAATTGCCCCACATACAAAGTATCAGCCTGTTTTCTTAAAGGAATTACTATATCTCTTCTTTCGATTGTTTTTTGAACATTTAACATTGTACTGATATCATTTACTACTTCATTAAAAATTTCGGTTAAATGTTTATGTTCATATGCAGGGAATTCACCCGTCTTTATTCCCAAGTTCAGGTATGTTGAAAGCTGACCCGCTAAATTCAGAAATAAAATGTAAAGACTTTCGGGGTGGATATTTTTTGTAGCATAATAATAATTAAGCAGAGGGATGTATGTATTCACGGTCTGAAGCATTAAAAGAATTTCTACCTGGGTTATTGATAATTCGGGTTTACGAACGCTTGCCAGTTTTCTTAGCTCTTTACTTTTGGAGACCAGAGCTCCAAGCACTTCTCTCATGTAATTCTGCAATACTTCTGAAGCCGAAATAGAAATTGAGGGTACAATAAAATTTTGATCCATTGTAAATTTTCCGTCAGCACTCCGGTTTATTTGACCTATTTTTATTGAACTGAAATCTTCTAACGATTCCTCCCCGAACTTAAATTGAAAATTAGGTTTAACAATTCCGATCGGCCTAGGGTTGGTTCCGGAATTATAATCAAGCATCTCAACGCTCTGAAGATTGAACCTGGAATGTTCTGAATCGGCATTCTCACTCATGTTGCAGTTATTCCCTGAAATGTTTTCTATCGGGAGAGATAAAAACACGTCTATTTTTTCTGCCGTTGCCGGGAATAGATCTTCAAACGACCGGGTTTTCGGTAAAGGATCGTTAATAGGCATATCAATAAATAAACCGTCAGGCATTATGCCTGTACATTTCACCAGGTTAAATGAACCGCTCGAAAGCGCGGCTGCATCAATTTGAATTTCACTCAAACCCCAATAATTGGGATTTAATAAATTTATTCTGGAATTTATATAATATTGATTATATCTGTCGGCTTGCTGGAAATGATGAGGATTTAATTTCATTCCCTCGTGCCAGATAACTTTCTGTAATTTCATTGTAGATTTATTCTCTTTATTAATTTAATTATTAATTCAATTTTGTTTTAATTATTCTTTTGAACTGTCAGGTAATTTTTATGTACAATTATGTTTAAAGGATTAATCCCTGAAGTAACCGGGATTACCTTAAGCCATCCGTCATTAGCAGGTGAATGAAAATCTCCGACTACTCCTATATACACTGCGTCTTTTTGAACGGTATATTTTTTTAGCTGATAAATTTGTCCCGGAACTAATGTAATCTGAAATTTTGAATCGGGTAATAAGTCACCCGCTAAAGTTGTAACCGGGTCTCTTAGTAATGATTCAAAACTTGCATTTCTGAATTTATCCGCACTTTTCAACTGATAAATGCTCACAACTATTGCATTATTGCCGTTACAGTCATCATTACATTTTAAATTTACTTTTACAGTTTGAGTCCCGCCTCCACAGCCAAATAAAATAAGTGAAAAACAATAAATAATCGGCAGAATATATTTATACATATAGATACTCCTGTAAGAACTGATTTATTTTTTTTTGAACTATAAATGAAGTTAAATTTTTAAGAAGGATTCCCATCTTCTGTTAAATCCTCTTTTGATATCCTCTCATAAAAGAAGGTCTAAAAAATTTTTTCTCCACATAATAAGGATCGGAAATATATTTATGATAATTCACTTTAATCAAATCCAGTACTCTTAACTTTTTAGTAAATGGTAATATTTTTTCTGAAGTTTTATTACTTTCTAATCCCTTTTCAATAACATCCGGATCCAGGCTTTGGAGCAACATCTGACTGCCCTGTGTTACAGAGAAATTATATCCTTCCAGTAAACCGATTTGATGACCTAAGAGTTTTTGTGCTTCATCTTTCAGCATTTCCAATCGTTTTTTTTCTTCTTCAGGTGAAATATCCGGGTTAAAAAGGAATTCTTTAATCTCTTCCAATGAACTTGTCGGAATCACATAGTATTTTGTTACCCCGAAAAATTCCTGCCGGAATTGTAAAAATCCTTCAATCAATTTGGTAAAAACATCTAGGAAGACATCAATTGTATTTGAAAAATGAACATTAAAAGAATATTCCTGTACCGCTGGCTTTTGCTGAATGTTTTTATCTTGTGATAAAATCAATTCATCTTCCGGGATGACATCATTATTTTTTGAGCTTGAATTTTCGGGATCGATAATTTGGGGCAGTCCTTTATCCAAAAAATTTTCTGAAAAACATTCGGCAATTATTCTGCTGGAATCGCTTTTATCTACCCCAAGCAAGTTTTGGAGGACCGAAAGCTTTAGCATTTTTCCTTTTGTTTGTGAATCTTCCAATGAATATTTGGAGGAGATAATCCTGAGATTTTCAGCTATGGCAACAATCTCTTCGGCATAAGGACTTGCAAAAATCATTGTCTTTTGATCATCATCTTCATGTACTTCTTCTGCTTCCTTTTCTTTTATATATTCTACTTCCAACTCATAATCCCCGATTTTTATTTTATCTCCTGTCTGAAGTGCATTTTCTTCATTCGGTATAACTTTTTCTTCATTCAAGAATGTAAAATTGGCCGACTCGAGGTCGATCAATTGGAAAATGCCCTCAGTGTTTAGGATCTTGGCATGCTTTCTTGAAACTATTTTAAAAGGATCGGAAAGAACTACCTGGTTATTATTATCTCTTCCAATGAATACAGGGAACCTGTTTAATTCTTTTTGTTCCGAATAAGATGAATCCGACTGATTGGATATTAATAATTTTAAAATCATTTTAATAACACCATCATTTTACTTGCTATAAAACTATTTGCCTTTATTCTATAAATATATACACCGCTTGCTGCAGTATTACCGTCACGGTTAGTGCCGTCCCAAATTATGCTGTGTTCGCCGGGATCTTGAAATTCTTTATTCACCAGAACTTTAACCTGCCTGCCTAAAATATCATAAACAACTACCCTAACCCGGCTTCTTTCATGCAAGTTATAAACTATATTAGTGGTAATATTAAACGGATTCGGGTAATTCTGGAGTAAAGAATAATCGGGGGCAGCAAGAGGTATTTTATCGGCATTCTTTCTTGCAAATTCTTCCTTCCCGACAATTAACCGGTAACTGCTTTTTCCGCTTTGAGGTAATTGTAATTTCACTGCATTATTAACTACAGGGATTGACAGCATATTATCTTTATCAAGGAACCAGATTTTAAAGTCTTGCGGTAAAGATGATTTCATTTCAAATTCAATCTTTGCATTATTGACAGGCTCATCGGAATGAATTTCTATATCCCAGTATGCACCTTCGGTTGATGAAGGTACAAAATTTTCTATATAGTCTTTTCCTTTACTAACAATACTCAAATTGATTTTCCCTGATACCGGAGGAGGTTCAAGCACATCCGATTTATTTGCTCCGCTTTTTTTGCTGTTAATCATACCTACATAATTCTGAGTATCCTGTCCTCCGGTCGAACTATATGCTTTAACCTGTAAAATAAATTCATCAGCACTTAATCTGCCGAATACATTTTCTTTTGCCGCCGGTATACTTTCTTTCGGTGGTATCCTTAAGGTAATTGGCTCTGCAGAAGGATTATAAACCCAGTAACCCATCCATGGCACCATGATCGTTTTATCCGGTTCATATTCCTGTGTCGATGAATTCCAGGAAATAGGGCTTTGCACTAAACCTGAGTTTTGTATATTATCCCATGCTACCGGGAATGCAAACGGATCACCTATCTGATTCCATCCTGCTCCAAGATTAACGGTAAAAAGTGTGGAAGTATTTATAGATTGAACATTAGAAAGTTTAAAACTATTTCCGTTTTTAGTGATCAGCCAGAAAGCTGTACCCGGTGTTAATCGGGTCTTTAAATTAGGATATTCAAGGTAAGAAGCGGAATCATTATTCCATCTCAGAAGTCGCCAATTCTTTTTATTATACGTTCCGTAAGCGTCTATTAAAAAATTAATAGCATCCTGATTCCCCATATCTATGGGCAAAGATATCATTTCATATTTGCTGCTTTGAATGGATACGGTGGGAGAAACACTCTGAATTCTGACATTAATTGTTGCAGGATGATTTACGGGATCTGTTTGAGGATAAGTAATAGAATTTTTTCCGTCGGAAATTTTTGTATAAAATTCGATGCCCCTGATTGTAATAGCTGATGGAGGGATTATTGCCCTAATTGAATCATTTTTGGGTTGAAAATTTTCTTCCGTATATGCTGATTGTCCGCCCTCTTTATAAAACAATTGATAAGAAGTCGGATTAAAATAACTTGGTATTGTTGTGCTGATCGAAATACTATCTCCGGCATTTACAACCCTAGGTGCTGTCCACGACAGGCTGTCAACAGTAATTAAATTTACTTTTGTAACTGAATCAATCCCCCCCGGACCGGCTGCAATAAGCTTCACACTGTAGACTCCTGCGGAATCATAGATGTGAACAGGATTTTTATCCAAACTTTGAGATCCGTCTCCAAAATTCCATAGTAGCCTTGTTACTCCGTTGGAAGAGGAATCAGAAAAATTTACTGTCAGAGGTCTTAATCCTCGAACCGGTGAGGCAGTAAAATTTGCGATCGGTTTTAAAGGAGGACTTATCGTGAATACACTGTCGCTTAAACCATAACAGGTGGAATCGGCAGCATCTGAAATTAGTACCAAACATATAGAAGATGGAGTGTTTGGGACTGTCCACAAATAACGGGTGGAATCGGCGGAAATATTTGCGGCAATATAGTTCCAGCTGTCTCCGTAATTAGTCGAGTATTCAATATTTAAATAATTAACATATGAGCTTTTCCAGCTAATATATTTTTGAGTGCCTGCAGCCCAATTTTCTCCGCCCACTGGAGAAGTTACGGTTATTGAAGGCGAATATATTGTAAATACATTAGCACTCTGCCCATATGTTGTTGAATCATATAAATCCTCTACTCTTACCAGGCAGTTTGTCGAAGATGTATCAGGAACAGTCCAGCTGTATGAACCATTCAATGTGGTATCATACATTGAATTTATATAATTCCAGCTTCTCCCGTTGTCGATAGAGTAATCAATCAAAATGCCGTCAAACAACACATTACTTGTCCATGTAATATTATGAACAGTACCCGCCTCCCAATTCTCTCCTCCATTAGGCGAAGTTACGGTTATTGAAGGCGGAGGCAAGCTTATCGTAAATACACTGTCGCTTAAACCATAACAGGTGGAATCGGCAGCATCTGAAATTAGTACCAAACATATAGAAGATGGAGTATTTGGGACTGTCCACAAATAACGGGTGGAATCGGCGGAAATATTTGCGGCAATATAGTTCCAGCTGTCTCCGTAATTAGTCGAGTATTCAATATTTAAATAATTAACATATGAGCTTTTCCAGCTAATATATTTTTGAGTGCCTGCAGTCCAATTTTCTCCGCCCACTGGAGAAGTTACGGTTATTGAAGGCGAATATATTGTAAATACATTAGCACTCTGCCCATATGTTGTTGAATCATATAAATCCTCTACTCTTACCAGGCAGTTTGTCGAAGATGTATCAGGAACAGTCCAGCTGTATGAACCATTCAATGTGGTATCATACATTGAATTTATATAATTCCAGCTTCTCCCGTTGTCGATAGAGTAATCAATCAAAATGCCGTCAAACAACACATTACTTGTCCATGTAATATTATGAACAGTACCCGCCTCCCAATTCTCTCCTCCATTAGGCGAAGTTACGGTTATTGAAGGCAGAGGCGAACTTATCATAAATATACCATCACTTTCATCATACACAGACACATTTGAAGTGTCTGTTATTCTAACCAAACAATTTTGTGAAATTGTATCTGGAATTGTCCACTTATATGATCCGGTACTTGCATATGATGGTACTATATTTATCCAATTGTCACCGCCGAGTGTCGAAAAATCTATTCTCACATCAGCTACATAAGAACTTCTCCAGGTAATATTATATGTGGATCCGGCGTGCCAGTTTTCCCCGCCGTTTGGGGAAATTACGGTTATCGAAGGCGAGTATATTGTAAATGCATTAGCACTCTGCCCATATGTAGTTGAATCATATAAATCCTCTACTCTTACCAGGCAGTTTGTCGAAGGTGTACTAGGGACAGTCCAGCTGTATGAAGCATTTAATGAGGTGTCAGAAATTGAATTTATATAAATCCAGCTTTTTCCGTTGTCTATAGAGTAATCAATAAGAATGCCTTTATACAATATATTGCTTGTCCATGTAATATTATGAACAGTGCCCGCCTTCCAATTTTCTCCTCCATTAGGCGAAGTTACGGTTATCTGCGAAAATGTTACACCGCAGTTAACGATGGAAATAAATGCAAATAAAAGAAAAATAGTCTTATGTTGCATGCTGCTCATCTTATATATTCTTTTGTTTTTGTTCCGTTTAAAGAAAAGGAAATTTTGCAGTTAAATCTCACATAATATTTTATACTAAAATATATTTGTCTTAGCTATTAACATTTTAATATTTGTTTGAGATAGTTTAAAAATAGCATAAAGCTTCGCATGGTGAGTTACATAAAAAAAGTTTACTGAAAGGAGCAATCCACTTCTTATGATTTCACTTTTATATTTACTTTTAAAGAATATGTTATTTTATAGCCAAAAAATTTGAAAGGATAATTCCACCAATCCCAGATATTGGTGGTTAAATATTCACTTAATTTTCATTTGATAATTAAGTTTTTCAACATAAAGATTTCTTTTTACTATAATAATCTTTAAGAATGAATAATGCAATAGAGCTTTATAAAAAATTTAAGTTTTTGATTTGAGACAAAGCCTCAAATAATAATAATTTATTCCAATTCATCTCGAAGCTCAAAATGATTGAACGATTATATCAATTAAAAAAATTATTATAACAAAAGTTAGTATATGTGCTGCAGATGTTCAATTTCATGGCACTTCCCAAGACCTATTTTACTTCAAGTTGAAGAGAATTTTACACAAAATTTTCCCTTCCGCCTAGAGCAAATTAAACTTTAGGTCCATATCTAAATATATAATCATATATTCTTAAGTTCATTTATCCCTATTCACCAAAATAAATTATTTTTCGAGGGTTGGATTTTTCCGTTTATATATACTCATATAATTTAATCTTTTTTTCAAAACATGATTTTTTAACTTTTTGCTTGATATAAAAATTTATTTTAAGTAGCTTACTTTTGCTCTATTATAGGGACACAATGAAAGACCAATCACACTGAGATATACGTATTATAATTTATTTAACAGAATTGAGAAGTTGATAATTCTTTCGTTAAGTAGATTGTATACCACTCATTTCGGGCGATATCCAATCTTAAGAAGTGAAATTTAAAAAAATGATTTTTATTTAAATCATTCAGTTTTTGTGACTGACAGAATGCAAGTTGTATTTTCAATATTAACAGAAAACAAAACTCATAATGTTTGCGATGGGGGCGGGTTAAACGCGGTGTGTTTGGCACTATAATTTTAATCCCTATGGAAAATAAATTGAGGTTACTTTATGAAAGCAGAAATTACTATTTCCTTAGTTAAGGAGTTGGAAAAGATTAAAAGCATTCGCGCTAGGAACAGTTATTTTGGCGCTTGGTGTGGATTATTAGCAGCACTAGTCTGGATGGGAAGTTTATTTTTATTTACAATTGGAAAAGCATCTTCTCAAGCTTTGGGATGGTTCCCTGCTTTGATGTTTATCTTTGCTTTAATCATACTTTTACAATCATTTTATATTATAATACGTTATTTAATGAATAGAAAGTTTATATTAATTATAGAGTCTCTACTTGAAAATAAAAAGAGTGAATAAATATGAAACCAAAAAGACGTCTTCGCAATGTTGGTATAGTTTGGTACACAGAGGAAGAATTGGGAAAGATGAAAAACATTTCCGTTGATAGCGAACTACTAGAGAACTCTTTTCAAGAATGGAAAGAAATGGCAGAAAAAACTTTTGCCGATATGAAATCAACCGGAATTATTGGGGAAAAGGTGTCCATTAAAACCGAAGAATTTTCTATCTGGTGTAAAATTCACTCAGTACTAGTTGATTCATCTTCGCGTTCAAAATATGTCTCGGAAATAATGTAAAAAAGAGATAGTAATAAAAAAAGCACCTTACAAGGTGCTAAAGGTGACAGAGTTTTCGCATTTGACAATTTTCAGAGAATGAGATTAAAACTTATTCTAACTCGAATTTATAAAACAATAATCATTAAAATTATATTTACTTTCTAAATTATTATCTTACCCCCTAAAGTTTTAGAGGTGGTCGTTCCGTATTGACTAACTTGTTCAACCAGTCTTTTTTAATTAATAAACATGCAGACTGTGTGTTTGATGAAAATTATACACGGTTTGCTGAACCATCAGTAGTAGTTTTCTAAGCGGCATTCATCTTTTAGGCGGCGGATTAGCCTTCAGCCGTTTTAAGCTTTGCAATTTTATAAGGTTTTAATTTGATTTTGTAAAATCGTTATAGTTGATAAGAATACTAAAATACAAATACCTACTTGTGAAATTATCCTTATCGTGATTGGAATCCTGATTGCAATTCAACTAAATGTTTGGAAACAAGTTCAAAATAATACACAGGAATCAAAAGAATTCATTCAAAGACTGTCAGAAGAGGTAAGGAGTAATGTCCAACACACGGATTATGAAATCACAAAAGAGACCCGTCAAATAAAAAGTTCCAAAAAAATTCTTGAACTGTTTAACCGGAAAGAAGAATTGTTAAGTTCCATAACTTTAGACAGCCTGGTGTTTATTATTTTTTCCGGTAATACGATGGCCTTTACTTCCGGAACCCTTACCGAAGGATTAAATACGGGGAAAATAGCAATTATTTAATCAGACTCACTGCGATCAGCCCTATATAATCTCCCAATCTTAGTAGAAGGCATAAGAAAGTTAGAAAATACTGACGCCCAAGATATAAATTATGGTTTATCAGTTTTCCTTTATGACAATTTCAGTTATAGAAAGATGGACAATACAATGTCTCAATTCAAGGGGCAAATTGGTGAAACAAAATTTAAATCCTTTAACAACTTAAATATATTGAAGAGTATGACTTTTGAAAATATGGTTGACAATAGATTTTTTAGCAATAACCAGCAATTGGAAAGTTATCAAAATATGAAGAAGGAACTCAAAATTATTGATCATTTAATTTTAAAAGAACTTGCAAGTTATTAGCCTTTTAAGAAACATAAGGTAAAGTGAGGAGGCAAAACCAGTAAATACTTTAAATATGCAATTGGCTGTTCTCTATATAATATTAGCGGAAACAAATTCATAAAAATGATAAAACAATATTATTAGTAAAATATTATTTCAATTATGTAAAATGCTTTATAACCTTCTAATCAGGCGGACTCCGTTTTCGTAGTTTAACATGTATAATTATAGCAGCGTTAATAATCGATTCTTTCAGGCTGAAGCCGGGAAGCATTAAACTTGAAAAGGCAAAAGGAAGTGCATAGCCGGCCTGAATTTAAGCAATAATATTAGTTTACCAGTATAATTATACCTATATTACACTTCCTTTTCTTATACACTTTATAAGATACCTGCCTTAAAAACTATTTCTTCTTCTCAATCATATTAACTCTGGATATATTGTCCAGGCTGTTAATGCTTTAGCCAATAATGGTAAAAATTTAACTAAATAAAATGGTGTTTTAAATGAAAAATATAATAATTGCGGCTTTCTTTATAATTTTAGGCGTATGGGGCTGTTCATCTAATCCGGTTAAACCTGTGCCGGCTTATGTTGGTGTGTATCAGGGTATGACTTCAGTAAATGACAGTGTAAGTTTTACTGTCAGCGATATAGAAGGGACAGCATTCGTAACTTCCTATTTCCTTAAATATTACATATCATTTAATGAATCCGGAACAAAAAGAGAAACAAATTCGAGTGGAATTGCCCAACTTAACGGCAGCACTATTGAAATATCGTTAGGATTAAATCCGGACGAAAAGTTTACCGGAACATTTTCTGATAATACTAAGCTAAACGGAAATTACAATTACATGAACAGTCCGGGTACTTATGCCGCCGGCTCCTTTTCGCTTACAAAAGCAGGCTCAAATTAAAAACTAATTTATAAAGGTTTTTATATCCCGCACTAATAATTTTACTGCGGGATTTTTTATTTCTTTATTAATAACTTTCCTCACTTTAATTTATCAACACATTATACTTCTTTACTAACCATTCATAGTTGTTTAATAGTTGACTGATTCTTTCCTTTACCAAACGACTTTTTACTTTTTCAATCAGCATAATTTATGATCTCGCAAATTCAATTATAGGTTCATAATCGTTTTTATCTGCTGCTCTCCAAAGTTTCATTAAATATTTTTGTTTTTTCATCAGCCAGCAGATTCCGAGCAGACGCATAAAAAATGAATAATAAACGAAACATATAAAGCATAGCGCCGGAATAGATTTCTGTACGCAATGTCTCATCATTAAAATTCATTGGCTCCCAAACAGTATATGAATCTCGATCAGTGAACTTGTATAAAAGTTAGTAAATTGATATAAAAAACCAGGAGGCATAAAAATGGAGATATAAAAAAGAGACAAATATTTACCGGAGAATTTAAAGAAATACGGTAAAGCTGGTTTTAGATGAAGGGCGTAGTGCTTGAGAAGTATATAAAGGAATAGGATAAATGAAAATTTATTAAATTGTTGGAAGAAGCAATTTACCGATGATTTGCATTCATTTCCGGGTAAAGAAGGAAAGAAAAGATTTGAGATAAATTATTTCCATTTAAATAATTACTAATTTGTTCTAACACGTTGAAGATTTCATTCTTTTCTTAAGATTGTGTCTTTAACTACTTATTCACTTTTGGGGGTACACGTCACTAATATGAACGAAGAGAGTATTAGACAATGTTTATTAAAATGATAATCCGGTTTTATTTAGTTGATAAATAAAGAAAAGAAAAATTGTACAATAACTTCTTTATTGCTTTCAAATAGCGCTTAATATATTGGTACGATTTCTGTTTTATTATCATTTATTTAAAACTTTAAAATTCCGGGTTTTAATTATGATTAAAAGAATTACGGTAATTTTTGCTCTCTTTGTTTATACTTCTATCTACGCCCAGTTGACTCCCCGGGATGCAATTACACAAATAAAAAGAGGTATAAATATAGGCAACACCTTAGATCCGCCGACTGAAGGCGCGTGGAATAACGGTCCGCTGCAGGAATATTATTTTGATGATTACAAATCTCAGGGATTCACTTGTATCAGAATTCCGGTTACATGGGATAAACATACTTCTTATAATCTTCCATACACAATTGATGAAACATGGTTGCAAAGAGTAGAACAAATTGTTGACTGGGGATTGCAGAGAAATTTATACATAATATTAAATGCCCATCATGAAAGTTGGCTGAAGAATAATTATTCCAATGCAGCATACAGAGCCAGGTTTGATAGTATCTGGTCTCAAATTGCAACGAGATTTAGAAATAAATCAGATAAACTATTTTTTGAAATTCTTAACGAACCTGTTGGAATGACAGGTCCTGAAGTTGATCAATTAAACTCCGGGATACTAGGCATTATACGAAAAACCAATCCTACAAGGATTGTTATCTATTCGGGTAATGACTATACCGGTTCATCATTCATGATGGCTGCGGCAATTCCAAAAGACAATTATTTAATTGCCTATTTTCACTCTTATGATCCCTGGGATTTTGCAGGACTTGCAAAAGGAACATGGGGAACGACTCAAGATAGGAACGAGGTTAATACACGATTCGAAACAGTTCATCAATGGTCTGTAAAAAATAATATCCCTGTTATAATCAGTGAATTCGGAGCTGTAAAAAACTGCGACTATAATTCGAGAATGTACTACTATTCTTCGTATGTTGAAGAAGCTTTAGCCAATGGTATTCCCTTTCAGGTTTGGGATGACGGCGGTGATTTCGGAATCTATAACAGAAGTGCTCGAACCTGGAATGATATTAAGGATATTTTAGTGAAAACTTACAATTACGGCGCAACCGACTTAAGTATAAAAACAGTAGATTCGCATGTTTCTCTCACATGGCAAAACAGAACAACCAAAAGCGCGGGAATTATAATTCAAAGAAAATCCGATGGAGAAAATTTTACAGATTATTCTCAAGTCAACTCCGGTAAAACACAATTTACCGATACTTTAATTCAATCGAGGAAAAATTATTTCTATAGAATAATCACAATATTTAATGATAAAGAAAATAGTTATTCTTATCCGGTAACTATTTATGTCCCTCCTACTCACAGAAGTCCTTTTTATTCCGAACCGCTTTCTGTTCCCGGAATTATTCAAGCCGAAGATTTTGATATCGGTGGTGAAGGCTTAACATACCACGATACTGATCCGCAAAATATTTCCGGTGCATACAGACAAGAAGGTGTTGATATTGAACAAAGGTCGGACGGCGGATATCAGGTGAGCTATATTGCAACAGGTGAATGGATTGAATATACGGTTAATGTTAAACAGACCGGAAATTATACACTTACTTTTTATAGCGCATCAATGGACGGAGACGGTAAACTAAGATTTAGCATAGGAAATAAGATTTCCAGTACTCTCACAGTACCCAAAACAAATAGTTGGGAAACCTTAGCTTCTGTCTCCACAACTATGAACCTTGATGCCGGGTTGCAAATTATAAGGATAAGCATAATATCGGCGCAGCCTTTTAACGTAGATAAATATGAACTTACCCTTCAAAACTCTTCAAGCGTTGAATCAACTAAAAATTCGGCTGAACTGAATGTTTATCCTAATCCCGTTAGGCAAAACCTTAATGTTCAGTTAAAGAATATGAGCGGCAATGGTGAAGTCGAGATTTTTAATATACTGGGGCAACGGGTAAAACAAGTTCTGCTCAATAACAATTCACTTCGGATTAATATGTCAGGGTTATCGAGAGGGTTTTATTTTCTGCGAATTACCCTTAATGACAGGGTTGTAGCTACTAAAAAAATACTTATCATATAGATTTTATTTCTGCGTGAAGTTGATTTCACCTCAGGCTACCTAATCCAATGTGCATTTCTCAATAATAATATTTGAATTAAGTCAATAATATTTCTTCTGTTATATTTTTGTTCAGTAATAACTGGTTACCAAAACTTATATAATGAATAAAAGATAGAAATTATTAAAACCTAACTCCTACCGAAAAATATTGAACATTCTTTAACCTGCCAAAATCCTGGTAGGCGTAATCGAATTTAACTTTAACCGATTCAATCAACCTGTAATTTATCCCGATTCCCACGGTAAATCCCTGTTCGCTATCTTTTTCAAACAACGATTTATAACCGCCTCTAAGAAATAAAATTTCATTCCAGGCATATTCCAGTCCTGTGTTTACGTGTTCGGTATTGTCATTGGGATGAACCGCATCGGCAGCCAATGTTAACCGTGAATCACTGCTTTTAACTGCATCAACCGCCAGTCCTATTCTAAAAATAAGCGGTAATTCGAATTTATCCAATTGGAGATCGGTATTTATTTTATTTCCTTCGCCTGCACCGGAAGTTGTAACTTGAGTTATATCTCTCCCGGAAAGCTGCATCTTGGGACCAAAATTAGAAATGCCGGCGCCGATTCGAAACTGATTAATAAAAGGTATCCGGTATAATGTTCCGATGTCGAACGCAAACGAGGAAGCTGTTTCATGCCAAATATGTTCGGTAATATATTTAGCATTAAATCCTATGGAAAATTCGTCGGTCAAATTCCTGGCATAAGATAAACCTATCAGCAGTGAACCGGCATCAAAATATTCCCCCGTTCCTTCCGGCTGTTCTAAAGTTCTCACCAGCATATCACCCATAGACATAACGGAAACGAACGCACCGAGTGTACCGAAACCCGGAATATCCATTCCGAAGCCTGCATAATCCAGTTTTACATCGGAGATCCAATCAACATGATTGAAATAAGCTTCTTTAGAAAACAGGCTAGCAAGCCCGGCAGGATTCCAGTATATTGAATTTATATCATCGGCGGTGGCGGTATACGCACCTCCCATACCGATAGCACGGGGACCGACTCCAATCTTTAAGAATTGAGCAGCTGTGGTACCGGTCTTATTCACCGAAGTCCCAGTTTGAGCAAATATATTGGCAGCAAATAATATTATAATTAATAAGATAAAATAATTTCCAAAAGATTTCATAGAAATCCCCTTTTTAACTGTTGAATGTGAGAATAAATTCCTCATAGCATCGTCCTCACATCTTATTTAATAATTGCAAATTTTATTATCTTTTGTCCGACACCAGGAGCATCGACATGAGCAAAATAAATTCCGTAAGCTACTCCGAAACCGTCGCTGTTAAGAAGATTCCAAAATTCTCTTCCGTCTGCAATTGTGCTTGTATGAATAAGAGTTCGTACCAGCTCTCCGCTTAAAGTAAAAATTCTAATCGTACATTCGGGAGGAAGGTGCTCAAAATAGATTCTTCTCTCTCCTCTAACTTGTCCCGGTAATTTGGTGGTCGGTTCAATTGCATTTAACCCCACATAAGGATTAGGCACCACGTAAACATTGTCCAATTCCGATTTAGCTTTTCCGGCATCATACGCGGCAGCATCTGTTTTAAAATAAAAGCTATCTTCCTTGTTAAAGGGGCGTTTGGTTGTAACCAGGAAAACATCTCCCTCCGCCGGTACTACCGGTACCACCAAAGAATCTGTGGGTGCCGAAAAAGTAACTCCCCATGTAGTTTCGGTAGGACTTGCGGCTGCCCCGGGTTTAAACAATATGATTTCTTCACCGGGAGACCAGGCACTGTCAACAGAATAAAAATTTTCTTTCAAAAATGTGTTTATGTGCTCGGGATAATTATTCGTTACTTTATTTACGGTGAATTTTACCGGGATTAAAACAAGCTTACCCCCTTTTAATATGTAAGCTGAATCAATATTATTGGAAGAAAATTTAATTTCATAATCAGCCGGATACATATTCCCTGAACCTATCGATCCTCGTTTAACAGATGCAACAAAATTAGTATTCCCTTCAACCCAGCGGGTTTTAGCGGTATCAATTTCCAGTTTAGACTCATCTTTCAGTGTTAGTAATAAACCGTCAAAAATAGGATTACTGTCTTCATCATTAAACTTTGTGCTTTGATAGACCGGATAATATCTATAAGTCATCGAGAAATTTCCCTGGTCCGGCATAGTACTATTTTCCGTTCTTCTTATAGAACCGACTTCATAATTAATTACGTAGTCCTTATCTTCGACAAATGTTTGGCTGCCGGTTGAACTTTTCACAACAATAACGGAATCATGTGATAGATCTGAGTTTTTAAGCTTGGTAAATTTTGTTCCGTAAAGCAGAAATTCTTCGGTAACCGGTTTAAGCCTAAGTACGGAATAATTTTTACTTGCCACACGATTGCCTTCGTACGTGAGACTGTCAGCAAAAGTAATATCGTATTCACTTTCTTCTTGAACTGTTAAATCGTTAAGAATATTAATATCCACCTTCCCCGTACCAATCCCGTTTTTGTGTATAATATTAGATGCGGGCTGTGAGGGTGCAACATAACCGGTTGAACGCGGACCGGGAATTACTTGTGCCGTATTTGGATCGAACCTTAATTTTGATGTAATCGGATCGACAGTGATTTTTTTGGTGGTTTCGGTTGGAGGAATTCCGAGAGAATCGCCATGATCGTAAGCGACGACAGCGTAATAATAAGTCTGCCCGTTAATAACCTTATTTGAGTCGACAAAAGAATGCACCAGCCCGGAATTATTTCCCAAAAAATAGTGAACTCCTCTTCCCTGATATGCAATCGGATGATAGCCTTTCCATGGGTCTTCTAAGTTTGCCGACCATACACCGTTTTTATCCCAATCGGTGAAGGGTTCTCCGTTGTCATATTTACCGTTTCCGTTTTTATCGGTGAACGGCTCATCTCTTTTGTCAACATCCCATTTTGCCTCAAATCCGTTCACATCTTTTAACGGCTCACTTAAAAAGCCTGATCCTTTACCGTCCGTAACCATTTGTATATCGTTAAAATTGGGATCCGTACTCCGGTAAATTACGTAGCCTTCAAAATCTTTACCGGTAATAGGATCTATACTTTCTTCCGCTTTTGAATCCCAATAAAGAGTTACCTTTTTATCACCGGGAACTGCAGTTAACCTGGGTGAAATCGGCGGTTTAAAAAATCTGTAGTTTTGATTGTAAATAGTTTGAACAGTCTGTGATGTTGTCAATAAATCATCCAGGTCTCTGCCAAGGAGTAACGCCATCGAAATTCTTTTTGTTTCTCCTTTTTTAAGTGAAATGTACCCCGAGCCAAATATAAAGACTAAATCGGCGGGAGTAGTTTGAATCTGGGCAAAATTCCTGGGGATACTTCTGTTCCACATAGATTCGTCATTTGAAATTTTATCTTCAGACCAAACCCAGCTATTGAAACTGGTGAGTCCTATCTGGTCGGCTTCATCCAGATCGGTTAATTCAAAATTCGGTTCGCCGGGGTAAAGCGGATCAAGAGAACCGTCGGGAAGCCGTTTACCTGCGGTGGGAACACCGTCCCCTTCTCCTTCATCGAATGTGTTAGGAATTCCATCAATTCCAACATCATCAGTTAACGGATTCCAATCGTGATCGTTGTCTATTCCGTCATCCTGTCTTTCATCAATAATTCCGTCGCCGTCATTATCTATTCCGTCATTCGGGTTGCCGGGACTTTCCAGGAATTTACATCCTATATATCCGGTATTTATTCCTCCTCTGCCTGTTCCATCAGTATTCCAAAAATAAACCAGGCTTCTTGCATATACCGGGATGTTGTCCACACTGCCGTCATCGGCATAAGGAGGAATGAAAAAACCAAGATTGTTATCGTTGAACGGACTCGCTCCGCCTACATCGGGATCGCCGTAAATTCCGAAAAACACCGAATCGAGATCATAGTCGCTCACGTTAGTGATTGTATAAACAAAAAAAACAGCATTCTCGGCAAGCGCATTACTCCACTGAAAAGCCCTGCCATCTACCTGGATTCCTATTCCCTTTCTTGTTGTATCATTTTTAAATGGATAATAATTAAATTCGGTATTATCCCTATCATCCATTGCCCAAAAAACCTCCTGCTCGGCGTTAGTTGCATCCTGGGATAAATATCCGGGCCATACATATTTCCCGAGTGTAGGATTGTACCACGAACGGGGCCAGCTATCCGGCTTGCCGTCACCGTCTTCATCAGGTGCGGGATTGGAAGCCATGTGTGCCTGATCCGGATCGGCATAACCGGGGATAGGCTGCCATTGCCATAATATTCCGTCAGGACTCACTTCGCGATAACTCGGATAATCATTCAATCCATCCGAGATTATATGAATTCGCTTTTTAGTTGAATCTTTCGAATCCGGAACCGATGCACCGACGATCGGACAGAACTGAAAGACATAATCTATGTCATGCCAGACAACATTATTTACACCGCGAATTAATCCGTATCCCGGTGCAATACCACCGTAATTATAAACTTCCGTACTTATTTTATTACCGTTCATAAAATACGATTTACGATCTTCCTGTCCGGCTGCTTTTGCTATTCTATTTACTTCATATTTTTTTGGTATCTCGCCTTTGTTGACAACTTTTTGCCGGTTATTTTTATTTTGGGTCTTTTGCTGCTGCATAACCCGGTTCATATAATCTTTAACCGATTTATGCTCGCTATTAGTTTTAAGGTTTGTATTCTGAGCTTCGATATTGAAGCCGGATAAAAAAAGAAATATGATTGACAACGGAAGTATTTTTGCAGCTGATTTCTTCATTGATAATTTCCCCAATAAAATTTTTGTCAAAATTCGAACGACACACCCATTTTTACCTCGCGCGGCGATAAGTAATATGCGGGGTTATTGAAATATTCCTGCGCAGAATGAATAGCTGGAATTTTCGCAGACAGTTTGTCTGTTGCCTGAGCGGCACTTTGATTTGCGGCTAATGTATATGTTGCCCTGCCGGTATCGTTATAAATCAGCCGTTCATTGAGTGTATCGAAAAGATTAAAGATTTTTAAGAAAAGCGTGAAATTGAAATCGAAAAAATTTAGTGATTTTTCAGCCAGAAGATCGACGCGCGCCTGCGAAGGTCTTCTTCCGCTGTTTGTTCTGAGATACAATTGACTTCCTGTTATTTGCGGAGTATATGGCAAGCCGGTCCCTAATCTTCCCACTAAAGTAACGTTCCAGTCTTTACTTTTCCCTGCGGAAACCGTTGCATTTAAGGTGTGTGTTTGATCCCAGTTAAGATATACGGGAATTTTCTCGCTTTGTCTTCCCGAAGAAAGATCCAGGAAGAATGCATCGGTATTTGTTTCGTTTCCTTCCGATACCTGGAATGTATAATCGAGCGTCACTCCAATCATATCCTGGGGCGTTCTTCTTTTAGTAAGTGAAAATGTTATACCCTTTATATTTCCGTAATCTTTATTCACATATTTAAAATATGTCTGATCACCGCTTATTCTTATTTGTTGAAGTGCCAGCAGATCTCTTACGTCTTTATAGAATCCCGTAATGTTAAAAGCTACATTCTCGAAAAGCTGCTGCTGTAGCCCCAGTTCATAACTAACGGTTTTTTCCGGGTTCAAATCTGCGTTTCCAAAAACCGGACTTCCGCCTGCAAGACTGTATTTAAAACTAGGATTGGTATATAAATATGAAAAGGGCGGCATCTGGAAGAAATGCCCGTACGAAAAATGTAATATTCCTTTGTCGGTAATCGGGAATGAAATACCTAACCTCGGACTTATTTGATGCTTTGCAGGTGCATTGACTAACAGATTATTCGGATCGAGATTTGGTGCCATATCGGGAGACGGATGAAAAATATCGGTTGAATATTTTGAATTAGCGATAAAATAATCATACCGTATTCCAACGTTAACTATCATACTTTTAAATTCCATTTTATCCTGAGCAAAAGCCGAAAACACTTTTGGTCGTTTTATATAAAATTCGTGATTAACTGTTTTCGGATCGGGTATGGTGGGTTTTACATATGTTGTAGAATCCCTCAGTATAACAAAATTTTCGAAGTCCAAACGATGAGCCTGGTATTCGAGTCCGAATTTTACCTCGTGATTATCCGTAACCTGGCTTGTGATATCAAACTTTCCTCCGAAACTTCTTGAACGTTGGTAATAATGATTATTTAATGTCCCGCCCGATAGGAAAGTATAAGTCGAGGCTGTGTTCAATTTATAATCCGGTTGATAGCGGGAATCGGCGTGAATTCCGTTAAGGTTAAACCCGCTCAAGTTCGAAACCATTCCGGGGTAATAGTCAACCGCGTTTCCTGCCGCATTTACTAAAGGATATAAATATTGTTTGTAATCATTAAAATTATATGAACCGCGCAGTGTGTAGAATGTTTTTTGATTTAATGCGTGTCTTATTTCAAGGGAATTTAACAAGCCGTATTCATAATTATGATAATTAGCATCCGGATTATATTTTAGGCTGTGATTATATGATTGATAATTCGAAGATGAATAAATAATATCATAATTTATTTTTATAGTTGAAATAGGTCTGAATGTAAGCTTGCCCGTAGAACTAAATTCTTTTGAGGGGTTCATAGCAACCGTTGCCCCGTCACCAGTTGATGCAACTGTAATTTCATCAGGATTCATAAGACTGCGGTAAACGGAGTCGGACGGATTATGCTCACGTATTCCGTATAACCAGCCAAGGTTATTATCATATCTTCCCGAGACAAAAAACGAGAGACTGTTATTTAGGAAAGGAACCGGTCCGCTTAACGTCATTTCGGTGGTAGTGTTATTTACTGCATTAAATTTGTTAATATTATAAAAAATCTCATTCCTCGAACTCAAATGATCGCCGGTGTAAAAAGTTAATTTCCCTTTATATTTACTGCCGCCTTCTTTAGTTATTGTATTAACAATTCCTGATAAAGCATTTCCGTACTCGGCATTAAATGTTCCGCTGACAACAGATAATTCCTGCACGGCATTAGTAGCAATGTTTACGATTTTTGTATTATCAAATGGATTAACTATAGAAACACCGTTAACGGTATATGCAATTTCGTTCGATCTTCCTCCTCTTATATGGAGTTCTCCTCCCGCACCCTGTACTACGCCCGCTTGCAAAGTTAATATCTGTGAGATGCTCTCTACCGGAAGGCTTTCTATTTGTGAAGCATCAACCGTAACCTGGGATGAAGTCAAATCGGTACGAATCATTGGTGATTTTGCCTGCACAACAACAGTCTCAAGTGTGATTGATTTAGTCGATAGCTCAACATCCAGTTTAGTTGTAAAATCTACAGATATAGTTACATCAACAAATTGTTTTTTTTGAAAACCTACCGCTGAAAAAGTTACGGTATATTTACCGGGCGGTAAATTGTTGATTATGTAAAATCCCTTTATATCGGAAGCAGCGCCAAAACCTGTTCCCTCCATAATTATATTGACACCCGGTAATGGTTCACCGGTTTCCGCATCTTTAACGTAACCAGCAAGTTTCCCAGTTGTACCGCCATATATTACGGTTGAAAAAATTATAGCAATGGATAGAATCGTCAACAGACTTCTTATCATTTAGACCTCCACTATTGCACAATAAATAGTTCTTATGGAAGGGTCTCGAGAATTAAGATGGTTTTCCCCTTTTTGTAACATTTAATGCTAAATGCTATTTGAAAATAGTGATCAAAATTTAGTATGTCAAGAATTTTTAATAATCATTATTTATTCGTTATGAATTGGTGCTGCTATGGTTGAGTAATTTAATACGGTTTTTCATTTGATTAAAATAATTACTAATTCATGTTGATGAATATTTACTGTTTCTATCTATTTGAAATAGTAAAAAGACACCATGCCTAATACATCAGGAATCTGCTATGGTAATTCCTTAAACTTGACGACATTACGTTGCGGGAATATTCCGGTATAAAAAAAGCCGCAGAATATTCTTCCGCGGCTTTTACAAATAAAATATGTTAAGGTGATTTTACTTACTTCAGTAAGATCATCTTACGTGTTTTTGAGAAGTTTCCGAATTTCAAGCGATAAATATATGTACCGCTTGCAATTTTAACACCGTTGCTGTTTCTTCCGTCCCATGTGATTTTGTGACTTCCCTTTTGATATACCTGGTCATTTATCAAAGATGCAATTTTATTACCGAGTATGTCGTAAATATTAAGAGTAATATTACTCTTAACGGGTAAGTTAAAGCTAATGGTTGTTGTCGGGTTAAACGGATTCGGATAATTCTGATCCAGTGTAAAATCATTAGGAGTAATTATTTTTACATCCTTTGCGCTTACACCGGTTGCTGAACCCTGCTCAAGAACTCTCAAGCCCCATCTTTTCGGATTGAGTACTTTTATTTCCGTAGTATCGTATTGACTGTTAGTGGAATTCCAGGTTAAAGTTGTAACCGAGATACTGTCATTCATAGTTTGATAAGGCATAATCAAAGTTTCTTTTCCGTTTTTGAAAAGATCAGTATTATGATCATACATCTTAGCAACGAAAGCTGTATTAACAGTCTTGGAAGTATCCACAACTCCTGCAGAGTCTTTAATCGTCATTGAAGATATAATTGTAGAATCACCGGCATAAAGTCTGCTCAATTTCCAATTACTCGTATCGGTTTTATCGCCGCCTTCAAACTCAGCTGTAAGTACGTTATTAGGATATGAGCTGGTAAAATACAGATTGGGCTTTCCGTTTCCGTCTATATCGCCGTAACCGTATCCGAATAGCGCAGCGCCATCAGGAAGGAATTTAGAAAAACTCAGTACAGTAACATTGCTGGCATCGATTTCATTTGTAGATTGACCGGAACTGTAATGAATCATGTTTACATGACCGGTAGTTGGGTGAATTCCGGTACTATCTTTCTGGTAAGTATAAGTCGGCAAATAAACTTCGTCTCTGCCGTCACCATCGATATCCGTAGCCATTCCGCCAAATAATGCTACATCATCATAAGCGCCGCCCAATTCATAATTCTGTTTACCGTTGGTGGTATCGGCTAATTTATAAGTATCGGGACCGGTTGGATTTAGCATTGTTACGTTTTCATGATTCCAGTTATGGAGTAAGATCTCTTTTTTCTTGTTTCCCAAGAAATCAGCACTTATCATACAAGCCGGTGAACCGGCGAGTCCCCATTTTGCAAGGTCAGCTCTCATTCCCTGATATTCAATATTAAATGATGAAAATCCCGAACTGTTTGTATTCCAGTTACCTACGGCGCTAATTATATAATATGCATCATTTGAGCTTCCACCCGCATTGTAGGCGACTAATAATTCATTTTGTCCGTCACCATCGACATCGGTACATTCCATATATTCGGTGTTACCGTCTAAAGCAGCCATTCCTGTTGCAGTAAGAGGATCAATTTGCTGGGAAGGTTTTGTACCGAAATTATATGAACCTTTGACACCATCCCACTCATAAATAAAAATTCCGTTACCGCTGCTTTGATAAATAACTTCCACTTTGCCGTCATTATCCAGATCACCGAATAGTGCATATCTCGGAGTTGATCCGCCGCCCACAGAATCAACTGTAGGAGAAGTCCATACTAATTGAAGTGAATCGTCACCGACTGGAATAAATACACTCACGTGTCCCTGGTCTTCATAATTGGTTGCAACGATTGCAGGTGTTCCATCTCCGAACGGATCAGCCGCATAATTTACTCCTCTGATACTATAAAAGCCTGAAAGTATAGGATCATTCGGAGGGAAATTATACTTTGCGGCAATGTGTACCTGCGCAAATGATACTGTTCCCCCTAATGTTAAAGCAAATAATAACAATAGAAGTTTCTTCATAAAGGACTCCTTTTTTTGGTTTAGAATTAATATGGCTCTTATTTTAATCGAGTAGAGCCAAGTATTGATTTACATTTCTAGCTTCAGGCGATGTTTCATAATTCTTTTGTATTCTTTTGAATACTTCTTTAGCCTTATCCTGCTTGTTGGCAGAGAGATAATTTATACCAGCCTGCATAAGGTAATCGGGATTTAACACTACCTTCTCTGAGACCGAGGCAGCTTTTTTGTAGAGGTCGGCTGCTTTCTGGTATTGCTTTCTAGTGGCATAAATACCCGCTTCTCCGGCAATAGCCGCGGCTTTATACATATCTATATCGCCGTCGTAGTCTTCATAATATTTTAGTGCCTCATCATATTTCCCGAGAAAGTTATATGAATTAGCCAAAAACAATTTCGCTGTTTCGCCGTTTTCCGTACTTCCGTATTGCCCAACAATTTTTTTCAAACCTACCAGGTTTGTACCTGCTTTTCCTTCTATGGCTTCAAGGTATGAACCGCTGTCATAATCGTTCATTATCCGAGATAGTTCAATACCTGCTTGCTGATTGTTTTCCGTGCGGTGGTTTACGTAAAAAACAACTAGAGCAGCAACTACTACTACTCCTATTCCGTAAGTGATAAGTTTAGATTTATTTTGGTCAATATAATTGTAAGCTTTATAGTAAAATGAAATTAATTTATCTTCTTTAATTTCCTTACGGGAAAGCTTTTTCTTTTTCGTTAACATAGAAGTTCCCTTTTTACTTATTTTATTATTTAATTAGGAAGCAAATGACATGCACCGCTTGTCTGATTTGATTAGGAACATGATTTATAAAGTGTCTAATTTAATATATAATTTTATAATCGTCAATTTTTCTCTGTCACATTTAAAGGTTAATTTTATTCAGTTATTTTAATAAATATGTTCAATAGCCCTTACAATTGCATATATCAATAGTTATTTTGTAATAATATGAGAATAGAAAGTGCCGGAAAGGTTACCCTCAAAATTGCCGGGTTATTTGAAGTTTTAAAGTTCAAAACTTGAAGTAGAGAAGAGAATAATTTGGTAAACCCGGGACACAACAAAAAAGCATGTCTGCATGTAAGCTAAGTTGCATGCTGTATAAACATACATGCAATTATATATTTAATTTTATCCTGCAAATGATTTCAAAATATTGAACTTCTGTATTATAAAAACATTACTAACTTTTGTGCGCCCAGAAGGACTTGAACCCTCAACCTCCGGAACCGGAATCCGACGTTCTATCCAGTTGAACTATGGGCGCAGTTATTTTTTGAGCAATCTTCAAAGTTTTTGCCCTCACAAAAATACTAAACGGGTGAATGAAAAAGAAATTTACTGAACAATCTACTGAACACTGTTTTTATACTTGTTGACATACGGTGGAGAATTGTATTATAAAACAGAATGCAATATATAAACGGTGAGTACTATTTTCATTCCTGAAATGATTGCCATTACTTTCGCAACAATAACTGAGACTTAAGTTAAAAAGCCCGAATTGCCCGAACACAAATTTGGAAATTTTTATTAACGAAATACTTGGTACCATCAATAAAATTCTGTTCCCAGGCACTGCCGACTCCATGTTCAGTAGAACTCCAGTAAAAATTATTAGTAAACCCGGAAACTATTTCTTTTTGCTGGTATAACAAGTTGAGTTCATTTTTCGAGGGTAAAAACCAGTCATCATAACCGTTAAGTACTAATTGATCGCATATGCTTGCCGCATAATTACCTGCTCCCTGTATGCTGACAACGGCAGTTGTGTTTAACTGTCCAGCGCCAACTGTGCTATCAACAGCGCTTGTTGCGGTATAACTCCCGTTGAACCACTGAATACTTGCGCTTTGATCGCTCGAAGCAGCTATTAAGCCATGTTGTCCGCTGCCATCTATATAAAAGATAATACCTCCGCCGTATTTTTCGCCGATAGTATGAGCAGCCGGATTGATAATTTTATCATCGTTGTTACTCTTACAACCGTATGGTAAAAGTAATATTACAACCAGAACTATTTTACTGATCCAAATTTTTATATACATTTTTTCCCCAAACTTGTAAGCTATAATCTCAAATGATTTTCCGTAGCTAGACGGGATCGTGCAGCGATCTCATGTTTGCCCTGTTTTTCCTCTTATATTAATATTAATATAATAATTTCCAACATACAAGTACGGATATTTTCCGCGTAATCATTATTAACTGAGAGCAGATCAAATAAATTTCCACAAAGAGGAATTAGTAAAGAGAATTAATGTTGTTTTTCTTCCGGATTGTGATTTGCTCTTAGTTTTTTCTTAATAAAAACTCATATTTTTATTCTCATTCAAAACAACATTATACGGATTTCATACTATGCCTAATTTTATTCAGGTCCTGATTCTGGCACTGGTACAGGGCGCTTGCGAACTGCTGCCGGTTTCGAGTTCTGCTCACGTAATTATTGCAGAAAAAATAATGGGGCTGCATCCATCGTCTCCCGAAATGACAATGATTCTCGTAATGCTTCATACCGGGACAATGTTCGCAGTTATCTTTTATTTCTGGAACGGCTGGAAGAGAGATTATTTTAAATCGATGAGTAAGTTTCGCGATTTTGCTAAGCAAATTATTGTGGCAACCATTTTTACAGGAATTGTGGGACTCGGCTTAAAAGAAATAATAGAGAAGATATTTATGAGAGGTATACCTCATGCACAAGTAGAAGATTTATTTTCCAACCTGCCCCTGATTTCAATAGCGCTGGCATCGGTTGGCGTGATGATTATATTTGCCGGGTACCGCGAGAAGAAAGTGGTTCCTAATGACGAGATAAAGACAAAACACTCTGTATGGATTGGTATCGTACAGGGCATATGCCTGCCCTTCCGTGGTTTTTCACGTTCCGGTTCTACCATTTCTACCGGACTGTTTTTTGGACTTCCAAAGCAGAAGCTGGAGGAATTCAGTTTTGCACTTGCTGTGGTGTTAACACCTGCCGTGGTCGCTAAGGAAGCATACCGCTTACTTCATGACCACGCATTGAAAAGTCAAGGTTCTCTGCTTCACCTTTTTATGCCGAGCATAGTAGGTATGATATTCAGTTTTTTGGCAGGCTTGCTGGCTTTGAAATTGCTGTCCCGCTGGCTTGAAGGCGGGCGATGGCAATGGTTCGGTTATTATTGCCTTTTTGCGGCTGCAGGAGTTTTATTATTTTATCTGAAAATATTTTGAAGACTATATTAGTTCTTTTTCTATAAATTTCCGGCATGACAGATAAGTATTGGAAAACTGAAAATGATTTTATCGGAAATATTTCTCAAAATTTCATTATCTTATTTTACGGGTGCGGAAATCTTTTGAAATTACATTTTAATTCAATTTCTTTTAACAGCGATGCAATGTTAGAATGAAAGTCTCTAAGAAATATTATGTTATCTCAATATTAATCATATTAATTTTTTCGGCTTTTGTTTCAATTTTCACTCCTGATGGTCATCATATTCATCCCTTTAAAAAATTAAGTATTGCGGCTAATCATGATACATTGTCCTTTTGTTTCATCAGCGATACCCAGGAACCACATTTCTTTGAAAAATTATACCTTCACTATAATCATAATGCTCAGGCGCGTAAATTAATTTATAAAGATATTTTGGAAATTTCTCCTTCCGCCGTTTTCCATCTCGGGGATATAGTCGAACTGGGCTACAATAACAATGAGTGGAAAGAAGTCGATAAATTTGTAACAAAACTTGAAAAAAAAGAGATACCGTTTTATCCTATTCCCGGCAATCACGAATATATATTGTTTCCCGGCAGAGGGATACATAATTTCGAGGCTCGTTACCCTTATGCAAATTTAACTGGCTACTCGGAAAAAGCTAAAAATGCGGCTGTTATTTTGTTGAATTCAAATTTCGATAATTTATCCGCAGATGATCTTCATAACGAGTTATCCCGGTATAATACTGAATTAAAAAATTATGACGCGGATACAACGATTAATTTTATCATTGTAGCGTGCCATCACTCACCATATACAAACAGCACTATTGTTTCACCATCAACTGATGTACAAAAATATTTTCTCCCACCATTTTTCAAATCAAAAAAATGCAGACTATTCATAAGCGGGCATGCACATGCTTTTGAACATTTCAAAATTAAAGGCAAAGATTTTTTAGTGATTGGAGGCGGGGGCGGAATTCAGCAGCCCTTACTAACCGGAAAGGATGAAAGATATAAAGATCTTTTCAGCGATACCCTCAAGACAAGAATGTTTCATTTTGTTGACATAAAAATAAACGGCAAAACGATGGAAGTAGTGCTGTACATGCTGAACAACAACTTCAAAAAATTTAAACAGCAAGACTTACTTAAGCTCTATGCAAATTAGAGAAAGTGATAAGTAAAATTTTATTTATCAGAGCATAATAAAACACTAGGTAACAAACTTGGAGACAAAATTTATTGATCTCAGGATAAGGATTAACGAATTACGATTTGGCTATTTTTACATTAAGATATGAAAGTTATGCGATTTGGATTAATAACTTTTAAAATTAAAAATCATCATTACTTTTTTTAATCTCCGGGAAGCTCAATTTTACTTAGAAAGATTACTCAACCCTATTCTAATATGATTGGAAAAAATCCAGGCATTTCCGGAGAGATATACTTCCACCCGGTATGCGCCTTTATTGTTAACAATAAATTCAGCGCTGTTATCTTCCACTGAATCTATCATTTTGCCGTTTCGAATTAATCTGATTTCCGCTTTTTCAACAGGCACCATTACTTTTAATTTTACTTTGGGTTTCCCGTCAATACAGTCACCCATACTAAATATTTTTTCCCCGGATTCCGCAAAAAACCTGAATCCCTTCGAATCGGCATGATAATCATTAGCAAAAAAACATTTACCATCTTTTAATGCATTGTAAATTTTGTTCTTTGTTTCCTCTATATTTTTCTTGCTCTTGCTTTTTTTTATTTCTTCATCGATAAGAAGATGTGTTCGAATAGATTTAAATAATACTTTATAAGGGAAAATTTCCACTTCAAAGAAACCGAGTAAATTATATTTGTGCGCATGTGCATCTATACCTCCGATCCCGATTACCTTTCTTTTTTGATTCAAATCGTCCCATAACTTCAAAGTGATTTTTTGCGGAGCCGAAATAGATTTCAAAGGGTGAAGAAATGACTGATACTTGTTCTCTTCGGTTAAATTTTCCATCCATTCAGACATGTGGTTCCATATCTCAATTCCGTTAAAATCATCGGTATTCCATTCTGTCCACGGATAAGGTGGATGCTCTTCCATTAGAGTTCGTTTTTCATGCGGGTGTGCTAAAAATCCAATGCCGCCAGCCTCTTTTATTTTCCGTACATATTCTTTGGCGGATATCCGGGTTGAGTAAGTTTCATTTATCCCAAAAGCAAGGTAGTGATTTTTGTTTTCTTTATCGTTTATCTCGCAGCCTACCAAAAGTATTGTATTACCGTACCATCCCTCGCAACCTTCGTGTAACGCACGAAGAGTATTGTGATCGGTAAGTATTATGAAATCAAGTCCCACCTCATCGGCAAGTTTTGCAATTTCATCAACTTCCCCGGATCCATCCGAATATTTTGAATGCATATGTAATGCGCCGACGTACTCGAACATTGATGATCCTTCATTTGGAAATGTAAAGATAAAAAATATTTATCTATTTAGGAAAGTATATTATTTTTATAGGATTGAAAATTACAGTCAAAATTCATTTTTATGAATGTTATTTCAGATTTGTATCAATCTTTCACAAGGGAATGAAACTGCTTAATTTGTTGTGAGTATTTACCATTAAATTAAAAATCGGTTTACCCCGTGGAATGAATCAAAATTATTCATACTTATCTTCCTAAAAAATACTATTCCACGGGGGCAAATCCACGCCTTTGTGTCTGATCATGACAGTCCTATTTTCCGAAATATTATTTTTCGTACAGACTTATCATTTTTAAAGTCTGCTAATTGAAGATTTGGCAATACCGGCTTCTTTGGAGTTCGGGTAATCCTTAATTAGCTTATTCCAAATTTCCTTTGCTTTGTCTTTATCTCCCTTTGTTGCGGCAATTACACCTAAATTGTAATAGGCTTGAAGATTAGAGTTATCCCGGTTTAAAACTTTTTTCATCATTTTTTCGGCATTATCAAGATCATGGTTCATATAATACACATAGGAAAGCGAGAACATAATATCCGTTCTTTTAGGATCAATCTTTAATATTTTATTGTAGTATTGAACAGCAACATCTTTTTGATGTGCAGCTCCCATTAAATCCGCATACTGCCTCATTTTTAAGGTATCTTTCGGATTTTCTTCGACGGCTTTTTTCATCATATCCATTTCGTGTTTGATATTCTCCATTACATTATTTTTGGAGGGAGCTTGCTGATTTGGATTGGTCAATCCTTTATGGATATTATCTTTAGGCATTTCCTTATTCATTATATCCGCCGAAGCAGTTACCTGTTTTACGGAATTATCATCCTGCAGCACTACAAAAACGATTACTGCCGTAGCGATCAAAGTTACAATTGCATATATATATAAGGGTTTGATTTTCATATGATCTCTCCTGTTGAACTTAGGCTCAAATTAATTTATACCAATTACTTTTTGTTTTTATATCAGATTCTATACCATCAAACATTGAATGAAAAACTTCTCGCCGCTAGGAAATTTCAACTGTTTTTGAACCGCAATTGATTATGTATATTCATTACCGGCTCTAATTTCTCAGTTATGGAAATATACTATTTTCAATAATGAAATTCTTTGCGGGAAAGGCATACAATTCGCTAATCAGAATTTATATTTAATAACTTATGGAACTACAGGCGGTTGAGTGATTCACCTGCTTTTTGCGCCATTGAAGAATTTGGATATAGCCTCATAAGATTTTCCCAGGATTGTCTGGCCTTATCTTTTTTACCCTCATTGGCATAAATTGCCCCAAGATTATACATCGCATCTTCATTGTTTTTATCTATCGATATTATTTTTTTAAGATATTTTTCTGCTGTATCATAATTCTTATTTGAATAATATAAATATACCATTGAGTTTAGAATATCTATTCTTGCAGGATCTATATTTAATATTTTTCCGTAATACTGAAGTGCTTTTTCACTCTGATGAGCTGACGCTAAAAAATCTGCATATTCTCTTATATTCGAGGTATCTCCTGGATTTGCATCTAAATCTTTCTTCAATTCATTCATATGCTTAACGATTTCCGGCATCACGTTATTTTTATTAGGTTTTGGGGAAAGAGGATTTTCCAAACCCTTATGTATTGAATCCTCAGGCATTTGTCTTCCATTTATATTTACATCGGGCAGAACTGATGCAGAACCTTCGGAAGTTAATCCGGCGGAATTGTTGAAAGACAAAAAATAAAAAATTACAACAATAGAAAATACTAATAAAAGATATACATATAACGGTTTTATTCTTTTCATTCCCACCTCTTATGATAAAGTCAAGTAAATATTGAACCGGTCAAATATTTTACGAAAAGTTAATTTTGATTTTCTGGTTAAAACCTGTAATTAAACCCGCTCATAATTCTCCCGTAAGTTGTTTTTCCCTCAAATTCACCCTCATAATAGATGTTAAAAAATAACGGGCTAAAAAGTCTGGTTGTAATTTGAGCAGTTAAGACTTTTTGATCTAAATCATGAGCAAAGCTTCCGAAATGATAAAAAAGTTTGGAATACCCGAGAGATATGGTAGTTATATTAAAAGGAATAAATTTAGTTAGTGTAATTCCGTAAACACTGCCGTCCTGGTAATTGCTGAATATACGGTTGAATGAAATAGTTGCAGAGATATCAACCATGGGTATTTCAGATTGAGTAACGGAAATATGGAAATTTTTTGACGGTTTGATGTCCCCTTTTTGAAAACTATAACCGCCGTTTAAATTAATAAATGTTCCCGTAAACGGTCTTATAAAAAATCCCAAACGGAGTCCCTGCCTCATTTGATTTTGAAAAAGGCTGTCAATTAAACTTTTAAACGTTTCATAATAAATAACACTTCGACGTGCGTCATAGGATAAGTTGACAGAAAAACTCTGCACAGGTCTGTATTGTGTTGAAAGAAATAAGCTGGTCAACGAAAAATCATTTTTTGCTATGTGTTGTTCCGTCTTATAAAGATCAACTTCCGTTGAAAAGAATAAATACAGGTCACTTATTATATTACTATTATGCTGAAAATAAAGGAACCGCCGATCTGTTTTCTTATGATTTGTTTGTTGAAAAAATGCAATTGTATTTTTCATAAGCCCGTTAGTAAGAGTATCGGTTCTGTTAATATAAGCTCCGTATTCCAAAAAGTTAAAGTTAAAACCCATGCTGTAAAAATCCGGTCTTGAACCTGCAACACCACCTATTGCAAAATTTCCAATTTTCTTCTCCAGTTGTAACCCGTCAACAGGTCCTGCATTTGAAATATTATAATTGATATGTCTTCCTAACCAAGCACTAAACCCGTTGGTTTTATATCCGAGAGATAAATCATAAATTTTAAGATTATTAAAAACATTAGCTTTTACATCGTTCCATTCGGTGGTTAAATAAGAGAAATTCATATAATTAGATAAATAAAAAGGCGTTCCTCCTATATTTTCCGCGCTTATATTTAATGAATATCTCCATCTTTGAAGCCCCCTGCTGTTCTGATAATTTGCAAAATTTGAGAAGGAATTTGCGGTCAGGCTGCCGTAAAAGTTGGGTTTGTATTTGGGAATTTTAAAATTGTCTTTTTTAGCAGCAGGTTGGTCACCTTTTTGCTCATCAAGTGTATCCTTAACAGTTTTTGCATTTTCTTTTGTTAATTTTTTTAAATTGTTATCCTTAACCCATATAAAAACATTGTTACCTACTTTCAGATTTACATTTCCGATTTTTTGACCCGAACATGAGTTGGATGATAAAAATTTAATTACCATGACAGGAGTTATTTTTCCCCGGTGCACAATAAATACCGTGTCTCCTGCTGCTATTTCATCGGTACTCTCGAATCTTACATAAATATTCTGCGAAGTAATGTAAGATATTATCCCCTTCTTTTTTTTGAATTTTGTGTTTTGTGCAAGACCCAAATTGCTGAACAAAAGCAAAAAAGCAAAAAACGAAAATATTTTAAGAAAATTTTTGTTCATATTCATAGACCAAAATATTATCTAATCACCGGCACGACCGGTAGGATGACAACTGTAACATGATGTTGCGCTGTAAACATAATTTCGTACGCCTGAATGATGAGAATCGGTATTCGCCTGGCTGTGCTCATGACAGGTAATACAGGTGAAAGACGAAAAATTTGAAGCCGTTGAATGACAATCTGCACACAAATTCCATCTCCCGGCGTGGCTGCCTGAATAGATGGGGAAATAGGATGCATCATGATTAAAAGTAGACGGCTGCCAGGCTGTTGTTGTATGGCATTGTTCACATGCTGTCGGAAAACCTGCTGATTTATGTGCAGGATTAGTTGTTCCATTAAAATCATTTTGATGACAGCTAATGCAAGCAGTTGGTGTATTAGTATAACCTGAAGCATGACATGACTGGCAAGTAACCGCAGCATGAGCACCGGTCAGTGCAAATCCTGTTGTACTGTGATCAAAGTTTGCATCTCCCCAGCTTGTGGTTGAATGACACTGAGTACAATCATGCGGGAAATTTTGTGCCGCGTGATTTGGGTCAGTAGTGTTTGCATAATCCTGGCTGTGGCATGAATAGCAGTCCGGTGTTAAGCCTGTAACAGTTCCTTTATGACATGATGAACAAGCCAAAGAAACATGTGCACCGGTTAGAGTAAAACCAGTCGTTGTGTGGTTAAATGTTGATTGATTAAATGTTGTTGTGTTATGGCAATCCTGACAGGTATGCGGCAATCCTGCTGCCGGATGATTTGGATTTGTCGCTGCTTGATAATTCGATTTATGACAGCTAAAACATGCCGTAGGTGTATTTGTATAACCTGATGTATGACACGACTGACAGGTAGTTGTAGTATGAGCACCGGTTAGTGCAAATCCCGTAGTACTGTGATCAAAGTTTGCATCTCCCCAGCTTGTGGTTGAATGACACTGGGTACAATCATGAGGAAAATTCTGCACTGCATGATTTGGGTCAGTCGTGTTTGCATAATCCTGACTGTGGCATGAATAACAATCAGTCGATGTATTTGTATAACCGGTTTTATGACAGCTCTGGCAGGTTACTGATGCATGAGCGCCGGTCAGTGCAAATCCCGTTGTACTGTGATCAAAGTTTGCATCTCCCCAGCTTGTGGTTGAATGACACTGGGTACAATCATGAGAAAAATTCTGCGCCGCATGATTTGGATCAGGCGTATTTGCATAATCCTGACTGTGGCATGAATAGCAGTCCGGTGTTAAACCTGTAACAGTTCCTTTATGACATGATGAACAAGCCAAAGAAACATGTGCACCGGTTAGAGTAAAACCAGTCGTTGTATGGTTAAACGTCGACTGATTAAATGTTGTTGTGTTATGACAATCCTGACAGGTATGTGGCAATCCTGCTGCCGGATGATTTGGATTTGTCGCTGCTTGATAATTCGATTGATGACAGCTAAAACATGCCATAGGTGTATTTGTATAACCTGATGTATGACACGATTGACAGGTTGTCGAAGTATGAGCCCCGGTCAGTACAAATCCCGTTGTACTGTGATCAAAATTTGCATCTCCCCAGCTTGTGGTTGAATGACACTGGGTACAATCATGAGGAAAATTCTGCGCTGCATGATTGGGATCAGTCGTATTTGCATAATCCTGACTGTGGCATGAATAACAATCAGCCGAGGTATTTGTATAACCTGTTTTATGACAGCTCTGGCAGGTTACCGATGCATGGGCGCCGGTCAGTGCAAATCCCGTTGTACTGTGATCAAAGTTTGCATCTCCCCAGTTTGTGGTTGAATGACACTGAGTACAATCATGAGGAAAATTCTGCGCCGCATGATTTGGATCAGTCGTGTTTGCATAATCCTGACTGTGGCATGAATAACAATCAGCCGGGGTATTCGTATAACCTGTTTTATGACAGCTCTGACAGGTTACTGATGCATGAGCGCCGGTTAAAGCAAATCCTGTTTTACTGTGATCAAAGTTTGCTTGGTTAAAACTATATATATTGTGGCAATCCTGACAAGTAGTAGGAAATTTGGCCTGAACATGGTCGGGATTTTTTGCTGCCATATAATTTTGTGTATGGCAAGGATAACAAGCCGTAGTCAAACCTTTAAAATTACTTCCTTGTTTATGGCAGCTAAAACAATTTGAAATATTATGCCCTCCGACCAGTGGAAAGAAACTATGATCAATATTTTGTGCTCCCCAGTCGAAACTTGTAATACTGTGACAGTCCCCGCAATTCGTTGAAAAGTTTGCTTGAGCATGGTTGGGAGAAGTAGTCGCATAATATTGCTTTGCATGACAGCTAAAACAAGAAATGCTCTGAGGAGGAAAATACAAATTTGAATACCCGGAATGGCAGCTTTGGCAATCCAGATTCAGATGAACCCCGATAAGAGGGAAACGGCTGTTTTGATGAATCTGTACAATGTTCGAAACAATCCAGGTTGAAGGTGTATGACATTTAGCGCAATCAGGTCCCAGTGAATTTTGATGGACATCTTCATGGCAGGAATTACAAGAACTCTTTACCTGTGAAAAAATCAAACTCTTGTGGCATGATTGACAGCTAACCGCTGCATGCTGTCCGGTTAATTTAAATGATGTTTCTGTATTGTGATCGAATTTTATTTTCTTCGGAATTATTTTCCAGTTTGTGGACTCATGACAAAAAGAGCAGTCTTTTTTCAACTTATCACCATGGGGAGATTGAGGGAAAATACTGCTAACTCCTAGCATCAAAAATATTATGAATGACAGGATGCGCATTTGAAATCTTTTAGTTTATACTTAATAAAAATATTTCCGTTTTCTTTTACTTTCTTATGACAGGTTGAGCATAGTAATTTTTCATGTGCTCCTTTTAAAGAAAATTTTGTCCTTTCATGATCAAACTTTACCGGTTTCCAATTATCATATCCGTGGCAATTCTCGCAAACAGGTAAATTCCCATTCCGTTCCGAATCAAATTGTCCAAAATGAACATCGCGATGACAGGTCACGCAATCCTTCTTTAAAGAAGCGAACTTGAATGATATTTTATCTGTCTTTGATTTCAATTCATGACAATCACCGCAGCTTACGGTTTTATGTTTTCCGCTTAGACGGAAATTTGTAAGGTTATGATTAAAAGATATTTTTTTCCAATCTTCAGTCGAATGACAAATTGAACAATTATTATCCGGTATAAACTTTTCGGTTATTTCAGAGCCATGAACGTTTTGATGACAGTCGATACACTTTGTTCCTATCCGTTTGAAGTGCCATTGTTTCTTTGCCTCTTTGTAATGACATAATTGACAGGGAACAGCCGAATGTGCCCCGGTTAATTTGAATTTAACTTTATTATGATCTTCTATTGTAAAACGGGTAATTTTAAAACTCTCTTCAGAATGACAATTTTTACAATCCTTAACCACTCCATTAACAGTAAACTCACCGAAATGTTTATCTTTATGACAATCGGTGCACTTTGCAAACTTTGGTTTGGTCAGCAAACTGGTTCCATGACAATCAGCGCACCGAACCCTTTTATGAGCGCCATGCAGGGGAAATCTTGTTTTATTATGATTAAAGGAATTTCTCTTCAATGCTTTAAAAGAATTATCATTATGACAGTTTGTACATTTATCTCCGAATTTTCCATTATGCACATCGCGATGACAGGGAGTGCAATTCTTAAATTGAAGACCTGTAAATTTTTGGAATTCTTTTCCATTTAACCTTTTCTTAATATGACATTTCGAACATTGGACATTTTTATGCGCGCCGGTTAATTTAAATTTTGCATTATTATGATTGAACAAGACCGCCGGTTTAAACTTTGCTGTATTGTGGCACGAAGCGCAATTTTCTCCAAGAGTTTTTTGATGAACATCTTCGTGGCATGAAACGCATTTTTTACTTAAGCCTAAGAATGTTCCTTTTCTTTTTTTGAATATATTATTTGTAATAAACTTTGATTGATGACATTCATTACATTTTATACTAGAATGTTTTCCTTCAAGCTTGAAGCCGGTAATTTCATGATCAAAGTTTTTCTCATTAAAGTGAATTATCTCGAAATTTCTGCCATGGTGTTCACTGTGGCAATTCCAGCAATTCTTACTTTTTACTTCATTGTTTGCATGATATCCGGTTCCCGTGGAAATCAACTGTTTTATTTCTGTGTGGCAGTCCAAACATTTCGATGCCTGAACCTTTTTACCAAGCTCATGACACTTTGTGCAATTACTCATTCCTTCATATTTTGCATGCGCTGTAGTTAAATCTCCGGGCGATATTTGTGCCCGAAGCGATGCCGAAAATATGAAAGAAAAAGAGACTGCTATAAAAATAGATCGTATAATTTTAATATGAATTTTATTTTTCTTTCCTGAATCCCGGATTTGAGTATACTGTACATTATAGTAATCTCTCAGAATATTTTCCTGTTGTTTTCCGTAAAATTACTTATTAAAAAAGCCCTGCTAATTTTGGTTTATTAAAATTGCCTCTCCGAATTTTTTAGTTATTCGAACACCTATTTTTTGAAGAAAATCCGTCGGCAGTAAGCCGCCTGCAAATATGTAAACCAAATCGTTTTCTATTATTAGATCATTTTCCCGTGTGCTGACCGAAACGATTACCTTATCATCTAAAATTTCCTTCACACTTGAATTGAATACTATCTTTACCTTGCCGTTTATTGAAGCTGCTTTGATTGCCTCAAAATTTTTCGATTTTAATCTCGAAAAAGATTCTCTCCTATAAGAGAGTGTTACCATGTTTCCTTCTGAGAGTAAAAGCGCGGATTCTATAGCCGAATCGCCTCCCCCAATAATTAAAATTCTTTTATTATTTATGAGTTCTGGCTCAAGCAACCGGTAAGCAACCTTTTCTTTTTCTTCACCGGGCACGTTTAACTTCCTCGGTGTTCCTCTTCTTCCTATCGCCAGAATAATACTTTTCGATGTATAGATCCCTTTGTTTGTTTTAACTTCAAAATAGTATTCCCTCATCTTTTCAATCGATTCAACTTTTTCATTTTCATTAATAACGATCTTATTCTTTTTTAATACCGAATCCCACAGGGAAAGCAAATCACTTTTTGAAGTTTCTCTAAGCTTAACTTTTCCGTGCAAGGGTAAATCCATCGGGGAGGTCATTACTAATTTGGCCCGGGGAAAATTGAATACGGTACCACCAAGACTGTCCTGCTCGAGAGTTAAATATTTCATCTTGTTTTGTGCTGCGGCAAGTGTAGCGGAAATACCTGCAGGACCTGCGCCGACAATAATGACGTCAAATTCAGCGTTTGGTGTAGATTTTAATTTAGTCGATAAATAATTTACTGCTTGTTTCCCCTGTTCAACAGCATTTTTAATTAAACCCATTCCCCCCAGTTCACCGGCAATAAATAAACCGGGAATATTCGTTTCAAATTCCGGACTTATATGCGGAAGTTCTACCCCGCGTTTTTCCGTACCTATACACAAAGTGATTGCACCAAACGGACATGCTTGAAGACATGCACCGTGCCCTACACACCTTGATGCATTTATGACATGCGCCTGACCGTCTATCATTCCGAGAATATCGTGTTCCGGACAAGCTTCAATACATGCGCCGCTACCCAAACACTTATCCGGATCAATCACAGGATGCAATGAAACCGGTTCATAAAGACCAAATCTTTTTGCTTCAACAATTTTTGTTTTTGTTATCTCACTATCTCTTTTCAATCTCCTTAGATAAAAAATGAGTACAGTGATAATACCTATGAAAACAATAATATATGCTAACGAATTTTCTAAAATTATTTCCATATTCAATACCTAATACGTGTAGAGAATTACATTACAAAGTTAACTGTGTAATAATGTTCTGATTCAGGAGGCACTTTATTCAGTTTTACTACTGAATTCCTTATTCGAATAAATTCATAAAATGTTATCCGCCTATGATTTGACCTGTTAACAAAAAGATTACAATTACATAAGGATAAATGACCAACAAAATAAATTTGCTTCGAAGGATTGAATAAAAGCAAATGAAACGATATGTTCCGGGTAAAAATTTAATACTAAGTTAAATTAAAAACCTGAAGAACAAGTTACACTTGCAGCCCGCCTTGCAAGTGTCAAATCTTAATTAAAAAATCCACTTATAACCAAAAACTATTTCTACTGCAATATGGATTATCATTATAACGAACATTACAATTGCAAAAGGAAGGTGTACAACATGCCAGTATCTGAATAACTTTTGCATTGTCTGCAAAAGACCGATTCTTCTGGAAATAATTAATTTCGACTTGGCGGTATTAAGAATTTTTTTCCGCCTGGATCTCGGGACTTTTGCAAATTTCAATTCGCGCTTCAGGTGATGGAGCACAATTTTTATACCAAAATAATCTTTCAACACAAAAATTAAAGCAGTTTTAAATTGAATCCTTTTATACCGGTGAATAGAAGAAATTTCTTCTATTCGCGTAAATATTTCCTCCGGAACCGCGTAATCTTCTTTTAATCTGTGTGAAAGATTTTCGTTAAACGAATTTAATTCACGCATCCCGATTATTTGCCCCTGAATAGTGTGAGGAATTTGAACATAAAGAACTCTGCCGATAACCCCGCTCAAAACCACGGCAACCATGCTCCAAAAACTTACCGCAACTATTCCCCCGAATTTAAAAGCGGTATGAAATAAAATCAAAACGGGACCCAATGAACAGAGAAAAATATGAAACTCAAGCCAATGTTTTAAATAACCGAACCTGAAAAATAATTTTACTCTTTTCCGCAGCATATACAATACAACACCGGCTGTTATTAAAAAACTTCCTATTATCCCAAGCCCGTGTCCTATAAAACCACTCGGCTTTAATAGAACATTCTTCGACATAAAAAATCTTTGAGCTATAGGAGTTGTGTAATAGTTATATCCTTCAACAATAAGTACAATAACAGTAAAAATAGTAATTAAAAAAAATGAAGCGATGTAAATTTTGTGCACCGTTTTAGTCATAAATGCAGCCGCTATATTTCAGGGAATTAATGAATTATATCAATAAGTTTTATAAATTAATTCAAAATGCGAGCCAAAAAAGAAAATATTTTTAATTCGAATATTGGAGGGAATTTTTTATGAATTCAGCGGCTGATATACACAGCCGCCTTAAAAGAAAACAGATTATTATAATTCTGCTATTTGATAAAGTGTAGTGTATTTAGTAGAATTATCAACGGTTAGCTCATTCAGTTTATTAATCAGAATATTGATTCTTTCATTCTGATCATCATCAAACTGTTCATATGCTTCTTCGGAACTAAAAGTATAAACTTCCTGTAAATGATTTCCTTTTCCTTTAACTTCAAAAATCTCATAACTTTCAAGTCCGTCGGCTTTTAATAGATTCTTCAGTTCCTTTATCACCCCTAAATATTCATCTTTTTTATCCGGTTTAAGTTCGTATTGAATATTAAATATCACTTTTGCCATTTGTGCTCCATTAATTAATAAAACTTGTTTAATATAAATTCCCCGGTAAAAACGGTCACTGCCGGTCCGGTCAATGATAAATTTTTTATCATTTCTTCTTCAACGTTAAAATCGACGACTAATTCGTCACCACCCCTTGTAATCAAATGAATAGGAGGCTTTAGATCATAGCGATAATATGCAATCAATCCGGCAGCAGCAGAACCGGTTCCGCAAGCAAGCGTCTCATCCTCAACACCGCGCTCATATGTTCGAATAAAAATTTTTTTATTCTGAACTTGAATGAAATTAACATTAGTACCGCCGGGTTCAAACTCCCGGTGATATCTTATCTCCTTCCCGATTTTATAAACCGGAAAATCATTAAGATCGTTAAAATTTAGTGCGGGATCGACATTATTTTGAAGAACATCTTCAATCCCAATTACAACATGAGGCGAACCTGTATCTACAAAACATGCATTTATTTCCTGCCCCGCGGAATCAATTTTAAAATCAAATCTAAAATTTTTAGGTGAATTAAAATAAAACTTTATTTTGTTTTCTCCTAAAACTTCACCTTTATAAGACGTTTTATTTGAAAGAAATTTTGCCGTACCGTTTTTAAGTCTGCTGCTCAGTTCGGCAAATTTTATAGCACAACGGGCACCGTTACCGCACAAGCTGCCTGTTGAACCATCGGCGTTATAATATTCCATTACGAAATCATAATCATTCGAATCCGATATGGTAATTAATCCGTCGGCACCGACACCGTTACGCCTGTTGCATAAGCGCTTTATAGATTCATCATTAAAATCAGCAGCAGGGTTGATTTTTTTATCAACAACAATGAAATCATTACCCGCACCGCTCATTTTTGTAAAAGAAATTTTATTCATAACACATGCAATTTAGCTGAATATAAAATCCTTTTCAATTAAAATAATGCAGTAATGAGCAATAATTAAAAATAATCTTAGTCTTTTATTGAAGTTACGTTAAATCATTAAAAAGAATTATCCGTCATACCGAGCTTGACTCGGAATCTTCAATTTTGAACCATTTTTAGATGCTGAATTCCTTCAAATATGGACAGGCAAGTTTAGCATTACTTGTTTGCAGCATAAGTTATTAAAAAGAATGCATTGATAGAGCAAAAAAGATGAATTAAAGCCAATCCGGTGCAACCGCGTCCAGCAGCCGCCGGATTAAATCGCGATTATGTTTAGTTATTTCCGCTCTCCTGGGAATTGGTTCATAAGCATCTGCCGGATCATGAAATGATTTAGGAATTGGTTTAACTAATTTACTTTGCCATTTCTCCCGCCACTTGTATGGAATATCCGTGGGGATCTCTTTACCCAAAAGTATCATATATAAAATTGACCAAATTCTTGGAGTAGCGGTTAATGCATATCCACCACCGAGTGTAAACAGAATTTTTCCCTTGCATAATTGTTCGGCAATTTCAATTACACGCCGGTAAATTATTTCAAAGTCTTGTGTGGTCAGCATTAAATCGGCTAAAGGATCGGAATAATGTGCATCCGCTCCGGCTTGAACAATAATTGCATCGGGCTTAAACCAGGTTAATGCCGGGACTACTGCACCGTTCAAAACTTCCAGGTAAGAATCCCCTTCGGTAAAAGGCTCCAGCGGAAGATTCAGTTTTAGTGAACGTCCCATTCCTTTTCCCAGTTCATGCAGCCATCCGGTTCCGGGAAATAAATACTCACCCGATTCATGTAAAGAGATTGTCATAACATTTTCGGAGGAATAAAAAATTTGCTGAACTCCGTCGCCATGATGAACATCAAGATCGAGATAAACGACATGCCAGCCGGCTCCGATCATTTCTTGAATTGCCAGGGCAAGATCATTGTAAATGCAAAATCCTGCCGCAAGATCACGCTGAGCATGATGAAATCCGCCGCCTAATTGAAGTACTTTTTTCGCTTTGCTCTCTATCAGCAGACGTGCGCCGAGCAAAGTACCTCCTGCCTGGTTACGGGCTCCTTTAGCCATTCCTTCAATAATGGGATTGTCTAATGTGCCTAGTCCAAAATCTTCGGCTTCCGGTAATTTTTCACCACAACTAACTTTTTCCACCACGTCGATGTATTTGCCGTCATGAATAAATTCAAGATCTCCCGGTGTAACCAGATCTGGTTTTATGGATTCTTTGATATAACCCAGTTCATTAAGAAGATCAATCGTCATTTCCACGCGCATGGGATTAAACGGATGGTCTTCACCAAGGTTATACAGCCGGTAATTTGAATTATATATTATTTGACACATGATATATGGATAGGCCAAATTACTTCAAAGCCCGCGTTACAAATTGCTTCTGCGAGAGATTTTATTTCGATGGTACCTACTCTTAAAACGAGCCTCACTTTCTTCTCTTTGTCAGGATAGGTTAGGATTGAGAGGATATTCACATTTTTTTCGGCAATAAGATTTGTCAATCTTGCAAGTTCACCGGACCGGTTTGGGAGACGAATATCTAAGCGTCCTGTTGGTTTATGCACTCCCGTTAACAAAAGAAGCGCATCCAGAAGATCGGTGTTTGTTACCATTCCCACTAGTTCAGAATCCTCAATTACGGGAAGACACCCGATTTTCATTTCTCTCATTATCTGGGTTGCTGATTCAACCGGATCGGAAGGATGTGTTGTTTTTACAGGGTGACTCATAATATTGCGTACTTCACTTTCAGGATCAAAGGGATGCTGTGCTAATTTACTCGTAGCCAGGCGTAAATCCCTGTCGGTTACAATACCTAAGATTTTATCCTGTTCCATAATAGGAAGATGCCTGATCTTTTTTTCATTCATTATACCGTAAGCTTCACTTAATTTTGTACCAGGTGATATTGTTGTAATATTAGTATTCATTATTTCACGAATTAACATGATTTTTCCTTCTAAAATAATTTGGTATTTATCAAAGATTTCTTGTTATAAAATCATTAATACGAAGGTCTCTTTGCTCCGCCGGTTTTAATATTAAATACTTTTGGAACAAGCAACGGAGTGTCGTCAACTACCGCATGAGCTTCAAAATTCCACAGCCACGGAATTTCTTCGATCATTTGTGACAGCCTTCCAACTATCTGGCTGATACCGCAATCTTTCGTTAGCTGCAATTCATGCATCGTTTCTTCAAGCTCTCTTTCTGTTAATGGGGTGATTCGTAAAATCCGGTGAGATTTATCATCATTTATTTCAAGCACCGGACCAAATAAAGGATCCGGTCTGACTTTGATTTCAAATATTCTTGAATCGCCGGAAACCGGGTTTACGATACCAATTCCAAAGAATTTTAAAATCCCTTCTACTTCTTTTTCATTCACTGTTATAATTTGTTGAGGTTCGGTAACTTCCCTTAAAACAGTTTGAACAATTTTGCGGGCATCGTCGGCTTTAACATCGGAGTACCAGATTAGTTTTCCGGGCGGCTGTTTCTTGAACTCCACATACCGCACAATTCTACCCAAAGCATTCACGGCTAATTCCGGAAAACGAAACGCGGGAAATTTTCTATTACTATTTCCCCCCGGGGAATTATTCATAAGAGAAATAGCACCCGCTTCTCCCATTAGACAAAGCAAAACAGGCTTTTGAATCCCGGTGATTTCCTCTGCGGCACTTACACCTTTTCTTATAGCCTCAGCAACAGGTTCCGTATCACAATTGCCTACACAAGCAAATCCCACCAGCAGCGTTTCAACATTTTTATTTATTAAGGCTTCCCTAACTTTTACCTCATAATTATCCGCCGTAGTAAAAGCGCCCAAATCGATTACACCAGATGCATCAACCTCCAAATAATTCATTTCACATGCATCGGCAAATAAAGTTGCCATACCCGATGAATTAGCAATAATACCAACTTTATTCCCTCCCGGTAATGGCTGGTTTGCCAGGACAACAGCTACATCAAAAAGATCCTCCAAGGTAGGAGCCATTATTAATCCGGTTTGTTGAAATAAAGCTTCTACTTCAAGTTTGCCGCCTGAATGCGCCCCGCTTTTTGATTCAGCCGCTTTGCGTCCCGCAATACTGTGTGCACTTTTTACACATAAGACAGGTTTCTTGTAAGTCATCCGGCGGGCTATGCGAACGAAACGCCGGGGATTGCCAAAAGTTTCAAGATAAAGAATTGCAATTTTCGTCTTTTGATCTTCCATCCAATACTGAAGCAAATCATTTCCGGAAACATCTGCTCTATTACCGGCGGAGACAAATGTAGTGAAGCCTAAACCTTTCTCCACCGCATAATCTAAGATCACCAGTCCCAGTGCAGCGGAATGAGAAAAAAATCCTATCTGCCCTGGAGACATAATTCTGGGAGCGAGACTTGCGTTCAGCCGCACTTCAGAATCGGTGTTCATTAATCCCAAACATCCCGGACCTAGAAGCCTTACTCCATGAGTGCGAACGAGCTTTACAAGTTCTTTTTGTCTATTTATTCCTTCCGGTCCGGCATCTGCAAATCCGGCGGATACAACAACCAATCCTTTTGCGCCGGCTTGAATTGCTTGTTTGGCAACTTCTTTTACTTTTTCGGCTCGTACCGCTATAACGGCAAGATCAATTTTTTCGGGTAAGTCTTTAGCGGAAGCATAAGCTTTAATACCGCTGATGGAAACAGCTTGAGGGTTTATAGGATAAACCTTTCCGTTAAAATTTGCCGAAAGTATGTTCCGGAAAATCATATTACCTACGGAAGATTTATCCCTCGAAACACCTGCAACAGCCACAACTTTTGGTCGAAGAAGCGGAATTAGAGAATTTGCGCTGGCAATTCGCTCCCTTAAATCGGCTAATTCCCACAAAGCAGAAGCACCGTTAACCGGCAGTTCAAAATGAACCGTGTCCGAATCCCAAACCCGGTGTTTTTCAAAACCGGAGCTTTTAAATACATTTATCATCGGTTGATTATCGGGGAGAACTTCTGCTTCCAGTTCAACAAAACCATTAGCTGCGGCTAATCCGGCAAGTCGTTCCAACAAAAGAGTGCTGATTCCCCTTCCCTGGTATTTATCATCAATTAGAAAAGCTACCTCTGCAGTATTCCCGGTTCCCATCCCAATGTAATTTCCTAAACCAACAACTACCGGATCGTGATCTGTTTGGGTAATAGCCAAAAGACAGCCTGCCTGAGTAAAATCTCCACTGCAAAGCTGATTGATTATATCCCTGGGAACTTCGGAGATAGATGCCATGAACCGCATGCGCAAACTTTCCCTTGAAATGTGCTTTAAAAAGGATTCTACTAACGGAATATCTTCATTTGTTGCAGGTTTAAATAGCAGTCCCTGTCCGTTCTTAAGCAGTACATGTTCTTTATAGGAGAGCCCCTCGGGTATGATTCGAAACATATTTCTCGAATTCCATTTAATAATTTACTTGCTATATAAAAAAAAGGAGGTCTCAAACAAGTATAAGAGACCTCCAGTGTACTGAATCTTTAAGACAGCTTTTTTATTTCTTCTACTACTTGAGGATTTGCCAGAGTAGTAATGTCACCCACGTCCTGTTTATTGGCAATTGCAGATAATACTCTACGCATTATTTTACCGGAACGTGTTTTAGGCATATCCGGTACAATCCAAACCTTACCAGGTTTTGCAATAGGACCAATTTCCGACGCTAACATATTTGTAATAGTTTTTTCAAGTTCACCGTTCGAATTTATTCCCGGTTTTAGCGAAACAAAAATGTGCGGAATTTTTCCTTTGATCGGGTCTGCAACCGGAACAACAGCTGCTTCACCTACTTCGGGAACCATCAGTGCGGCGGACTCAAGCTCTTTTGTTCCTAGCCTATGGCCCGCAACATTTATAACATCATCTATTCGTCCAAGTATCCGGAAATAACCATCGGGTGCTTCCACGGCTCCGTCGCCGGCAAAATATGGCCAATCGTGCCAATCCTTACTTTCCGAATTTTTATTGTATCGTTGATAATATTGTTTAACAAATCTATCGTCGTCGCCCCATATTGTCAGCATTCTGCCGGGCCATGGATTTAAGATACAAATGTTACCCGCTTTTCCGCTGCCAGCGGGAAGTTCGTTACCTTCATCATCATAGATGATCGGGTAAATTCCGGGCACACCTGGTCCCGCGCTCCCCGGTTTCATGTCATGTATTCCGGGAATGGTTGAGCATAAAAAACCACCCGTTTCCGTCTGCCACCAGGTATCTACAATTGCCGCTTCTTTCTTTCCGACAACATTATAATACCACCGCCAAACCTCAGGCTCAATCGGTTCACCAACTGTTGTCATATGCTTGAAGTGATAATTATATTTTGCGGGTTCATCCGGTCCTACCCTTCTCAAAGCACGGATTGCGGTGGGAGATGTATGGAAAATATTAACATCCAATTCTTCTGCAATACGCCATGGTCTTCCTGCATCAGGGTAAGTAGGAGTACCTTCATAAATAACCGATGAAGCAGCTAATGCAAGCGGACCGTAAACAATATAAGAATGTCCGGTAATCCAGCCGATATCAGCCATACACCAGTAAACATCTTCAGGTTGTATATCCTGAATATATTTTGATGTCCCGGTAACGTAGGATAAATATCCGCCAATGGAATGCTGCGCACCTTTTGGTTTGCCTGTCGTGCCGGAAGTGTACATTAGAAATAACGTTCCTTCGGCAGGAAGTTGAGCTGGTTCAACTTTAGCATGATAATAATTTTTCAAAATATCGTTAACCAAAAAATCACGACCCTCGACAAGCGGAGTTTGGGAAGAATATTTACCGGCGTAACGCTGACAGATAAGAACCTTCTCAATTTTTTGTCCCTCTTTTAAAGCTTCATCATATGCAATATCGGCCTTTTCCTTATGATCGATTAATTTACCGCCACGATAATATGAATCGGCGGTAATCAAAACTTTACTTTTTGCATCCACAACCCTGTCTGCACAAGCCTTACCGGAAAAGCCCGAAAAAACTTGTGAATGAATTACACCCAAACGCGCGCAAGCAAGCATTACAATCGGAAGCTCCGGAATCATTGGCATGTGCAATGTAACTGTATCGCCGGCTTTGAGTCCGCAAAAATCCCGAAGCAATGCTGCAAATTCGTTAACTCTTACATAAAGTTCCTGAAAAGTAATATGTTGAATAGGTTCGTTTTCCGGTTCGGGCACAAAATGAAGTGCGGTTTTATTTTTATATTTCGGTAAATGCCTGTCAACACAATTATAACTCGCATTTAATTTACCGCCGGTGAACCATTTGTAAAACGGCGGATTGCTTGAATCAAGAATAGTATCGTAAGGTTTAAACCAATCAAGCATATCGGCATAATCTTTAAAACAACCGGGGAAATTATCAATTCCGAATTTTTCCAAGATTTTTGAATCGGTTACATTTGCTCCGGTTTTAAATTTATCCGAGGGTTTAAAGTAGTCCTCTTCTTTCCAGTGAACCGCTATCTGCGATTCCGAAACTTCGTCTTTACTTTTTTTATCGTCCATAAGATTTGCTCCTTACTGATTTGATTGATTAAAAATTCTGGTATTGTAAAAAGGTACTTTTCTTTTCATCGACCTGCAGTTAAAATTTCCATAGTTCCAATACAAAACTCATAAATGACAACTACAATGTTTAAACTTTTTGTTTTAATTTAAATGATTAGCCTGTGTTATACAAAAATCATGCTTTGCACTTTTCCAAAATGAATCGTTATTAAGTTTCTCACAAATTCTTTAGGACCGCATCTGTAGAATACATAAAATTGAGACTCCTAATTCCGCCAAATGCTATTGGGTAAATTATGAATGACAAAATGATAAATTTTTAACAATCTTTGTAACATGGGTGATAAATATATGGTAGTTTCTCCGGTCGCAATAAGCCTGATTAAAAAAACAGATCTAAAAAAATTACCATAAATCATTATTTTATAAATTTAGCAATACACATAACAAAAGTAAATAGACTTTACAATCATAAATAAGTCCCATAGCCATATTATTGCCTTTTTGTAATATCTAATATAGTAAAAATAAAAAGGTTGACCCCATATTGGAATCAACCTTTAAACTATTTGGTATATGTATGAAAATCAAAACGCGGTTATCGCACCGAAACTTAGTATTCCGAATTTAGCGGAAAAATTATAATCGAACTCGCCTACCAGCCGTATATTTCTTTGCAGTAAATAACCCAAATGTAATCCGCCGGATTTTGTATCCAATACATCATCCTCCGAATCAATATAATTATAAATAGCAACAGCGTACCATATGCTATTATCTCCTTCCGGTCGAAAGATTAGTTCGCCGAAACCGCCGCGTGTTTTTATCTTGGTAGCATTTGATAAAAGTGCGTACGGATTATTATCATTTCTTTCAAGGTATTGAACATTTAATTGCAGCGGCTCTAAGGATATCGTAGCATCCCCGCCCCACATCCATAATTCATTAGTCGCGCTTAAACTATAGTGAGGATGAGTTAGCATTTCCTTGCCGTAGTAGCCTGCAGCGCCGACTCTTAATTCTTCCGAAAACTCCTGAGAAATTCGTCCCATCACATTTTTATATTTATCATTATCAAAATTTCCGCCTAAAAATGTTTCACCGATCCCGCTGCCGTTAAGCACTTCAACCGTAATATCGGTGCTAGTCGGTAATCCGTATGACAGCATCATTCCCCTGTCATAAGTTAAATCAACATTCGAATAACCAGGTCGGATTTTGTAAATCAGATAATCTTCCCGGGTAAGCCGGAGTTCCCGTTTGAACAAAGGATCGGAGACCTGGAATTGCCCGAATAAAAAATCCAATTCGCTGCCGAAAAGATTGTTGAAATAAAGGAAAGCATCTTCAATCTTTCCGGGCTCACCTTGTTCAAGGATATAATAAACATAGTAAGAAACATTCTTGGTAATAGCTCCCCCGGATAACAATTTAAAAACCGAGGGCCCCGTAAAATCAACCCGTTTGGAATTATCTTGATTATAGGTAGCATAAGCTTCCAGCCTGAATGCTAGAGGGAGATCGCGGATAAGATTTAATCTATCATCTCCCGTGGGCAAATAATATCGTGGTGCATCTTTGTCTTTTAAAACAAATCCGTTAGCAGCAAAATCCTCGCCGTAAGGTTTTAATTTAGGAAATGGTGAGTGACATGTTTTGCAGGTCATATTATACTTCCGGGCGAATGCGGGAATTGCAAAAGTTTCAATTGCCGAGATAAAAATTATTGTAATCAATATTGAAAAGAAAATTACCTTTTTCATATGCTCCCCTGATTTATTTTCATTTATTTACTTAAAGCAGCCGGATCACAAATAATTAATTAAGGAAGAATATTTACGAAAGTAGAATGATCATTAACTTTTATAATTTCATATTCATCCGCCGGGACTCCTAAAAATTCCGCAACAGGCTGTACTAATCTTTGATAATTTAGAACTGCGGTTACTTTTAATTTACCGGCAGGAAGATCAACCGGAAGATTAAATGTACATGTTTCAATTTTTGTTTCACGCGGACCAAGCCGGTAATCAACCCCCAACGATTTTGTATTCCATTGCTGAATTGTCATTCTTCCCTGCGGATCGAAATAAGCCATCCTGAATATTCTATCGCCAACAGGGATTCCGTCCCTTTGCACTCCTTTAAAATTCGGATCGTTAAGTGCTATCCCCATATCCTGGTATGCAAGTTCATTGCTTCCGATTGTATATTTTTCTCCATCAAACCCTTTTTTATCGACGGGCAAATGATATACTTTTCCGTTTACATCGACCGCTTCCACGTGCATCCAAACAATACGGTCTTCAACTGAGCCGGTAGGAAATTTATGACCGGTTTTTTGATTAAACAATACCACGGTAAATTTGACAACATCACCGGGCACGGCTTCATTTATATCGGGATGAACGCGCAGTTCAATAGTACCTTTCACCTTACCGGGATCATGCGCACCATGGAACAAATGCTGCCAAACATCGGGATATTTATTTCCCATAGCAGCACTATAACCTTCGGCATGAGTCATATGACAATCCTGGCAGCGAACTCCTTGTTTGGAGTATGGTCCTTCTTTCCATTCAAGATGAGTAGATTTAACCCAAACGCCGTAAGGATCTTTCTCATTATGGCAGGTACCGCAAAACTCGGCGGTTTTAATAAAATCAGATTTAGCGATATCATGTTCGGGTGATTTGCCGGTCCCCCTATTGCCGTATTTAGTTTTGCCAGGTTCGGAAACATAGTTAAAGTTATGCGGCGTATCCCCCCGAAATCCCGTTATAGTATGACAAACGTCGCAGGAAACAGATTCATTAGCGCGTGTCATTTTATCAGGTTTTTGAGGTGGAACATCGCCGGATAGAAATGCTATCGGCGTATGGCATCCGTTGCAACCGGCTTTTACACCTGCAACAACAGGATCTTTTTCCGCGTGAGGAACGGCTAATTTAAAATATTCAATTTCATCCCAGTGATGTGTATAAGCCTGCGACATCATCGCCTGTTTCCACTGTTGATAAAAATCCGTATGGCACGAAGTTCCACAAAGTTCGGGTTTCTGGAAGTCGTCGTACTTTTTAGTTCCCAACGCTTCATCACCTACTTTTGTTTGACCGTTGGTAAATAAATTTATATTTGATATAAATATGAAAGTTAAAATTGAAAGGATAATATTACTTTTCATCTTTTCCCTCCTTAATCAATTAAAAAATTAAGACGGGGACATATTTGAGTTGTAGAATATTTTTGAAATGAATGTAAAAACAGGAGACGGAAATGAATGCAGCATAATAAAACCAGATAATGAAGCTTTACACATTCATTTACACCATTTCCCCAAATGGCTATTTAAATGAACTGAATATTCGGCTAAATGGCAAATAAAATATTTAGGTATTGATTTATATTATTAAGTTGTTACGTCCACAAAAGTATTAATATTATTTTATTGAATTTTTCAACCAATGTTAATAATGCTTTAAGGATAATTCTAATCAGTTTTTCATAATTTACTTTTTCAATTTCATCATTATTACTCAATGTTTTTTTTATTACAATTTGGATTGAGGGAAAAAATACACTTTATGAAAAATATTATTAGGATTGTATCTGCTTTAGGTAGGGGGCTTTTATTTTAATCTGTCCTAATTAATTTACCTTACAAATAATGGACGTAATGTCATCCTCTTGAAACTGATTTTTTGTAAACGACATAGCGGCATTGTAAATGTTTTCGATAATTTTTTTAGAACCGGCATCATGATGCTGCCTGATAATTTCCAGGACACCATCAAATCCTAATTCAGTTTCGTTATCCGATTTTGCTTCAATTATTCCATCCGTAAGAAAGATCAAACTATCTTTTGAATTTAAAGTTATTTTCCCGCTAGTGACATATATGTAATCGTTCATTACTCCAAGAGGTATTCCGGTACTCTCCATTGTCAGTTTAGTTTTACCTGCTTCATCCAGTAAATAAATAGGAAGGTGACCCGCACTAGCATATTCAAATGAATTATTAACCGGTTTAAGCTTACCGAATATTAGTGTGACGAAATGATTATCACCCAAATCAAAAGCCAGTTCCTTATTAAGCAAAGTTAAAATCTTGCCCGGATCATGTTCCTTCTTTGCAATTATTCTTAGATAAGCTCTTGTTTCAGCCATTATCAATGCGGCACCGACACCGTGACCACAAACATCGGCAATTACAATCCCCACGGTTCCATCTTGCATTAAAACAAAATCGAAATAGTCACCGCATGTTTTAACGGCCGGATATGTAGCTCCTACAATATCGAAACCGGGTATGGATATTCCCGTATGGAGTAACTTCTGTTGTACTTCATGAGCAATTTGCAATTGGAATTCTTGTTCCTGCTGTTTTTTCAATTCCGTGATATCTCTTAGAACGGAAACAAAATCCGTAATAACACCATTTTCATTTTTCATCGGTGTTATAGTTTGCTGACTCCAATAATGTTCGCCATTCTTTTTTTTGTTGATAATAACACCTTTAAAAGTATTACCACTATTAATCTCTGCCCATAATTTTTTATAAAATTCTTCCCCATGTTCCCCTGATTTTAACAGACGCGGCGTTTTGCCCAAAATTTCATTATTGTTATACCCTGTAGTAGCCTCAAAAGCAGGATTTACATATTCTATAATTCCTTTTATATCCGTAATTACCACACTGTCCGCAGTTTGTTCTATTGCGTTTGAGAGTATCTTTAACTTAGCTGAAGATTTTTTATGTTCCGTTACATCTTCCGCATGAATAAAAATTAAATCCGGATGGATAAAGTCATAATTGAATAACAATTCCTTTGTCACACCGGAATCCAAAAATTTATAAGGTCTTTTTCTGCTTATACTTTTTTTTGCATCAAAGCATTTTTGGAAGTCAGATTGTATATACCGTAGATAGGGTGAATCCGCATACATTTCTTGAAGTTCTTTACCCAAATAATTTTTAATGTTATTCTTTGAAAAAACTTCGGCTGCTTCATTATAGTCGACAAAAACAAATCCATTATCCTTGCGCTGCCAAACGTATGAAGGTATCGGAAATCCTTTAAATAATGATTTAAACCTTTGATTACTTTGTTTTACAGCTGTTTCCGACAGCTTATTTTCTGTAATGTCCCGCACTATTAATACACCGCCTATAACCAAACTATTCGAATCTCTCACGGGAGTAGCCGAAACTGAAATGTAGACGCCTTTAGATTGTGCCGGATTTTTTATAAAAATTACTTCATCAATAATTTCTTCACCTTTGATTGCCAATGCTAAAGGTAATTTTTCCGAAGGATATGGTGTAAAATCATCAGGATAATAACAACCGTAAACACTAGTCCATTCTGTAGGTGCAATATCTTTCGGTCCTAATCCTAAAATTCTTTGTGCTGCGGAATTGAAGAATATGAATTTACCGTCTTTGTCGCCGACGATTATTCCTTCAACAAGATTATCTAAAATTGAGTGAAGCGTTGCATTTTCCGACAGTAAAGCCTGTTTGGATTTTTGTTCATGATTTGTTTGTGAAATATTGTCTAAAATATTCATTGTACTTTTCATAAATCATTCTTTGATTTAAATAATTATTCTTATTACTTTATTTTAATATCTGAGCTACCACTCATCTGCCATTTCCAATCCGGACATGCCATATTATACTTGTTTATCACTATACAGGATCACGCATTGAGGTGAAATTGGGTTCAAAATTTCGACCGGTTTCGGAGGTCGGACAGAAAGAATATATTGGATAATCATCACTAATTAACTTCGACAAACTGTTCACCTCAATTTTCGCGTAACTTCAATCATTAAAAAATTCCGGAAGAATTAAATAAAAAATCGTCAAGGTTGTCAAACGTTAATACTATTGAAGGTTGTTCACTAATAATAATTAGCCTTATGACAATACAATCAAATTATTATTATGGTAGTATTTACTTTTTAATTAATTCAAATTGGATATAAAAATATGAACTCCCCGAAGAGGTATTATTAGCACCTGGTGAACATAGATATAATTATTTTGTGATTCAAGCCTATAAATTTGATTGTTTGTGAGAAATTTCGATATGGATTGACTCACAATTAATCTAACTTTGAGATACAATA
>CAVVVS010000121.1:0-76069 GCA_963751355.1 uncultured Ignavibacteriales bacterium | reverse complement strand
TCAGTATTGCTTACCGGAGGCAGTGCTTCGGAAGCGATTAGATATTTGAAAAAAAGGGGCGGGGAAAATTTGATTTTTGCTTGTTTGGTCGCTGCTCCCGAGGGCATCAAAAAATTAGGGAAGAATCACCCTGATGTTATGATATTTGGTGCAGTTATTGATAGGGAATTGAATAATAAAGGATATATCTTACCCGGACTGGGAGATGCTGGTGATCGAACGTTTGGGACTCTCTAAATATTTTGTCCTCCTGTTATTCAGCATTCTGATAACATCTAAATCTTATTCTGAGGAATATCCTGATTCCACAGTTAATATCTTGCTTAAAAAGGGAATAGATTTAATAATCCTTCAGCAGTACAAAGATGCAAGGGAAGTTTTTCTTTCGTTAAATAAAGAGTACCCGCAATTACCGCTCGGTAATATTTATCTTGCAGCAGTTGAGATTGCAAAAACTTATGATTATGCGGAAAACGTAGATTCCGACTCCATAAAAAAATACCTGACTGAGGCAGAAAATCAGTCCTTAAGTTTAATTTCTGAAAATAAAAATGATATATGGTATCAGTATTTTTACGCACTCGCAAACGGGTATTTTGCATATTATGAAGCTTTGAATAAAAATTGGATTACTGCAATCAATTACGGTCTGAATTCAGTTGCCGGATTTGAAAAATGCTTAAAAATAATTCCTAATTTTTATGAGGCATATATCGCATTAGGAACTTTCAAATATTGGAAGAGACGGAAAACTGAATTCTTGGATTGGCTCCCGTTTGTTTCTAATAACGAAAATGAGGGAATAGAATTACTCGATTCGGCAGTAAGCCATTCTTCTTACAACACTTATTTAGCAATAAATTCTCTGATTTGGATATATATAGACAAAAAGCAGCCCCGAATGGCAGTTAAATTAGCTGAAAAAGCTTTGAAAATTTATCCTAATTCACGATTTTTTATGTGGGGGTTAGCACGCGCATTTGAAGATTTAGATAAAAACAAGGCAATATCTGTTTACAAAAAGATATTAAATTCTTATTTAAACATTACCGGAATAAACCGTTATAACGAAATTTTATTAAAATATATTATTGCAAAATTATATTTTCAGACAGGGCAAAAGTCCGAATCATTACAATTTTGTAACGAAATTCTTAGCATTCAAAACATTTCCGTTGAAGTTAAGGATAGATTGAAAAATCATTTTGAGAAAGTTAAGTATTTAAGAAAGGAACTTATTAAATAGTATGGGTATAATCTGTAAAAACGGCTGACTTTTACTATTGATTTAAATGAATTAAATTATAATTATGTTTACTAAACAGTGTTAATATCACTATTTTTTAAGCTAAATGAATTGAACAACTGAAATGAATTTTATTAAAATAAATTTGTGGAGAATTCCTCTATCATGCGGGCTGCTGGTAGAGTAACATATTTTGAAAAAATAAAAAATTGAGAATAAAATTCTGAAGTAATTTGTAAGCTATTAATGTAACAAGTTTGATGAGTATAAATAATATTAAATATAAAAAAATGCTGGATGAACTGCTTGAAGCGTGTCGACTTCACCTTCCGAGTGTTAACAATGAATTGATCGAAAAAAGTTATGAGTTCAGCATAGAAGCGCATAAAAATGATTTACGCGCATCCGGAGAGATGTATTTCACTCATCCGTACGAAGTTGCATTGATTGTAGCGAAAGAGATACCTCTGGATGATACAACAGTTGTGAGTGCTTTATTACATGACGTTGTTGAAGATACCGAGTTCAATTTGGAGTTGTTATCTAAAGAATTCGGAAAAGAAGTAGCGGAAATAGTTGACGGTGTTACGAAAATAAGCGGGATATTTAAAGGACAAGAAATTACTCAGGCAGAGAATTATCGAAAACTTCTTCTGTCCATGGTTAGAGATGTCAGGGTTATTTTGGTTAAATTCGCTGACCGGTTGCATAATATGCGAACACTTGAATATGTAAACCCCAATAAGCAGAGAAGAATTGCACAGGAAACTCTTGAAATTTACGCGCCCTTTGCCAATAGATTCGGTCTTGGTAGAATTAAATGGGAATTAGAAGATCTTTCATTTAAATTTTAAATAAAGAAGCATATGAAGAGATAGCACGTAAGATTAAAAGTAAAAGAAGAGAAAGAGAATCGTACATCAGAAAGTTTGCCGTCCCGATAGTTGAAAAACTAACCGAGTACAATCTTAAATATGAAATCAGCGGAAGGCCCAAGCATCTGTACAGCATCTACCGGAAAATGGTGAGGCGAAATAAACCTTTCGAGGAAATTTATGACTTATTTGCGATTCGAATAATAATTGACACAGATAATTCAAATGATTGCTACACAACACTGGGAATAGTAAACCAAATCTATCTCCCGGTTCCGGATAGATTTAAGGATTATATATCAATTCCCAAGACTAATAATTATCAATCGATTCATACTACGGTTGTTGGTCCAGACGGAAGATTAGTCGAAGTTCAAATTAGAACCCAAAAGATGCATGAAGTTGCTGAAAAAGGTGTAGCGGCGCATTGGCGTTATAAGGAAAATAAAACCACTACTGATAAAGATCTTGAGAACTGGGTTAACTGGATCCGTGATATTTTTGAGAATGCCACCAGAGACGAAGCCAGGAAAGATCTGTTAGAGAGTTTTAAGCTTAACCTTTACCAGGATGAGATTTATGTATTTACTCCCAAAGGAGATTTAAGAAGATTACCCGTTAATTCTACACCTGTGGATTTTGCTTTCGATATTCACAGTAAAGTGGGATTCCATTGCATCGGGGCAAAGGTTAACGGTAAAATAGTTCCGCTCGATACTATGCTGCACAGCGGTGATCAGGTTGAAATTATTAACTCTAAAAACCAGCATCCAAACAAAAACTGGATTAAGTTCGTTACCACTCATAAAGCAAAAACCGCTATCAGAAAGTGGATGAATGCAAAAGAGGAAGATACAATAAAAGCAGGTAAGGAGGTTTGGGAGAAAAAAATTAAAAAACTAAAACTCTCTTTTACTCAAAGTGATATTACAAAATTAACGACTAGTCTGAAATACGATACCCCTAAACAATTTTTCAAAGCAATCGCTTTGGGCAAAGTGAACCTTGATGAGGTGTTGACTGCTACTAACGAAGAAAGGGAGAAAAAGGAAAAAGTTGCTGTCCTTGAATTTGATAACTTTGCCACTAATGCCCGGGATGATGCAGGCGGAATACTTGTTAACGGAGAGTATTCAAACATAATGTATTCTTATGCTAAGTGCTGTAATCCTATTCCCGGTGATCAAGTTATAGGTTATATCACCATAGGTGAGGGGATAAAAATTCATCGAAAAAATTGTGTCAATCTATTAAGAATTTCTGAAATAGATGGAAATAAATTGATAAATGTTCAATGGCCGGGTAAAGAAAGTTCTCTTTTTGTTGCGGGATTAAGTGTAATGGGTGAAGATACACCGGGTATTTTAACTGATATTTCACATGCAATTGTTTCTTATCAAAATACAAATATAAAGTCAATTAATATCAACACAGCAGATTCCATGTTTGAAGGGAGTGTCACATTATACGTCCATAACATCGAACATTTAAACCGGATTATCGAACGCTTGAAAAAGCTTAAGGGGGTCTATTCGGTTGAAAGATTTGAAAATGCTACTGCCTGATGGAAAATGAAACCAAACTTTATAGAATGTTAGCAATTGATTACGGAACTAAACGTATTGGTTTGGCCCTTACAGACCCCTTAATTACTTTTTCATATCCCTTTAAAACCATTCCTAATGATAAGAACTTAAGAAAAGAATTATCTAAAATAATTACAGAAAAAAACATTGATCGGATTATACTCGGGTTTCCTCTTTCCGAGGCAGGGGAAGTAGAAAAAATTACGCAAATTGTCTTAAAATTTAAAGAAAATATTGAAAAATGGTTTAAGCTAGAAGTTATATTGCAAGATGAAAGATATACTTCCGAAATGGCTAAACAAATAGTTCTACAGTCTGTTACTAAAAAATCAAAACGTCGTGACAAGGGATTGATTGATCAAAATTCGGCAGCAATAATACTTCAGGACTACCTAAAAAGCAGATAAACTTGTCTCATCTATAAATTTTATTAAAGGGGGAGAGCTAAGTTTTATTTATAATTGACATTTACAAACCTAAGAAGTATTTTCGAATATATTAATTAATACATTTGGGAGCACAAATATGGCACTTGACGCACTCGGAATGATTGAAACCAAAGGATTGGTTGGTGCAATCGAAGCTGCAGATGCAATGGTGAAAGCAGCAAAAGTTGAACTAGTCGGTAAAGAAACAATCGGCGGCGGCTACGTGACAGTAATGGTTAGGGGAGATGTGGGAGCAGTAAAAGCTGCTACCGATGCAGGCGCTGCAGCAGCACAAAGAGTTGGGGAATTGGTTTCAGTTCACGTTATTCCTCGTCCTCATGCCGAAGTAGAGACAATTTTACCTAAAAGAAAGTAATAAATATGCCTAGTGCATTGGGGTTAGTTGAGACCAAAGGGTTGGTCGGAGCAATTGAGGCTGCCGATGCTATGGTTAAAGCTGCTAATGTGAAATTAACCGGCAAGGAAAAAATTTCAGGTGGATTGATAACCGTTAAGGTTATTGGTGACGTTGCTGCTGTGAAAGCTGCGGTTGATGCAGGAGCAGCGGCAGCTCAAAGAGTAGGGGAGCTTATCTCGATTCATGTTATTCCTCAACCGGATGAACAAGTTGTGTCAATTCTGCCCGAATTGAAAGAAAAAAAAATAGAAAAGAAAATAGAAAAGAAAACTAGCGGCAGTGATCAAGTAAGTAAAAACGTTAAGAAAAAAAATGATGAATCCGGTGTCACTTCTGCTGTTACCAAAGATACCCGGACGAGTTTTGATAATGAATCTGAAGATGTTATACAGCCGGAACGACCCAAAGACAAGAAACCGGGAAAATCTCAAAATCGGTTGAAAAATGAATCTACTCTCTTTAGTGACAGTAATGATACTATTGAAAGACTTAAAAGAGAGGCTTTGGGGCAAGAAAGGTCGCCGGATGAGTTTGACAAGACAGCCGGTGAGGAAGAAAAAGAATTATTAAATTTGGATGAAATTGAATCTATGAACGTTCATCAACTTCGGCATATTGCCAGAGAGTTTGAAAATTTTCCCATTAAGGGAAGAGAAATCTCCAAAGCAACAAGAGATGATCTGGTTCAATTTTTTAAAGAAATTTTAGAATAAAACCTGAATGCAACCTTTAATTTGGGATTTCGTTAATACTATAAAAAATATCCCGGAGTGTTCTTAAAACGTCGCGGTAAGATTCGGAAATTGCTTCGAATCAAGGGTTTTTAATTTAAAGAATCCTTTGCCTAATCAGTAAATTTTCAATAAGATGAGCAAATATAATTTAATATGATTCATCTTTATTAGATAATTTGCTAAGACTCCACTGATTGTGGAGTTTTTTTATTTATAATTCTCTTTATATTTGTGGTATGAAGAAAAATCTGCACATAATTATTGTTTCTGTTTTATTTTCCATAATACTATGGGTTTCCATATCATTATCGTATGATTACTATGCTACATTTCAAATTCCAATAAAATTAGTTGATTTCCCGAATGGATATGCGACAGGTACACAAATGCCGGATGATATTTCTGTGAAATTGAAAGGCAAAGGATGGAAATTGGTAACGGCTGAACTTGGTTCCGAATCTAATTACATTATCCCGGTAGGGAAAAAAACGGGTAAGAGAACAATAAATCTTTATAATTATCTTGTTGAAAACCAATGGTTATCTTCGGATGTAGAAGTTATCAATATCTCGCCGGACACGCTTTCATTTTTTGTAGAAAAAACTCTTACCAGAAAACTGCCAATTGAAACTGAATTGAATTTGGAGTTCAAACCCGGCTACGGATTAGCTTCTCCAACTAAATTAACTCCCGACTCAACTTTGGTTACCGGACCTGTAAGTTACCTGAAAAACCTAAAAGAAATACCGACTGAAAATATTTCGTTGAAAGAAATGTATGAAAAAACAATTAAAATAGTCTCTCTAAAGAAAATATCGGGTATGAGTTATGCAGACAGTAAGGTAATTGTAAATTTGGATGTTGAGAAGATTGTAGATAAAAATGTCCACAACCTTAGAGTTAATGTTATTGATATGCCCAAAGATCGTGATGTAGTATTATTACCTAACAAAATAACATTAAGCGTGAGGGGCGGAATTGAAATACTCGGCAGAGTTGATACATCAAATTTTAGTGCTTATGTGAATTACCGCGATGTAGTACTGGATACTGTCGGCAGTGTTGCACCACATATAAAAATCCCTCCGAATGTTTCTCTTATTTATGTAAAACCGGAGCGTTTGAGGTATATTATTAAAAGATTTAATTAGACTAATGCTATTCGTATAACAATTATTATCGAATTGTTAGTCCTTTTAAATGTTAAGTTTTAATGTTCAAATTATGTTTAATATTGATAATGAAAAAGTGAGAAAGAAAGTTTTCGTAGATGCAATTCGTGGTGTTAAATATTTCATTCTTTAGTGGTTGAATAGCTAGAATTGCACGAATTGAATCACATGTTATTATATTAATTAGCTTTAAATTTTTTATTACGAATAATAGAAAATTATTTCTCTCCCAGTTTTAGGTTAAACCGGGTTGAATATCACCATATAAAATTTAAGATTTTAAATGTTCATAACTTTTGAAGGAATCGATTTTTCCGGTAAGTCTACACAAGTAGAATTGTTGAAAAAATATTTAACAGGGCACAAAAAACAAGTAGTAATTATCCGTGAACCCGGTGGTACAGAAATATCGGAAAAAGTCAGGAATATTCTTCTTGATAAAAAACATAACAATATGACAATACAAACTGAAATATTTTTGTTTTCTGCAAGCCGGGCTCAGTTAGTTAGAGAAAAAATTCGTCCTTATCTTCAAGATAAATATTATGTGATTTCAGATCGATTTCATGATTCTTCTACGGCGTATCAGGGTTACGGAAGAGGTGTAGCAATTGAATCGGTAAAACATATTCATAATTTAGCCATAGGTGAAACTCTTCCTGATATCACTTTCTTTATCGATATCCCTGTTGAAGAAGCCGAAAGGAGAAAGGCTATAAAAAATAATACGGATCTTGATAGAATTGAATTATCCGATAAGGAATTTTATACCAGGGTACGTAATGGTTATTTAAACATTGCCGCGGAAGAAAAGAGATTCCGGGTAATCGACGGAACTTTAGCGGTTGATGAAATACATCGTCAAATAATTCGTGAAATGAATTTATATGAAAAAAAGGAGTTTGTATGAGGCTCAAAAAAATTAATTATCTAATATTCACGGGGATTTTACTGGTACTTTTTTCCGGCTTCTTTACCGGTTCGGACGATGTTTATTTTAAAATAGAAAAAAATATTGACCTATTCGGCAAAATTTATAAAGAAGTTGCTCTTAATTATGTTGATAATGTAAATCCGGAGGAATTTATGCGTGCCGGCATCAAGGGAATGCTAAATTCACTTGATCCGTATACCGTATTTATGGACGGCACTATGAAACAGGATATCGATTTAATCACCAACGGCAAGTACGGAGGAGTTGGCATATCAATCGGAATTAGGGGAGGTAATGTTACCGTAATTGAAGTAATGGACGGTTACTCTGCACAAAAGCAGGGAATTCGTATCGGTGATGTTATAATTGATGCAGCAGGTAAAAAGATGTCTCCCGATAATGTAGATGAATTATCTTCATTAGTTAAAGGGAAACCGGGTACTATGGTTAATCTAAAAATTCTTAGAAATGATGAACATGATACGCTAAGTTTTAACCTGGTAAGAGAAGAGATAAAAGTAAGAAGCTTAACCTATTATGGATTTTTTCCAAAGAACAGTCATAACGTTTACATGAAACTGACAAGTTTTAGCCGCTCTGCTGCGGATGAAGTAAAAAATGCACTTCAGGAACTTAGTAATAAAAGGCAAATTAATTCTATCATATTTGACTTACGCGGTAATCCCGGTGGACTGCTTGATGTTGCCGTAGATATCTGTGACAAATTTTTACCTAAAAATGACCTGGTAGTTACTACAAAGGGAAGAAATTCCGATAACGACAAAAGTTATTATGCCGTCCAAAAACCAATTGTGGGAAAAGCACGGCTGGTTGTTTTAATTAACGGCGGAACAGCTTCGGCATCGGAAATATTTTCCGGCGCTATGCAGGATCACGATAGAGGAATAATACTCGGTACTAAATCATTTGGCAAAGGACTCGTACAAACCGTAACGCCATTGGATTATAATTCTTCTTTGAAAATAACAACCGCTAAATATTTCACTCCAAGCGGAAGATGTATTCAAAAAGTTGATTACGCGGAAAATAATGATGTGTTAGCTGAAGTTGACACGGTTAAAAAAGGGAAATATTACACCGATCATCACAGACTCGTTTACGGCGCCGGCGGTATTACACCTGATACTGTTGTGCATCCTTATACCGAATCAGCAATCACTAAAGATCTGCTGGCAAAAGGATTGTTCTTTCAGTTTGCCGATCATTATTATTATTTACATCCAAATATTGATTTTCAAAATATAAAGGATGATCAGTTATTCGCCGATTTTATAGCCTATCTGAAAGAACAAAAATACCGTTATCATTCAAAAGTAGAGAAAGAAATAGATCAACTGGTTGTGGAAGCTAAAGAAAATAAACTTGAAGAAAATTTATTGGCAAGTTTGAGCCAGATTAAAGATAAATTTGAACAGATAGGTGACAGTGAAGTTAAATCTCATAAAAATGAAATTATCGATGAAATTAAAAGTGAACTTGTATCCCGGTATTTAGGCGGCGAGGGTAAAATGCAAGAACTTTTAAGTAACGATACTCAGTTCAAAACGGCTTTGGATATTGTTTCGGATACTGCTAGATATGACAGCTTGCTGGATATTAATTGAGTGAAATTGTATTAGTCCTCCTATTTTTACTCATAGGAGGACTTACCGGAATATTGGCGGGAATGTTAGGAATTGGCGGTGGTGCGGTTTTTGTCCCTGTACTTTATCTTTTATTGCCGTTTACGAACATCGATATGAGTCAAATCTCTTTTATTGTAATCGACACATCATTATTTGCTGCAAGTCTCACTTCACTAAGCTCTAGTTCAAACCATTTTATAGCAAAAAACGTTGATAAACGAAGAGCCCTTTACTTCGGTGCAGGTAGCGTAATTGCATCTTTGTTGAGTACTTTTGTTGTTGTCAGGATGAATCCTTTTTTCTTAAAATGGATATTTGCGGCGGTGTTTAGTGTGATTGCCGTAAAAATGCTTCTTGATAATAATAGCAAAGCGAAAATCAAAGTTAAAAGCCTAAATGATAGCTACCTCATTTTTTTTGGATTAATCGCCGGAACAATTGCTGCATTTGCAGGTGTTGGAGGCGGAATTATTTTCGTTCCAGTTCTCATGTATTTTTCGGGGCTTGAGATTAAAAAAGCCGTGGGTACTTCATCAGTAATTGTAGCCTTCACCACTATTACGGCAACTCTATCATATCTGTTGCAAACACCTCATGGAACGCTTGCAGCAGGACAAATCGGTTATGTTTATTTGCTAGCTGCTATTTCTCTAGGAATCGGTGCAGTTATCGGTGCAGTATTCGGAGTTAAAATTGTGCTCAAATCCTCGAGTAAAATAATAAAACGAGTGTTTTCTATTTTGATAATTTTGGTTGTAATAAAAATTTTACTTTAGTTGTAACCCGTCGTAGAAAAAATCAAAATTATTTGTAACAATAAAAAAATAAACGTCAGAATAAGAAGAATAGGGATACTCAGATTACAACTTGTAACAATTTAACTAAACAATTAATCCATTTCACAGCTTACCAATAAAACCATTCAACAAATAAAAAAAAATCCTTATCAATCTCAAAAATTCTTTGTAATTTAAACAATAATAAATCCGATTCTTTTAAACCGGGGTCATAAAATGAACAATGTGGTTAAAGAACAAATTAAAAACATAGTCGGTAAAAAAAACTTCACAGATTCGGATGAAGATAAACTGTGCTATTCATATGATGCGACAGCAATTTACAACCAACTGCCCGAAGCAATTGTATTCCCGGAAAGTGAAGAACAGATTTCGAAGTTACTCAGGCTAGCGAACGAGGAACATTTTAACATTGTTCCCAGAGGTGCAGGAACAGGATTAAGCGGTGGTTCAATCCCTGTCGAAAATTGTCTCGTTGTTGTTATGACTAGATGGAATAAAATCATAGAGATAGATACGCAAAATTTAATTGCCACCGTGCAGCCGGGAGTTGTTACCGCACAACTGCAGAAAGAAGTTGAAAAAATCGGACTGTTCTATCCACCCGATCCCGGAAGTATGAATGTATGTACACTCGGCGGTAATGTAGCAAATAATTCTGGGGGATTAAGGGGACTTAAATACGGCGTAACCAAGAATTACGTTATGGGCACTGAAATGATTTTACCAAACGGTGATTTACTTAAAACCGGCGGTAAAAATTTTAAGGATGTTGCTGGGTATAATTTGAGGGATTTTATTGTCGGCAGTGAGGGAACTCTCGGAGTGATAACAAAAATTTTGCTAAAGATAATCCCTAAGCCGGGCAACTCAATCACAATGCTTGCGTATTTCGATAAATTAATCGACAGTGCGAAATCTGTATCGGACATAATCGCTGCACGGATCGTTCCAAGTATGATGGAATTTTTGGATAATACCACAATTAATTGTGTCGAAGATTATGCTAAAATCGGATTACCGAGGAACAGCGAAGCAATTTTATTAATTGAAGTAGACGGAAGGGGAAGCATTGTTGAAGAGGATGCGGAAACCATCGCAAGCATTTTAAAAAAGAATAATGCTTCATTCGTTAGAAAAGCATCCGATGAAAATGAAGCGCTTCTGTTAAAATCTGCAAGAAGGAGTGCATTTAGTGCACTAGCTCGTGTTCGACCGACAACTATTTTGGAAGATGCAACCGTTCCGAGAAGCGAACTTCCTGTTATGATTGAAAAGGTAACCGAGGCAGCAAAAAAGTTTGATGTTACTATCGGCGATTTTGGACATGCCGGTGACGGTAATCTTCATCCTACATGTTTAACGGATGAGAGAGATAAGGCACAAATCGAACAAGCACATAAAGCATTTAATTTTATTTTTAATGAAGCAATAAAACTCGGCGGTACTATTACGGGAGAGCATGGTACGGGTCTGGCGAAAAAACAATTCCTTGAGCAAGCTGCTGGAATTCCGGCTGTTGATATGATGAAAAAAATCAAATCGGTTATGGATGAAAATAATATTCTAAACCCCGGGAAAATATTTTCGATATCTCCAAGATGTGAAGGCCCTATGCCGAAGCGACGCGAGCAGATTGCAGATTTCAAAGTTGAAGAATGAAGGGATTTAAATATTGCACAATTACAAAGATAGTAAAGACAGCCAAGATGGAATTTACTCGAATTGATTTCTTGATGTTTTTTTTATCCTTTTAGTCAAAATATTCATGACGTATCAAAATACATAAAACTATATGCAGGCATGCCCGCAAAAATTCTTATTGGTATGCGGTTGTGATGCATTAAAAAAAGGATGATTGTATGACCTGAAGATTATAAAACTAAACCGTAAGATTTGTACAAACGTTGATTTATCAAAATATACTTTCTTATTGTTAATAAAATATTCCAATAAATTATAATTCCAAAATAGTTCACTAACTATTGTTGTTCTGATGCCTGAAAAAAATCCAAATAAAATTTTATACGAAGTAATTCCTCCGGATGATGTCTTGTCCCAATGTATTCACTGTGGCATGTGCTTATCTGTATGCCCGACTTATGAAATAACAAAGCAAGAACGATCATCGCCGCGTGGAAGGATCAGGATGATAAAATCGGTTGCTGAGGGAGAGATGGCAGTAACCCCGGTTTTCGCAGAAGAGATGAACTTCTGCCTCGACTGCCAGGCATGCGAAACAGCTTGTCCAGCAGGTGTTAAATACGGAAGTATGGTTGAGGCCGCCCGTGTAGTTGTTGATAATGCCGGATACGGTTCAAGACTGGGTAAAATAATTAAAAAAATTGCTTTAAAATATATTTTAACATCAAAAAGTAATTTAAAAATTTCGGCAAAACTTTTGTACTTTTATCAAAACAGCGGTATTCAAAAATTTCTTCACTCAAAAGGAATATTAAAAATAATTTCGAACAATCTTGAAGAAATAGACAAACTTGCACCGAAAGTGTCTTCTTATTTCAGCAAAAATATTATTCATGAAAGAATAAAACCATACGGTGAGGTAAAACATAAAGTAGCATTCTTAACAGGCTGCTTAATGGATGTAATGTTTGCCGATATCAATAAAGATACTATCGATGTTTTAATGGCATGCAACTGTGAAATCTTCACACCGAAAAACCAAGTCTGCTGCGGTTCACTCCATGCTCATAACGGCGATATGGAAACTGCTAAAAAGTTAGCCCGACAAAATATAGACGCATTTGAAAAAAGCGGGTATGATTATCTAATTTCCAATTCCGCCGGCTGCGGAGCTTTTATGAAAGAATACGGACATGTATTAAAGGATGACCTGATTTATTCTGAAAGAGCTAAAAAATTTTCCGCAAAAATAAAAGACATCACCGAATTTCTTGTTGATATAAAAAATGAACTCACTTTTTCTATTGTTGAAGAAACCGTCACTTATCACGATGCCTGTCATCTTGTCCATACTCAAAAAATCTCTTCCCAACCCCGGGAAATTTTAAACTCTATTCCCGGGTTGCATATTAAAAATTTGGAAGAATCCAATTGGTGCTGCGGCAGTGCCGGTATTTATAATATTACTCATTATAATGATTCCATGTTTATTCTCGAGAGAAAAATGAATAACATTAAAGAAGCAAAAGCAACGATAGTACTGACCGGTAATCCTGGTTGCATTACCCAAATAAAATACGGCGCTGAAAAATTCAACACGAAAGTGGAAGTATTACATCCTGTAAGCATTATTAAGAGAGCACTGAAAAATAAAGATAATAATCAATAAGACTTTCTCATTATTAAATAATTGTATTAAGCCCTTTATGTCTTCAATAGTTTTCATAGATAAATATTTCCACCATAAATTAATCGATTCGCACCATCAACAGTGAGTAGATTGAATTAATCATTAAAAAATAAATAGAAACTTTGATCCATGACATATGTTTTTTAAGAAAAGGGAGTTATATTTTATTCCATCTTAAAATAATTATGAATTATATTTTCAAAGACATGTGATTTTTATAATAAACAAACAATTTTAGGCGAATTACTATTTGTTTTATTTGTTTAATTTTATAAGTTTGAAAATCAATTTTTTAAGATTCGATACGCGGAAAAGGTACTCATTGCGGAAATTGATTATTACTGCCGCATCAATATTTAATAAATCAACAGCTAAAAAATTAATTAAACTATTTTGTTAAGGGTTTAGACCATAAACAATTTACTTTGTTTTGGCTTTTAGAATACCTTCAAACTAATGCTTGTAACTCGTAAAGGTTAATGATGAAAAAATCGTTACTGGATTATATCCTAAGAGTCCGCTTACCAATAACAATCTTTGTAATCCTTGCTTCCTTTACAATAACTTATTTTGCTACCAGATCGGCAGATTATGGAGTCGGTTATGCACCGAAGCAGCCTATAAATTTTTCACATAAACTGCACGCCGGTTTAATGAAAATCGATTGCCAGTATTGCCACACCGGTGTTGAAAAATCCAGGCATGCAATGGTTCCGGCAGTTTCTACATGTATGAACTGTCATTCAATTGCAAGGAAAGATAAACCGGAAATTAAAAAACTTAGAAATTACTTCTTTAAAGGGAAGGCAATTCATTGGATAAGAGTTCATAAAGTTCCGGACTTTGTTTACTTCAATCACAGTGTTCACGTGAATAATGGTATCAAGTGCGAGAGTTGTCACGGTGACGTTGCCCAAATGAGCAGGCTTACTCAAATGAATTCTTTTTCCATGTCGGCTTGTCTCGATTGCCATAGAAACGCTAAAGAAAAATTACCCTACTTGAAGAATATCGCAAATGGTCCAACAAACTGTTATGCATGCCATCGTTAATTAGGAGTTATAATGGAATTGCAAAATTTATTGCAGAAAAAGGTTGAGAGAAAAAAATTCTTTTATTCATTAGGAGCCGGATTTGCCGGTTACTTTGTTCTAAAATCTTTTCCTTTTAAACTTTTCAACAGTTCAAAAGGAAAGACATTAAAAAATACAGATCAAGTCAAAGTTAAAATAAATCCGCTTGCAGTTAGTCGAAATAAAATAGGTGGTAATAATGGCAGAAGCTAAAAACGAATTTAATAAAAATGAAAAACCTGAAAAGCCAGATAATGATTATTGGCGCAGCTTTAAAGATCTTTTTCATGATACTTCGTTATTAGAAGCCAATAGACATGAATTTCAGGAAGGTGTGACGGACGATTTTAATATCTCAAAATTATCGCCTCTTTCACGAAGGAAGTTTTTAGCTTTAGTTGGAGCCTCTGCCGCTCTTGCAGGTGTTGGCTGCTCCGATTATAGGAATAAAGGAGATATTGTTCCTTACAACAAGATGCCTGAAGAAGTGATTGTAGGTAAAGCAAATTATTATGCGTCAACAAGTACGGCATGTAATGACTCTTGTGGAATCTTAATAAAAACCAGAGAAGGACGACCAATTAAAATTGACGGCAATCCCGATCATCCCGTCAGTAAGGGCAAAACTTGTGCGAAATGCCAGGCAAATATTTTAAGCCTTTATGATCCTCAAAGACTTCAAGAACCGATGAGAAAATCATCAAACGGTAAATTTATAAAGTCGACCTGGCAGCATGTAGATCAGGAAATAATTTCCGCTTTAACAAAAAGCAGCGGAAAAGAAATTGCTATTGTTACTCACAGAATTATTTCTCCTACCGCTAAGAAAGCTATTGACGATTTTAAAGAAAAGTATCCCGGAACAAAGATTTATTCTTATAATTTATTCAACGATTCGGTGAGAAATTCTGCCTGGAAGAAATGTTACGGGGCTGAAAGTTTCCCGCTGATAAAATGGGATAAAGCTAAGATAATAGTTGGTTTGGAAAGTGACTTTTTAGGCCTTGATGGTAATAAGGTTGAAACAGCAAGAATGTTTGCAGGGAAAAGAGATTTTAAGAATCCAAAAGATTATAATCGCCTTTATGTTTTTGAAGGCAATTTATCCGTAACCGGTATGAACGCCGATTATAGATTCAGACTTAGACCCGATGCACAATATGAATTTGTGATGAGTTTGATTAGTGAACTAAAAAGTAATGGTCTTTCAGTTAATGGGATCGATGATCAGATCCTCAATATCTACTCGTTAGATAGTTTTGCAAAAAAATATTCACTATCTTCAAAAAAATTGAAAAGGCTGTCTAAGGATTTGCTGGAAAATAAGGGAGCCGGAATCATTCATGCTGGCAATTCCTTGCCTGAACATGTACATATTGCCGTTAACTATTTGAATGAAATAATCGGTGCAGCTAATTTATACAGAACTGATACATCAACGGTCAATTTAGTAAAATATTCCGATGAAAAAGATTGGACGAATTTAGTTCAATCGATGAAAAGCGGGAATGTTGGTGCAGTTATTCATTTTAATTCGAACCCTGCATTCCATCTCCCTGACGATTTAGGCTACAAAAAAGCAATAAAAAAGGTGCCTGCAGTAATAAGTCTTGTTGAAAGTGAAAACGAATCATCGGCACTTGGACATTATACGCTCCCGATTCATCACGATTTAGAATCTTGGGGCGATGCTAAAACACGGACAGGATTTTATTCTTTTCAGCAGCCGGTGATTGACCCCTTATTTAATTCGCGTCAAAAAGAGGCTGCACTTTTGGTTTGGGCGAGCGGAAAATCTTCCTCGTATGAACCTACAATCTATCACAAATACCTGATGCAGAATTGGCAAAATGATATCTATCCTAAGTTCAATTCAAAGCTTTCATTTAATGAATTTTGGAATTCCGGATTGCACGACGGAGTTGCTTTTATAAATGAAACTCCTGCTAAAATGGGAACATTCGATAAAACTTCTTTATCAAACTTACCGAATGATGCTGGTGATACAAGCGGATACCTTGTCGTCCTGAAAGACAGTTATCAGGCAGGGGACGGAAAATTTTTAAATAATGGCTGGATGATGGAATTTCCGCATCCTGTTTCTAAAATTACATGGGATAATTATGCAGCCATATCTCACACTACGGCAAAAGAATTAGGCGTTGATTCGAATGATAAAATTAAAATTCAAGTTGATGACAGAACACTTGAAATACCTGCATTCATACAACCCGGGGCAGCAGATAAAACGATTACAATCGAACTCGGTTTTGGAAGAACCGTTGTAGGTGTTGTGGGAGAGGATGTTGGCTTTAATGCTATCACATTAACTTCAAAGAACAATGGAGTTTCTAAATGGATCTACAAAGCAAAAAGTGTTACCAAAGGAAACGGAACGTATAAACTGATTTCCAGCGTTGAACATCATATGTTCGGTGACAGCATGACTCACGACCTCGGGAAATCCAGAGGTATAATCCGCGAAGGAACTGTTGAAGAGTACGTTAAAAATCCAAATTTCATTAAAGAACAATTTGAAGAAGTAAAAGAATCTCTTTATGACAAACATTTATATCCAGGTGTAAAATGGGCGATGGCTGTTGATATGAATAAATGTATTGGATGCGGAGAATGTGTGATTTCTTGTAATGTTGAGAATAATATTCCTGTTGTGGGTAAGGATCAGGTCGCTAATAGCAGGGAAATGCAATGGCTGAGAGTTGATAGATATTATTCAGGAACAATAGATGAACCTGTAAGTTCTAACCAATTAATGTTGTGCCAGCAATGTGATGACGCTCCTTGTGAAAATGTTTGCCCGGTAGCTGCAACAACTCATAGCCCGGACGGATTGAACCAAATGATTTATAATAGATGTATAGGTACCAGGTTCTGTTCGAACAACTGTCCTTACAAGGTTCGAAGGTTTAACTTCTTCAACTTCCGGGATCATTTTAAGGACGCCTATCAACAAAGCAATTTGTTGTCGTTGGTAAACAATCCGGAAGTTACCGTCCGCTCGAGGGGTGTAATGGAGAAGTGTACTTTTTGTATACAAAGAATAATGGAAGCCCGTTCGGATGCAATAAGAGAGAATAGAACTTTGAAAGGGTCTGATGTAAAAACAGCATGCCAGGAAGCTTGTAATACAGAGGCAATTCAGTTTGGTGATATGAATGATAAAGATTCGGAATTTGTAAGTAAATACAGAGATAACAAATTAGGTTATTATGTGCTGGAAGACTTGAATACTAAACCGAATGTTACTTATCTGGCTAAATTAAGAAATACTCATACGGAGGAAGTATAGTGACTACCGATTATTCTATAGAGTTACCACTCATAGAAGGGAATCCGCCGCTAAAAGAGCTAGAAGATGTAATAGCTGCACCGCAGAATCAACCGGTCAGTAAAAAATATTACATTGCTCTCTCAATAACCGGCAGCATGCTATTGATAGGCGCAATTTGTGTCGGACTTACATTCTATTATGGTATAGGAATGTGGGGTAATAACCAACCGGTTGCCTGGGCATTTGGAATTACAAATTTTGTGTTCTGGATTGGAATAGGGCATGCCGGTACTTTAATATCTGCAATCCTTTTCTTATTAAGGCAAAAATGGAGAAATGGTGTTGCAAGGTTTGCAGAAGCCATGACTATTTTCGCTGTTATATGCGCAGGTTTGTTTCCCGTGCTTCACTTGGGAAGACCATGGCTAGCTGGATACATAATACCTTATCCAAATCAGCACAGCATTTGGCCGAACTTTGTTTCCCCTTTGGTTTGGGACGTCTTCGCGGTTTCTACATATTTTACGGTCTCTTTAATATTTTGGTATGTGGGGCTTATTCCCGACTTTGCTACTTTAAGAGACAGGGCAACTTCTAAAGCTAAAAAATTCATATACTCTTTCTTTAGTCTTGGCTGGAGACATTCCAACAGGCATTGGAGACATTACGAAAAAGTCTATATGATATTAGCCGGATTGGCAACTCCGTTAGTACTTTCCGTTCACACGGTTGTTAGTTTTGACTTTGCCGTGGCAATTTTGCCCGGATGGCATTCTACAATATTCCCGCCGTATTTTGTTGCCGGGGCAATATTTTCCGGTTTTGCAATGGTGGTTACGGTTCTAATTTTCGTAAGAAAAATATTCGATATGGAACATATTATTACGATGGATCATCTCGATAGGATGAACAAGATTATCCTGCTCACGGGCTCAATGGTTGGGTATGCTTATGTGATCGAATGGTTTATGTCATGGTACAGTGGTGTTCCGGCAGAATTATTTACAACACTTGAAAGAGCTTTCGGACCGTACGGCTGGGGTTACTGGATAATGGTAAGTTGTAATGTGGTATTTCCTCAATTATTCTGGTTCCGAAAAATTAGAAGATCGATACCGGCAATGTTAGTGATTGTAATTTTGGTAAATGTGGGTATGTGGATGGAGCGTTTTATTATTATAGCATCATCGCTTTCAAGAGATTTTTTACCTACAAGCTGGGCATATTTCAGACCAACATTAGTTGATCTGGGAATATTATTGGGAAGTTTTGGACTATTCTTTACGCTTATTTTATTATTTGCAAAATCGGCTCCTGTTATATCGATTTCTGAAATAAAAAGCGTTGCTCAAGGAGCACAACCTTCACACCACGGAGATGATAATGACGAATAATGAAAATAAATTATACGGTGTTACTGCGCTTTATGATACGCCGGATAAGATTATTAATGCATCAAAGAAAATTAAAAGAGCAGGTTATAAAAAGTTTGATATAAATACTCCTTATCCAATACATGGTATGGATAGCGCCATGGGACTTAAATCATCGTGGCTAGGATATGTAACAATTATTGCAGGACTCTCGGGAGCTATCTTTATATTATTATTTATGTGGTGGGCACTTTCTGTAAACTATCCACTTATTATCGGAGGTAAGCCTTTCTTTGCTTTACCTGCGTATATACCGATTACATTTGAAACAACAGTCCTTTTTGCTACCGTAACAACTGCTATAGTAATGATAATAGTTCTCTTTAATTTTCCGAATCATAATCATCCATTGCATGATTCGGAATATATGAAGAACGTGTCGGTGGATAAATACGGGGTTGTGGTGGAAGCCGCTGATCCTTTATTCGATCAAAACAAAGTGCTTGATTTTTTAAAAGAATTGGGTGCAATCGAAACGGAATTAATTTATTATCCGCCAAAAGAAGAGTTTACCATCTTCCAACCGAAGTTTTTATTCTTCCTTTTAATTATTGCTGTTATAACTTCAGGAAGTACATATATTACTCTTAATAAATTAATGTACTTACCTCCTTTTGATTTCATGTCAAATCAAAATAAAGGAGTTTCTCAGGAACCAAGTAATTTTTTCTACGACGGGCGCGAAATGAGAACCCCGGTTATTGGTACTGTAGCTCGTAACTACGTACCATATCCATATGAAGGTAAGCCTGATCCGGCGGTTGCTTATTCCAATCCGTTACTTCCCACAAAAAATGTTTTAAAGTTAGGGAAAAGAAAATTTTTAACTTATTGCAGTCCCTGTCATGGAAATTTAGCCGAAGGGAACAGCAGATTGCAAGGTCAATTTCCCCCGGGGCCATCTTTACACACGGCTAGAGTTATTGGATTTAGTGACGGTAAATTATATCATATAATTACCAACGGACAAAATGCGATGCCTTCATATGCATATCAAATTACAAGAGAACAAAGGTGGGCAATAATTAATTATATTCGTGTTTTGCAAAGAGCACAAAACCCGAAACCAACAGATTTTACAGCGATCAAAGAGTTTAATAAGGAGTCTGGTAAAAATGTCCAAAATTGAAACCGGTTATACTAAAAAAGAATTACCTAAAAGTATAGGAACACTTGGAATGGTTTTGCTGGCAGTCGGGTTGGTGTCAGGAATTATAAGTTATCTTGTTGATCCGGCTCGTGCATCATTTACATATTTAACTACTTTTTTGTTTTTCCTTTCATTCGGAATTGGTTCGTTATTCCTGGTAGCAGTTGAATATGCGGCAAATGCTGTATGGAGTGTCCCTTTTCGACGAATAAGTGAATTCTTTTCTGTGAATGTACTATTTCTTGTAATTCTTGTCATTCCGCTATTTTTTGGTATGCATGATCTATTTAAATGGATGAATCCTTTGGCTGTGGCTCATGATAAGGTTTTACAAGCAAAAGCTCCTTATTTGAATTCTACATTTTTTATTCTGCGTGATATTGGGATTTTTGTTATATGGATAATATTCTATTTCGCGTTAATCAGAAACTCAAGAAAGCAAGATACCGTTGATGATCAATCTTTCACCAGAATAAACATTAGGATTTCTGCTTTCTTCATAGTGGTTTTTGCTTTTACGGTATCGCTAATTTCATTTGACTGGATAATGAGCATGTCGCCGCATTGGTTTTCAACCATATTCGGAGTATACTTTTTTTCGGATGCTGTTTGGGTTGCATTAGCGGGACTCACTTTAGCGGCAGTTATCTTACATCAGAAAGGTTACCTGTCTTCCAAATTAAGAGATGATCATTTCTATAGTCTCGGAACTCTCATGTTCGCTTTCACCTCTTTCTGGGGATATATAGCTTTTTCACAATATATGCTGCAGTGGTACGGAAATTTACCGGAAGAAATTGTATTCTTTGTGAATAGATGGAGCGGCGGATGGAAATATTTGTCTATAATTTTAGTACTGACTCATTTTGTTATCCCGTTTTTTGCGCTAATATCCAAGCAGGCTAAAACGAATCCCCGAAGGCTGAAATTTATTGCGATTTGGATAATATGCTCAGAATTTATTGATATATATTGGATGGTTATGCCAGGAATGGCTAATAACGGTTATACTTACTCGTTCAGCTGGATTGATTTCACTTTTCCGTTGCTCGTAGTTGGTTTAGTAATAGTAGCATTTAAGTTTATGGTAAAAAAACATAATTTAATTCCGGTCGGTGATCCAAAATTAAAAAGAAGTTTAGATTTTCACCTTTAATTATTAGGGTATCAGAAGGTTTCTTATGAGTAATTCAGAAAAAGAAAAAAACGGTATTACGTCTGAAATAGAAGTTACTAAAGCAAAGAAATTTGTTTTGGCTTTTGTTTACATTTTGATCATTGGGACAGGCATCGGTCTTTTCTATATGAGCAAATTTAACAATATGGAAAGACGGACTGTACCGCCTGCTATACAAGATACAATGAAAACGTATCCCACTGATTTCAAACTTGAAGAGCCTACTACTACTCCAAAAGCAGATGTGATGGCATTAAGTCAGCCAAGCGATACATTGGTACAAGAAGGAAAGAAACTATTTACTACAAACTGCGTATCGTGTCACGGAGCAAACGGTAAGGGTGACGGAGTAGCTGCTGCTGCATTAAAACCATCACCCCGTAACTTTACAAGTAAAACAGGTTGGGTAAACGGTTCAAAATTGTCAGAAATTTATAAAACACTTTCGGAAGGTGTAAAGGGAAGTGCTATGGTAGCTTTCGATAATTTCTCACCGACTCAGCGATTTGCGTTAGCTCAGTATATACGCTCTACATTTGTACCAAATCCCCCGACAGATACAAAAGAAGATCTTGAAGATTTAATTCAAACTTATAAACTTGATGCAGTTCAAAAAAATCCGGGACAGGTACCTGTTGAAGATGCGATGAAACTTATAGAAATGAATACTCAGCAGAAATATCAAAAAATACTGAGCATTATGAATTTCATAAAGAATGACGCTGAACAAAGTGAAGGAGCAAAAATTTTTGAATCTGTTACTGATAATAAAATGAGAGCATTGACAACCTTATTCAATACAGGTGAGTGGCACAATAATCAAAAGGTATTCATTGACTTGGTAGTTCATGAGATTAATGAAGATGGTTTTAATGATAGAGTTCACGATTTGTCAGCCGATCAATGGGATAATTTATTTAATTATTTGAACAAATTATTTAGTTAAGAAATGATGTTTAAGAAAAGGATACACATATATTTTATTCTATTTGCCGCAGCCATAATGTTTACGATGAACGATTATGCATATGGACAGGATAAAGATATTAATGTTAAACCTCATGTGGGAGAGTTATTACCCCTAAATTTAAATCTTAAAGATTCGGACAACAATACTGTTAATTTGAAAAATCTGATTGATAAACCTACGGTAATTGATTTTGTATATTATCGATGTAAGGGGATTTGCACTCCGCTTATGACCGATGTTGCGGAAGTTATAAATCGTATTGATTTGGTCCCGGGGAAGGATTATAATTTAGTGAGCATAAGTTTCGATGAAAATGAAACTCCTTTGATGGCTGCAAGGAAAAAAAGGATAATGATGCGCCTTGTAGGCAGGGCACTTCCTGATAGTGCATGGAGATTTTTAACCACAGATAGTTTGACTATTAATAAGTTGACAAAAGCTGCCGGATTTAATTTTGAAAGAACCCAGGGAGGGTTTTTACACAGAGGGATACTCATTTTCGTTTCGAAAGAGGGGAAGATTTGTTATTACCTGCGTCCTGGGTTTGACAACAGAGGAAATTTCAGAATTTTACCTTTAAGATTTAAGATGGCTCTTAATTATGCTCAAAAGAATGAAGCTATTCCGGGAATGGATGAACAGCTTAAAGTTTGTTTCAGCGAAACGCCGAAAAATGAAGCATTTGTTTATGATTTATTTAAAATTTCCGGTGCAAGTATTCTCTTGTTCGTAATCGGCTTTGTAGTATATTTGAATAAGAAGCCAAGGACAAAAAAACAAGTTTAATTTAATTTGTAATTTTTATTTCTTTCCCTAACGGATCTATTTTTTTTGTATAAAAACTAAATTGATTGATAGAATGATTTTGTTTCAAAGTAATCATATTATTAATAATATCCGACGGATTTTTAGAGCTTCCGGCACGTTCGTAATTATTACGTTTCTGTCTTTATTCATATTTAATAATTCATCATTTGCAGATTATAATACGGCAAAGGTTGTAGAACATTTAGGAAAAACAATTCCGTTAAATCTAAAATTTGTTAATTCGGAAGGAAAACAGGTTACTTTAAAAGAGTTAGTAAATAAGCCCACAGTTTTAGATTTTTGTTATTACAGATGTTCGGGTATATGCACACCGCTAATGGCAGAAATATCCAACGTTATAGGCAGGGTAAAACTGGAACCCGGAAAAGATTATGATATCATAAGCATCAGCATCGATCAGAATGAAACTCCTGCAATTGCGGCAAGAAAAAAGCGCTCGATGGTTGGTTTAATTAATAGAAAAATACCGGATTCATCATGGACATTTCTTACGGGTGACAGTGTTAATATATATAAGCTCACTGATGCCGCAGGTTTCGAATTCAAGCGAACAATCGGAGGCTTTTTACATAAAGGAGTGTTAATATTCGTAGATAAAAACGGCAAAATTTGCCGTTATGTGAATCCGGGTTATACCAGCAGGGGTGATTTTCAAATTTTGCCCTCTGATTTTAAAATGTCGATAATGGATGCTTCTAAAAGCGATGTAGCTTCAACAATTGCAAATGTTTTACAAACCTGCTTTAGCTTCAGACCAAAGGGAAAAGACTTATTAGTTCTTTCTCTTGTAGTTGCAGCCGGGCTTTTATCCATTGCATCGGTTCTGATAATTATAAAAAAAGCAAATCCTAATAAAAGGAAATAGAAATAAAGGAAGATATTTATGGCAAGTGACGCTTTAACTGTCGATCATAACGGACGACCGCCGAGTTACCTGGAAGATACAGGTAAACATAAAGGTATCTTAGGCTGGCTTTTAACAACCGATCATAAAAGAATTGGTATTCTTTATTTGATGACTGTCCTTAGTTTTTTTGCCGTCGGTGTAACGCTTGGTTTTTTAATTAGGCTGGAATTACTAACGCCTCAAGGAACAATCGTTAATCCACAAGCATATAATGAATTCTTTACGCTTCACGGTGTAATAATGATATTCATTGTAGTTATACCGGTTATACCTGCTGCCTTTGGTAATTTCTTTCTGCCAATTATGCTTGGAGCGAAAGATGTTGCCTTCCCAAGATTGAATTTACTGTCGTGGTATTTATATATCATAGGCGGAATTATGATTTTACTTTCAATAGTATTACCCGGAGGTGCAGCCGACACCGGTTGGACTTTTTACATTCCTTATAGCGTTCGAACCGGTACTAATATGATATTTACTTTGTCCGCTGTATTCATATTAGGGTTTTCATCCATATTGACAGGATTAAATTTCTTAACAACTATTCACCGGATGAGAGCACCGGGCATGGGCTGGTTCAAAATGCCCTTATTTGCATGGTCGCTTTATGCTACAGCATGGATACAGGTTATAGTTACTCCAATTGTTGGAATTACTTTACTTATGGTAATAGTTGAAAGAGTATTGCACGTAGGCATTTTCGATCCGGCATTAGGGGGTGACCCTCTGCTGTTTCAGCATATGTTCTGGATGTATTCTCATCCTGCCGTGTACATAATAATTGTACCAGCAATGGGAGTCATATCGGAAATAATCCCGGTATTTTCGCAACGGACTATTTTTGGTTATAAATTTATAGCTTATTCCAGTCTTGGGATTGCTCTCTTTGGTTCGCTTGTTTGGGCTCACCACATGTTTGCAACCGGAATGAGTGAAACAGCTGAATTTGTTTTTTCATTGCTGACGTTCCTGGTGGCAATTCCAAGCGCAATAAAAGTATTTAACTGGACAGCTACACTGTATAAGGGATCAATAAAGCTTGATCCACCGTTACTATATTCACTTGCATTCATCTTTTTGTTTGCAATAGGAGGTCTCACCGGAGTAATTCAGGGTGCATTATCGGTGGATATATATTTGACGGATACATATTTTATTGTAGGCCATATTCATTACGTGGTCTTCGGCGGAACAGGGATTGGACTCTTTGCAGCTCTCCATTACTGGCTGCCTAAAATGACAGGACGAATGTATAATCAAAAAGTTGCTAAAGTTGCGTTTTGGATAATATTTGTCGGATTCAATATCCTTTATTTCCCGTTCTTAATTATGGGATGGATGGGAATGCCAAGAAGATCTTATCACTATATTCCAAAGTTTCAACCTTATCATATAATTGCAACGGTAGGTTCATGGATATTGATAATAGGCATGCTTATTATGCTGATAAATCTTTTAATATCGGTTAGAAAAGGAATACGTGTTACGGAAAAAAATATTTGGGGGGGCGAAACTCTTGAGTGGCAGGTAGATACACCGCCGACACTTGAAAATTTTGAAGAGATACCTAACATAATCGACGGTCCTTATGAGTATAAAAGAAATGATTTAGTCACTTTAGAAAAAGAGGAGGTAAATTGAGTACTCAACCGCACGCAGAAGCTCATTTACATAGGGACGATATCCGTTCAAAAATGGGGATGTGGCTCTTCCTGTTTTCTGAGCTAACATTATTCGGCGGATTGTTCTTGATGTATTCGGTATATAGGTTTACCCATCAACAGGATTTTGCAATTGCCTCCAGGGAGATGAATACTTTCTTAGGTACTTTAAATACTGCAATACTTTTAACCAGCAGTTTAACTATGGCTCTTGCAATATCGGCTATAAAAAGAGGGCAGAGGAAACTTTCCATTACTCTGCAGTTTACTACCATTCTCTTCGGTTTGGCATTCCTGGTTAATAAATTTATAGAATGGAGTGCCGAAATTAGCAAAGGGAATTTTCCCGGCTCAAGCATACTGGAAGCGAAACCGAGAGGACAAATACTTTATTACGGGTTATATTATTCGATGGTCGGGCTTCACGGAATTCATGTTATCGTAGGTATGACAGTAATAGCATTCATGCTGCGTTTTACAATTAAAGGTGTTATAAATGAAGATAATTATGTAAAATTAGAAGCAGCAGGATTATACTGGCACCTGGTAGATATAATATGGATTTTCTTATTCCCTTTATTCTATCTTATAACTTGAGGATTTTAATATGGATAAACAAATTGAACAAGCTGAAAATTCTGAAAAACATTCTTCTCATGACGGTGTATATATATTAGTATGGCTTTCACTAATAGTTTTAACCGGACTAACGGCAACGGTTGCGGGAATTAACTTCGGTAAGTTAAGTGTAGTTGTCGCATTAGTAATTGCCATGGTAAAGTCTTATTTGGTGCTAACTGAATTTATGCATCTCAAAACAGAAGAAAAGGCATTTAAAGTTTTCGTCTTTGTTGCCTTATTATTTTTAACAATTTCATTTACTCTTTTATTTACTGATTATTCTTTTTATGTAAGGTGAAAATAATATGATTGCTGAAGCGTCAAATTTTGTACAATCTGTTAATAGTACTTTCATATTTATTGTAGCTATTTGTGTATTCTTTCTTGTTCTTATAACTACGTTAATGATAGTTTTTGTAGTTAAGTATAACAGTAAGAAGAATGTAAAAGCGAAAAATATACATGGCAATGTAATGTTGGAAGTATTGTGGACGGTTGTACCCACAATTTTAGTCCTTATAATGTTTTGGCTTGGATGGACCGGATATAAACAAATGAGGGATGCTCCGAAGGATTCGATGGTAGTGGATGTTTATGCTCAAATGTGGAGCTGGTCATTTCAATATGCGAACGGGGTTAAAACGGATACTCTTTATGTACCGCTTGATAAACCGGTGAAAGTAATGCTTCATTCCAAGGATGTCGATCATTCTTTCTATGTTCCCGCTTTTAGGGTAAAAGAAGATGTTATACCGAGTCGTGATAACAGCGCCTGGTTTCAAGCCACACACCTCGGTACTTATGATGTATTTTGTGCAGAATATTGCGGCTTAAGACATTCTTATATGTATAGTGCTGTTGTAGTTATGCCCCCCGATAAGTTTGATAGTTGGATGAAAAAACAAAAACAAAGTCAGGATAGCGATAGTTCCGGTTCAAGTTCAAAAATGTAAAATCAAAATAAAGCGCAAGTGAATAACTTTTGAAAGATAAGATTAACATAGTATTGGAACTGACAAAAATCAGAATTACGGTTTTTGTAACAATAACTACATTGTTTGGTTTTATTAGTGCTGCAGGTAAATTGTCCGTGGCTGCAATAGCTCCTACAATAGGTATTTTGCTGCTGGCTTGCGGATCAGCAGCAATAAACCACTATCAAGAGAGAGATACAGACGCATTGATGGAAAGGACCAAAAATCGTCCTTTACCTACTGGCAAAATATCTCCCGTTAACGCGTTAGAGATTGCAATTTCATTGGTAATCTTCGGCGCTTTAATTTTATATATCGGTTCAGGTTGGTTAGCTTTGGGATTAGGACTGCTTAATCTGTTGTGGTATAACGGAATCTATACTCCAATGAAGAAACGAAATCCGATCGCTATTGTTCCTGGTTCGCTCGTGGGAGCAATACCACCCGCAGTCGGCTGGGTTGCTGCCGGTGGAAGTTTGCTTGACCCGAGGATTGCTATATTATCATTTTTCTTCTTCATATGGCAGATTCCTCATTTTTGGTTGTTACTTTTAGTATTCGATAAAGATTACGAAAAAGCAGGATTCCCGACTTTAACGAAAATATTTAGTCATGATCAATTAGCCCGAATTACTTTTATTTGGTTGCTTGCTACAGTTGTAACATGCTTACTAATTCCGTTATTCGGTATCGTAAAATACCCTCTTATTAATTTTGGATTATTATTCACTGGGTTATGGCTTGCATGGCACGGAGTAAAACTTTTAAGGTCAACTAAAGAAAGAGTTAATTTCCGTTTTACTTTTAGAGAAATTAACATTTTTGCAGTAATAGTTGTTATTCTTTTATCGCTTGATAAACTGATTATTTAATACCAATAAATTGAAAAAAGTGAGAGATTAAATGGATTTTCTAAATAAGCTGGTAATACCCCTTTCCCCTGAGCATATACAATTGTTGCATTACATATTAATGCTGATATTTTTCCTTTTTGTGCCTTTTATTAGCTTGATATTTGGCGGTACTGCGCTCTCAATTTATTTCAGGAAAAAAGGTCTTAATAAAAATAATAATTTTTATTTATCCTTCGCCAAAGATGTAATAGATACTGCTACCATAACTAAAAGTATGGGGCTAGTTTTGGGGATTATTACCCTTATCACGGCAATCTTAATATATATTCAGTTATTTCAGCAAGCAAATATTTCAACTGTCAGTTATCTATTCGGATCGTTGCTTTTTATATTAACTAGTTTAATTTTAATTTATACATACCGGTATTCAGTTACATTCACAAACATTTTCGACGCATTTAAAGATAATCCACCGCAGGACGAAAAAGTAAATGAGGATTTTAATAAACTACGAGAAGGTAGTAAACTCCTAAGCTTTAAAACCGGCGTCTACGGTCTAATATTTTTATTTGTTGCACTTTGGCTTTTTATAGCGGGAATTACTCTTGTTACTTATACCAATTTATGGAGCGACAAAAATGTTTTAGGGTTGTTATTTTCCTGGACTGTTGTTTCAAGATTTATTGTATTCTTATCATTATCGGTAGCGATTACCGGCGGAGCAATTTTATTTAGGTTTTTCTATTGGGACGGAGGGATTAAAAATATTTCAGAAGAATATTCCTCATTTGTTCGGAAGCTTGCTATTAAATTAACATTTACCGGCGGCTTGATAATGCCGTTATTTTTGCTGCTTGATGTCTATAATTTACCTGATAACGCATTATCAGGTGCAGTGTTTTTCTATGCTATGCTGGCACTAATATTTATCTTCCTGGCATATCAATTTTTATATGTTATGATTACTAAAAAAACATCCAAATATAGTGCGCCGGTGTTCTTTTTAGTACTTCTTACTATCATGTCTGTTATTGTTAAAGATCAGCTTGCAATGGACAATGCATCCCAGATTGAAACTTCAAAATTAAGTGTTCAATTTGAACAAACAATGCAAAAATTAACCGGTAAAAATAAAGCGCCAAAAATAAGCGGTAAAGAAATTTATCAAAATATTTGTTCTGCATGTCATAGTTTTGATCATAAAGTTGTCGGACCGCCATATGTTCAAACCGTACCCGGATATAAAGGCAATGTAGATGAACTGGCAAAATTTATATTGCATCCTACACAAAAAGTTCCTGGTTATCCTCCGATGCCTAATCCCGGCTTGAATTCAGCACAAGCACATGCAGTTGCAAAATATATAATTACCGAGGTAAAAAAATACGAAAATTAATTTTAGCAGCTTAATTATTTAAATAATAAAAAAGCTTTAAGGCAAACTTACCTTAAAGCTTTTTTTATCCACTATTAGGACTTTATTTGAGAATAGGTACTATTTCTTTTTGAATTTCACCTGTTGCTTCAACTTTGCCATCCGAAGATATAAATACATCAATTTCACTTCTTACACCGAAGTCACCTGTTAAATAAATTCCCGGTTCAATCGAAAAGGAACTGGAAGGGAGCAAGAGCCGCTCATCCTTTGTTTCATAATCATCCATATGTGCTCCGGTACCATGCAAATCCGTCGTTATAGAATGACCGGTTCTATGGATGAAATATTCTCCATAACCAGCATCAGAGATAACTTTTCTTGCAGCATCATCTACTTCATAGCCTCTAACTTCTTTTCCTTCATTAAATCTTGTTTGCACTAAAGTGAAGGCAGCGTCTCGTGCTTCTGCGACAATATTATAAATCTTAACGTATTTTTCCGGTACGGAATCTCCCACATAACCTGTCCAGGTAATATCCGCCCACACTGCGTTTTGGGTTTTCGTTTGTGCCCATAAATCAATTAAAACAAAATCACCTTTGTTAATAGGCTTATTTATTTCCTTTGTGGGAGCATAGTGAGGATTAGCCCCATTCTCATTTACACCAACAATGGGAGGAGAATCTGTTATATAACCTCTCTTTTCAAACTCATTCATTATAAATTGTTGAACATCGTATTCGCTTAAAGTATTCCCATTTAAAGTATTATTTTTAATATGGTTGAAAGAATCACTTACTATCTCAGTTAAAGCTTTTGCAACGGGCATATTGTCCTGGTATTGTGCTTCGGTCCAAACTGCATCAAATAATGAAATTAAATCTGCACTGGAATTAATATTAACACCGAATGATTTTATTTGTTCAATCGTGCCTGCATCCACTTTTGAAACGTAGGGAATTGCATTTAGTGGCGAATACTCCATAGCAATATTTTTAACGTTTTTCAGTATTTTGCTGAGATGCTCCGTCAAAGAAGTGTGGCTGGCATATTTTAATTTTTCGCCGGGCAGATGATCAAGATGTCCCGCTTCAATTGCATTTACTATTTTAACCGGTGTGCCTTCACTGGGGATGAAATAATAAAATCTGCGTGTTAAATGTGCTTCCTTCGGTATATCCAATATGTTTAATGCCAGATCATTGGAGCCGCGGAAATCATAAAGTAACCACGCGTCAAAATTCATAGATTTAATAATTTCCTGTATCTTATCGAGTTTAAATTTTCCCATTTTATCCTCTTTCTTGATGAATAATAGAATGAATGAGATTTATCCCAAAACGAATTTCAGTTGTTAGAATTTTGCATTATGATAATAATTAATAACCAACATATTGAAAAATGACTTTCGGGATATGTCTCTTGAATTATTAGTTTTCAAATATAATATTTACTTTAGTTCCTCCATCTGTATTGCTGTGAATGGTAAATTCGCCTCTATGAAGCTCAGTTATTCTTTTTGCAATAATTAATCCGAGGCCTAAGCCTTGCTATTCGTAAATCTTCCGGTTGAAATGCATATAAGCACCCATCGGAGATATTTATACATGTGTCATACTTTTATCGTTATAGGAAACCAACAAAATTGTATTGGAATTGTTTAATAAAAGGTTAAGAATTACTGCTCCGAGTTTGTACAGGTAAATTTCATTCATCCGTACGGATGAATCTTCCAATTCTAGTAATAAATAATCTTTGCGATCGAAACCTTCTGCACATTGTCTTGTAGCGGAATTCTATAATTCCGGCTAATGTAACCATTCTACTGTATTTTTCGATAGTATTCATATCCTCCAGAATATGCCAAATTCATTAAAATTTTTTATATAAGTTAATAAAAGCAAAGCAAAAATTAAAAATACAATTTTAACAAAAATACCGGATATTGTATTAATATATTGCTATATTTTATTGTTTTAAGTAATAAGACTTCAAACTTAACAATTAAAAATATAAAGATTAATTCAGTTTTCGTCATACTGATTTTATTAATTTGTAACAAAAGTTAACGGTATCGGTAACAATTTTAGAAGAATAAACGAGTCAGTTGTTCGATACAATTCTTAAAAACTCATACGATTAATTTCAATAAAAAATTGTGAACTATAATTTTTTGTTAAAAATTTCTTTCCTTATATTATAAGGATAAATTATCTATTTCTAATAATTAAGAGTGATATTTTTACATAATCGGAGTTAATATATGCAAAAGTTTCTTGGTAATTATCTGGTTATTCCTTCATTACCTGTAAATTTAGAAAAGTTAAGAGATATAGCTTATAATCTTCACTGGAGCTGGAATCCTGATTCACGCGAGTTATTCAGAAGACTCGATAGGGAATTATGGGAAGACACAAATCACAATCCGGTCATGATGTTAGGGACAATCAGCCAGGAAAGACTTCACGAAGTGTCTAATGATGATGGTTTTAAAGCTCATTTGGATAGGGTTTATAACAAATTACAAAATTATCTTTCCGAAAAAACATGGCTTCAAAAAAATTATGACTATTCCAAAACATTTAACATCATTTATTTTTCTGCAGAATTCGGTTTAACAGAATGTTTACAAACTTACTCCGGCGGTTTGGGGGTGCTAGCAGGCGATCATCTTAAAGCATCGAGCGACATTGGAATTCCGCTCATAGGTATTGGATTACTATATAAAGAAGGGTATTTTCAGCAGTATCTTAATTCTGACGGCTGGCAGCATGAACGGTACGAGATGAATGATTTTGATAATTTACCTATGATGTTAGTGAAGAACGATAAAAACGAACCCCTCACATTATCTGTAGAGTTTGGTGATAGAATAGTATACTTTCAAGTTTGGAAAATTCAGGTTGGCAGGGTCCCTTTATATCTTTTAGATACAAATATTCCAATCAACTCATCTGATGATAGAAAAATAACACAAACTTTATACGGTGGAAATGTTGAAACCAGGATACAGCAGGAAATAGTTTTGGGAATCGGCGGAATACGAACCATGCATGCACTAAACATAAAACCTATGGTTTGTCACATGAACGAAGGTCATTCGGCTTTTCTTTCGCTTGAAAGGATCAGAACGGCTATCAAAAAGGATAAGCTAAGTTTTAAAGAAGCTAAAGAAGTGGGTTATTATTCTAATATATTTACTACCCACACTCCGGTTCCGGCAGGTATAGACGTTTTTTCAAACGAACTTGTTGAAAAGTATTTTGGAAATTACTACCGTAATGAATTACAAATAACCGATAAAGAATTTTATTCTCTGGGCAGTATTTATAAGAACGATGATTCTAATGTATTCAACATGGCTCATTTGGCCATGAATACAGCCGGCTATATCAATGGTGTAAGTAAATTACACGGTGAGGTATCAAAAAAAATGTGGGTCTCCGGTTATAAAAATGTGCCATTTAATGAGATACCAATAGGATATATTACTAACGGGGTTCATATCCGTTCTCACCTATCAAATGAAATGGAAGAATTGTTTTTGCAATACATCGGGGAAAAATGGGTTACCAATCAGGCATCTACCGATTTATGGGAGCGAATAGATAAAATTCCGGATGAAGAACTGTGGCGAACTCACGAAAGAAGGCGTGAAAGATTGGTCGCATTTGCAAGAAAACGATTAATTAGGCAAATTAAAGCCAGAGGAGGAAGCCAGATGGAAATTGCCGCTGCTTCTGAAGTACTGGACCCTACTGCGTTAACTATAGGATTTGCTCGCCGTTTTGCCACATATAAAAGAGCTACACTAATTTTTAAAGATATTGAACGAATTACCGATATAGTAAATAATAAAGAACGTCCAGTACAATTCATAATCGCGGGGAAAGCTCATCCGCGAGACGAGGAAGGCAAAAGATTTATTCAAGAAATTTTTCAGGTAGCTAAGGAAGATAGATTCAGAAGAAAAGTAGTATTCATTGAAAATTATGATATGAACGTTGCACATCATATGGTAGAAGGATGTGATATATGGCTGAATAATCCGAGAAGACCTCTTGAAGCAAGTGGTACATCAGGTATGAAAATAATTGCAAACGGAGGATTGAATTTCAGTGTACTTGATGGCTGGTGGAATGAGGGATTCGATCCGGAGGTTGGATGGAAAATTGGTAATGGTGAAGAATATACTGATCCTGATTATCAGGATGAAGTGGAATCGAGACAACTTTATAATACTCTTGAATCTCAAATCACACATCTATTTTATTCGAGAGGACAGGATAAATTGCCACGTTTATGGATTTCAAAAATTAAAAACTCAATGAAGAAATTAGGCCCGTATTTTAATACTCACCGGATGGTACAAGAATATTTTGAAAAATATTACCGACAATCCTATGAGAAACGTTTAGTATTGATAGAGAATAATTGGGATAGAATAAAGGAACTTGCTAAATGGAAAGAGAAAATTATTAATGAATGGTCGAATGTAAAAATTGTAAATGTAAAAGCCGACAACATTTCTGATCTACACTATGTCGGTGATGAATTCCCTCTTAAGGCTGAAATTAATTTAGGTAATCTTTCACCGGAGGATGTTGAAGTTCAAATTTATTCTGGACCTCTTGAAAATCAAGGTAATCCTCAATGGAATTCTACTGTTGTTATGAACCCCGAAAATAATGAATCTAATAACAAATTGTACAACTATTCCGGCAGTGTAATATGCGAAAAAAGCGGACATAAAGGATATACTATCCGGATATTACCGAAAAATGATTTGTTGGTCCATCCCTTTGAATTGGACCTTGTATACTGGGCTGAATAGAACAATAATGTATGATTGGAAAAGATAAGAACCGGTAACTTGATTTTAATAAGTATTTTAACAGTTTGCATCCGGTAAGTTTCAAATATAGTTTTATTTTATTCGGTATTTATCTATCGGTTCATTTTAGGAGAATGAAATATTATTTAGAATAATATCAAAAAAATAAAATATTAGCTTTTAGGAATATTTTGTTTGTAAAGAAGTTTATTGTAAGAGATTAATCAAAAATTTTCCAATATTCCTAAATTTAACGTGTTTGAAATCTATTAAGATATGCTCATTACTGGTATTAAAAAGAATATCAACATGCAAATATTTATTAATCCGTAAATTATTAGTATTCTTAATAAGCTTTGATTTTAGAATTTTTTTATGCTGTTAGAGACACTTGATATAAAAGTAAACGATATAATAATTTATTCTCAAAATAAATTTGAGCCTGAAAATAACTTTAAGATTATCTTTAAGGATGATCCTTATAAAAGATCAAAATCTATAAAGTTTGAAGATGTATGTAAATTCATTAATGAATTTGCACCTAAAAATATGATAGTTTATAGACTCCTCACAAACTTGCGGGATTTTCAAATTGTACTTTCTAAATACGGATTCCAAATTTTCATAAACGGTATTAAAGAGTTGATTTATTTCGACCCCATTTATGCTCTTAAAGAATTGGAAAATTATACAGAAGCAATAAATTATTACAACCTCAGATTCAGAATTCAACAAGTAGGTTTAACTACTTTGAACCGGATGGAAGAATTGCCTAACTACGCTGAGATTTATCATATTGATCTTGAGGCAACGGAAGCACAATTTCAAAATGATAAAGCGTTTGTTGATGCATTACTGGCTAATAGGAGTATTAAAAAAAAATCCGTTAGCAAAAAGTCAGAACTCGATATATCAATAGAGAATAAAAATAAGGAGAAGATCGACGGGAAGTCCGTATTAAAACCAAGAATCTCCGGTGAACGACCGGTACAACAGGAAAATGAAGAAAAAATAAAAAATATTACCATACTAAACAGACTTGAGCAGCCTGGACTTTCAAATGAAAACTCAACTGGCAAAAAAGATAAGCACAAAAACACAGGGATAGGCGGCATACGATTTATAAGTCACGATATAGCCGAGGATAAAGATTTTGACTACCGGGAGATTATGAAAGTCGGAATGGCGACGAAAAAGAAATCAGATCCCCTTAATCAGGCTAAATCCGGAAATCATCCTGAGTTGAAAAATAATTCGAAAATCATAAGTGACAATACTAAAAACGTTAAGGAAGATAAAGGTTCCTTGAAATCATTCTTCAATAAAAAACAAAATATAAAAGTTTTCGAAAAAAATAAAAAGAATGAAGGGAAGGGAGAACCTTCACAGCAATTAATCGAAATATTCAAATCACCTGAATCTCTAAATAATTTTTTGGATGGCAAACAAGATAAAAAAGCAGTATTAAGAATGCATGATAAAAAATAATAATCTTTTCTACATCAATAAAATCTACCTATAAATATCTGGATCAATATCATCATCATCTTCTTCATTTTTAGACATTGTAAACATAGAGCTTAACATATCTTTGAATTGAATCCCATATTCCAGTTTGAACTTGCTTAACATTGAATATTCCGCTAATCCATGCAGCGCAAATTCCATTAATAGTATTTGAGTGCAATCGTCTTCCTTCGGGAAATATTTTTTTATAAGGTCATGCAATCCCTCCACATTCATTAACTGCTTTCCATATTCTTCATTCGATAGATTGTTCAGTATATCGACTAAATTTCCCTTACTAAACCAATTGATAATCTTTTGATAAATATTATTAGATTCGGATTTCTTTTTAAGTTTTTCCGTGGTGGGGAAGTAATCTTCAAACAATGTTTTAATTGATTTACCTATCAAAATGTAAGCGACTTTCGAAGGACCTTCTTGCTCTCCTTCGTAAACTAATTCAATTTTTCCTGTAATAGCCGGGATGACACCATACAAATCTGATATCCTTAAATGAGTGCTGCTCTCACCGTTCATGATCATTCTTCGTTCTGCTGTGCTTATTAAATTTTCGAACGCCGAAATTGTTAATCTTGCCGAAACCCCGCTTTTTAGATCTATATATTCACTTTGTCGGGCTTCAAAGGCTATTTGTTCTACCAGGTGTTTTAACAATTCGTTTATCTTTACAGAAGATTTTTGATCAGTTGTTAACCTCGATTCTTGTTCTGTAATCTTTTTTGAAATTTCCACGGATTTTGGGTAATGTGTTAAAATTTGACTGTCAATTCTATCCTTCAAGGGAGTTACAATGGAGCCTCTATTTGTATAATCTTCCGGATTGGCTGTGAAGACAAACTGAATGTCGAGCGGTAGTCTTATCTTGAAACCTCTAATCTGAATATCTTGTTCCTGTAAAATATTGAACAAAGCGACTTGAATTCTTGCTTGCAAATCTGGCAATTCATTAATCACAAAAATTGATCGGTGTGAACGAGGGATTAAGCCGAAATGAATAACCCTTTCATCAGCATAAGTCAATTTTAATGTAGCAGCTTTTATCGGATCCATATCGCCGATTAAGTCCGCTACCGATACATCGGGAGTAGCAAGTTTTTCGGTATATCTATCCGAACGGTGAATCCATTTTACTTTAGTCTTGTCACCTTTCTCCTGAATAATATTTATTGCTTCTCTGGAAATAGGCTTTAAAGGATCATCATTCAATTCAGAACCTTCAACAGCCGGGATATATTCGTCCAAAAGATTTATTAATAATCTAGCAATGCGAGTTTTGGCCTGCCCCCTGAGACCAAGTAAAATTATATTATGCCTCGATAGTATTGCGGTTTGAATATCAGGAATAACCGTATCATCATAACCTAAGATACCTTCAAAAGGTTTATAACCATTTTTAAGGGAATTGATTAAATTTCGTCTTAGCTCATCCTTAATAGAGAGAGAGTTGTATCCGCTTTCCTTTAAATTTCCCAGTGTTTTTATTGATGTTACATTCATAAAAATAAAACTCCTTGTATCTTAATCCGAATGAATACCCACTCATTTAAATTTTTGTTTTTTAAATTGTAACTAAAAAACCTATTTTAAGTTAGCATGCTGCGAATTTTTTCATTAATTGAATCGTTAATAAAGTTCAATTATTAGCTTATTTATACAAAGAACCGATATATTACAAAAAATAATTTAAGAGCATGATTAAAAGATTTTTATAAAATAGAATTAATTTAATCTATTCTAAGTTATCATTAAATGCTGCACTATATTGAGGCGTTGTTTCTAAATGGGCTAAATTAACACATTAAACATTTTGTTGCTGCCTACCTAACTTTTTTCCTTCGATTACGAATATAATCTTCAAAAATAAAATCGCCCAAACCGGTTAAACTGCTATAATAAGCTCTTCCATTATTTGTTTTTGTAAATTCCCTTACAAATTGCTGAAGATAAGGATCGCGAGCAATCATAAATGTAGTGATTGTTATACCGAGCTTCCGGCATTTAGCGGCTTGGTCAAGGGTTCGGTTCATTATTTTTGTATCCAAACCAAAGCTATTTTTGTAATACTTTAATCCTTCTTTTAGGCATGTCGGCTTTCCATCGGTTATCATAAAGATTTGCTTGTTAGCTGTTTTCCTTCTCCTTAAAATGTCCATGGCTAAATCTATTCCGGCAACAGTGTTTGTATGATACGGACCTACTTGAAGGTATGGTAGATCTTTTATTTCTATCGACCATGCATCATTTCCGAAAACAATAATATCCAGTGTATCTTTTTGATATTTAGTTGTAATTAACTCGGAAAGAGCCATAGCCACTTTTTTAGCGGGAGTGATTCGATCTTCCCCGTAGAGTATCATTGAATGTGAAATATCGATCATCAATACTGTAGAAGTAATTACTTTGAAATCTCTTTCTTCAACTTCAAGATCGCCCTCTGTCAATTTAAATTCATCTATACCATGATTAATTTGAGCATTTTTAAGTGAATCGGTCATGTCGATTTGCTCCATCCTATCACCGAACTGGAATTCTCTGCGATCTGAAGTAGATTCATCTCCTTGACCGGAGAACGGTGTCCTATGATTACCCCGGGAGCCTTTTTTCAATTTACCAAAAATTTCCTCGAGCGACTGTTTACGTATAGCTTGTTCACCCTTAGCTGTTATTATTAGGCTAAGACCATTTTCCTCTTGCCGGATATAATTTTTATCTTTTAATTCCTGAATAAAGTCACCCATTCCGTATTCGTTTCCGGTCAATCCGTATTTTTGATCAAGTTGGTTCATAAAATTTAAAGCTTGTGCAACATCCCCGGAGGAAATTGTCAGCAATTGTAAAAAGATTTTTAACAATTGTTCAAAATTATTAAGAGTTAAATTTTCAGGAATATATTCGGAAAATCTTACACCGATCATTTACTTATCTCATTAATTATTAATAAACATTAACTAATTTATTATAAAAGCTGAGTAATTCAATGAATAATTTTTTAAGCCTTGTAATGAGTATTGAATAATAAGCAAGAATCGGCAAATTAGCCAATCAGTATGATATACATCAAATTAAAATTATTGAATTTTTAGAAATGGATATGAGACGCCCATTGACAAATTTGGGCGGTAATCAAAGCTAAGAATGTACCTGAAACATTTCCCAGCACACCCATTAAAAGTCCGACAGGCGCTAAAGAGGGCTGGTAGATGCTGGCAACAATTGGAGCGCTGATGTAACCGCCGATATTTGCCTGGCTTGATGTAGCTATCAAAAACATCGGAGCTTTAATTAAACGCCCTACCGAGTATAAAATAACTGCATGAATTAAAATCCAAACTGCGCCCGCCAATAAAAACATAGGTGCATTAAGTATTGCTGCAAGATTTGCTTTTGCCCCGATGGAAGCGAGAAGAAAGTAAAGCATATAGTTTCCAAGGACCGACGCCCCTTTTTTCTCCAGGTTTTGTAATTTTGTAAACGAGAGTAGAATGGATATTACAAGCACGAGAATAATTGTCCAGCCGAAAGCCGTCACAATATCCCCTAATGGAGGAATCAAATGTCCGAGCCGGAGACAAACTGCACTAACTGTGAAAGATAATGCAATCATTAGAGAAAGGTTTTTAAGATCAATCGGTTCACGCGTTGAGAACAATGATCCCATTTTTTTGTTGATATTTGCGAGGGTTGAGGTATCAACCTTATTTGCAGAGTCGATTTTTGTTTGATAACCTGAAAATGCAATTACAATAGCCATCCATCCGTAACCAATAATTGTGTCCACGATAACCATTGTACCTAAAAGCGAGTCAGAGGTTCCTATACTTTCTTTTACCGATATCATATTGGCACTTCCACCGATCCAACTTCCGCTTAACGCTGCAATTCCTTTCCAGGCATCCGGAGGTAAATAATGTGAAAATAAAATCAGTACAATAGGTGCGCCAATCATGATGCCTAACGAGCCGGAAAAGAAAGTGATGAGAGCTTTCGGACCTAATTTTACTATCGTAGGCAAGTCTGCTGAAATTAACAATAGAACTAGTGAGGCGGGGAGGAAGTAGTCTGTTATCCAATCATAAGCAATGGAAGATTGTGGAGTGATGCCGAGAGTAGTGGTTACCATCGGTAAAAAGTATATCCACAACACAAATGGTATAACTTTAAATACTGGTTTTGCAAAAGTCTGTTCTTTAATCCAATAAATAAATGCGAGGAGACATGCCAGGAAAATTATAACGGAGGTTGGATTGGTAATCAGGGCTTTCGTCATTAGGCTTCAAATTAATAAATGTTATTTTTATAAAGTCAAAGTTTGGAATTTTAATTTAGAGAATTTTATTTCTAGGTTCAAGCTACATACAAATTAAGTCTAAATCCTATTTTACAAAAATAGAAATCTAAAAACCCGACTTTTAAATAGATCCGGAAAGCCGGGGGAAAAAACAAATTATAAAATAGAAAAAAGCCCGGGATAAATTACCCGGGCAATTTTACAAGAGAATCAAATTTAGAACGAATTATTTTTTACTAAGGGGGATTCTTTTTTCTAAAATATTATCAATTAATTTATAATCCTTTGCTTCCTGAGAGGTTAAAAAGTAATCGCGGTCGCAATCTTTAGTAATTTGTTCTATTGATTTGCCTGTATGATTGGCTAAAATTTTATATAAAGTATCACGTGTTTTGAGCATCTCTTTAGCATGGATTTCAATATCAGAAGTTTGACCCTGGAGTCCTCCAACCCATGGCTGATGAATCATTATTTTTGAGTTGGGAAGTGAAGTCCTTTTACCGGCGGCACCGCCTGCCAATAAAATTGCAGCCATACTAGCAGCCATTCCTACACATATTGTGGCTACGTCCGGTTTGATGTATTTCATGGTATCATAAATAGCAAGGCCTGCTGTAACACTTCCGCCGGGTGAGTTAATATAAAGATTAATATCTTTATCGGAATCTTCTGCCTCAAGAAAGATTAATTGAGCAATAGTTAAGCTTGCTATATGATCATCTATAGCAGTACCGATAAATATTATTCTTTCTCTTAATAGGCGAGAAAAAATATCCATACCCCGTTCACCGCGACCGGTTTGTTCGATTACATAAGGAACAAGCTGGTTGTAAATCTCATTATTTTTTATCATTAGTTTCCTCGGTTTCTTTTTTAGTAAGTTCTTCCGGATTTACTTTTTTGATATTATTGTTTTCATTCAAGAAGTTAAACAATTTTTTGTCTATTAACTTATCAGCATAATTTGAAGATTTATAATAGTTTATTAGCTTATCAATTGCAATACCGGTTTCTTTTGTTTCCTTTTCAGCTATTTCTTTAAGGTCGTCATCCGTAACTTTTAACTCTTCTTTTTCCTGGATGGCATTCTTAATTACGAACCATTTCACTTCAAGTTCGGCGACATTTTTTAACCTATCAGCTGCTTCAACTTTGTCAATACTATTATATCCCTGTTTCTTTGCTTCTTCTTCTTCCCGTTTAACAAAATCATCAAGTACATTTTGAACCAGCGTTGAAGGAGGAGGAAATTCGTTATGCTTAACTATTGTGGTTAGCAGCTTATCTTTTGTTAAATCATCTATCCGGTGATCATAATAATGCTGAATATCGTTTTGGATTTCTTTTCGTAAATCCTCTTCGGTGGAAACTTTTCCTTTGGTAACCTTTTTTATCAGTTCTTCGGTTAATTCAGCCGGAATAATTTTTTTTATGTCTTTAACTTCGGCTTTGTAATTATAAATTTCCTGAACTTTTTCCTCATTCCCGACTTCTGTTTTATTAGTTTTTTCATCTTTAAAAGAAAAATTAAAATATTCTCCTACTTTCTTACCTTTTGCATTTTTTACTATTTCGGGTTGAATTCCCTCATTTGTAAAATCAATTTGCAGTTTCTCAGGTTTGGAATTTTCAAATATTTCACCTTTGTCATCGACACGAACAATTTCAACATCAATTATGTAATTGATATCATCACCTATAACATCGGAAGGTTCAGTTGTACGATTAGATTTTAATATATATTCGATATCTTTTTCAACTTCTTTATCCGTGACTTTGAAATCAGGAATTTCAATATCCAATCCCGTATAATTAGTAACCTCAATTTTCGGCATTACTTCATATTTTACTTTAAATGAAAAGTCTTCACCGGGTTTGAATTTTATATCGGTAAGAGAAGGCTTTCCGATTGGATGCAGATGTTGTTCGTTAGCCAGTTCCCAGAATCTGTTGTTAGCTATTTGTTCAGAAGCTTCATATTCTAAAGCGTCGCCATACATCTTTTTTATTATTGAAATAGGAACTTTTCCTTTTCTGAATCCCGGGATCTGTATTTTTTTTACTTGCTTTTTTACTTCACTTTCAATGTCTGATTTTATTTCTTCATAAGCATATGTAACTTCAACTTCCTTCTCCGAGACGGAAAGATCATTAATCTTATAATCCAAACTAACCTCTTCTCTTTAATAATTATATATAGTATAAATTATTGAATTTGATAAGTGCGAGAACGGGGACTCGAACCCCGACACCTTACGGTACTAGATCCTAAGTCTAGCGCGTCTACCAATTCCGCCATTCTCGCGGTATTTTACTTAAATCTAACTTTTCTTTTTTTTATTTAAATATATCTTAATCGTGATTTTAATAAATTATTCGAGAAATTTTTGAAAAATAGAACTCTAAAAATAAGCTTTTTACAGTTTAAAACAAAGATTAACAGATGACAAGTAGATAAGAATCTTGTCTGTCCCACGGTTGTCCGGGTTATCTATCAAATCATTTAATTTGTACAGATATATAATTCTTAAAAGTGAACTTGCTAACATTACATTGTTGTGAATTGGTAAAATATTCAACGATTTGTTAGAAAGCGGGAAGGTTAAATCCCGGATCCAGGCTGATGTATTTAGTATAAATATTTACGTGTAATAAATTTAATATTTTTTATAAGAATTAAGAAAAACCTTTCTACCGTATATTTTCGAATATCTTAGTTACAAGTTTAAAATGATACAATATGCATTTTATTTTATCATGTTATCTGAATGACTACTGACTTTATAAGAAAGAGTTAAAAATGGAGAGACTTTGCTATCGCCTGAGAAAAGCAGGCTCATTAAATAACTTAAAACTTGTTAAAGAAGAATTAGACCCTCCCGGCGATTATGAAGTTTGTGTGGAGATAAAAGCTATCGGGTTAAATTTTGCCAACCTCTTTACAATAAAGGGGCTATACCGGGCGGCGCCTTCAAGGGATTTTATCCCGGGGCTAGAGTTTTCGGGATATATCAGGGCTAGAGGTGTTTATGTATCAAATTTTCAAATAAATGATCCGGTAATTGGGGTTATAAAATTTGGTTCCTTTGCCACACACCTTAATTTAGATGAAAGGTATCTAATCAGATTACCTGAGGATTGGTCTTTTAAACAAGGTGCTGGTTTCATTGTGCAGGCATTAACAGCCTATTATGCATTGGTGCATCTGGGAAATATTTCTGCTAATCAAACCGTATTAATTCATAGTGCTGCAGGAGGTGTTGGTATTTATGCAGAACGTATAGCAAAAAAGTTTTTCGCCTTTACAATCAGAACGGTTGGGGATACTTCAAAAATTGACTTATTAAAATCCGAAGGATATGATGAAATAATAGTAAGGGGTAAAAAATTTAAAGCAGAATTGAAGAAGAAATTGAACGGCAGGGAACTTGATTTGGTGTTGGATGCTGTCGGCGGCAGGATTCAATTAGCAAGTTTTGAATTATTAAAAACCACCGGAAAAATGGTAGCTTATGGACTATCGAGTTATTCTTCACGCGGGAACAGACCTAATTATTTCAAATTATTGTTTCATTATTTGAATCGGCCTGTTTACGATACATTGACATTAATAAAATCAAATAAATCAATAACCGGATTCAATCTAATTTGGCTTTACGACCGGGTGGAATTGCTGAGCGATATGTTAACTAAAATTGAAGAAATGAATTTAGATAAACCTTATATCGGATCAGTTTATAATTTTGGTGAATTGATTACAGCATTAAAAGCTTTTCAATCCGGTAAAACAAAAGGGAAGGTTATAGTTAAAATCAAATGAATAATAATGTACAAATTTTCTATAAAAAACCTAACCGTTATTTCAAAGGAGTCATCGACTGAGACTCGTGTGCATAAAGTCCAAATCTTTCAGAATTTTGATATCTCTTTTTGGGGTCAAAATTACAATACCAAAAAATATTTATTTTAAATTAGCTTTAATGTATAAGGGAAAAATTAATTAGTCCGGGAAGCGCAAAACTTCCCGGCATTATTCTTAGCGAATGCTTAATAGACTAATTATCATGCATGAAATCTTTTGGGTATGTGCGAACATTATGCCCGTATTTTAATTGTTCCTCCATCCGGCAGGACCAAACGAGTTTTCCATTCCATACTGTTATATCGGGGCATCCATCACACATATTTTGTCTTCCATCTTCCAGAAAATCTACAGGCTGAATTATCATTATTGACTGATAGTATAATCTTCTAAAAATATTCAAAGGATTCTTAAAGAAATTTATGAAAACTTTTCGGATCTTTTTATCAAAAATTCCCAGCGGCATCATAGACTTGCCTTTCCTGGTCATTTTTGGTGAGGCGTAAGCCAGATATTTATTAAATAGAAGATGATGAAATACTTGAACAATCTCAATTGCTTTATTACCCATATAGCCGTAAATCTTTTTCTTTGTACCAAGTCTTCCGTGTAAAAGCCACTTGAATGAATCAGGTTTTTCTGAACCGTTCAGATATGCACAGCTATCGAAATCAGGATTTTCATTTTTTATCATTTCCCAAATTTCCTCAGCCTTTATATCCGTCCGTTCTTCCGGCTCTTCATTATAAACCAATGAAGACATATCTATTTTTTTTGGGCCAAGATAAAAATCTACTTTGCCATTATTTACGGCACGGTAAAGAATGAAAACCATTACCTGGACTATATCAATATTTTTTTGTGCCCATTTAACAAGTTCAGGCACATACTGCATTGTATCCTCATAGACGGTAGAATTAAATGCACATGAAATGTTTCCCGCGTCGGCAACCATTCTGGCATAGTGATACCTTAATTCATTTAATTCAACTTCGTTTTTATTTTTCCATCCCGGTCTATTTTGTTTACTATCAACGTGGAATGTAAAACCAAAAACACCTGCTTTCTTAAGTTCCTGAAGTAACTCAGTTGTAAGAGCCAAACCATTGGTATTTATGATTGGTTTTAAACCTCTTGATTTTACATCTTTAACAATTTCAAGAATATCCGGATGCAGTAATGGGTCCCCTCCGGCAATGGAAATTCCATCTACTTTTCTCAATCTTGTGAACGTATCCAGTTCTTCTTTTATTGTTTGAATTGATTTATGGTTATTCTCATTTTGTCGATAACAACCATCGCAAGAAAGGTTACATTTTGCGGTAGGTTCGAGCCAGGAAATTGAATTATCAGTAAGATTCCATGGGAGGCGGTAGTAATCTAAATGATTCAGTTTTATCATAGTATCCCCCGAAACGTTTTGTGAAAGATGATTATGGCATTTATTATAAAAAAGAACTAAAGTTAAACTAAGCTGATTCTGTTAAAAAAATAATATCTATTATAATATTGATCCGCCCAAGGCGGAAAGGAATTATCACAATTGTACTATTCGTAAACCATGAGATGTCTCACTTCGTTCAGAATGATAATTTTGAGTAACATGAATTAGTTATTATTAATTAAACTAAAAGCTCTAACTCATTTTTATTGTTAAAAATAATAAAATTTACAAAAAAAAGATGCCTGAGTTACCGATTGAACATTCATAAAAATTTTGCAAATATAATCGAAGTAAAACTAATATAATCTTCTATATATAGCAATGAGTTTGGATACAGAATTTAATTTTTATAGTATGTCGAAGTCAAATTAATTAAAATATATTTATATGAGTATTTACATATCTCCGGAATTGGTTAGCTAGTATTTTAACGGCTAACTTAGATTTATAGCAAGTTCAACAACCGAGTTTATTACCTTTGAATTAGCATTTTTAATCGGGTCTGTCCGAAAAGAAATTTCTTTTATAGGACACTGATCACACAGATTCGAGTGATTTTCACAGATTTTTAATAATTCAACTCTTACAGAAATAGAATAACTATTCCCAAATCATATAAATAATTTTGCAGGAGAGATTGGTAAAATATTTTTATATAATTAAAAGATGAATATAAAATTTTAAGCTTAATAAAAACAGATTTTTAAAAATTATTGTTAAGGCCGATCTAAGCATAGTGATCCTAATATTATTTGATTATTTTATATAGTTTTAGAGCGAGAAAAATTAAAAACAGATTGTATTTGATTAATACAAATCATATCTTTGTAAGTTAATAACTTTACTGAAGTTAGTATAATTTCTCAAGGCATAGATGCAATTTAAATATACGTCAGTTTCGAACACCGGATTAAAAAGGGATGACAATGAAGATGCCATTGGTGTATTTGAATGTGAGAATGGACTTTTGTCAATTGTCTGTGACGGTCTTGGTGGTAACAAGGCTGGTGAGGTAGCTTCAAAATTAGCAGTAGATACAATTTATTCTTTTTTTATCGAGAGGATAGAACTAAATTATCTTGAAAGAATAAGGCTTGCAATAATAGAAGCAAATGATAAAGTCCTTGCTAAAGGAGCGATTGATTTTGAATTAAAAGGTATGGCAACCACGGCCGAAGTATTATTCCTAAAGGAGAATACTGCTTATTGGGGACATGTAGGTGATTCCAGGATATACTCATACAAAAACAGTAAATTTAAACAAGTTACGAAAGATCATTCTCTTGTTCAAAAATTAGTTGATGAAGGATATCTGACTTTAAAAGAAGCCGAGAATCACCCGAATAAAAATATTATTATGAGAGCGCTCGGAGATGATAACACGTTAGACGTGGACATCAGCAAAATTAAACTCAGCAGTAACGAATCCATTGTATTTCTCTTATGTACAGATGGTGTTTCGGGTGTGGTACAAGATGAAGAATTAGAAAAGATAATTATTAATAGGGATTTCAATGTGGTCAAAAAAGAATTGTCTGAACTAATAGAATATAGAGGAGCGCCGGACAATTATTCATTCGTCCTAATTCAAAAAGATTGATTCGATGATTGGTAAAAAGATTGAAAATTTCAAAGTTACTGAAATTCTGGGCGAAGGCGGAATGGGGATAGTATATAAAGCGTTCGACCTTAAATTGGAAAGATACATTGCACTCAAAATTTTAAACTCACAGGCCCTCAATAATCCACGATTTATAGCACGTTTTAAAGCTGAAGCCCGTAACCAGGCAAAACTAACACATCCCAATATTGTTCCTATTTATGGTTTTACGGAGGGTGGAGGCACCTTAGGTATCGCAATGGAATATGTTAACGGTGAGACCCTGGAACATATGATACAAAGATTAGGACGGCTCGATCTTTATGATGCGCTTTATGTACTTCAACAGATACTTAAAGGTGCCGGGTACGCTCATGCTATGGGTTTTGTCCACAGAGATATCAAACCTTCGAACATCATAATAAATCAAGAAGGTACAGTCAAGATTATGGATTTCGGAATTTCCAAATCCTTGCATGAGCAACAGAATTTGACAAGAACAGGTACAAAAATCGGTACTTTGCTCTATATGAGCCCGGAGCAAATTAAGGCACTGGTTCCAACAAACCAAAGTGATATTTACTCGATAGGGATTACCTTTTATGAAATGCTGGTTGGTTTAACGCCGTTCAACCATGGGACAGATTTTGAGATAATGGAGGCGCACCTAAAAAAAACACCACCTAAAATTTCATCAATTATACCAGGGATTCCTTCTGAAGTAAATGAGATAATCAGTAAATCGTTAGCTAAATCTTTAGCGAAAAGATATCACTCTTGTGAAGAATTATTAGCTGACGTGGATAGTTTATTTTTGAAGTTAACCTCTAAAGCCGAGAAGGAAAAAATACGTAAAAAAACAAAGGGAAATGATTCCGTAAATAGTAATCTGCATAATAAGCTTAAGTTTTATTTTGTTACTTTCGTCGTTATTTGTTTACTGGGTGTTTTATCTTATTTCGTTTTTAATGTCGTATCTCATTATTGGAATAACGGTAGTTCGTATTTTTTTAAAAACAATTCGAAGGAGAACAGTTACCAATCGAATCCTTCCTATCATCTAAAATCAAATTGGGAACAACTACCAGCACCACTTCCCAATAATCTAAATTCTGTTGCATTTATAAATAACAAGATAGGTTTTATTTGCGGAAATCAAGGTGCGGTAATTAAAACAGAAGACGGCGGTTCTCATTGGAATGTTTTAATTGATTCTGTATCGATTAATTTGTACAAAGTTAATTTTGATAATCCTCGAAAGGGATTTTTACTAGGGTCAAATGGAACAGTATTAATTACGCCCGACACCGGACGATCATGGGAAAAATTAGACGTGGGAGTTCGGCAGGCACTCTTCGGCATTTCATTTTTAAAAGATCATCATACCGGATTTATAGTTGGTAATAACGGGATAATCTTAAAGACCGTTGACGATGGAAATACATGGCATAAGATTTCTTCACCTTCAATTAATTTATTATACAACATACTATTTATAAATAATTTTGTAGGTTTCATAACCGGATGGGACGGGACGATTCTTAGAACAACAGACGGCGGAAATTCCTGGAACCAATTAAAACAACCAACTCATCAATATTTGAGAGGAATAAGCTTTAGTGATGAAAAGGAAGGGATTATTGTAGGGGGAAACGGTACTATTTTACGAACGAATGATGCCGGTTTATCATGGGATGTTATTCCTGAAAAATCTGTTTCGGGATTTTATTCGGTAAAAATGATTAATAAAAATGATGGGATAATTTTAACCAGCAAAGGTAATATCTTGATATCGGACGATCGTGGGAAATCATGGCTTTCAACAAGCAGTGGAAATTATACGGAGCTAACAGGTATTGCAGTAACATCTTCGAACAAGATATTTATTGTGGGTTACAACGGAATTATCCTTACTAACAGATCAAAGATAAATTGATTTTCCATGGCTTAATATTTAATTTAGCTTCCCAAAATTATTACTATTCGTTTTAATAGAAAGATTTTTCGTTGAAGAGGAAACATTGGACAAATTTATAATAACAGGTGGTAAGAAACTTTCCGGAGAAGTGGAAATCAGCGGCGCAAAGAATGCTTCTTTAGCCCTTATGCCCGCAACATTACTTACTAACGGGACTTCCATTTTAAAAAATACTCCCGAACTAAATGATATTTATACAATGATAAAATTATTGAATCATTTGGGAGTGGAAATAACATTTGAAAATCATGTCTTAACATTAAATACAAAAAATATCACAAGTCAGGATGCTCCTTACGAACATGTAAAAAAAATGCGTGCTTCGGTTTATGTACTTGGACCATTGCTGACACGGTATGGTAAAGCAAAGGTATCCTTGCCCGGAGGTTGTGCCTGGGGCCCGAGACCCATAAATTTACATATAGAGGGTCTAAAAAAAATGGGTGCAGAAATTGACTTGGTCGAAGGATACATAATTGCAAAAGCTGACAAACTTAAAGGCGCCAAAATAACCTTTGATGTTTCTTCTGTCGGTGCTACAGGCAATATTTTAATGGCAGCCGTTTTAGCAAAGGGAACCACAATAATTAATAATGCTGCGATGGAGCCTGAAATAACTAACCTAGTAACTTTTCTAAAGAAAATGGGAGCAAGAATAGAAGGAGTCGGAACATCTTCGTTAGTTATTGAAGGAGTAAATGAGTTAAAGCCGGTTGAAATGGAAACCATTCCTGACAGAATTGAAGCAGGTACTCTAATGATCGCAGCCGCGATTACTGGGGGGAGTATAAGTATCAAAAATATTTCTCCTAATTATATGGAAACCATATTATCAAAACTTGAGGATAGCGGCCATAAAATTAGCAATAATAATAATATAATTAGTTTAGCTAATGTCATAAATAACATTAATGCGTGTGATGTGGTTACATCTATTTTCCCAGGTTTTCCGACTGATATGCAGGCGCAATGGACAGCATATATGTCTTTAGCGGACGGTGTCTCAACAGTTACCGATAATATTTATACTGACCGCTTCAAACACGTTCCGGAGTTGATGAGATTGGGAGCAGATATTACCGTTAATGAAAATTCTGCCGTAATTCGAGGAGTCAAAAAATTGCGGGGAGCAAAGGTAATGTCCACAGATTTAAGAGCTAGTGCTAGTCTTGTACTAGCAGGTTTGGCTGCCGAAGGTGTTACCGAAGTTCTCAGAGTTTATCACCTTGACAGAGGATATCAGAGAATAGAGGAAAAATTACAAAAACTCGGCGCTGATATCCGGCGAGTTGAGGGATTCGAATTTTAATCGTGAATTTTATAAAAAAAATATTATTTGCTAAAAATTCAATAGCCATTTATGCAGCCTCAATAATAATTATCAATCTAATCCTTTTAACTTTTCCACTGACTAATATTTTTGGATTTGAATTCTCCGCTATCAATTCCATGCTGCTCGTGCTGCTAAGTGGAATTTACGTGATACAATTATTAAAAAAAGAATCTGCTACAGTCTTAAACTTTAAATCAATAAAGATAAATCTCCCTATAACGGGAGCATTATTCTTGCTGATTCCTGCTGTCATTTCTGTTAGTCATTCAATTTATACTTCGAGCTGTCCATTAAAAGACGGAGTGTTATTCTATGTTATACTTACATTTCCGTCAATTGTTATCGGAATTGGTTTAGGTTTAATATGCATTGTTTTTGTAAATCATTTTAGAATATTGTCCTTTGTAATTCTTTATTTGTTAATTTTATCTATTCCACTTTTTGAATTTTATTTTAATCCACAGGTATATTTCTTTAATCCTATATTCGGTTATTATCCGGGGACTATTTATGATGTAGCAATCAATATTAGTTTTAAATTGGTTGGATACAGAATCCTCAATCTCTTATTCTTTGGAACAATCGCAGCGTATTCTTTATTTATAATTTTATCTAAGAAGAAAATTCATAAAAATATTCTATTTATTTTCGTACTGATCATTGCGGTTTTATTCATTTATTTTTCACCTATGCTGGGATATTCAACTACATTTAACAAGTTAAATTCCGTATTAAATGAAGAAGTGGAAACACCTCATTTTATAATCCACTATCCTTCCGGGTTAGATAAGAAATTAACTAAAGTAATTTCATTGTACCACGAATATTACTATTCGAAATTGAAAGGGTTTTTTAAATATGATTTAACAAGAAAAATAAATTCCTATATATTCCTGAACTCGGAGCAGAAGGGAAAATTGTTCGGTTCCAGAAATGCAGATGTTGCAAAACCGTGGCAATATGCAACCTATATAACATACGATGACTATAACACAACCTTAAAACATGAAATGGCACATGTCTTTTCCGTAAAGTTTGGTAAAGGTATTTTTAAAGTAGCAAAAAATTTAAATCCTTCATTAATCGAAGGAATTGCCATGGCAGCCGATCCGATTTATAATGATAATACAATAGACTACATGGCTGCTCTAGCATATAAATACGGTTTTAAGGTTTCTTTACAAAATTTATATTCTGGTTTTAATTTTTTCGGTCAAACTTCATCGCTTTCATATATTTATGCCGGTGCCTTTACACAATTTCTGATTCGAGAATACGGGATCGAAAAGTTTAAAGAGTTATATGCAGATATTAATTTTCAAAAAGTTTACGGCAGGACAATAAAACAACTATCAACGGATTTTTTTGTTAAATTGGACAGTATCAATGTAACCGGTAAAAACGATGAAGCTTATTACTACTTCGGGAGGAAGTCAATCTTTTATAAAGTATGTCCTCGTTACGTGGCATCGAAACTATCCAATGCATGGGATGAATATTCTCAAAAAGATTTTATAAAAGCAAAAAACATGTTCACGGAGATATTAAAAACTACAAATAATTATTCTGCATTGATCGGGATGGCAAGTTCCCTGGAAAAACTAAATCAGCGCAAAAACGCAATAGATTTATTGCAAAGTAAAATTAGCGATTATAAAAGTTCCGCTTATTATTATAATATTGAATTTCGCCTAGCTGATATTTTTGCTGCAAGCGATAAAAAAGTTAAAGCCGATTCAATCTATCATAAAATTGTGGAACAAAATCCAAACAGAACTCTTTATAATTTATCCAATTTGAGATTGAATTTATCATATAAAGATTCACTTTTACAAATTTATTTAAAAAGTAATGATTTTAATAAGTTTATTATACTTAGCCAATTAGATTCAACCGGGTTTAATTATTATGCACTTCCTGCTGCAATCAACCTTTGGGAGATGCTACACGGAGAATATTCAATTTTTGTGAAGAATTATTATAGCGATTTCAAAGTGAACGATTATGCCGGGAGCTATGCAATGTTTAAGCTATCTCAGTATATGGTAGAAAAACTGGACTTCAAAAGAGCTCAAAAAATTGCGGCGCTTGCGATAAATTATTCAGGCGATAAAAATTTTGATGAAATTTTAGCTAATAATTATGAAATAATTGAATGGTTAAATAGTAATGCGAGCCGGGTTCTTAGTGAATTCCGTTTCAGGAAATTTCAAAAGCAGAGTTTAAATTAGTTTTTATGCAAAATAGTTTATCTGCCATGTCGGGGGAATCATCGACTGAGGTCTATGCGTCTATGGTGCATATATTTTATAATTGTGAGAATTTTCCTTTAAGCTGAAATGGCAGTTGAGTAAAATATTTATTTTGCTGAGGCTCCATTAATTATTCAAAGCACTAAATTGGGAAGATTTATTTGGAAATGTAAACAATTATTTTATAGAAATATTTAAATATACAAATCCATGACTCTGGAAGGCCAGTCCCATAACAGCGCTAAATCGTGGCTGGTTATGCAAATTAAAATCCCTAAGATTATCTTGATGAACATTACATTGAAAAACCATATTTTACATAAAAATGCTTTCTGCATAAAGACTAATAATTTTATACAGATGTATGACGAGTTACGGAAATGTATTAATTGACTAATGTTTATCTTTATGAGTTAAATATTTGAAAAGTAATATGAATTTTAAAACTAAATTAGCAGAATATCCTTTTTTAAAAATAGCTTCAACGATTGCCAAAAAAAATAATCTGGAGGTATATATAGTTGGCGGTTTTGTTCGTGATATGGTTCTGGAGCGTGAAAGAAACGAAATTGATTTTTTAGTAATTGGCAGTGGAACCAAATTTGCGTCCGAATATGCTGAAGAGTTAAAAATTAAAAATGTTTCCGTTTATAAAAATTTTGGTACCGCCCATTTCCGCTATCATGATATTGACCTTGAATTCGTGGGAGCAAGAAAGGAATCGTACAGCAGGGATAGTAGGAAACCCGAAGTCAGTGAAGGTTCTTTTGAGGATGATATTAAAAGAAGAGATTTTACCATTAATACTTTAGCCGTTTCTTTAAATGAAGAAAGTTACGGAGAATTAATTGATAAATATGACGGATTAAACGACATAAAAAATAAGATTATCAAAACTCCTTTGGAACCCCTAAAAACATTTGATGATGATCCGTTGAGAATTATGCGGGCATATAGATTTGCTTCTCAACTGAATTTTGAAGTTGATGAAAAGATAAACCTAGCAGCAGAGGAACTTAACGAGCGTTTAAACATTTTATCACAAGAAAGGATAACCGATGAATTTTTCAAGATACTTGCCTCTCCGAAGCCATCAGTTGGATTTAAATTACTTTTTTTCTCAGGAGTTTTATCGGTAATATTTCCGGAGGTTGCAAACCTCTCGGGCGTGGAACAGCGTAAAGATTATCATCATAAAGATGTTTTTTTGCATACTTGTGAAGTCGTCGATAATATTTCAAAAACCACAAGTAATGTGTGGTTAAGATTTACTGCATTAGTCCACGATATCGCAAAGCCTCAAACTAAAAAATTTATCGAGGGAACCGGCTGGACATTTCACGGTCACGAAGATCTCGGTGCCAGGATGATGAGAAGTATTTTTAAAAGAATGAAACTACCTTATCATAAACTGGATTATGTGACAAAGTTGGTGCGCTTACACCTGCGGCCTATAGCTTTGGCAAATGAAGAGGTGACTGATGCAGCTATACGAAGATTAATAGTAGCTGCGGGTGAAGATCTGGAAGATTTAATAACTCTCTGCCGAGCAGATATAACTAGTAAGAACATTAAAAAAGTTAAAAAATATTTGAATAATTATGAAAGGGTTATGAATAGGGTTTGGGAGGTTGAAGAAAAAGATAAACTGAGATCCTTCCAATCTCCGGTGAGAGGAGACGAAATAATGCAAATTTGTAATCTTAAACCTTCTAAAAAAGTGGGGGAGATAAAATCTGCAATAGAAGATGCGATTCTAGACGGTAAAATAGGGAATAATTATGAAGAAGCTTACCGGTATCTTTTAGAAATAAAAGACAGATATGTTGATTGATTTATTTTCGTATCGAATCCTTGAAAATTACACTTCTTTAAAAAGACGTAATTATCTCTCAAAATGACAAATCTTTAGGATATTTTTAAACGGGGAAAAATCATTTTTGTAAATAAATTTGCTAAATAACATGTTTATAACTAGTTGTAAAAATTTTAATTTTTTATATTTTAATAGAAATAAACAATTCTAGTTTGGGGAATCCACAATATTTATACTAATTATTTACCGTACATATAATTATTCGACCGTTCATAAAGTAATAAATAAAGCGGGTACTAATTTATATATTTTTGTATCGGTATTTGAATAAAAAAGCAAATAGCTTACGACAAAAAGATATTATAAAGAAAAGTAACTTTTTACAATTAGAGTTTGTCTAATAGCAAATAGTCAAAGGAATTTATAATCAATATACGGGAGTAGATAATGCGTACCTTCTTAAGTGTTATATGCATTTTAACTTTTACATTTGTAACCTTTGGTCAGAAAAAATTGACCCTTGAAGAAGCAATAAATATTGCTATGCAGCGGAACACCACACTTCAAAAGAATGAAAACAGTATGAATTCTTTAAAGTCGAATGTTAAATCTGCCTACGGAAATTTCTTACCCAATTTGAGTTTGGGTGCTAGTTGGAACTGGCAGAGATCTGTTCAGGATGAGGGTGGAAGTTATAACTTTCAAGGTGTAACAATTCCGATTTCAAAGACTATCAATGAGAGCAGGAATTATGGCGCAAGCGTAAATTCTTCATGGACTTTATTTGACGGATTATCCATGTTCGCAAACTTATCCCAGAGTAAAGAGAATCTTGAATCTGGGCAGTTAGGTTTGGAACGTCAAAAACAAACTATTGTGTTCCAAACAATAAATCTTTATTACGCTGTTGTAAATTCACAACAATTATTAAAGGTAAAAGAAGAAGATGTGAAGTGGAATAAGAAAAACCTGGAAACAATTGTTGAAAGAAATAAACTTGGTGCGGTAACTTTGGCGGATGTATACTCACAACAGGTACAAGAAGGTAACGCAGAATTAGCGTTGATTCAGGCACAAAACAGCGTAGAAACTTCCAAAAGCAATTTATTATATTATTTGGGTTTGAATGTCTTAGGAAATTATACATATACCGATACCTTAACCGAAAAGGATAATCAGATTCTCCAGGAAAAATTATCCGAAGATTATAGTAACTTAACAGTATTAGTTAATCAGGCACTGCAGCATAGATTTGATGTGCAAAGCGCCAATTTGAGTGTTGAAAGTGCCAAGGACGGAGTTACAATGGCCTGGGCAGGAAATTTACCTTCTATAAACGGTAACTTTAGTTACAACCTCAGGGGAAATAAGTTTTCATGGGCAGATTTAAATAAATCAAAAACTTATTTTGCCAGCTTATCTTTAAGAATTCCAATCTTTTCGGGTTTTTCGGTAGAAAACCGGGTGGAACTGGCAAAAGTAAATGTTGAAAATGCAAAGGTTGACCTTGATGATTTGAAACGCCAGGTTTCACAGAGTATTCAGAAAACATATTTGGATCTTCAGGCAAGTGAAAAAAATCTGGAAGTAAGCAAAAGAAATATTAAAGCTGCTACAGAGAATAGAAAGGTTGCACAGGAAAAATATAATTTGGGTTCCGGTACTTTATTAGATGTACTGATTGCAAATTCGAATTATTTGAATGCAAGAACCACATTAATTAATACTGAATATAATTTTATAGTGCTTAGCCAACAACTGAAATATTATCTCGGAGTATTAAACTATAAACAATACGAATAAAATTTAATTAAGTTAAGAGGAGAATAATTCCATGGCAAATGGTAAACCTAAAAAGTCGAAAAAGAAATTATTTATTTTCGGAGGATTGGGTGGTTTAGTAATAATACTAGTATTAATTGCTATTCTTGGTGGTAGTAAAGAAGATATCATCCCTGTTCAAATAGAAAAAGTTTCTAAAAGAAACATTACTCAAACTGTTACAGGTACGGGAAATTTAGATCCTAAGTACAAAGTACAAATAACTCCTGAAGTAACCGGCGAAATTGTAGAATTACCGGTAAAGGAAGGAGATAATGTAAAGAAAGGTGATCTGCTGATAAAAATTAAGCAGGACGCATACATTGCCCAGCGTGATCAGGCAGAAGCTAATTTAAAATCAGCGGAAGCAAATTTAGCAATGAAAAAAGCCGATCTCGATAAATTAACGTCTAATTTTAATAGAATTAGTGAACTGCATGCAAAAAAATTATCAAGTGATTCTGAATTGGAATCAGCTAAAAGCAGTTATTTAAGTGCACAAGCAGCATACGAAGGTGCCGAAGCACAGGTAATGACCTCCAAAGCTCAACTTAGCCAACAGGTGGATCAATTGAGTAAAACCGTTATTACTTCCCCAATGACCGGAATAGTAACTAAATTAAATGTTGAACTTGGCGAGCGTGTTTTAGGAAGCGGATTTAGCCAGGGTACAAATTTAATGACTGTTTCCGATCTCAAGAGTATGGAAGCAGTTGTAGATGTTGACGAAAACGATGTTGTATTAGTGAAACAAAATGATACTGCAAATGTTAAGATTGATGCATTCGGAGATAAAGTATTCAAAGCTGTTGTAACGCAAATCGGAAACAGTGCTATTACTTCAGCAACCGGAACTCAGGAACAAGTTGTTAATTTTGAAGTAAAATTAAAATTCGTGAAATTTAATCCTGATTACAGGCCGGGCATGTCGTGTAATGCAAATATTCAAACCGAAACTAGAGAGAATGTTCTTAGTGTACCCATTCAGAGTGTTACCGCACGTGATATTAATAAAAAGCCTACGACCGGGGAAGATGAGAATTCTCAGACAGCGAACAAGAAAAAAGATAATTCTAATAAGCTAAGAGAAGTAGTTTTTGTGGTAAATAGCGGGAAAGTAAAAAGTGTTGATGTCACAACAGGTATCAGTGATGATAATTATATTGAAATAAAGAGCGGATTAAAAGTCGACCAAGAAATTGTTACGGGGCCGTATAGAGCTATCTCTAGAGAATTGCAGGACGGATCTAATGTAAGAGTAGAGAAAAAAATGAATATTGTGGCATTAAATAAAAAATAAAATTGGAATTAAAGATGAACATTATCAATATCGAACACATAGCTAAAATTTATCAGGTCGGTACTGAAGAAGTGCATGCATTGAGAGATGTTTCATTAAGAATAGATAAAAATGAATATGTGGCAATCATGGGACCTTCCGGCTCTGGAAAATCAACATTAATGAATATGCTTGGTTGTTTGGATACACCTACTTCTGGGAAATATGAATTTAACTCCAAGAGCGTAAGTCAAATGACCGACAATCAACTTGCACAAATAAGAAATCGAGAAATCGGTTTTGTGTTTCAAACATTTAATCTTTTATCCAGATCAGATGCTCTTCATAATGTTGAATTACCTCTGATATATGCGGGCGTTTCTTCAGCCGAACGCAAGGAAAGAGCCGAAGAGGCTTTATCAGATGTTGGTTTGAAGGACAGGATGCATCATAAACCTAACGAACTTTCCGGTGGTCAGAGGCAAAGGGTTGCCGTGGCTCGTGCCATAGTAACAAGACCTTCGATAATTCTAGCTGATGAACCAACCGGTAATCTTGATTCAAAAACAGGTGAAGAAATTATGATGCTCTTTAATGTGATATATGAAAAAGGTAATACTATCATTCTTGTAACACATGAAGAATATATTGCCGAACATGCTGCTCGTGTTTTAAGAATAAAAGATGGTTTAATTGAATCGGATTCGCCGGTGGTTAATAGGTATATTCCGAAAGCTCGTGCGGAAGTTAATTAAATAATAATTAAAATTTATAAAAGCTTGGAATAAATTATGTCGAGATTTGCGCTTTTATCTTTTGAATTTAAAGAGAGTATGTTTATTGCTTTAAGGGCAATTAAAGCAAACAAAGTTAGGTCTGCTTTAACAATGCTCGGAATATTTATTGGTATAACTGTTGTCGTTCTGATGACTACGGCAATTAAGGGGATAGATAACTCCTTTCAAAAAGGAATCAGCGCGATGGGTTCCGACGTTTTATATATAGATAAGTGGACCTGGTTTTCAAATGTTCCCTGGTGGGAAATGAGAAATCGTCGAAACATAACAATGGATGATTATAGGAAGTTCAAAGCGTTAGCTAAATCGCCGGTAGCTGTTGCACCATCGCTAGATACTCGACAAACAATAAAGTATAAACAAAAAACGGTTGACAACGTGTTTGTTAACGGTTCGGACGGTGACTATGTGAAAACAACGAATTTCACATTCTCTCAAGGTCGATTCTATTCCGAAATTGAAAGTAAAAGTGCACGTGAGGTTTGTGTATTGGGCTACCAGGTAGCTGAAGATTTATTCCCGCACAAAGATGCATTGGATAAATATGTTAAAGTAGGAAATATAAATTTTAAAGTTATCGGGGTCCTTGATAAACAAGGCAGTTTCCTTTTAGGAAGCTTTAATCCCGATCAACGAGTATATGTCCCGTTAGGCACTGTATTTAAATATTTTGCAGGTCATAGAATGAGGAGCATTTCTATAAATGTCCGTGCTGCAGGCCCTGCAATGGTAGCAGATACCAAAGCGGAAGCGGAAGGAATTATGAGAAAGGTTAGAGGACTAGCTTATAATGATAAGGACGATTTTGGAATAAATCAGCAGGAAGCGCTGATTGATGCTTATAATAAAAGAGTAGGCGTTATACAGATAGCCGGATTATTTATCACCGGGTTATCTCTTTTTGTGGGTGCAATTGGAATTATGAATATTATGTTTGTTTCCGTTAAAGAAAGGACTAAGGAAATAGGGCTGCGTAAAGCTATCGGAGCAAAAAGAAGAACTATTCTAGCTCAGTTTTTATTCGAGTCATCTGCTATATGCCTGGTTGGCGGCATTATCGGCTTAATAGCAGCGATTTTGCTCAGTTTATTAGTAAACCAATTTATTCCTACATCGATACAATATAATGCCGTTGTAATAGCTATTGGTGTATCTTTACTAACCGGTGTTATTTCAGGCTTAGCGCCCGCTTATACGGCTGCTAAGATGGATCCCGTTGAAGCTTTGAGGTTTGAATAATGAGAATACAGGAATCCGTTAATATTGCTTTTCAGTCAGTTAAAAGTAATAAATTGAGAACTTTGTTAACAATGTTGGGTGTAGTTGTAGGTATTTTTTCCGTAATAGTGATTATGACTATAATTACGATGCTGCAAACAAGTATTAAGAACGGATTTTCGCAGCTTGGTCAAAATACTTTCGAAATCCAAAAATTTCCTGCGATTATGACAGGCGGTCATCAAGCATGGCGAAAATACCGGAATAGAAAAGACATAACTTTGGACGATTACTATAGACTAAAAAGTATGTTGAAGCAGGCTAAATATGTAGGTGCCCAGGATGATAGGGGAGGTGTTGTTGTAAAATATAGTAATACTGAAACTAATCCGAATATTTCAGTAGTTGGGATTACGGCGGAAGCTATGAAAACGAACAATTGGGTAGCAACTTACGGTAGAAATATTAGAAGCGTGGATGTACAATATTCGAACGATGTTTGCGACATCGGTCAGGATATTGTAGATAAATTATTCCCTAGTATAAATCCGGTAGGACAAATAATAAAAATAAATAATTATCCAGTAAAAGTTATCGGGGTGCTGGAAAAACAGCCTCAATTATTCGGAAGAAGCAGAGATAATAATGTCCTTATTCCAATAACAACATTTCAAAGTGTTTTCGGAAAACTGCATAGAAGTATTGACATTACAGTAATGTCTAGTAACACGAATACATATGATGCAACAATCGAGTCTGCAATCGGTTATATGAGAGTTATAAGAAAAGTAGATGCCGGTCAACCTAATGACTTTGATATATACAGCAATGAATCGATAATGGGGCAAATTAATAATATTACCAGCGGAGTTCGAATCGGGGCGCTTGTAATTTCCATTATTGCATTGTTGGCTGCCGGTGTTGGAATAATGAATATAATGCTTGTATCTGTAACAGAAAGAACAAGGGAAATTGGTGTTAGAAAAGCAATTGGCGCAAGAAAATCATCTATCCTCGTACAATTTCTTGTAGAAGCTGTTATTTTGTGTTTGACGGGAGGATTTATAGGAATAATTCTTGGGGTGGGTGTAGGTAATTTAGCCGGGAGTTATTTGAATGCCCAAATGGCAATACCCATTAATTGGGTAATTATTGGATTTGCTCTGTGCATTATGGTGGGTGTAATTTTCGGAACATACCCGGCATATAAAGCAGCAAATCTTGATCCTATAGAAGCATTAAGACATGAATAAGACTTTTATTACAATAACTATTTAGCCAGTATTAATGATAAAATCTTTTTTATTTTAGAGGGGTAAGAAAAAAGCTAAAGATTACTTTCCAATACAGTAATTTCAAATTATCGGTTCATTAGTTTAAATGATTAATTCAAATCCCTATACTTAATCCCGTGCTGGATTTCTCTGGAGAGAGAAAAACCCTAACTAAGAAATTGTATTTTTCAAGTACAAAATGCTCAACAATTATAAATACTGTTGTGTTTATAACTTTTGTTCAGCATAATAACATGGGAGTAACAACATGAGATTAAGCCAAGTCTTTTTCGTTTCATTAAATTCATTAAAAACAAACAGGCTAAGAACTTTTCTGACGATACTAGGTGTTGTGGTCGGTATTTTCTCAATTATTGTTATTATGACAATAATCACTGTTCTCCAAAACAGCATTGAGGAGGGTTTCTCAATGCTTGGTAAAAATACATTTCAGATACAGAAATGGCCTGCAATGCATACCGGCGGTCCGGGTTCCTGGGCAAAATACCGCAACAGGAAAGATCTTACTTTAGAGGATTATCGAAGGCTTAAAGGAATGCTCACCAGTGCGAAATATATAGGAGCAGAACAATGGCAATCAGGTGTAATCGTTAAATATGGAAAAGAAGAAACTAATCCAAATATTTCTTTGGCAGGAATCACTGCGGGGGCAATGAAGACAAATGATTGGAATATTGCATACGGTAGAGATATTAGAAATCTGGATATTCAATATTCAAATGACGTATGCTTGTTAGGGCAGGATATAGTTGATGTATTGTTTACTAACATGAATCCTCTCGGGAAAATTATTAGAATCAATAGGTACCCCTTTAAGGTAATCGGAATAATGGAAAAACAGCCGCAAATGTTTGGACAAACAAGAGATAACTACGCGGTAATTCCCATAACCACATTTCAATCAATGTATGGAAAATATTCACGAAGTGTTAATATAACTGTCATGTCCGAAAGTAAGGAAGATTATCAAGCTACTATAGAATCTGCAATAGGTTATTTCCGTACTATAAGAAAGGTAGATCCCGGTGAAGAAAATGATTTCGAAATTTTCAGCAATGAATCTTTGTTAACACAAGTTAATGATATTACGAGCGGTGTAAAAATAGGGGCAATGGTGATATCCATAATCGCTTTGTTAGCTGCCGGTGTGGGGATCATGAACATCATGCTTGTATCGGTTACTGAAAGAACGAGGGAAATTGGGATTAGGAAAGCTGTGGGTGCACGAAGATCAAACATTCTGTTGCAGTTCCTTGCCGAAGCAGTTGTTTTATGTTTAATTGGCGGTTTTATTGGTATAGTAATTGGAGTTGGAATCGGTAACCTTGCGGGGAGTATGCTCAATGCCGCAATGTCGATACCTTATGATTGGGTAATCCTGGGTTTATCACTCTGCGTAATTGTAGGAGTGGTTTTTGGAACATATCCTGCATATAAAGCCGCAAATATGGATCCTATTGAAGCGTTAAGACATGAATAAGACGTATCAAAAAATAAAAATAAATTTAGGCTATCAGGAAAAGTAATTTCCACTTTAGAAATTTCCGGAGTTTCGGTCTTTATCCTGGCTTTCCATTAATTTTGGAAATATTTTTTCATGGAAACCCAGGTTATTGTCAATTTATGATTTTTCGCCTTTTAAGTTATACTTCATAAAATGTCCGGCTTACATTAGGATTAAACATATCAATTCATTTTTATAAAAAGCCGTCGATGAATCAATATATTCACTAAACAATTCAAATCTCAATCGGATTTACGCACTCATAATCAAAATTCCTTTCCTTTAATGAAAATTATAATTATTATTATATACATGTGGAGCTGAAATATTTATTGGGGAACATTTCCATGAAACTAAAACAAATCTTTTTTGTATCGTTCGACTCTCTAAAAACAAACCTGCTCCGAACACTCTTGACAATTCTAGGTATAGTTGTAGGAATTTTTTCGATCATTGTAATAATGACCATTATTACAATGCTTCAGGACAGCATTGAGAGCGGGATCTCATTTTTAAGTAAAAATACATTTCAAGTGCAAAAATATCCGGCAATTCGTACGGGTGGACCAGGCTCGTGGGCTAAATACAGAAATAGGAAAGATATTACTCTTGAAGATTTTTACAAGTTACAAACATTAATGACTAATGTTAAATATATGGGTGCTGATCAAGGCACAGGGGGAATAGTGGTTAAATATAACCGCGAACAGACTAACCCGAATATTTATGTTACAGGAATTACGACAGGTGTAATGAGAACAAGCAGCTTAAAAGTTGAGAGTGGAAGAGAAATCAGGGAAACAGATATCCAGTACTCAAATGATGTGTGTATTCTTGGGAAGGATGTTGTCGAAAAGTTATTCCCGAATTTAGATCCGGTTGGAAAAATAGTTACAGTTCGCGGAAGACCGCTTCAAGTAATTGGAGTATTGGAAAAAATGCCAAGCTTTTTCGGGCAGAGTGAGGACAGTTATTTGATTATGCCTATTACAACATTTCAGAACATGTATGGAAGAAGGACAAGAAGCGTAGATATTACGGTTATGTCAAACAGCAAAGATGATTATGATGCCACTATTGAATCTGTAATAGGGTATATGCGAACCATTAGGAAGGTTCCCCCCGGTGAAGATAATGATTTTGAGATATTAAGCAATGAATCTCTCATGTCCCAAATTAACGATATTACTGGAGGTGTTAGAATAGGCGCTATGGTAATTTCAATTATTGCTCTTTTGGCGGCAGGAGTAGGTATTATGAACATTATGCTTGTCTCCGTTACGGAAAGAACCCGCGAAATTGGTATTAGAAAAGCAGTCGGAGCAAGAAGGAGCAACATACTAGTTCAATTTCTGATGGAGGCTATCACATTATGCCTGATGGGCGGAGTTGTCGGGATTGTTCTTGGGATTGGAATTGGAAATCTTGCAGGCAGTGCTCTAAACGCGCAAGCTGCAATTCCGGTTGATTGGATTATTATCGGCTTATCATTATGTATAATTGTCGGAGTTGTTTTCGGAACGTATCCTGCATATAAAGCAGCAAATCTCGATCCGATTGAGGCTTTGAGATATGAATAATCTAACACTACAGTTTCTTATTAACATAAGTCAATTTTAGTGATTTATAATTTTTATTTTTGTAATTGGTAGCTTTATTGTTTTTAAAATCAATGATGTTCAACATGAGCAAATAAATTGAACTTGAGTAATTTATTGCGGTCACATGAAGGTTATGCTGTTCTGAAAATTTCCAGCCTCAGGTTTCCTCCTTACCTTGAAGGAGCATTTTTTCTCCTTTTCGCAAATATTTTATGCTTTTAATTATAGACTTGATAAAAGAAACTGGTAAATTTAGATTTGGCATTCATAAAATATAATCTTCTTTTGAACCTTAAGTATAAAATTATAGCAGTCTTAGCGATAATTTTTATTGTGCAAGTAAAATTGTCGGCACAAATAAAATATTATTCATCGATTGTTACCGATACAATACATATAAATTTTGATAATAATTATAAATTGTCACGAGTCGGTATAGTGCCGAATACGGAAACAATTACGCTAAGAGATTCTGTTTTGAATAAAGAGGATTATAAAATGGATTATAAATCTTCTTCTTTTCAATTATCACCCAATCTCCCTTACTCTTTATTCGACACCCTAATAGTACGTTATGTAGTAATTAACTTAGGTCTTAAAAGTGAATATCAGAAAAGAAGTTTAGTACTTCGATATAATAAAATAACCGGTGATACCGTCAGAAGTGTTCAAAAGGAAGAGAATGCTTTTACTCCGGAATCTATTTTCGGAAGTAATGTAGAAAAAAGCGGGACGATTGTCCGAGGTTTCACGGTTGGTACAACTAAGGACTTTTCCTTGAACAGTGGCCTGCGTCTGCAGCTTTCAGGTAAACTTTCAAATAATATAGAAGTTGTTGCTGCCTTAACCGATCAGAATACGCCTATTCAGCCTGAAGGTAATACCGCTAAACTAAATGAGCTAGACAGAGTATTTATCCAGGTAAAACATCCAAATGCTACAGGAACGTTCGGTGATTATGAATTGCAGGAAAATTACGGTGAGTTCGGAAATATAAGCAGGAAACTACAGGGATTAATGGGAGAATTTCGTTATAAAGATGATAAAGCTTATGTTGCCGTGGCTAGTTCAAAAGGTAAGTTCATTACTAACCAATTTAATGGTTCCGACGGAGTACAAGGGCCATATCAACTTACGGGGTCTAATAATGAACCGGATATAATTGTAATAGCCGGAACGGAACATGTATACGTTGACGGCGTTGAAATGAAGAGAGGCGAGAACAACGATTATGTGATAGAATATTCCAATGCCCAGATAACTTTTACACCTAACAGACTCATAACTTCTGCCAGCAGAATTTCCGTTGACTTTGAATATACTACAAGGCAATATGAACGCAGTTTTTTCGGTACAGGAATAAAATCCAATTTTTTCCAAAAAAAGCTAAGTATTCAGGTTGAATATCTTAGGGAAGGTGATAACCAGGACGCCCCTATCGATATATCCTTAACAAACGCCGATAAAAAAAATCTTGCTGAAGCCGGAAATGACAGATTTAAAGCTTCCAGCTCGGGTGTTGCTCTGGCCAAACCCGATTCTCAAGGCGTAATAAAAGGAGTTTATGAAAAGATTGATACTGTGATTAAAGGAAATACTTATTCGTTTTATAATTATAATCCCGGTAGTTCAAAAGCAATTTATGATGTTACCTTTAGTTTTGTCGGTATAAATAATGGGGATTATAACCGGGAGAGTCTTGGGCGATTTCAATTTGTTGGAATTAACCAGGGAAGTTTTGCCCCAATAATCTTATTACCTCTTCCCGAGTTAAAACAAATGGGGAATATTGTGTTAAATTATTCACCTATGGACGGTTTTAAAATTAATTTTGAATATGCCGGAAGTCTTTGGGATAGAAACCGGTTTTCCAGCATTGGTAATAATAATAATTTTGGCTACGCGCGGAACATTTATTTTGAAATGCAGCCGAGGGATGTAAAAATTTCAAATGTGGATTTTGGAAAAGTGGGTCTATCCTATAAAGACAGGTTTGTTCAAGGAAGGTTTTCATCGCTTGACAGGTTTAATGCCGTAGAGTTTAATAGAAATTATAATCTATCAAATACGGAGCAATCACAGGATCAAACTTTACGTGAGATTAACCTGAATCTGATTCCAATAAAGGAAATGAATATTACTTCATCTTACGGCTTGTTAAAGGAAGGAAATAATTTTAATTCGAATAGATTCAATAATACGCTGCATTTTTCTGATAATAAAAATTATAATTTAGATTACAATCTGGACTATGTATCCTCGGAAAACAGTGATATAAAAAGCTATTGGCTCAGACAGAAAGGAAATGCATACTATTCATTCGGCATACTAAAACCGGGCATCGATTTCCTTGCCGAAAATAAAAACGATAAACAGGGAAGTTCCGATTCACTTTTATCATCCGGTTTAAAATATAACGAAATAGATCCATTTATTCAGGTAACAGATTTAGGCGGTTTAAATCTTAAAGCCCAATATTCCGTCAGAAATGATTATTCACCTTTAGCCGGGATTATGAATAAAGAATCTTGGTCAGTAGGACAAAATTATGAAGTAAGTTATAACGGAATAAGCGAAGTAAATTCTACATTAAATCTTACATTCCGGAATAAAAAATATACACAACCATTTAAAGAAAATGGATTTTTGAATAATCAAACTATTCTTGTTAGATCTCAAACCAGGTTAAATCTCTGGAGACCCATTTCCGGGAACATTTATTATGAAGTAGCCACACAAAAATCGGCTAAGCTCCAAAGAGTATTTGTACAGGTTAAAAAAGGCGATGGTAATTACATCTACCTGGGAGATTTGAATCATAACGGCCTTAAAGATGAAAACGAATTTGAGCCTGCTGTGTTCGACGGAGATTACATAGTTGTTACCGTACCAACCGATAAATTATATCCGGTTATAAATTTGAAGATGAATACCAGGTGGAAAGTAAAATATGGTGAAATGTTCGATAATGGTTCTTTTCTAGGAAAAGTATTGAGCCCGGTTTCAAGCGAAACTTACTGGCGGGTGGAAGAAAACACGAGGGAGACGAATTATAAAAAAATATATTTACTCGATTTTGCTGCTTTTCAAAATCCTGATAAAACAATTAACGGATTTAATTATATTCAGCAGGATTTATTTTTGTTTGAAAACGATCCTGAATTTTCGATGAGATTCAGATATTCCCAAAGAAAAAGTTTAAATCAATACAGTGATGGAGTCGAAAGAGCCTACAACAGGGAAAGAAGTGCCCGATTAACATTCAGGTTGATGCCTGAAATCGGTAACCAGACCGATATAATAACCACCACGGATAATGTGTCGGCAACTGCGGCGTCGAACCGTGTCAGAGAGATTACCGGTAATAAGATTATTTCGGATTTTTCTTACAGACCTGAAAGAGACATAGAAGTTGGATTTAAAATCAAGGTCGGTAAAAGCATTGATGATCATCCTGCCAATCCGACTACGATAGACATGAATTCACAATCCCTGCGATTTACACTTTCGATTGCGGGCAAAGGAAGGCTAAGGACAGAAATTGAAAGGAGCGAATTATCAGCAAACACAACCAAAAACTTTTTACCTTTCGAATTAACCGAAGGAAATGTTGTAGGAAAAAACTATTTTTGGAGTGTTAATTTTGATTATCGTTTATCTAACAATCTACAATCGACTCTTAGTTATAACGGAAGGCTGCAGGGAGGTGAGCGGGTAGTTCACACCGCACGTGCGGAGGTAAGAGCTTATTTTTAATGTTAAAAATATATAACCGGACTGATAAATGAAAATAGTATCTAAACTTGTTGAAGCTCATGTATTCCGGGAATGCGATAAAGGTATTGAATTTCTTTTACTGAAAAGGGCTGAAAATCAACCTTACCCAGGAATATGGCAAATGGTGTCGGGTAAAATAGAAAAAAATGAAAAGGCTCATGAAACGGCGCTGAGAGAAATTAAAGAAGAAACCGGGTTAATTGCCGAAAAATTATGGGCAGTACCGAATGTAAATTCTTTCTACGAACCGATTGAAAATTGTATATCGATGTTGCCGGTTTTTGCCGCAAAAATATGCGACAAGTCACAAGTACGGATTTGTTCCGAGCATACAGAATGGAAATGGGTCGACCCTGAACAAGCAAAAAAAATGTTAGCATGGGTGGGTCAAAAACTTTCAGTTGACATCATAATCGAGTATCTATCCAGAAGTAAAAATTATTTGAATTTTATTGAAATTAAAATTTAATATCTTCGGTTTTGCTCTTTATAAATAAATTACTATCTAAAAATTATGCATTGCTTTGGGTTTTAGTTATTTTTGATATGTTTAAATCAAAATTTAAATCATTAGGGAGGAGTTCATATTGGGTCTATTAGTAGTTGGTTCTCTCGGTCTGGATACCGTTACAACACCATTTGACAGAGTAGAGGATGCGTTAGGCGGCTCGGCTGTTTATATTTCTCTAGCTGCTAGCTATTTTACTGGTCCTGTTTACCTGGTTGGGATTGTCGGTAATGATTTTCCAAAAAATTATATAAACCTACTTAAAGATCATAATGTAGATCTCGAAGGATTACAGGTTGAAGAAGGAAAAACTTTCCGTTGGTCAGGTAAATATCATTACGACCTTAACGTAAGAGATACGTTATTTACCGAATTAAATGTATTCGAAAAATTTAATCCTGTAATTCCTGATAAATTTAAAAAGTCGAAATTTGTTTGTCTTGGTAATATAGACCCGACTTTGCAACTCCGCGTACTGGATCAAATGGAAAATCCGAATTTTGTTGTTTGCGATACAATGAATTATTGGATTGAAGGCAAGAAGGATACTCTATTAGAGCTTTTACCGAGAGTAAATGTTTTGATAATCAATGATTCGGAAGCACGCTTACTTGCTAAAGAACCGAATTTAATAAAAGCTTCAAAAAATATTTTTGACATGGGTCCGGAAATATTGATCATAAAAAAGGGAGAACACGGAGCGCTTCTTTTTACCGAAGATGTAATATTCTCCGCTCCTGCATATCCGATGGAAATGATTTATGATCCGACCGGAGCCGGTGATACCTTTGCAGGCGGATTTACCGGTTATTTACATAAAACCCAGGATTTGAGTCCAGAAAACATGAAACGCGCCGTTATTTACGGAAGTGCGATGGCTTCGTTTTGTGTTGAAAAATTTAGCACAAGAGGGCTGGAAGATTTAGAATATTTAAGAGTCCATGATCGTTACAGGGAGTTTTTAGATCTTTCAAGGTTCGATGAAAAGTGATAATTATTTTTCGGTGGCTTTCGAGAACGATAAATTTATTTTTCTCGATCAAACTAAACTGCCTTTTAAGGTTGAATATGTGGAAACAGACGATGTTGAACGGATTGCACTTGCTATTGAACGTTTGGAAGTTCGCGGGGCGCCGGCTATAGGCGTTACCGCGGCATACGCACTTGCCTTATCGTTAAAGAATATTCCACTTGATTTATCCACCGAGGTATTTAACCGGGCATGGAAAAGACTTGAATCGACAAGACCAACTGCCGTCAATCTTTTTTCCGCACTTGAGGAAATTCGAACTGAATTTGAGAGTAATAAAAATTCCGGTAATCTTTATCGAATGCTCATCCAAAAGGCCAGACAGCTTCATAACGATGATATTAATAAATGTGAACAAATCGGAATAAACGGATTAAAGATATTTAAGAAAAAATCTACCGTGTTAACACATTGTAATACAGGTAAACTGGCTACCGCCGGTGACGGCACTGCTTTTAATGTAATTAAAAAAGGTTTTGAAAACGGATTTGTTGAGTTTGTTTATGCGGATGAAACCAGACCTTTGTTGCAAGGCTCTAGGTTAACAGCATTCGAATTGGATAAGTGCAAAATTCCATTTGCAATTCAATCCGATTCTATGGCCGCATATTTAATGCAGCAGAACAAAGTGGATGTTGTAATAACCGGAGCTGACAGAATTGCTTTGAACGGCGACACCGCCAATAAAATAGGGACTTACAATTTAGCAATACTGTGTAATTATCATGATATCCCTTTTTACATCGCAGCTCCCACCACTACAATTGATAGAAAATTACCAACCGGTAAGGAGATCACGATTGAGTTTAGGAATAAAGAGGAACTAACAAATATACACGGTAATCCAGTTACTTCTGAAAATTATGACACTGTTACACCCGCATTCGATGTTACTCCATCTCATCTTATTAAAGGAATAATAACGGAAGAAGATATCTACTTTTTCCCATACAACTTTATCCGGTAAATAATGTACGGCAAGAAGTATTCCCGGAATAATTCAATTTTAATTCCTCCGGCAAATTTTTGCATTACGTAACTTATAACCGGGAGTTATTTTTATCTACAACATTAAGCACTGATTGAAAGCTTATGAGCGATATAATTAAAACCGAAGCTGTTGTACTGAGCAAAATTAACTATGGTGATTCAAGTAACATAATATCCATATTTACTAAAGATTACGGAAAATTATCTGCCATAGTTAAAGGAGGGCGAAATCCTAAGTCGAAAATCGGACTGGTTGCCGATCCTTTAAATCATCTGCAAGTTGTATTGTATAAAAAAGATACTAGAGATATTCAAATTATATCCAGTGCCGATATTATCAAATATTTTGCTAAAATAAGAGACGATTTTGAAAAATTGAAATATGCATCGGCTGTAGTTGAATTGGTGAAAAAATTAACACCCGAACATGAAGAAAATCTAAAATTGTTTCGCGGATTAGTACGAATCTTATCATTATTGGACACATCTAATGAAAAAGAAATAATAGTTTTTGGCAGGTTTCTTATCTTTTTTTTAACCGAATTAGGGTATGAAATTCAATTAGATAAGTGCTGCATATGCGGAAGAACAAATCTATTTCAAAATAGATTGTCTTATAATTTTGAAATAGGTATTTTGTGTAGTATCTGTAGGGAAAATCATCTCGAATCTTTTTCAATCAATGCGGAACTTTTTCAGTATTTATTTTGTCTAAAGAATAATAGAAGTATTGAAGATAAAATAAATTATGAAACTATGGAAGCAGCACTGATATTTTTAGAAAAATATATTAAGTATCATGTACAAGATTTTACAGGTATACGTTCATTTCAATTATTTAAATAAGAGGTGTTTTGGAAATTTGATACTAATGCTTAAAAGCAGAACTTAATTAGAATGAAAATAACATAATCGGAGGAAAAATAATGAAATCCAAAGGATTATTTGGAGCAATAACTCTAGTAGTGATAGGAATAATATTTGGAGCGATACTTGTATCAGGATTTGGATTGGTACGACCGAGTTTTGCCGATATTGAATTAGGCGCACCTCACCCTCCTGTAAATTTAAATGCTGATGCTTCATCTTTTAGCAAAGCATTTATTGAAGTAGCAAAAAAAGTAAATCCCCAAATTGTACAAATTACAGTAGTAGCAAAAACGGAAGGTAATCCGCATAAAAACTTCTTCCTGCCTTTTTTCCATGATATGCCTAAAGAAGAAGAAGGTTCAGGGAGCGGAATAATAATATCACCCGATGGTTACATATTGACTAACAACCATGTGGTAAAAAATGCGACTTCGGTAAAAGTCGGTTTATATGATAAAAGAACATTCACGGCAAAAGTAATCGGTACTGATCCGTTGACAGATTTAGCTGTTATTAAAATAGATGCACATAATTTGCCTGCAGCTTATTTAGGAAATTCGGATAGTCTAAAAGCAGGGCAATGGGTAATGGCAATAGGTAATCCGCTTTCTCTAACTTCTACCGTGACTGCCGGCATAGTCAGCGCTTTAGGCAGAGGTCATTTGGGATTGATTAATAGTAGTTACGGAATAGAAGATTATATTCAAACTGATGCTGCAATAAATCCGGGCAACAGCGGCGGTGCTCTCGTTGATCTTTCCGGAGCTGTTATAGGAGTTAACTCTGCAATCGCTGCATCTAACAGCGGGACATATATAGGATATGGTTTTGCAGTACCGATTAACCTGGCTAAAGCTGTTGCTAAAGAATTGATAGCACACGGCAAGGTTGATAGGGGATACATAGGTGTTCAAATCAGCGAGGTTGACGATGCCATGGCTAAATCAATCGGTCTTCCTAAAGTTGAAGGTGTTATGATCCAGGGAGTTGTAAAGGGAGGCGCAGCATCCAAAAAAGATATCAAATCGGGCGATGTAATTCTAAAAATAGACGGTAAGTCGGTTAACGCACCGAATGAGTTACAGAGTTACATTGCTACTAAGACAGCCGGTACTACGGTAAACTTAACTTTATTCAGAGACGGCAAAGTAATCGACAGAGATATTACACTTAAATCGCGGGAAGAAGATAAAAATGTCGAGAATGTAAAAAAAGAATCGAATAATAATAATGAAAGCGAATCGGCAAACAAATCCGTTAAATTGGATAATGTAGGCTTAACCGTTAGGAATCTTATTTCCCAGGATAAAAAAGACTTTAATGTAGAACACGGTATTTACATAACGGATGTTCAACCATACAGTAATGCTGCTGCACAAGGATTATTTAAACAGTTAGTAATCACTGAAATTGATAGAAAAGCTGTTAATAATGTAGAGCAATTCAAAAAAATTGTAGAGTCTAAGAAAGGATCGGCGGTTCTTCTTAAAGTTGTGGACGCAAAAGGCAACAGCCGTTTTGTAGGATTAGATATACCTCAATAATTTCGGATAATATTTGAGTATTATCTTTTAAAGCGCCCGATTATTCGGGCGTTTTTTTTTATATTTGTAAGTCATTTATTTATGGAGAAAGAATGATAAGATTTCTTACTGCGGGCGAATCTCACGGAAAAGCATTAACAACAATTATTGAAGGATTCCCGTCAAATATTAAAATTGAAAATGAATATATAAATTATCATTTGAAAAGGAGACAATCCGGGTATGGCCGGGGTTTAAGAATGAAAATTGAAACGGATACTGCTGAAATACTTTCGGGTATCAGGTTTCAGAAAACTCTCGGTTCGCCGATTTCCCTTTTAATAAAGAATAAGGATTGGGATAACTGGGTTGATAAAATGACAGCTGGGAAAAAGAAATCTGTTGTCGAAAAAATAACTGTTCCGCGCCCCGGTCATGCAGATCTTGTTGGTGTTACAAAATATAACTTTAATGATATTCGTAATTCAATAGAACGTTCGAGTGCTAGAGAAACTGCCGCCAGGGTGGCTGCTTGTTCCATAGCCCGTAAATTTTTGGAAGAATTCGGAATCTATATCGGCAGTTTCGTTGAAAGTATTGGCGGCATTTATCCCGGAGAAAATTTTGCGGATAAATTGTTTAATAATGATCTTCAGAAAAATTTCAATGCCTGGAAAATTTCCGAAGAATCGGATGGTAGTGAAGTTCGGGTACTAGATGAAGATCATGAAAAAAAAATTATCAATAAAATTAAACAGGCAAAGAAAAAAGGTGATACATTAGGCGGTACTTTTTATGTGGTTATCTCAGGTGTGCCCGTCGGTTTGGGAAGTTTCGTTCATTACGATACAAAACTGGATGCGGAATTGGCACAGTCAATTATGTCGATTAATGCTGTTAAAGCAGTGGAAATAGGTACAGGTTTTAAATCTGCCGAAAATTTCGGCTCGAAATCTCATGATGAAATAATTAAAAAGGATGAGACTATTTCGAGAAAGACAAATAGAGCCGGAGGAATAGAGGGCGGCATTTCTACAGGTTTGCCGATTATAATCCGCGGCGCCATGAAACCGATCGCTACTTTAATGAGCCCGATAGAAAGTGTAGACCTGAAAACAATGCGAAAGATTGATGCCAGACGCGAACGAAGTGATTTTGTGGCTGTTCCCGCTTGTGCGGTAATAGCAGAGTCAATGGCTGCCTGGAGCATTGCCAAATTCTTTTTATCAAAATTCGGCGGTGATTCTTTGGAAGAAACTAAATCAAATTATAAAAAATACGTCATGAATCTGAATCAAAGAGTTAAAATAAATTTCAAATAAATGCTTTGCTGAATTTTAATAACTTGCAATTAAATAATCAGAATAAAAATTGAAGTGTTATAATGATCAAATTAAAAAGTTTCACGTTTAATGCATTTGCTGAAAACACATATATTGTTTGGGAAGATGAGACTAAAGAAGCTGTGATAATTGATCCGGGCTGTTTTTATGATGACGAAAAAGAAGAATTAAAAAATTTTATTTCGGAACACAAACTCATAGTTAAGTTCCTCATAAATACGCATTGTCATCTCGATCATATATTTGGTGTAGGTTTTATTAAAAATGAGTATAAACCTATTTATTATTCTCCCGAACCGGATTTGCCCTTACTCCAAAATGCACAGAAGCAGGCAAAAACTTTTGGAATTGAAATGGATAAAATAATTGAACCCGATGAGTTTATTACAGAGGATATTGTTCTTATGCTTGGTCAATCAAAAATTAATTTTTTATTCACACCCGGACATTCGCCAGGTGAATATTGTATCTATTTACCTGTTGAAAAATTATGTGTTACCGGTGATGTATTATTTAATGGAGGTATTGGCAGAACCGATCTTTGGGGAGGTGATTATGATATGTTAATGGATTCAATTGCTAGAAAACTGCTAACCTTACCCGATGAAACTAGAATATACCCCGGGCACGGAGATAAAAGTACAATCGGGGTAGAAAAAAGTGAAAATCCTTTCCTAAAAAATTTTCGGTAAAATTAAAATTCATTACCATTCGCTTTTCCCGGTAGCATGACTGTGCCTGGCGAACGAAACTGAATTAGCCAAACAAATTTTGGTTTTTTCAACTGAATCCTTCAAATAGTCACATTTATCCGTTTAAGTTAAAGTCACTGACTTTGAGAGAATTCAAGGCTGAGGGTAAAAACATTCGAATCAGTCTGAAAATCTCTACAAAAAGTCAAAAATAAGTTGAAGGTATCATGCTTTCATTTTGATTGGCCCATGTGCTTCCGGATGATTGTCAAAGATGTTATTTCGGTAATATACTTCAAATTTATACTGCTCATTTAATTCTAATCTCTCCAGTCATATATTTCGTAAAAATCAATGAAGATGAAACTTATTCTCATAATAAAAATATGCGGACAACGTTAAACCAGAACCTGCTTGGACCTGTCAAATTTGAGATGATAACAGAGTTTTCCAATTCAAATAATTGATTTTAAAGGAATCGTCATGAAAAAAAATTTAATCATTCTCGGAGTGGTTATTATATTGGGAGTTGCTTCTTATTTCTTTTTCTTTCAAAGTCATGATGAGGCGTATTCCTTCAGATATGACACCGTGAGTAAAGGCGATTTAACACTTTACGTAACCGCAACCGGTACGTTGAATGCTGTTACTACTGTTCAGGTTGGTACGCAAGTATCAGGAATAGTATCCAAATTGTATGCTGATTTTAATTCTATTGTGAAAGCCGGGCAGGTGATAGCCCAGATTGATCCCACATTTTTGAAACAGGCGGTACTGGACGCGCAGGCTAGCTTAGATCGTGCTACGGCACAGTACAATGATGCTAAAAGAAATTTAGACAGGACAAAAACCTTATACGAAAAAAAATTCGAATCTCAGTTAAATTATGATGCTGCTACGACAACATTTGAATCCAACAAAGCCTCACTAAAGCAAGCTGAAGCCCAGCTGGAAAGAGCTAAAATTAATTTGCAATATGCTACAGTTTATGCGCCCATAAACGGTGTTGTAATAGACCGTCAAGTATCGGTGGGACAAACCGTAGCTGCCAGTTTTTCTTCCCCTACACTTTTTACCATTGCAAATGATTTGAGTAAAATGCAGGTTCAAGCAACCGTTGATGAATCTGACATTGGCAAAGTGAATGTTGGTCAAAAAGCTATTTTTACTGTAGATGCATTTCCGAATCAAAATTTTACGGGTACTGTTTCACAGATTCGTTTAGCACCCGTTGTCCAAAATAACGTTGTCAATTATATAGTAATAATTGATGTATATAACGATAAATTATTACTCATGCCGGGGATGACAGCCAATGTTAAAATATTGGTCGCGGAGAAAAAAGATGTAATGCGTATATCTAATATGGCACTAAGATTTCAACCCCCGCCCGAACTTA
>CAVVVS010000120.1:0-35259 GCA_963751355.1 uncultured Ignavibacteriales bacterium | reverse complement strand
TTTATGTAGCCTTTCAGCTTCATTTTCATTGCTGTTCCAGGGGCTGTCCTTCTTGACGACGATAGCGTCGGACGGCGAGCTCAGGGTCGCAAGGTGCTGGAAATCGTCGATCTTGTAGGAGAGCTTCTTGTTCAGGAGTGGGGTTAGCGTGTAGGCGGCGCTGGCGCCCATGCCGATGGTATAGCCGTCCGGCTTGGCGTTGACGAGCTGCGAGGCCATCACGGTGCCGCCGCCGCCGGTCTTCTGCACGGCGACGACCGGCTGACCGAGGATCTTTTCCAGTTCTCGGCGACGAGACGGCCGGTGGTGTCGACCGCGCCGCCCGGACGGAAGCCGATCCACATGGTGATCCGCTTGTTCGGGTAGTCCGCCGCGGTGGCGAGGCCGCTGGTGAGCGTCATCGCAACGACGGCGGCCGACAAAGTCAGCGTCCTGGTGAAGCTAATTTTCATTTCGGTCCTCCCATGTTTTCTGTTTCACTTTCGAGTGGAAGTCTTTCGTTGTTTTTCTTGTTGTTTTTGGAACCGATGACCTGCTGCACGCCGGCATGCTGTCGGCCCGGTGTGCTACAAACCTCTCATCGCGGATAGCCCTCGTAGTCCGGGCTTATATACGGACGTCGATCAAGTAGCTGCGGCCCGCTTCGACGGCCGCGATGCCAGTGGAGAGCACCAACGCGAGTTGCGAACGGTGGGTCAATTTAATTAATAAAATACCATTATTTGATTAATAATATTTCAATATCTTCATTTTACTTTGAACGAAAATGCGAGCGCCGGATATTCTTTATGATTTTTAATAAATTGCTCAGGCAATTCCGCTTTCACAACTTTACCTGCTCTGGTCCATTTTACATTTTCATCGGTGGAAAGAAGTTTTATTTTCGAACCCTCTTTTGGATAATTACCTGTCCACTCAACATAGGATGGTAATCTTTCGTTTTCGGACAAATTTACTAAAGCGAAACAAGTAGAACTATCTTTACTTAATGTAAAAAATGTTTTTCCATCTTGATAAAAATTTGCCGGACGTGTGTTGTATATTGCTTTACCGTTTACCTTTAACCAATCACCAATTTTCTTCAGAATTGTAACTTCAGATGTTACTAGTGTTCCATCTCCACGGGGACCAACTCCTAAAAGTAAATTTCCACCTTTAGCAACAACATTAATTAGCATATGAATTACTTTAGCAGAAGATTTAAAATGATCATTAGGTACATAACCCCAGGCATGTCCAAGTGTGATGCAGCTTTCCCAGGGATAGTCTAGCTTTTTTTTGGGGATAGTTTGTTCTGGAGTTCGGTAATTTTCATATTTCCCATGCACAGTCCTATCAACCACAAGAATTCCGGGTTGCGCTTTTCTTGCCATTGCTGCTATTCTAGGCATGTTTATGTTTTGATTCCATGGGGGAATTGCTGCACCCCAGGATCGAACTTCTGCGTTAACAGTTTTCAATGGTCTTACCCACCCTCCGTCCAGCCATAATATATCTATTTTTCCGTAGCCATGCATTAATTCACTAATTTGATTATATGTGTAATCCTGGAATTTTTTCCAGCGCTCCGGATATTTTCGAATATCATAATTATTGTATCTGTTTGGTGTAGCATATGCCGGCCACCAATAGTAAGGGCAATGCCAATCGGGTTTGGAAAAATAAGCTCCAATCATAAATCCCTTATTACGAAATGCTTGAAAAACATATTTTGCTACATTTGCTTTGGGATTATTTGCAAACGGTCCATTCGTTATTTTAAAATCAGTTTGCTTGGTATCAAACATACAGAAACCATCGTGATGTTTGGTAGTGAAAACAAGATAACGCATGCCACCATCTTTTGCAGCTTGTGCCCACTTGTCGGGATCGAATTTAACAGGATCAAATTTACTCTTTAATCCCCAATACCATTTTTTGTAAGCGCAATATGAGATATTAGTATCGCGGTGAACCCATGGTTCGGAACATAAACCCCACGACTCGATAATACCTGGTACCGAGTATAATCCCCAATGAATTATTATCCCAAATTTTAAGTCCCGCCAATGCTCAAGTTTTTCTCTGACAAGGGGATTTGTAGGGAATTGGTAATGGTTTGAGGGAGAATCGTTTTTATTTTGAGCTGTCAAGTTAAAAGATATTAATAAAAAGATTACAACAATTATAAAATTTGATTTACGCATTAGTTATTCCTTATTTTTGTAAAAGTTTTATGCAAATGTTTTACTTATTTGCTAATGTGTGCCACATACTTACGGAATTGTAACCGCAGGAATATTTTTATTTCAATGTTAGTAAACAGCCTATCAAAATTGTGTTCGGGATTTATCGTTAATTACTCACCTATAATTTTGAAATCTTTCTTGTCAATTAACACTACATGTTAATAATTTTATTTTGAAATATAATGATAAGATAATTACAATAAGGCTGCCCTATCTTTTTGATTGAACTATTAAATCTATTTTTTGTAAATCTTTTTCTAAGGATGATGAACCCACCATCAATGTAAATTTATCCGGAACTTCAGAGAATCCCTTTCCCTCGATCCATCGGGAAAGTTTTTCCGGGGTAATTTTAAATTGAACTTCTTTAGTTTCGCCGGGATTTAATGATACTCTTTTAAATCCTTTTAATGTTTTTACAGTTTGAGTATCTTTTCCTGCTTTAATATACAACTGAACTACCTCATCACCTTTTAACTTACCGGTATTAGATAGATCAACCGAAACATAAGTTGAATCACCCGGAAATAAAAACTTTTTATCTATCTTTAAGTTTTTGAATTTAAATTTAGTATAGCTTAAACCGTATCCGAAAGGATATAATGGTTGACCTTTGAAATAACGATAAGTCCTATTTTCCATACTATAATTCGTAAATAGCGGTAGTTGATTTACAGATTTATAAAATGTAACCGGCAGTTTACCCCCGGGATTGTAATCTCCGAAAATTACATCCGCTATTGCATTTCCTGCTTCTTCCCCCGGATACCATGCTTCGAGTATGGCAGGAATATTTTTATTTTCCCAATTTACAGACAATGCACTTCCATTTAATAACACCAAAACGATGGGCTTACCTAGTGTAGAAATTTTTCGTATAAAGTTCTCTTGAGTTTCAGGCAGATTGAGAGAAGTCCTATCCCCCCCTTTGAATCCTTTAATATTCACTTTCATCTGCTCTCCTTCAAGACGCGGTGATAATCCCATAACCATAACAACTGCATCCGAATTCTTAACCGCTTCGATTGCTTTTTGTTCTATACCATCATCCGGGACATGCCAAACCAATTTCATAAATGAATAGCGTTCTTTTTTATAAACTTCAACTTTTATTTTATAGGCTTTACCAGCAATGAGATTTATATAATTATAAGTTGTAGCCGGATCAAATTCGCTGTAATATTTAACAAGTAAGCTATCATCTATATAAATCCTAAATCCATTATATCCGTACCCCCCTATAGCATACCTGCCGGATTTTTTAGGAACAATAAATCCTGTCCATCTTACACCAAAATTATCCGGATTAAATTTTTTACCAGGTGCACAGTTCAGCCACGCAAAATTGATTTTCTTGTCTATCCTGGTAAATGCAGGTTTCCCTTTAAAATCTCTATTATTAAAATATTCGCCGACAAGCCCGTGTTGCTTTTTATTCCTTGATGTATAGAGAAAGGAATTTTTTATAATTGCAAACGAGGGCATTTTTTCAGCTACGTTACAACCACGTTCGTATATAACTTTTGAATTTTTAAGTTTATTCCTTATACCTTGCAGCGGTGTAACAGCATGAGAAGGAAATCCGTTATAGTTGCCAAGAAGCACTTCAACATCATTAGCATTAGGACCAAGTACAGCTATTTTTTTAATATTTTTATTCAAAGGCAGTAAGTTGTTTTTATTCTTTAACAGAACAATTGATTCTCTTGCAGCATTCAGCGCAGTTAATCTATCTTTATTTGAATCTATTTTATTTAATTTTGAATAAGGAACTATTGCCGGAGGATCAAACATACCTAATTTAAAACGTGCAGTAAAAAGTCTTTTTACGGATTCGTCGATTTGCTTTTCCGGTATTTCGCCTTTCTTCACAGCATCAACCAAGTATGGATAACTATTTCCGCAATTTAGGTCAGTACCGGCTATTACAGCAACCGCAGCAGCAGCTTCCTTAGAAGGAACACTTTTTTGAAAATCATACATATCCGATACTGCCCAGCAATCGGATACAACATAGCCTTTAAACCCCCACTCTTTCCGCAGTATTTTATTCAGCAGCGGATTATTACCGCAGCAGGCTTCACCTCGTAATTTACTATAGGAACACATTACGGAAAATGCATTCCCCTTCACTATACATTTTTTAAATTGCGGGAGATAAGTTTCTCTCAAATCGTAGTTACTTACAACCACATTAAAATCATGACGCATTGTCTCCGGTCCGCTGTAAACGGCAAAATGTTTCGGAGTTGCTATTGTTTTTAAATACTTTGGATTATCTCCCTGCATTCCTTTTACAAATTGCAATCCCATCTCTCCGGTTAAATAAGGATCTTCCCCGTAAGTTTCCATACCTCTTCCCCACCGCGGATCCCGGAAAATGTTGATGTTAGGTGACCAAAATGTTAATCCCCGGTATATACCTCTATTATTTCTTTTTATCGCCCTATTATATTTTGCCCGTGCTTCATCGGATATTACGGTGGCTACCTTATACATTAAATCAGTATCCCAGGTAGCCGCTAATCCTATCGATTCGGGAAAAACCGTAGCTAGTCCATTCCGTGCTACACCGTGCAATGCTTCATTCCACCAATTATATTCAGGGATATCAAGATGTTTTATCGCCGGAGCATCATATTTCATTTGCGATACTTTTTCTTTAAGCGTCATTCTTGAAACAAGGTCATTCACTCTTTCTTTAACAGGTAAATCCGGATTTTGATAAGGAAGAATTTTCTGTGCCAGAGTAATTACCGGAACGCAAATTAAAAAGGCAACGATTAACTTAAGTTTCATAATATTTCAAATCGGACTGTGTGAGTAAATAAATAATTAATAATTATCAGAGGTTTTTGACTTCATTATATAATTTTAAAAGATAACTCCTAAAATCATCTCAAATAAATTTGGATTTATTTCTTTCCATTTGTTATCCAGGTTAATCCATCATTTTTAATATGAACTTCTTCATGACTATCATAGGAACGAAGTGTAGCCTCGAATAAATCTGTCGTATGTTCAATAAGCGGCGGAAGTGTGTATCCGGGAACAGTTTTTATCTTTATTCCCAGGACACCAAGGTCATCAGTAAATTTTCCATTTTTAGTATAATAATTTCTTTCATGATAGTAGATTTGCCTTAAGTACCATTTAGCACTCTCCACCCTATGCATAACAAACGGTACTTTTTCCCCGCCGACAGCCTCTGTTGAAAACTGAATAAATCCCCACATTTCAGGGTAATGCATATCAACTACTCCCTGAGGAGACCACACCCAATTGTCCTCAGAATATGGTTTATTCGTCGATGGATTTATCTGTTTTTGATATTTTCCGTTAACTACTTTGGTTTTCCATTCGACCCTGGAAAAATTTATTCGCCATTGTTCGCCGTCTGTTGGAGGAGTATCAACATTAGCAATTTCTGAAAAAGCCTCCCACGGGAAAGCAAGTTCAACAATCCATTTTTTATCTTTATCACCGGGTTTGTTTAGTGTACCGTCTATTGAAACCGCAGTTTTAAGTCCATGAATATCCCACCCGTTAACGGCAGCTTTTTTTGTATCGCGGTAAGGCTTGATGAGAAGAAGGTCCCAAACAGTATTTATTGCATTCATTTCAAACTCGCTGTAGCGATGTGTGTTGCCATCGGGATCAATAAAAACCTCAAAATCATTGTCACGAAAAATAACTGCATCACGTTTTTTAATGGTAGCCCAAATGTCGGGCTCTTGTAATTCCGCAGCAATATAAAGATAATTATCATCCCAAAGCATTTTGACATGTGTACGGAATCTCGGAACCGGTTTGGATGGTCCTTCTATATCAACAAAATCATTAGTCCATTTTGCTTTTGCCCAGGCTGTTTCGTTTAATTTACCGTCAATCTTTAACGGTTTATCAGTATGATAGCAAATATAATTTTTCGGGGAAAATTTAATTATAGGGATTTGTAATCCCTGTGCAAATCCAAGAGCACTAAATACCAGGATGAATGTTAAAGCTTTTATCATAATTATTTAAGCTCCGCTTTAGTAATTGTTTAATTATTTAAATAAATTTCTAGATTACGTTATTCGCCAAGGCGGTTTTGTAGTAATGTATTATTACCATTATATCTTTTCGCAAAAATATTCTATTCTCATAATAATTTTACCATAGAAACTTCAAACAAATTGTGCATAGCAACACCGAAATAATATACATTTTAATTTATCTGTCGACGGATAATCTGAGTATATTATTGATATAATAATTATTTTATGGATATTTCATCAACAAATAGCCAGGCCTTTCCGCCTGCAGCAACATGCCAATCAGGACATACACCTACATTTTTAGCATATACTTTTATGTAGCGGGTTTTCATTCCATCAAATTTTTTAAGAAAATCCTTAATACCGGTACCGCTATTCTTTTCATTATCTTTATTCTTAACTTCGTAAACTTTCGTATATTTTTTACCGTTGGTTGAGACGTAATAAATTATTTCTGCAGGGTAAAAAATCCACGAACCCGTATTCTGTAAAAATGAGGCACTAATAGAAGAAATATTCTGTACCTGACCAAGATCTATTACTGCATCCAGATCGTTCCCTTCATATCCCTGCCACGGATCCCCATGGAAATTAATTGTGCCTTTAACACCGTCGATTAAACCCAGAGCACCGCCGCCGGTATATGAATTGCTGTACTTCGTATAGAGTTTTATTGTTCTTCCAAACGGTATTTTATTGAATTTAGAAATCATAACTTTGCTGTACTCACCATTTTTAAAACATACTGCTTTCAGTGTAGTGTTGTTTTTAATAATAACCGGAGTTGAATATCGTTTTTTATTTATTTTAGGTTCTTTACCATCCGTTGAGTAATAAATATCCGTCGATGGAACAATCGATGCCAATTCAACTATAGTTGAATCTTTGAAGACTCTTTTTCCCGATTTTAAATAAGGCACCGGTATAGTTGAATATTTTATTGAGGATTTGGGTCTTGAGCTTAGAGCTTTTCCCCACTTACTTGGATTCGGACCCATTTCAAAAACCAATTTACCGCCGTTCATAATATCTGATTGCTTTATATATGAATACGGATATTTTTCCCCGTTTAGTGTAACGGATTGGATAAAATAATTTTTACCGGATAAGTTTTTTGCTATAATAGTAAATTTATTTTTCCCGCCGGTATTTATTACAGCTTTATCAAAATGAGGTGTACCTATGATATATGTATTATCACCGGGACATACAGGATAGAATCCGATAGCACTGAAAACATACCATGCTGACATTTGTCCGCAATCATCATTCCCGCAAAGTCCATCTAGTTTATTCGTATATAATTTTGTTACTATCTCGTGCACTCTTTCCTGGGTTTTCCAGGGGGCACCTGCATAATTATAAAGATATGCCATATGATGACTCGGTTCATTGCCCTGTGCATATTGTCCAATCATTCCCGTAATATCCGATTGAACTCTTCCTGTAGTTTTCGGAGTAGTTGTGAATAATTTATCCAGTTTATTAATAAATTTTTGATTTCCCCCCATAAGCTTTATTAAACCATCAACATCTTGAGGAACAAAGAAGCTATACTGCCAGGCATTAGCTTCGGTATAATCTCCGCTGACAGAATAAGGGTCGAAGGGAGTGAGCCATTCCCCGTTTTTCTTTGGTCTCATCAAACCGCTGGAAGGATCAAATACATTTGTATAAAATTTAGCTCTTTGAATAAAATACTTATAATCATTGTTTTTACCGAGCGCTTTGGACATTTGTGCGATACACCAATCATCGTAAGCATATTCCAAAGTTTTTGATACCGCTTCACTTTCAATATCTGAGGGGATATATCCCATTTCTTTATAATAACGTAATCCGTTACTATTTTGCATCGCACTTTTCTTCATTGCTTCATAAGCTTCTTCAACATTAAAGTCCCTAATTCCCTTAAAATATGCATCCACTATTACAGGAATAGAATGATATCCTATCATGGTTCCCGTTTCATTTGAAGCAAGTTCCCAAACCGGGAGAAAACCGCTTTCTTTATATTTGGCGATAAGAGATCTTACCATATCAAGATCATGTTTCTTTTCAATGATGGTGAACAAAGGTTGTTCGGCTCTGAAAGTATCCCACAAAGAAAAGACAGTATACATATCATGGTTTTTAACGGAATGAATTTTACGATCCATACCAATATATTTCCCGTCAACATCTGAAAAAATATTTGGGGTAAGCAATGCATGATACAACGCAGTATAAAAAATTGTTTTATCCGGTTTGCTGCTTGCCTCAACAGAAATTGAAGACAGAGCTTTATTCCACCTCTCGACAGCATGTTTCCTTACGGCATCAAAATCCCAGCCGGGGATTTCAGTTTCAACATTTTTTTTTGCACCATCGATACTTACAAACGAGATACCGACTTTAATTAATATTTTCTCATCTTTGGATGTTTTAAATCTTACATATGATATAATGTCATTCCCCTTCGCATAAGATTTTTTATCGGATATTTTTCCGTTTGATGAGATCCCGAATGTTTCAAACGGTTTTGAAAATTCTGCATAAAAATATACGCACTCATCTTTTGCCCAACCGGTTGAACGTCTGTAACCTTCAATAATTTTATTATTTGTAATTTTTACTTCGGAATCAGTGGTTTTATCTTGAATTCCATGATTGAGATCGATAATAATATTAGCCTTATTGGATTTGGAGAAGGTGTATCGTTGAAAACCTGCCCGTGTGGTTGCTGTTAATTCTGCCTTTATATTATAATCATCTAAAAAGACAGAATAATAACCCGGTTTTGAAATTTCATTTTTATGGCTAAATCTGGAACGATAGCCGGAATCAGGATTATCCTTTGAACCGGGTACTGTTTTCAAAACACCGGTTGTCGGCATAAATAAAATATCTCCGTAGTCACCTATCCCGGTACCGCTTAGATGAGTATGGCTGAAGCCCATTATTGTGCTGTCGGAATAATTATAACCGGAGCACCAATCCCAGCCCTCAATACCAGTATCAGGGCTTAGTTGAACCAATCCGTGCGGCAGTGATACTCCCGGATAAGTATGACCATGACCAGCTGTCCCGATTAAAGGATTTACATAATCCGCAGGTCTTACCTGCGCTGAAAGATAAGAGGTGACTGATAATATCAAAAAAGCAACCAGCCAATAATTACTTATAATAATATTCTTCTTCATAAGAAATCCTTCTTTAATTGATTACGAACTCACCGTTTTTTAAACTCCAATCATTTCCAAAATAACCGGTAAACTTCACTCCTTGATCATCTGATTTTAATATTCCTGAATTATATATAACAATGTCGGGCAAATTTACGTAGTGATTGAAATATGGAGTTAAATTAACCAAATCCATACCCTGTATTCCCGTTCCTGAAATAACCCCAACACTGGCATATTTACTATCCGGTCGCGGACGAACCATTAAACATGCAAGATCATTGCCTTTGAATTCTTTGTTGCCCACTTGTATCTCGTTTTCATCAACTTGAACGGGTGAATTTTTCAGCAGCAAGTGCCAGGCAGAATTTGTCTTTGAGTTCCCGAAAAGAATAACACTCCGGTTTTTGTATTTCGCAAGTGAAAAATCATCGTCTTTGATAGTCTCTATCGTACTGTTTCCTCTGTACCATATTTTTTCAGCATCATATCTTGATTTATTGAATGCCCAGGTATTCTCTTCTTTATTTCCATGTGTTCCGTAAACGAATATTACATTATGATTAAAAGCTTCTCTGATATTACCGCAGCGTAAAGGATATTTATCCTCTTTACTGTAGTTATTAATTACATACCATCTATCATTCTCTTTGTGAAGAACGATTTTCCCGTCAGCAGGCAGATGTATATCCCGTATAAGCCGGTTATCTAATAAAACAGAAACCGGTTCACCTTTGGGAAGTATTGATGCATCTATTACAAAAGTTTCAATATTATTTGTACTCCCCACAAATTCCCTTTTGCCAGCTTCCAGACGAATTTTAATATGACTTAATTTCTGCTGCTGAATTTGATTTATAATTTGAATCCAATAATCTTTTGAAGAGACAGCAGGATTTGCGGTAACATAATCAATTGTCCGTATCATTTCCTTTTGCGCAACAGCATGGTGAGCAAAAAAATCGAACATCGGTGCCCAATCTACACAATCGGCACCCGGTTCATCCGAAAGATCCCACCAATGACCTGCACCGTGCTGTACATAATATATAAAATCTTTATGGAATTTAGACAGATTTGCAACCATCGAATTTGCCTGCACCATTGGAACATTATCATCAGCATCACCTTGAATAATATAAATTCCGTCAGGCTTTAAATTAGTTGTAAATGCATAAGTATCGCTTTGTTTTGTTGAACGTACCAGCATTTTATTAATGGCAGTTGAATCGGTTACACCTTTTATTCTATAAGACCAATAGCTAATCCATCCCGCACTTGGGCCAATAGCTGCAAATTGATCCGGGTAATTTATACCCAGCTGCCACACTCCATGCCCGCCCATTGAATGACCGGTTAAATAAATTCTGCTTGTGTCAACATTAAATTCCTTTTTAGCTATATTGAGTACTTCAAGTGCATCCATTCTTCCCCAGTTTTCCCAATCATATCCATATGGACGGCGATTGGTCGGACAGACAATATATCCCCAATTTTTGGGATAGTAAGCTTCGGCCTGATTTAAAGCTTCAACTCCCGCACCGTGTAAACTTAAAAAGAGCGCTGGTTTGCCTTTTAAATTAATCGGAGGGTTGACTGCATAATATTGAACACTTCCATCTATACCGCTTATAAAAGTCTTCCTAAAAACATCGCTTGCATTTACTACTTTCAATTCGATGGATGAAGAACAGAGAACTTTTTCATTTGAATTCGTTTTTTCTACAATTTCTATATTCAATTTAATTTGACCGGCTTTATTGTACGCCGGAAGTTTTATACGAAATGGGGTTTTAATAAATGAAAGTGGATTAATTTCATTTGCCGGGTAATATGCAGGTGTTGAATTCCCCGACCACGTTTTAACCCACAAACCTTTATAGAAGTTTTCCGTACAATTTATTACCGGAATTGCACCGTACATATTAGATCCTTTATTCACAATAATATCTGGGATTGTTAAATCCTTTACATTAAATATCAGTCCATGTTTTCCTGTATGAATTACTCCTTTAAAGTACCCTCTTCTGCATTCAAATAGAAATTCATTAATTCCTTTGTGTAATTTTACTGGGATTAAAGAATAATCAAATCTTGGTCCGCCGGGATTATATGTATCTCTATCCCTGTAAGGATTACCGGAATGTTCCACCCCGTTAACAAAAACATTGCTGTCACCCATTCCTTCCAATAATGCTATATCTTCTTTTTCCGAATTATACTTAAAATAGATATAAGCATTCCTCATCGAATCATCTTTAATCCATCCATTTTCACCGGCACTTAACTTTTCCCATGTACCTATTATTTTACCATTCGATTCCACTTTTTCATTTACCAAGGGAGATTTCCATTTCCCGGTCACTATTGAAGCAACAACAGCATTAGGTGCTATTATCCGGTTACCATCATGAGGCGTTAATTTTATTATAAGTCCTTCTTTTAAAACAACAGTATCAGATGATTGACAATTGACCGTTAATGAAAAAGATAAAAGCAATAATATCAATAAAAGAAATCTCACTCTATACATTATATTACCTTTCAAATTGTATTTGTTATAGGAGAAATAGACAATGCAACTTCCTAAGCTTTAATTACCGACTGCAAAATTTCATAATCTTGTTGGTTATTAATTATAGTTTTTAATTTTAGTACAATATTCATTAAATCTTTGATTCCTTAGGTTGTAAATCACAGAGCACAACCATATATTAGAACGATATCGAGAACAATGTAAAAACTAAGATACTTTAACCGGAAAAGCTCCGGTATTTTCCCGGTAAGATTTGAGAATTTTGCGTTTATAAAAATCAACCGCATATAAAATTTCATTTAAAAGTAATCGTATTAAAATTTTTATATCCTCAAGGAAAATATTCCTACATACAGGCCATTATACTTCTTTTAAACAAAGTTTATTTAGCTAAATCGAAACTTTCACATAAATATATATTCATGGGTGAAGCATTTTAATCATATCAAGGATTACATTTTGATCAAGTATCGGGAATATCTTCAAATAATGTTGTTTCAGTTCGAAAGGTTTATTAACGAGAGACATATTTATACAACTCCAATGATGAGGATAGAAATCATATATTAACATTGGCTTCAACAGCAGATTTACCGTAATATTAAAAATTCTACATAACTTTTATTAACAATTTAACATACAAAAAGTCAATAACATTAGATATAAAACACAATAATTTAAGGACACTAAAAGTTTTATAAGAATTGATTGATTCCGATATTTTTTTTCTGAGTTAAATTGTAGTTGAAATCCGCAACTATTCTATGCAAAAATATTGATTTGATAATTTCAAAGCAGTTTTAAATAAATTTACTTATATCTATATAGATCAAAGTTTTTTTCAAGAATAAATATCTCCTATTTAAATCCGTACCAAATCGTTTATAAAATAGATAAGTTAAACTAACTTTTTTTTGTAAAAATAAATATTATTTTTGTCAAAGCAAACGTTGTACATTTTTAATAAATATACCTAACCTATTTGTTATAAATTGATCATCCCCTTGTATGGATAATGTTCAACTTAAATTTTACCTCATTAAAATATTTTCAAATTTGAAATAACCTATATTCTATCAGAAATAAGGAAAGCCGTTTTTTATGAATAAGTTTACTCTTTTACTTTTCTTTTTAATTACTGTAAATGTAAAACCTGATGTACAGCCTGTCCGGAAGAATGTTCCTCTCATTCCCTTACCCGAAAAAGTACAATGGTACAACGCAAATTTTATATTATCAAATAAGACTAATATAATTGAAAAGGCAGATACACTTCAGAATTATTTCTGCTCTCAAATTAAAAAATTCACGGGATTAAATATTAAATCGGTCAATAATGCCAAATCAACTGGTGAAATAATTTTAAAAATCGATATGTCGCTTGATAAAAAGAACAAAGAGTTTTATACACTAATAGTTTCAAATCATAAAGTTGAAATTGCTGCCCCGTTTGAGGAAGGATTGTTTAGGGGGATGCAGACTTTCTTCCAACTTATACCGGCTTCTGTAAAATTAAAAAAGGACGGCAGTCCTGTAAAAATTACATGCTGTAAAATTTCTGATAAGCCAAAATTCTCCTGGCGGGGATTGAACCTTGACTGTGTCCGTCATTTTATGACTAAAAATTTTATTAAAAGATATATCAACATACTGGCATATTATAAATTTAATATACTTCACCTTCATCTTACAGACGACCAGGGCTGGAGAATTGAGATAAAAAAATATCCAAAATTGACGTCAGTAGGTGCATGGCGGAAGGAAGCCGACGGTGCATTTTATGGAGGTTTTTATACTCAGAACGATATTAGAGAGATTGTTGCATATGCCAAAAGCAGATTCATTACCGTAGTACCGGAAATTGAAATGCCGGGACATTGTCAAGCTTCGCTGGCAGCTTACCCGGAAAATTCTTGTACAGGCGGACCTTTTCAAGTAGCAACTACATGGGGAGTAATGAAAGATATTTATTGCCCGGGCAGAGATTCAACTTTTTATTTTCTTGAAAACGTTCTTGATGAGGTTATAAAATTATTCCCCGGGAAATATATTCATATAGGCGGAGACGAAGTGCCTAAGGACAGGTGGAAAACATCTCCAAGGTGTCAGGCAAGAATAAAGGAAGAGGGATCAAAAGATGAAGAAGGGCTTCAGAGTTATTTTATAAAACGTATTGCAAAATATCTGAATTCAAAAGGGAAACAAATAATCGGGTGGAATGAAATTTTAGAAGGAGGACTCGCGCCAGGGGCGGTAGTTGAGTCCTGGCAGGGATTTCAAGGAGCAATTGAAGCAGCTAAATTAGGACATTATGTAATTTGTTCCCCTGCAACCTACACATATTTAAGCTCCAGTACGGAGGACCTTAATCTACGAGTAGTCTATTCGTTTAATCCAATTCCCCTTAGTCTTCCAGAAAATGAAAGGAAATATATTTTAGGAGGTGAAGCAAGTTTATGGTCGGAACATACACCGCAGGAGAAAGTTGATTTTAAGCTGTTCCCCAGACTGCTAGCATTGTCCGAAGTATTCTGGAGTGATCCCAAAAAAAGAAATTTTGCCGAGTTCCATTCACGCATAGAAATAGCTTATGATGATTTAACAGCACTCGGTATTAATTACGGACCGGAAATAAAGGCAATTACATTTTCCACTTCTTATAATAAAACTCGAAATGAGTTTACGGTTAAATTAACTTCTAATCAGAAAGATTTAACAATTCGTTATACCGAAGATGGAAGTACACCCAATTCAAATTCCACTACTTATTCTATACCCGTTAAAATCACAAAAACTATAAAACTTAATGCTGCGGCTTTCCGAAATAAAAACTATGTCGGTAAACAAATAAATTTATCATTCGATTTTCATAAAGCCTTAAACTCAAGAATAACATTAATTAACAAATATGACCAACGATATCGTGCCGGTGGTAATAATGCATTGATTGACGGGATAAGAGGAACAAAAAATCTTCATGACGGTTTATGGCAGGGATATGACGGGAAAAATTTTGAGGGTATAATTGATCTAGGAAAAGTTGAAAATATTTCAAAAGTTACTCCAAGGTTTATGCTTGATTCCGGTTCATGGGTATTCCTGCCGACTGAAGTAGAAGTATCCATATCGAAAGACGGAATCAATTATTTTGATAAAAAAACAGTCTTAAACGATACACCTCAAAAAAACTCAGAGATTATACTAAAAGATTTTTCAGCCCGGTTCAAAAATCAAAAAGCAAGATACATAAAGGTAAAAGCAGTGAGCATTAAAAAATGTCCTCCGTGGCATCCCGGTGCTGGGCAAAATGCCTGGTTATTTATTGATGAAATCGAGGTAAAATAGATTATTTACAATTTCCAGATAAGGCATTTTACAAGGTAGTATAAGCCAGAATACACTTAAATGATTGAGTGTATGAAATTAATAAGATATTCTATATGTACGACATCGATATTGAAAAGTAATTAATAACCCATTCTGTAAATAGGCTTACATTATTAAAATATTACAGGAATTTAATTTTAGGTTTATATTACAGATATTTTTTCAATTACAAAATTGAGATTTAAAAAATGAAATCATCTTCCTTCTACTTCATATTTATTTTTAATCTGCTAATAATTTCTTTAATCAGTATTCCTACCTTCTGCCAAAATCGGCATGATAGTCATAATAATAATTTCGTTATTATTAATCCCGGCGATACTCCCGCACAAATTATTAAAAAGGCTGCGCACGTAACTCCATCAAAACGGCAATATGCATGGCAAAAAATAGAATTTTCCGCGTTTGTGCATTTCGGAATGAACACTTTTGATAATGTAGAATGGGGAAAAGGGAATGCTAGTATAGCTAAATTTAATCCGGATAAAATAGATGTAAAACAGTGGGTGAAGGTATTTAAAGTTGCCGGAATGAAACAGGTGATTCTTACTGCAAAACATCATGACGGCTTCTGTCTATGGCCGTCTAAATATACTGATTATAATATTTCAAATACACCTTTTGAAAAAGGGAAAGGTGATATCGTAAGAGACTTATCGGAGGCTTGTCATAAAGCCGGACTGAAATTCGGAATTTATTTATCTCCCTGGGATAGACACGAGAAAACTTACGGCACTCCGGCATATAACACGTTTTTTGAAAATCTGCTTAGAGAACTTTTAACCAACTATGGTAAAATATCCGAAGTTTGGTTTGACGGAGCAAATGGAGAAGGTCCTAACGGGAAAAAACAAGTTTACGACTGGAATGCATATTATAAATTAATCCGGAAACTTCAACCCGATGCCGTAATTGCAATAATGGGACCGGATGTACGCTGGGTCGGAACTGAATCGGGATACGGAAGACAAACGGAATGGAGTGTTCTTCCCGGATCTAATATTAACCTAAAAAAAATTGCGGCAAATTCTCAACACAAATCTCTGGATAAAGCATTTGTGCCGCATGATCTAACTGCGGAGGATTTAGGCAGCCGGGAAAAAATAGAAAAAGCCTCTTCATTGATTTGGTATCCAGCTGAAGCAGATGTATCTATTCGCCCGGGGTGGTTTTATCATAAAGATGATAATGAGCGGGTAAAGTCACCTTACAAACTTGTTGATATTTATTATAATTCGGTCGGATTAAATAATGCTCTGCTCTTAAATGTTCCGCCGGACACTCACGGTTTAATTACAAAGTACGATATAAAAAGCCTCCGGGGAATGCGTTATATTTTAGATGAAACATTTAGATTAAACATTGCCATGAATGCAATGGCAAAGGCTTCTAGTGAAAAGAAAGGTAACGAGGCAAAATATATACTTGATAATAACCTAAACACATTTTGGACGACAATGGATACAATAAGTACTGCCTCAATAGAAATCATTCTTAATAAAAAAGGAACTTTCAACCGGGCAATGCTTCAGGAAAATATAACAGCAGGTCAAAGAATAGAAAAATTTCATCTGGAATGGCTTGATGGAAATAAATGGGAAAAATTTGCCGAAGCAACAACCGTAGGTTTTAAAAGATTAATCAGGTTCCCTGCAGTTAGTGCTAAAAAAGTCAGAATAGTTATTGATCAATGCCGTACTAATCCCACGCTCTCATCATTCGGTTTATATTTGGCGCCTCCGCATGCAGAATTTGATCCGGCTGGAAGTGATTTCTCAGATAGCATTAATTTTAGATTATCTAGCGATTTAAAAAATACCAGATTATTTTACACGCTTGACGGAAGTGTACCGGATACAAATTCTTTAAAATACAATGGACCTGTTACATTATATAAAACCACTACGGTATCTGCAATAGCAGTTTCGAACAATGGGGAAAGAAGTCTGCCTGTTAAAGCAAATTATTATAAAGCTAAATACGGCATTAAATATAAGACCGGTTATGATAAAAAATATACCGGCGGCGGAATATACGCTTTAGTTGATGGAGCCAAAGGAAGCACTAATTTTGAAGATGGGAAATGGCAGGGGTATAACGGTTCTAATTTAGATGCTGTCATCGATATTGGCAAAATAAAGCATATTAATAAAATTTCTGCATCATTTTTAAGTGATGTAAATTCTTATATTTTCTTACCGGAATCAGTTGAATTTTCAATTTCAAGGGGTGGTAAAAAATTTGAAAAATTAGTTATAATGAGAAATGACATCACAGAAAAAGATACCAAAGCTTTTATCCATTCATTCAATTTCAATTTGAAAAATCTTTCGGCAAGGTTTATTCACATTCAAGCAAAAAATATTGGAGTTTGCCCAAAGTGGCATAAAGGAGCCGGTGAAAAAGCATGGATATTTTGCGATGAGATTAGTGTTGAGTGAAATTTTTATGAAAATGAAGAAGATATTCATTATGCTAAACACTGTTGAAGTACAATGCAAATTAATAATTGACAGAAGGATATATTAAGAATGAATCACTTTCGTAACATATTATTATTTATTGTAGTAACCAATATTTTAGTTTACTCGCAGCCATTAAATAATTCACGAGTCACAGTTATTTTAGACACAACTATATTTCAGCAAGGTACATTCGGAGCTTGCCATGCAAGTACAATTGCTGAACTCACTCCGGGAACATTTATTGCAGCTTGGTTTGCAGGCAAGCATGAGGGAGCTAATAATGTTGGAATTTGGTTATCAACATTTAAGAATAACAAATGGAACAAACCGGTAGAAGTTGCAGTAGGAAGAGATTCACTAGGAAAAGAACTTCCCTGCTGGAATCCTGTACTCTTTAAGACAAAAAACAACTCTCTCATTCTGTTTTACAAAGTCGGAATCAATCCGCGTGAATGGCACGGATATTTTGTGAAATCTTCAGATAATGGAAAAAGCTGGACCCAACCACAGGCATTACCGAAAGGTTTTCTTGGTCCCATAAAAGATAAACCTATTCAACTTCATAACGGAAATATTTTGTGCCCTTCAAGCACCGAAGGCATGGACGGCAAGTGGAATATACATCTTGAAATCACGGATGAGAACTTTATTATATGGAAAATGGTTGAGATTAAAAAAGATAGTGCCGTAGGAGTCATTCAACCTACTATCATTAAACACCCGGACGGTAAATTGCAGATGTTATGCCGAAGCCGTCAGAATTCTATTTATCAAACATGGTCATCTGATAATGGATTACATTGGAGCAAGCTAATTAAAACGTCTCTGCCAAACCCTAATTCGGGTATTGATGCCGTTGCATTGAAAAACGGGAGCTTTATTTTAGTTTATAATCCATTATTACACGGAGCCGAATGGTTTTATGGACGGAATGTTCTGAATGTTGCACTTTCAAATGATGGTGAAAATTGGAAAGATATTTATCAACTTGAAAATGAAAAGAAAGGTGAGTTTAGTTATCCGGCTGTTATCCAAGCTTCGGATAAGTCAATATATATCACTTATACTTATAATAGAAAAACTATAAAATATGTTGTTCTGAAAATCAATTAGGATAAATATAAAATTGAAATTATTCCATAAAGGTAGCTAATAGTAAAGGTTACCCCCAAAATTGGACACAATAACCTTTAGAAAGATACTTTGGACGAAGCAACTTGATGCGTAGGATTTAAAAAAATTTGTCCGGATAAATTCACAATTTTAAATAGTTATAATTTTATTTTTTAGGTCCCGGCGTTTTAAAATAATAACAAAGTTAAACTTAATGGACCATGGACACCGATGACAAGAGATTGTTCTATATCGGCAGTTTTGGAAGGACCTGAAATAAATACACCGTAACCGGCATCATAATCTTGAAGACGTAAATAAGCTTCATGCATATTTTGGGCGATCGAGCTTTTATCAAGAATAATAACAAGATGCTTTGCGATAAACGGAACCGAACGAAGTCCCATCTCTTTTTCCGGGATCCAAACAGCACCATTTTCGGCAACTCCAAATTGACCATTTATAATTGCTAAATCAAGATTGTCCAGTTCATTTATTGAGGTAATACTTTTCAAATCGATTGTACTAAGTTTTATATCTTCTACCGTGGAAATAATTGATTTTGCATCCGGATATTCTTTATTCAAAAATTCAACAGCTTCCGAATTACTTTTTACTTCATAAACGTTTGCACCTATTGAATTCAAAGTATTTAAAAACATACTGACATTATCCGTTTCAATCGTAAATTCCGCAGGATCAATTCCGGGAAGCGGCTGCAACACTGGTTTATTTTGTTCAAGTAATTTAAATATTTTTTTTCTGCTCATTTATCTATTATTTTTATACCAAGCTGTAAAACTTTGCCGGGGAGTTTGAGGAAGTTCGCGATTGTTTCCCCAGGTATTAAACTTATTATATAATAAAAAACGTGGTGAGATTTTTAAAACCAAACGCATCATCTTTCCTGTAAAATTATATATCACAGGATGAGAAAAGACGAAACCCGCAATTTTCATTATAATTTTTTTTGAAAAGCCGGTACCAATATTCTTCACAATCACCTGTCGCCATCTGAAAAGTTGTTCATGAATATCTATTTTTATCGGACAAACATCGGAACAGGAACCGCAGAGAGTTGAAGCAAAAGGAAGAGTACTGTATTCTTTAAGGTCGACTCCTGGTGATAAGATTGAACCGATGGGACCGGGAATAGTGTATCCGTAACTATGTCCTCCGCTTCTACGGTAAACAGGACATGTATTCATACATGCCCCGCAGCGAATACACTGCAGAGCGCTTCGGAACCCGGGTTTACCCAAACGTTTCGAACGTCCGTTATCAACCAGTACAAGATGTATTTCTTTTCTGGGAACGGGTGCTTTGAAATGCGAAGTATATGTTGTAATCGGCTGCCCGGTAGCGCTGCGTGCAAGCAATCTTAAAAACACGCCGAGATGCTCTTGTTTAGGAATAATTTTTTCAATGCCCATACAGGCAATGTGCAAAGGTGCAGCATTAACACCCATATCGGCATTGCCTTCGTTTGTACAGACAACAAATCCCCCGGTTTCGGCAATTGCAAAATTTACACCGGTTAACGCAGCATCTGCGTTCAGAAACTTTTTCCTTAGATGACTGCGTGCTTCCCGTGTAAGATATTCGGCATCACCGCCTGAACGTTTTGTCCCAAGGTGCTGATGAAACAACTCATCTATCTCTTCCCGTTTTTTATGTATCGCCGGCATTACAATATGACTTGGCGATTCACCTGCTAATTGTATAATGCGTTCACCTAGGTCAGTATCAGTTACTTCAATGCCGCGCTCTTCAAGGAATTTGTTTAAACCGCATTCTTCGGTAAGCATTGATTTACTTTTTACAAGTTTCCCCGCATTATGTTTAAAAAGGATATCGTAAACAATCTGATTATGCTCTGCCGCATCAGATGCCCAGTGAACCTGAACACCGTTTTTCAGAGCGTTATCTTCAAACTGCTCTAGGTACTGCGGTAGATTAGAAAGAGTATGCGCTTTGATTTTTGCTGCAAGGCTGCGAAGTTTTTCCCAATTTTTAACTCCTTTAGCAGCCTCATCTCTTTTCTGCCGGACCGTCCACAAAGATTTATCGTGCCAGTTTACGCGTGCTTCATCGCGATTAAATAATTCTGCTGCATGTGAATGATCTTTCATATTACATACTACTATTTAAAATTTCTGCCACATGTTTTACCTGCAGGGAAAGCCTTCGCCGTCGGATGATTCCTTCCATGTGCATAAGGCAGGACATATCCGTTGCCGTTATTACCTGAGTACCGTTTCTTATATGATCTGCTATACGGTCTATTCCCATTTTTACCGAGACTGCTTCTTCTGAAACAGCAAATGTCCCCCCAAATCCGCAGCATTCATCAGTTCTGTCGAGCTCGACTAATTCCAGTCCCTTTACCTTGCTTAAAAGTTCACCGACTATCGAGTAATCATCCCTTATAAGCTCGGATGATTTTCCCAACCTCAATCCGCGTAATCCATGACAGCTTTGATGAAGTCCGACTTTGTATGGGAACGATGCATCAATATTTTTAACGTTAAGAATTTTGACGAGAAATTCGCATAATTCATAAGTATTGTTTCGCAATTGTGTAACTTCTTTGGTTTGTTCAATAATATCATAATTCTCGCGCACATGGTGCACACAACTTCCTGATGGAGCTACAATATAATCATACTTCCCAAAATTTTTTACAAACAAATTATATGAATCCAACGTAGAGGATTCAAATCCTGAATTCGCCAAAGGCTGCCCGCAACAGGTTTGCTCAAGAGGATAATCAACGTTGACCTCTAACTTTTCCAGCAGTTCCAAAACAGCAATTGCTACATGCGGATAAAACTGATTTATGTAACATGGAATAAAAAGACCAATGTTCATTTTTCTTATTTGTTTAAATCAAAAATTTTTTCCATTAAATGCCATTTTTCTCCAGGCTTGCTTCCGGGAATAGCTTTTTGGAATTTCCACATGAGTTCTTCCCATTTTTGCACAACAGGATTGGACGCATCTTTTAGTGCTTTTTCTTCAAAATCGAACGTGTCGTTGACTTCCATTATCATAAACAATCTATCGGAAACATTATAGATTTCCATGTTTTCAATTCCCGCTTCCCGGATACTTGATAAAATTTCCTGCCACACTTGTTTGTGATACTTTTTGTATTCTTCAATTAATTTAGGATCATTTCTTAAATCCAAAGCAAAACAATATCTCTTTAAATCATTCATAATTTTTCACTCATTATATTTTACTGTTTGACCATTATGTCTCACAAATGCCGAATAAATTATGATTACAACAAAACAGAAAAGCGGAACAAAGTAAGCATAATGAATATTTCCCGTCATATCCGAAACTTGCCCCTGCAATGCAGTAAGTACTGCACCTCCCAATATTGCCATAATCAAACCTGAGCCCCCGATTTTTGTATCTTTTCCGAGACCTTTTAACCCTAGCCCATAAATAGTCGGGAACATCAGAGACATACAACCTGAGATTCCAACCAGGGCATAAACACCAACATAACCTCCGCTAAAGATAACCAAAGATGTACAAACAAGTCCTAAAACCGCAAGACCGGTAAGTAGTTTTGAAGGTGAAATATACTTCATCAGGGCTGTGCAAATAAATCGTGATGCCGTAAATAAAACAAGTGCTGCTAAATAATACGATGATGCACTATCTTCATTTATTTTAAGTTCGTGCATAGTATAACGAATGGTAAAAGACCATACACCGATCTGAGCTCCAACATAAAAGAACTGTGCAACAACAGCCCAGACATAATTTTTATTAGCAAACAACCTTTTTACAGTTGGTCCAAAGTTTAATTCGGGACCGGTATCCGAAGCTTTCGGCATTTTAATAACCGCCATAATTATCCACAAAACTAAAAGTAGAAGTGCTACACCCACGTAAGGTCCCATAACAGCTTTTAACTCGTGTGCTTTTAATAAATGTAGATGCGCGGGAGACATATCTTCTCTTTGGATAATACCGGCAGAACTTAAATGTGAAAGAATAAAAAATTTGCTTAGTGCAACTCCCGTGATGGAGCCAATCGGATTAAACGATTGAGCAAAATTCAACCGTCTTACACCTGTCTCCTCAGGTCCCATTGCAATTATATATGGATTGCATGTTGTTTCAAGAATTGACAATCCGCCGGCAAGAATAAAAAGAGCTACCAGAAAGTGACCATAAACCATCGTGTTACTCGCCGGATAAAACAACAACGATCCGACAATAAATAATCCCAATCCTAATAGAACGCCTGACTTATAAGTGTACTTCTTTATAAAAATTGCTGCCGGCAGAGCCAGGCAAAAATAAGAACCGTAAAATGCTACTTGTATCCATGAGGTTTGAAAGTCAGACATGCTCATGATTTTTTTGAACGCAGCAAGCAGCGTATCGGTCATGTTATTAGCTAATCCCCACATAAAAAAAAGTGTCGTTATAAGGATAAACGGAAGAACTATTCCCTTTATACCGAATGATTTAGTATTCTGCATATTTCTCCAGTGTGAGATTATAGAAATTATATTAATCCGATGAGTGCCCTATCTAAATGAACGTATCCGCCGTCTACATACAGGAACTGTCCTGTGATGTGTGAAGCCTGTTCCGATGCTAAATAAACAGCCATTGAAGCAATTTCTTCTTTTGTGGTCATTCTATTCCCAAGTGGAATTCTTTTTGTAATCTCCGCAAGTTTCTTATCCGAATCGTCTAAAGATTGAATCCAACTTTCATATTGCGGCGTCATCACCTCTGCAGGAATTATGGCATTTACACGAATACCGTACGGAAGTAATTCAACCGCCCATTCTCTCGTAAGAGCAAGCTGGGCTCCTTTAGATGCTGCATAACCAGATGTATTACCCTGTCCGGTGACTGCTGTTTTTGAACTAATGTTTACAATAGATCCATTAGAATCTTTAAGTGCATCCAAACTAAAATGAGCCATATAATAATAGTGATGGAGATTTTTATTTAATGATTCGAGAAATTTTTCAGGGGAGCCGTGTTCGAGTCCGACACCATCATTTAAGCCGGCATTGTTAAACAAGGCATCAATACGTCCGAACTTTTCTAATACCATATCTACAACTTTTCTGCAGTTTTCAACCGGAGAAAGCTCCGTTTTAATGAACATTGCATCACAACCCAGGGCTTTCAATTCGCTTACGACTTTTTCCCCCGATTCTTGTGATCTTCCGGCAATTACAGGAATGGCACCCTCTTGTGCAATACATCTAGATATACCTTCACCTATCCCCTTCGATCCGCCGGTTACAATCATAACTTGATTTTTAATACCTAAGTCCATTTAATCCTTCTTTCAGAAAATTATAATTCTACACAAAATTAAAGATCTGCTAAATAGTTTTACTTTAATTCATTCGGATTAATTGATATTAACAATTTATGTCCAGGAACTGTTAAAACATGTGAAAGATATTTAGATATAATCATCACACTAGACTATTAGAGCATCTTTCAGTTTGAGTAAAATAAATATGTTTTTTCGTATTACCTAAATATTAGCTAATGCCGTATACCGCAATGGCATTGTACCCGAACAATTTTTTGTTTTCTTCTTCTGAAAAGTTGTCCGTATATTTTTTAACCAAATCTATAACCTGTTTATAACTTCCTGCCAACAGACAAACCGGATAATCTGAGCCAAACATAAGTCTGTCGATACCGAAAGCATTAAACACAATGTTTAAGTATGGATATATATCTTCATTTGTCCAATTATTAATATCGGCTTCCGTAATTAACCCGGAAATTTTACAATATACATTTTGGTTTTCAGCAAGCTTCATTATATCGGAAGCCCAGGGTTCTATTTCGCTTTTTTTAATTAAAGGTTTTGCTATATGGTTTAATATAAAAGTTTGTTGAGGGTGATTTTCTGCCAGGCGTATTGCTGCCGGCAATTGTCTTGGGAAGACCAGGATATCATAAGTGAAACCATATTTATTTAATAACTCTATCCCGTTTTGAAAAGTTTCATTTAACATAAAGCTATCATCCGGTTCAGATTGCACGATGTGGCGAAATCCGCATAACTTAGATTTTGTTGAAAAATAACTCAGCCTATATTCAACATCCGGATCCATCAGATCTACCCAGCCAACAACTGCACGAATCCATTCATTTTTTTCGGCAAGGTCAAGAAGAAAATTTGTCTCTTTTTCAGATTGATCAGCCTGAACCGCAATCGTACCATCGATGTTGTTTTCCTTCAAAATCGGATGGAGATTTTGCGGTAAAAAATCATTACGCAATACTGCCATATTTTCATCGATCCAGGAATCACGAACAGGATCAAATTTCCAAAAATGTTGATGGCTGTCAATTATCATTTTTTTGATATGCTCTTACATTTTGTTTTGAAACTCCAAGACCTTCAACGCCCAGTTCAACAATATCTCCGGGGCGAAGATACCTTTGAGGTTTTAGTCCCATTCCCACACCAAATGGTGTACCCGTGGAAATTATATCGCCGGGCATAAGGCTCATAAAACGACTGATATAGCTTATTAGGAATGTAACTTTGAAAATCATATCCGATGTGTTGGAGGATTGCATTATTTCGCCATTCAGCTTTAGCCACATGTTTAAGTTTTGCGGATCGTCTATCTCATCCTTTGTCGCCAAAAATGGTCCAACCGGGGAAAATGTATCGGCACTTTTTCCTTTTACCCATTGACCTCCGCGTTCGAGCTGAAATTCCCTTTCACTCACGTCATTGTGCAAAACGTATCCTGCGATATAATCCATAGCATCCTTCTCATTAACATAATTTGCTTTTTCCCCGATAACTACGGCAAGTTCCACTTCCCAATCCGTTTTTATGCTATCTTTAGGAATAATAATATTATCATTCGGACCAACAATAGATGAAGGTGCTTTGAAAAACAATACAGGTTCCTTTGGAACTCCCATACTGCTCTCTTTGGCATGCTTTGCATAGTTTAAACCAACGCAAATAATTTTGGACGGCTTTTTCACCGGGGGACCGAGACGTACATCCTTTCCTACAGCTGGGCAATTTTCCCGGTTGTTTCTCAGCCAATCTCGTAGAAGTACAATACCGTTTGAAGAAAAGAAATCTTCATCATAATCTTCATTAAAAGAACTGACATCCAAAATAGAACCATCATCAATCATAACACCCGGTTTTTCTTTTCCGGGATTTCCAAAACGTATTAATTTCATTTCTCTTATCCGTTTAGTGTAATAAATCCACCGTCAATAGGGTAATTTGTACCGGTAATAAAAGCAGCTTTATCCGAACATAAAAACAACGCTAGTTCAGCTACTTCGCCTGGTTTACCCATACGCCCGATGGGCTGTGTTTTTTCCAATTGTTTAAAAACTTCTTTTTCTTTGCCGGGATAATTCTTTGCCAAAAAGCCGTCCACAAATGGTGTATGTATACGAGCCGGCGAGATACAATTGCATCGAATGTTATCCTTCAGAAAATCTTTCGCTACAGAATAAGTCATCGTTAAGACTGCACCTTTCGTCATGGAATAAGCAAAACGGTCGGATATAGCCACGCAAGAAGCTATCGATGCCATATTAAGTATTACCCCGCCGTTATTTTTTTTCATGTGCGGAATCACCGCGTGCAGACAATTATAAACGCCTTTTATATTCACCCGGTAAAGTCTATCCATATCGGTTTCCATTGTTGATTCGGCTGTTCCTATATGGGCAATACCTGCATTGTTTATAAGAATGTCGATACGAGCACCGGAAGCAATTTCATTAATTACATCATCAACATTTTGTTGAACAGATACATCGCACTCATGAAATTGAGCAGTACCATTTTTTTCACTGATTTGGACAACAACTGAATCAGCTTGCTCTTTATTTATTTCGAGTATATGTACCAAAGCACCGCTTTCAGCAAATTCCTTGGAGATAGCTTCTCCAATACCACTTGCACCACCGGTAATGACTGCTGTTTTACCTTTTAAGTCCAATTTTTACTTCTACCTCTTTCTTGTTTTTAATATTTATTAAAACCGGAAGTAGTGACTATTTAAAATTTAATAATTATTTTTGAACGGAGAATTTAAAACCGGCTATTGCCAAATTTCTCCCACGGGGAAATTATATTTTTCCAAACTTTCGGATTTCATTTCTATACTATAACCAGGCATAGAAGGCGGCATATATGCACCGTTCTTTATAACAACAGGGTCCAGAAAATGTTCATGTAAATGATCAACATATTCAATTATTCGATTTTCCAGGCTCCCGCTTACACAAATATAATCAATCATCGCTAAATGTTGTACGTACTCGCACAACCCAACTCCGCCGGCATGAGGACAAACGGGTATTTTATATTTCGCTGCCATCAGCAATACCGCTAATATTTCATTCACTCCGCCGATTCTACAACTATCGATTTGGCAAATATCTATTGCACCTGATGTAATCAATTGCTTGAAAATCACCCTGTTTTGACAATGCTCTCCGGTTGCTACTTTAACTGGGTGAACTGCATCGGCAATTGCTTTGTGACCCAATATATCATCCGGACTTGTCGGTTCCTCAATCCACCATGGCTGATATTTAGCAAGCTGCTTTACATTAAAAATAGCATCATTAACATTCCACTTTTGATTTGCGTCCATCATAAGTTTCATATCATAGCCAATTTCATCGCGTATTATTTCAGCTCTCCTCAAATCATCGTTTAAATTTGAGCCGACTTTCATCTTCATATATTTCCAGTCGGTTTGTTTTGCCTCCCTGCACAGTCTTCTTATTTTTTCATCGCTGTAGCCCATCCAGCCCGCGGAGGTTGTATAAGCAGGATACCCGTTTTCAATGAGATAGTTGATACGTTTCTGCTTAGTATTTTCAAGTTCGGATAAAATATCCAATGCTTCACCGGGAGTAATTGCATCTGTCAAATAAGTGAAATCAATGCAAGAAACAAATTGTTCCGGACTCATATCACTGATAAGTTTCCACAACGGCTTGTTCTCCGTTTTTGCGTACAAATCCCAAACAGCATTAACTAACGCTCCTGTTGCAAGATGAATAACTCCTTTTTCCGGTCCTAGCCATCTTAATTGACTGTCCCCCGTTATCATGCGCCAAAACCCAGCCATATCCGAAGTGAATGATTCTAAGGTTTTCCCGACAACCAGGTATGAAAGTGCTTGAATTGCACCAATACACAGCTCATTTCCACGTCCTATTGTAAAAGTTAATCCGTGCCCTTCAAGTCCATCGGGATGGTCTGTTTTTAATATTACATACGCTGCAGAATAATCCGGGTCGGGATTCATAGCATCGGAACCGTCTAAAAACCGGCTGGTTGGAAAACGTACATCTTTTGTTATAATATCTGTAATAGTTATAGGCACTTTGTATAGTCCTAAAAATAAATGTTATGTTTAATATTAGATTTTTTACCTTCATCTTCTACTTTTTATTTTGCAGGGACTAATCATATTTTTGCAAATTTTAATCGCAAACGGCAAAATATTTGCTTTTTGAATTACTAATTCCATTTCGTAAATTTATTAAAACAATTGACTGTATTGCGTTGAAACCCCATAAATTACCACGAACTACTTTTCGATGTGAGAGTTTTTCGCTTCAAAGGCATAAATTATCTCATTTTCTTAATATCTGGCATTACCACGAAGAACTGGAACTTGTCCTTATTTTACAAAGTACAGGGACAAGATTTATCGGCGACAGCATTGAACCGTTCATGCCCGGTGATATGGTTCTAGTCGGTTCGCAATTACCGCATTTATGGTTGAACGATAAAATATACTTTGAAGGGAATGGATTGGAAGCAGAAGCGCTTGTGATTCATTTTCATCCCAAATGTTTTGGAGAAAAGTTTTTCAATATTCCGGAAATGCATAAAATAAAAGAATTGATAAAGGGATCTCACACTGGAATAAACATTACCGGGATCAATAAAGCAAAAATTTCAAAATTGATAAAAGAAATATTTAATGAAGATGAATCCGGGAAAGTAATAACTTTACTAAATATTTTGAGATTGATTTCAGAGGAACCTGATATCCGTTATATTGCCAGTCCCACTTTTGTGAGTAATTTTAAAAAGAATGCAAATTCCCGGCTGGATAAAGTTTACGAATACGTCTTGAATCATTTTAAAGAAGATATAGAATTAGCAACAGTTGCCGGTATAGTTAACATGAATCCGTCGGCATTCAGTAGATTTTTCAGTGAATCTGTTAATAAAACATTTGTTGAATTTCTGAACGAAATACGAATCGGGTATGTATGCCGGTTGTTTCTGGATAAATCCGATAAAAATATTTCAGAAATTGCTTTTGAAAGCGGATTCAACAGCCTATCGAATTTTAACAGGCAATTCAAAAATATTACCGGAAAAACTCCCAGTACTTTTGTCAATACTCACATAGTTAATGAAAACTGATGGAATATACTCTTCTGCTTTTGTTGAAAAAAATTCAATAACAATACGTTATTATAACGGTAGAGAAAGTTTTTATTTGACAGGAATATTTCATTCTTAATTTTATTGATCGGATTTAATTATTCTCTTAGGTGATTTGATTTTTCAAAAACGGGTTCTACACACAATTGTAATTCTAAGTTACAAATGGTTTAATCAGGTTCAATCAAATTAGGTCTCAATAAAATTTCCGACTTAAATTGAAAAATCATTTTATGCTTATTTCGGATACATTAATTCTCAAGCGCATTTAACGCAAAAGCATATGCGCCAAGAGAAATAGCTTTACTAGTTCCTATTTTAGATATACCTACCCCAATTCTCATTTCCGTATCATATTTAATTTTTTTATCCGAACCATAAACTTGAATCTCTTTTGTTGTACCCTGTAGAAATTTCTTAATTTGATCTTCATCTTCCAAATTATAAATATTAGCAGTCAATCTCCGAAATTTTGTACCGTCCTGTTGACTATAATCCCCATTCATTTCTTCGATTAAATACGGGAGAAAAATTTCAGAAGCACCGGATAATCCCCCGCCGATTACTACGATCCCATCAATCAAAGTGACTGCATTTGCAATCGCATCACCTGTAGCTTCAGCAATTTCGCGGTATGTTTCTAAAGCTGCTTGTTTGTTTCCTTCTTTTTTACCGACAGCTATTTCATAAATATCTTTCGGAGAGAGATTATGCCCGGTTAAAAGACCTGATTTACGCTTGTAAATATTTTTAACAGCTCTGATGCTCGCATGCTCTTCAATATTTAAATTTGGACTAAGTTTATCTCTTAAAAGCCATATTTCACCCGCAATTGAATTATCACCTATAAATAATTTTCCGTCATGTACTATACCGGCACCGAAACCGGTACCAAGAGTAAGTCCTAATAGATTTTTATATTTCTTAGGACTGCCTGATTGTTCGAGTAAATTATTTAAATAAGGTAGATATCCTGCCAATGCTTCTCCATAAGCGTACAAATCACCATCATTATTTATAAAAACCGGGAGTCCGAATTTTTCACTAAGCATAGGACCCAGAGCAACACCACCTTGAAAAGCCGGTAAATTTTGTAAATCCCCAATAATGCCGTTTGGATAATCTGCAGGTCCGGGAAATGCAAAACTAATTGCAACAGGTAGATTTTGTAGTTTAGCTTTTACCTCTTCAAATCCGCTAACAATATTTGAAATACATTTAGTCAAATCATTTCCAAAAGATGGTAGAATAATCTCATCAACAATTTGTTCATTACCTTGAATAGCTGAAAAAACAAAATTAGTTCCACCGGCATCAAGTGTCATTACAATTTTTTTATTTTCAGAATAATTCATTTTACACTTTCATGTTAATCATAATAGAAGTTATTTTATAAATGTTTAATCAAAGCAAATAAATTCTCTCTGATAATTAATAAAAATAATTTTCGATTTTATCCTATTAAGCAGATCCTCTCAGGTACATAATATCTAAAAAAATAGAATCATTCGGATAAGTATCAACGCAGTTTCCGGTATAATTTGAAACGTTCATAATGTTACCCAATTTCATAATAAATATAATTGACCGGATTAAGTTTTGTAGGCAATATGAATATTTATTGATTTAAATTCCTTAAATCCGGTCATTCTGAAAAAGCTAAAGATTATCATTAATATGACTAATTTTAATTAATCATTTTTCAGTTAACACTTTAAAATATTATATTAATCTTTTAATTCTTTCTGTATCAGTTATGCTGCTTCTGCCTGACGGTTTCGTCCTATTTTATGACCTATTAATCCATAAAATCCTACATATCCATATGCGATCAGCGGTACTATATAGGAAATTTTTAAACCGCCTAAATCCGCAATATGACCTTGAAGAGGAGGAAGAAGCGCTCCACCAAATATTGCCATAACCAGCAGAGATGAAACCTGGCTCTTCAATGTTCCTGTACCTTCCAGTGCAAGTGAAAATGTGTTCGACCAGCCGATTGAAGAAAATAACCCGACTCCGACTACGCACCACATTGCAACCTTACCGCCTGCAAAAATTGCTACCGTAAGTAAGACTACGATAGTTCCCATGAAAACAGAGAGTGAACGTCCCGCATTTGCTTTGCCAAATTTGAACATTAACCAGCATAGAAACAAGAGAGGTGAATAATCCAGAACTATATCCCAGCCCCTTAATAAAAATATAACAAGAAAAGCTAGGATAGGTATTAGTGCCATTATGATCTGTTTATTTTTAGATTTCATATCACTTAATTCGACAGCACCCATGAAACGCCCGATCAAAAGTCCGCCCCAAAACATGGCGACATATTTGCTTGCTTCAACAGCGGATAAACCAGCTATAGACGACTGACCAAGGAAATTTATGATCGAACTGCCGACAGATACCTCCCCGCCGACATACATAAAAATTGCAATTATACCAAGAACCACGTGAGGAAACCTTAAAGCGCTAGCGCCTTTTTCAATTTTGCCTTCCCCGACGTGAGGAAGCTTTATGAAGAAGAATGCTATAGCAAGTAGAAAGAAAACGATGCTGAAAGCTAAGTATGGAATTTTTACAGAGTCCGCACCATGCATCTTAGCTGTATTAAAATATTGAAAGATTAGGAAACCGCCTATTAGCGGACCTATCGTCGTTCCAACAGAATTGAAACCTTGCGCAAGATTTAATCGGCTGGATGCTGTGCGTTCCGGGCCCAGTATAGTAACATAAGGATTGGCAGCTATCTGTAAGATGGCGAAACCGAGTCCTACAATAAATAAAGCAACTAAAAACAACGGATAAGAAGTGGCAGCGGCAGCCGGCCAAAAAAGTGCACTGCCAAAAGCTGAAACCAGAAGACTAATTACTATACTATTCTTATAACCTAACCTGGCAATCGGATCGCCCGTAGTTACTGAAATAGCAAAGTAAAGTAAAGAACCTATGAAGTAAGCTCCGAAAAACGCAAACTGCACCAGCATTGCTTGAAAATAATTTAATGTAAAGGCATCCTTAAAACGAGGGATTAGAATATCGTTCCATGCAGTCATAAATCCCCACATAAAGAATAATGATGTCATGATTGCAAATGGACCTCGATAACTTTTTCTATTCTTCATTTGCGATGCATCTGAAGTTGTTTCGACCGTACTGCCGATACTAGCCATAGATAATTCCTTTCATTAATTAGTTGTATTTGATAAGGCCTTTATTATAAAAACCGGACAACCCGGAAACGAGTTCGAAATTGCATTGAAATTATTTTACACCTACTATTTTATCTCGCCAAAGCTCCAAACAGACAGCCAGAGCACATACAACTACTTGATCAAACGTTTACAAACTTAGCGTAGCATATCCGGCGATCGGAAAGAAAGAATGCAGGCATGCTTGCATGAGAATTCACGCCTTCATACCTCAATAAATTTTGGAAATAAAACTATGAGCAAAAATACACCGCTCCAAAATGATTTGTAAAGTTAAATAATTTATTTGCATCTTTGATGCATGATTTTATGGTAAACAAAATAATTTTTTTTACTAAAATAATTCTTACAAAAGTAATGTTATAAGAACACACGGTGAAAACATTTTCACTCTGATATCTTCGTGCATTTATTACGTATCGTTCTAACCTTTCAATTCATGTGAAGACATTGAAGGCGGAACGTTTTTTATAGCACTGCCCCATTTCCTGCTCGGCATTACCCCCATTTCAATTTCAAGTATCCAACCATTTACTAAATCGGTATTTCTAATGCCAGTTTTTTTTAAGGCTTTCCATTCAAAAAAGCAGTTTGAATATACTTATTCTTTCCTGATACATCTTTTACAAGGATCACAAATGTTTTTCTATCTCCAACATTTATTGTTAGTTTCTTGAGTATAGGGTTTCCAATTTCGTAATCAGGACTTCCCGCAGTTACCTGATAAAAACCAGAGGTATTAAATAAATACCACAGCAACATATGTCAGCAATCATCATTTCCGCATAACGAATTGAGATTATTTCCATAAAATCGGGTGTCAATTTCTTTGAAATGAAAAATGCAGAGCAACAGGAATAATGCAAATATTATTCGAACCCTTTGGGGCATGCTCAGTAAGTTTTTGATTTTATTTACTATTACATTTTGAAATCAAAAAGGAAATTTTATCCGAAGTTGTTAAAAAAGTAACGGAATAAAATGTGATTAAGATATTGTGTTCATTTTTAAAATTGTTTTTATTCCCGGTAGTATATATTTTTGTGATCGGTGATGGAGTTCACCTTTTCAGCAATAGGCTGCTCTTGTTTTAATTCGGAAATTGTCCAAATATCTATCCGGACTGATGACTCCTATCTTTTAGAACTAAATTTAAATTATAACTATAGAGACAGGAAAAACACGATTGCAAAACTATATAGTAGTATTTCTCGGCGCCGGTTTCGGTGGAATGTTGCGATACTGGGGTTCTGATTTTGTGTATAAATTTCTTCCGCCAACATTTCCCTACGGAACTTTGTTTGTTAATGTACTGGGAAGTTTCATTATAGGAATAGTAATGTTCTACCTTGATGCAAACGAACTAATCACACCCGAAATAAAAGTATTTTTAACCACTGGTTTCTGCGGTGCTCTCACAACCTTTTCTACCTTTTCGTTTGAGACGATAAATCTTCTAAGAGATAAAGAATATTTCATTGCGGGAAGTAATATTGTACTTAATGTTGTTTTAACACTCCTAGTACTTTTTATTGCATATAAAATTTCTAAACTATTAGCGGGGATATAATATATGGAAATTCAAGGTGAAGCTAAATTAATCAGAATTTTTGTGGGTGAGTCCGATCTAATCGGGCATATCCCGGTCTACGAAAAAATTGTTTTAGAAGCTAGAAAAACACACTTGGCAGGAGCAACGACTTTCAAGGGAGTAATGGGCTTCGGAAGAACAAGCATGATACACACTGCCAAAATACTGCGTCTCTCCGAAGATATGCCGATGGTAATTGAAATAGTTGATGAGGTTCAAAAGATTGAAGGATTCTTACCGGTTCTTCATGATATTTTCGAAGAAGCAGGCAGCGGCGGTTTGATAACAATGGAAAAAGTTGAAATAATAAAATATGTAAAAGGGGAAAATATAGATCAATAATCAGAATTTACTTATACGTTGTATCCATAAGGTAGTCTAAACTCATCTACTAATGAACTTCATAGAGTAATAACTGAAGGTTACTTCGAACCATTTGAAAATTATTGTATCAAATTATCGTTGAGATCATATAGATAATTATAACCCGGGAGTCTCCCCAAACCTCCCGGATTATTACAACAGTTAGTGCATGTCTGAACCAAACTTTGCTTACTCAAATCTCAGTGCATCAATCGGATTCAGCAATGCAGCTTTACGTGCAGGATAAAATCCGAAGAATATACCTACTACTATTGAAAAGCCGAATGAGAGTAAAACAGAAAAAGCGGTTATGAAGGTTGGCCATCCGGCAATATTAGAAACCAACTTTGATGCTACCGTACCTAAAAAGATACCAACAATTCCGCCTAATAAACTCAGCACCATGGCTTCTATTAAAAATTGCGTTAAAATATCTTTTCCTTTAGCTCCAACCGACATTCTAATTCCTATCTCCCGTGTTCGTTCGGTTACCGATACCAGCATAATATTCATAATTCCGATTCCACCGACAAGCAATGAAACCGAGGCAATACTTGCTAATAGAATGGTTAGTACTTTTGACGTTTGCGTAGCTGCCGAAGCTATGTCCGTTTGATTCCGGATTGTAAAATCATCATCGGCAAAGGGTTGAATCCTGTGCTGCATTCTTAGCA
>CAVVVS010000119.1:0-14128 GCA_963751355.1 uncultured Ignavibacteriales bacterium | reverse complement strand
AGACTTATGATTTTGACTGCATCATATTCATCTAGGTCGACTTCATCATTTTTATTTATATATCCCTTTTCTTCCTTCTGTTTAAATAGCGAATAGATCTTATCCGATAAAGTATAAAATAAAGGCATATTGTAGTTAACATGAACACCGGTTAACAGCCTGTCAAGATATTGCGTGCCGAGTTCCTTCGCTTTTCTTTCCCGTATAATTCGATTTACCTGCTGCACTGTGTTACCGTTTTCATCATCCTTAAATACTTTTGATATTTTATTAACAAGTTTAAAAATGAACCAGCCACTTTTTGTTTTTATAGGATTCGTGAAGTTACCGACTTTGATAGAATAAAGAGAATCTTCAACATTAGTATTATTCATTTGACCGAAGGTGATACTTACCGGTTTATTTTCCCCCGTAATTTGAATTCCGGGTATATCAATGGAATCAAAAGAAACAGCTTTTTTAAGTTGAGAGTATGCTTCGTAAATTGCGGACGAATCCTTGGAGGCAAGAATTTTCATCTTCAGTTCGGTACCTATTCTATTTAATCCTCTGTGAATCTCTTTTTTACTTATGTTTATCTTTTTACCAATCTTTTGTTCAAACAAAGCGTCGCGAATATACATTTTGTTAAGAGGTTCAACCATTAATTTGATAATTTGTGCCGTGTCCAATCCTTCACTTGCTGCTTCCTTTGCCCAGAGTTTTTCGGCAATTAGCGAGTATAAAAATTCTTTTTTTATGGAATCCGGATTTTGATATTTGCTGATATGAGGCATCAATTCATATCTCGTTTTGAATTCATTAATGGTGATCTTTTCGCTTCCTACAGTGGCAAGAGTTTTATCATGTGACTGCGGAAATAAATTTGATGTTGTTAAAGTAAAGAATACAATAATTAACAATGATTTGATTTTCATGGCTTCCTAAAACCTGGTAATCTATATTTTATCATATTTCTGTGGCTCTCTAAATTTGTCTTTTTCGACTCTCTATTAAAATTGCAAATATTCTTAAAAATTACTTACAAAATTTTTATTTTACATTTACCTTTCCGCTTAACCGTATATCCCTTGAAGAACTTCCGATTAATATTTTATATTCTCCGGGTGCTGTTACCCAATTGTGCTTGTCGGAATTATAATAAGCAAAAGCATCTTTTTTGATCGGTATTTCTAAATTAATGCTTTCACCTGCTTTTAATTGAATCCTTTTGAAAGCTTTCAATTCTTTCGGTGCTCTTTTAATTTTTGAATTTACCGAAGAAATATAAACCTGTGCAATTTCCGTTCCGGGTACCTTACCGGTATTTTTCAATTCAAAAGAAACATTGTACAATTTATCATTTTGCACATCTCTAATTTTTAAATTACTGTAAGCAAATTTTGTATATGAAAGTCCGTATCCGAAAGGAAATAACGGTTCGATATTGTCTTCATCAAAATGCCTGTAACCGACAAAAATACCGTCGGAATATTTTGAAACACTGTCCTGCTTCTTATATGTATTATAAGCAGAGCAATCTTCCCATCTTTTAAGGAAAGTTATTGGAAGCTTTCCAGATGGATTGTAATTACCCAAAAGAACATCAGTTACTGCATTGCCTATTTCTTCACCGCCGAACCAGGTTTCAATTATCCCGTTCACATTATTTATCCATTTATTCATCAATACCGGAGAGCCTGTTGTCAGAACCACAATAACATTTTTATTAACTTCTGCAACGGCATTGATTAACTTATCCTGATTATTCGGCAGAATTAAATTATCTCTATCTTTGCCTTCGCTCTCGTACTGATCCGAAGTTCCTGCAAAAATAATTGCAACATCCGATTTTACAGCAGCTTCAACGGCATTTTTAATTAAGTCTTCACCAGGAAATCGCCAGGATAATTTTACCAGCGCGCCGCCGGCATTTTCGTAATATTCTAATTTTATTTTATATTTTTTACCTGCTTCAAAATTTATTTTGCATGAATGAGTTTCCGCTCCGTGATCTTTCCAGTCATCGATTACCAGTTTGTCATTAACGAAAAGTCTTGTTCCGTCGTCGCTCAGTACGTCCAGCATGTAATCACCCGATTTCACCGGTTTAATATATCCTGTCCATCTCACCGAAAAATTATCTTTATCCAATCTTTTTCCCGGTGAACCGTTTCCCCAATCAAAATCGATTTGTTTATCAATGCGGGTAAACGACGGATCCCCCTTAAGATTTTTATTATTAAAGTATTCTCCTTTTAAACCGTTTTCTTTATCTCCGGGCTGAAAAAGAAATGAAGATTCTATTGCGGAGGCATCTCCGTCCAGCGAAATACCGGGGGCATAGTTTATCTTCACTTTTGTTCCTAATTTCTGCTTTAATGCATCTAACGGGCTAACTGAAAAAACAGGCGTAACACGGGAACTGCCGCCGCCGGTACGGGCAATTGCTGCATTAGGTCCTATTACTGCAATTGATTTTAATTTGTTTTTGTTTAGCGGGAGAATTGAATCTGCATTCTTTAGTAAAACAATTCCTTCTCTTGCTGTTTGTAATGCAATTTGCTGATTTTCTTTGCTGTTTATTAGAGCAGGGTTTTCTTTTCTGGGGTGATCTATCAAGCCCAGCTTAATTATTATACGTAGTATACTTCTGACTTTATCATTAATTGTCTTTTCACTAACGGTTCCGTTTTTTACAGCGTCTGATAAAGTTGCGTTATTCAAATATTTCCCGGTAGGCATTTCCAGGTCAAGTCCTCCTTGTGCAGTTGGAATCGTGCTATGCACAGCACCCCAATCCGATATCACCAAGCCGTCGAACTTCCAATCATCCTTAAGTTTTATTTTTAAAAGATAATCATTTTCACTGCAATAAGCCCCATCAACTTTATTATATGCAGACATCACACAAAGGACATTTGCTTCCTTAACCGCTGCTTTGAAAGCGGGAAGATAAATTTCATTCAGAGCTCTCTCATTAACTTTCACATTAACGAACATTCTTTCGTATTCCTGGTTATTAGCAGCAAAGTGCTTAACCGTAGCAGCTACATTTTCTTTCTGAACTCCTTCAATATAGCTTACTGCCATTCGTGAAGCCAGGAAAGGGTCTTCTCCGAAGCTTTCAAAATTTCTACCTCCCATCGGTATTCTTGCGATGTTAACACAGGGACCTAAAATTACATCTCGTCCTTTGCCCTTTACTTCTCTCCCGATAGCACTGCCCAGTTTGTTAATTATTGAAGTATCCCATGTTGAAGCCATGGCTATTCCTGCCGGAAACGCTGTTGATTTTCCCCATCTAACTCCTAAAGGTCCGTCGGTCATTTTCAATGGCGGTATGCCGAGCCGCTCTATTGGTTTAGTGGCAAAACCCGTACCTCCAAGAAGATCTATTTTTTCTTCCGGAGTCATTCTTTTTAATAAATCTTCAACTCTATCGTTAACCGCTGATGAAGGATCTTTATAAACGGGCATATTCACCATCTTTTTTATTTTTATTCCTGTAAATAAAAAAACTAATGCAAAAGATACAAAAATGATAGCCGCGAATGAGATTTGTTTTAATTTCATGACAGGTAACCGGTTTTTAATTAATATCTATGTTGTTATTTAAACCAAGTGCTCTTAAGTATTCTCTATTTATTTTACAATTATTAAATTTGCAGTTTTCCAATAAACCATTCAATATTTTCTCCGATATATTTTCGGAGGGACGGTTTTCACGAATTTGTTTAAAAGTTATCCTCGGACTTTTAGCAAATGTAAGAATTGAATCATAATCTACCGGAGGTGTAAAAGTAACCACGCATCTTTTTGTGTCCATTCTCTTGTAAGTCCAGAAACTCCATCCGATATTATTTTTCTCCAACAATTTCCTAAATGCGGTTATCCATTGATTTGTATTTTCACCGGATTCGCCCATCCAAACCGGCACGTTATATTTTTTCCTAAAATTTACGTACTCTTGTATCTCTGATTGAGTAGTATCGCACCAATATTTATGGAAAGTATAAATAGCATTGGAATCAAATGGTTGTCCGAATACTTTAAAATTAGTATCCCACTGGGCACCACCGATTATAACAATATGGTTCTTATCAACGGTTCTGATTGCTTCAACAAGTTTTTTGTAAAAAGGTTCTAACAAAGGATTTAATTTTGAAGCATCAAAATAAGTTGCGATTGGTTCGTTCAACAAATCGTAACCGATAATAATTTTTTCATTTTTATAATGATCTGCAATTCGTTTCCATATGCTTACAGCTTCAGCCTGCATTTTAGGACTTTCGAACAAATAAGGGTATCCCCAGCTATCATCGATATTATCCCCGGTTTGACCGCCGGGTGCGCAGTGCAAATCAAGTATAACATATAAGTCTTCTTTTTTACACCACTGTATTACGGTATCGAGTCGTCCCAAAAACGTGTCTTTAAAAGAATCAGAGGAAAACAATTTATAATGAAACGGAATTCTGATTGAATTGAACCCAGCATTCTTTATGAATTGGATGTCATCGACTGTTATATAATTATTTCTGAATGATCGCCAAAAATTTTCTGTTTTCTCAGGTCCGATTAATTCGTTTACCAATTCGTTAATTAAACGTGGTGAATTTGTTCCCTTTAGTTTGAACATATAGCCTTCAGGCACGAGCCAGTTACCCAAACCGATTCCCTTCAGTAAAAGTTTTTTCCCGCCGGGAGCAATTATTTCCTGCCCTCTGGTTTTTACGAAGCCGTTGCTTTGTGCTTGTGTGCAGAAAGGTAGAATCAGGAAAACTAATAAGAAATAAATGGGATAATGAGGTGAAGCAAAGGATTTAAATTGTTGTTTAACACTCCGCAAAGTATAAAAAAAATTCATGAGTAAATGGTATTATATTGATAAAAATATTTATTAATTATCCGTTAAAATAAAGGAACTCACTTTGCCAACGTTCAGTATGACATATGTATATCATCAGTTATTTAGATTTTTTATAAACACGGACATAATCTATGTACATCTTTTGAGGAAAAATTGTTGATTGATCGGGATTGCCAGGCCAGTTGCCTCCGACAGCCAGATTAAGAATCATGTGAAATCTTTGATCAAAAGGTTTTCCGTGTGCTGTCGTATAATATAATAAACCGTCAACAAACCATTTCATTCCGGTTGAATCCCATTCGAGCGAAAACACATGAAACTTTTGAGCAAACGTGCCGGATGAAAGCTTGTAACTTCCGCCGCTTTGTTGGTGATCTTTGTTTGATGAACCGTAATGGATAGTTCCGTAAATTTTATTTGTTTCATTACCTAACATTTCCATTATATCGATTTCACCACTTGCAGGCCAGCCGCCATATACCCAATCTGTAGGAAGCAGCCAGATTGCGGGCCACATACCTTGTCCGTAAGGCAGCTTTGCTTTAATATCAAAACGCCCGTATTTCCAATCACCCTTTTGGTTTGTATTAATTCTCGCTGAAGTATAATTTTTCCCCTGATAGTCTTTTTTCAATGCCTGTATAGTTAAAACCCCGTCTTTTACATAAGAATTTTCGGGTAAATTTGTATAATACTGAAGTTCGTTATTGCCGCCGCCGTTTCCGTTTACTTCATAATTCCACTTATTCATATCGAGCTTGTCTCCGCTGAATTCATCATGCCATACAAGTGACCAGCCCGGAATACTTGTACTATCTTTTACAGCAGGAGATACCGGCGAATCTTCATTTTTATTTTGACAATCCATCATTTGAAATGAGATGAGAAACAAAATTGAAACTTTTAGTAATGTAGTTGTGAATTTTTTCATATCCAATTTAACTATTCTTTCCAGACCTTTTGAAACATATAATAAACCTTGCGGGGATTCCATTCATCCAATCCGTCACTATTGTTATCAGGGGAAATAGAAATTAAACCCCACCATTCTTCATTTGAATAACCATCAGGATGCTGATTAGTAGGATATCCGCCATAGTCATGCTTATATGGATCGCCGTTGCTGTCCTTCCACCATTCGTCTGTGAATTCAAAAACAGTTCCACCGACACATACATCACTTGCCGCAGTAATCTGTACCCAATTTGTACTGTCGTAATATGCCTGAACCATAGGATATTCCGTTTTCGTTCGATTATCAAGAGCATCAATCCCGAATTCGGTAATTACAATTGGCTTACTTGAAAGTGTTCTAAACTTATTAAAAAAATTCGTGAAATTAAGCTGGTAGGCATTTGATCCCCAAAGGTCCATATAAGATAATGAAGAATCATCTGCTTTCATTGCCGCATTGCCGATGTTGAACACATTACCGTTACTTGCACAGACCGGGTGATATTTTATACCCTCAATTTTATATGCCGTAATAGCTAATTCCTGCACCAAACTATACCAGTACGGATTATTTCCGTTAACATAATTTTGCTCATTTCCTAAATTCCAGATCAGAACTGCGGGATAATCTTTTAAATCCGTAACCATTTTAGCAAATCCGTCGATTACAGAATTTCGGATACTATTATCGGAGAGATCTAAATTGGTGTTAACCCAATAACCGACAATTACATGAATGTTATTTTCAGCAGCTTTTTGAAGAAGATACTTGCCAGCTACGCTGTAAGTTCGAATTGTATTAACATGCAACGCTGTAAGGTATTTCATGCTTTGATTGATCACAGCATCATCGCCCGAGCCGTAAGTACCAATGGGAGCGGGGGAGAAAGCGACTCCTTTTACCTGATAATTTGTATAATTTCCGTCTCCGTCAAAATCCGTTTCCAACTCCTTGTTTCTTATTCGAACCGGACCTGTGCTGAGTGGTTTTTCAACGGGAATAACATAGATTCGTTTTTTGAGTACTAGATTAACCGTAGAAGTACCGTTTACCGCACTCGGAACATCGGTTTCAAATGTTTCAAAGCCCAGTTTTTCAACAAGTAATTTATGCTTGCCGGAAGGTACATTCTGAATATTAAATATACCATCGCTGTTTGACCAGACTGCTTGAACATCCGGTGCGGTGGATAAAGACAACTTTGCATCCTTTAAAGGTATTCCGGTATTATCTGTTACCTGTCCTGTTATTGTATTTGGGTAATTATAAGTATCTTCCTGCACGGCATTGCTTTTACAACCGGTACAAAAAATAATTAAAACGGCAATAACCGGAATAAAAATAAATCTAATTTTCAAAATCCCCTTTGCATTATTTTTGATTTCGATTTCAATATATTTTTATGTGAATTTATTTTCAAGATTTTTAAATATACTTAAAATGAATTAAATCTTTATTCTTAACTATAGTCTATATAGTAAATCCCCGGTGAGGACTATGGGGAGAGCACAATTATTTTTCGAAAATTGTAAATAGATCTTTTAGGTTAAACGACTAAATAATTAAAATTCAAAAAAAATAAATAAGCGCAAGTCTGCGTCCTCGCAGACGCTCCTTTTAAATGTATAACTTACATTAAAACTAATCCGGCAACTAGTAATCTAAACCGTAACCGTAGGGAAATAACGGATCGTAATTTTTATCGCCAAAATTTATCGGAATCTGATCCATTGATTTTGGCCATGAGTGCGGTAATTTCCCTTTAAAATTATAATCTCCGAATAATACATCTGCAACACCTTCTCCTTCGGTGCCGGGTAACCATGCGGCAACAAAAGCATCTGCTTTGTCTAATGCTGAATTTATTATCATTGGTCTTCCTGAAATTAAGATTACAGCAACAGGAATACCTTTGTTTTTAAGATTATCAATCACGGCTAAATCTTCTTTCGATAAACTTAAATCTTTCTTATCTCCCATCATTTCGGCGTAAGGTTTTTCGCCGATTACAACAATTGCCGCATCTGCGCTTTTAACATCCGAACCATCCTTAGATAAAGTTACCTCACTTCCGGAAGAAACCGCATCCTTAATACCCTGATATATTGTAGTTCCACCGGTTGTAACATTGCCGCTCTTTCCTTGCCAGCTAATTGTCCATCCGCCGCATTGGTCGCCCAAATCATCGGCACTTTCCCCTGCTACTACAATATGTTTGATATCTTTTGAAAGAGGTAAAATATTATTATCATTTTTTAATAAAACCAGTGATTGTCTGACAGCTTCACGTGCAACCTCCCTGTGACCCATGGAGCCGATTTGTGCAGTATATTTTCTGTCTGTTAAGGGATGAGCAAAAATGTTCATTTCAACTTTTACGGTTAATATCCGTTTTACTGCGTCATCAATTCTTTGCTGAGATACCTTACCTTCGTTAACAAGTTCTTTTAGGTCTCTAATAAAATCAATATAGTTATTATTTTGTCCCTGACCATTTGGAATCATTATCATATCGAGACCGGCATTAATAGATTTCTCAATATCATCCTTATAATTTTTCCCAAGCTGATCTATTGCAGCCCAATCGGATACTAAGAATCCCTTGAAACCGAGTTCCCCTTTGAGAACATCGGTTAATAAATATTTATTACCGTGCATTTTTACACCGTTCCAGCTGCTGTAAGAAACCATAATGGTTTTTGTTCCCGCTTTTATTGCCGCTTCATAAGGTGGAAGATAAAGAGCTCTCAATGTTTTTTCATCGCATTGAGTATTTCCCTGATCTATTCCGTCCGTTGTTCCGCCGTCACCCATGTAGTGTTTTGCACAAGCGAGTATTGAAGTTGTGCCGTCGATTTCGGAACCTTGCAAACCTTTGATAAATGCTGCGCCCATTTCCGAAGCAAGTTTGGGAGTTTCTCCATAGCTTTCGTAAGTTCTGCCCCATCTGTCGTTACGTGCAACTGCTATACAAGGGGCAAAATCCCAATCCATTCCGGTCCCGGCTATTTCCTCCGCTGTAATTCTTCCCTGTTGTTCAACTAACTCCGGATTCCGGGTTGCTCCCATCCCAATATTATGCGGAAATAATACAGCTCCGATTACATTATTATGACCATGGACAGCATCCACTCCGTAAATTATAGGTATTTTCAATCTTGATTTTAATGCATAAGACTGCAGCGAATCATAATAAGCAGCCCAGCCCCGGGGAGATTCATCTTTTATTTCCGAATTACCTCCGCAAAGTATAGAACCAATGGAATATTTAGCGATGTCATTCATATCTTTTAAAGCAAGAATATCAACCTGGGTCATTTGTCCTATTTTTTCATCAAGAGTCATTAATGCCAATAGAGAGTCTACTTTATTTCCTACTGTTATCCGGGTATTTGATGAATTTTCATTTTGCGGATTATTATTTGCGAATCCGAAAAGAAAAAAAGTGATAAAAGTTATAGCAAAAGCAATTAAAAGATTATTGGATTGTTTCATTATTTTCTCTTTGGGTTAGTTGATAAAATTTCGTTATTGAAAAAGTAGTTCCGGTTCTGGATGGTGCTGTTGTACATAAGGAATGAGAAAGCGTACTGTAAATTTTGTATTGATTTCCGTGCATACACAAAAGCATTTAAATAATTAAACAAAATTACCTAAACCGGATATAGTCTGTTCTGAATCTCCACAAGGTAAAAAATATAAACTTCATTTTAAGGAATACATATAAATCCCTTTTCTAATCAAGCAAATGCTAATTTGTCAAGTTCATTCCATATTAATGCAGCGGCTCCGAGTACCGCCGAATTACCTCCGGGTAGACCGGAAGGGATTATCTTAACCTTATTCTTAAATATATTAAGGAGATTTAATTCCATGTAACGCTTGGTCGGTTCAAAAATGAAATAGCCTGCTGCGGCTAATCCACCAAAAAGAATAATTGCTTCTGGGCTGGTATGAGCAACGGAATCGGCTAGTTTTGCCCCAAGTACTTTTCCAGTAAATTCGAAAGCTTCAAGAGCAATTTTATCACCTTTCAATGCAGCATCATAAATCATTTTTGATGTTAGATCTTCATACTTAAGATTTCGCAATTCGCTTTTGCCGTTTGAATCTTTTAACAATTCCACTACTGTTTTTCTAATTCCGTTTGCAGATGCATAAACTTCAAGGCATCCTTTTCTTCCGCACCCGCAGTCCCTTCCTTCGGGGTCATAAATAGTATGACCGATTTCACCGGCGAAACCATCGGCTCCGTATATAAGTTCACCATTCGCTACTATTCCGCTTCCTACGCCGGTTCCCAAAGTAATTACTATAAAATCTTTCATCCCTTTTGCGGAACCGAATTGCATTTCACCGATAGCTGCTGCGTTGGCATCGTTTGTCAGCACAACCGGAAGCTCGAAGTATTTTTTTATTTGTTCAACTACATTAACTACATCCCAATTGAGATTCGGCGGATACTCTACTGTTCCTTTATAATAATTTCCATTCGGTGCGCCGATACCGATGCCTTTTAAGGTGAATCCATCCTTTAATTCAATTAAGAGTTTATTTAATTTCTTATGGAGTCGTTCAAAAAATATGTTAGCTGGTTCTGTAGAATTTGTAGGAATAGAAGACTCTAAATGGCACTTACCATTTTTATCTACAAAACCAAAGACGGTATTCGTGCCGCCGATATCTATTCCTAAAGTTACATCAATTTTATCCATATTATGCCTTGGCAGTTTTTAGATGAGCGGGTACATGTCCTTTATAACCGTAATATGCGATGTATAAATAGCACAATACCGGAATGATAAACGCATGATGAATTCCAATATTGTCAGCAAGCATTCCCTGGAATACGGGAATTAGTGCGCCGCCTACGATTGCCATAATTAAAATTCCTGAACCTTGACCGGTATGTTTTCCCAAACCTGCCACACCAAGAGTAAAGATTGTGGGGAACATAATTGAATTAAATAACCCGACTAATAATATCGACCACATAGCAATCTGCCCGGTAAATACCATGGTTATTACGACCAGTATTGCGGCGACGGCGGCATTAAAAGTAAGTACTCTCCCGGATTTAATTCTTCTAAGAACTGCCGCTCCGATAAATCTACCAACCATTGCGCCGCCCCAATAAAATGAAACATACTTACCTGCTTGCGCCTCCGTAAGCCCGCCGATATTTTTCTCACCAAGGTAGTTAACTAAAAAACTTCCGATAGCCACCTCGGCACCGACATACACAAATATGCCGATAGCACCAAGTATTACATGCCGGTATCGCCAGGCGTTGTCATGAAGATCATCAAATGTTCCGTTTGCTTCACCGCTGTTGTTAGATTCAGCTTTTATTTTCGGTAATTTTATGACCCCGATAATTGCTGCAAGTATAAACAGAGCAGCCGCTAATCCTAGATACGGAACTTGAACAGAGTAAGCTTCGGCAAGTTTATAAGCCGAAATTTGAGCAGTATTTAATTTTGCTATTTCTTCGGCACTCTTTACTGCTACCCCAAGAATTAAGATTGAGCCGAAATATGGGGCTATAGTTGTACCCAGTGAATTAAAAGCTTGTGTTAAATTCAATCTGCTGGATGCAGTTTCAGGTTTTCCCAAAATGGTGACGTATGGATTAGCTGCTACTTGTAGTAGCGTTATTCCTGATGCCAGTGCGAAGAACGCTGTTAGGAACAATGGATATGATCGAATTCCGGCTGCCGGGTAAAAAGCCAGGCAACCGATTCCCGCTATTACTAAACCTATTACAATTCCCCGTTTGTAACCGATTTTCTCGACTATAAATCCAGAGGGTAATGACATGATAAAATATGCCGCAAAAAACACAAACTGAACGAGCATTGCTTGTGTGTAATTCAAACTGAAAACGGCCTTGAGATGAGGGATTAAAATATCGTTTAGGGCAGTTAAGAATCCCCACATAAAAAAGAGTGAAGTTAATACTATTAGAGCAGAATTGTAATTAGTTCCCGACTTCGATTCATGAATATCCGGGTTTATTGTTGCCTGCGTGGAAACAGCCATATTATAAACTCCTCATTTTTTATTATCAATTACTCGGAATAACGTAATCGTTCTCCATTATTCAACCTATATCTTCTTTGCTGCTTTCACCGGGAAGTTATTTTATCCAATATAATTGTATTCGTAGGGATGCAGCGGCCCCCTTAATTAGTTTTTAGATACTCAAATATTGTGCCCGCCGCAAAATTAAAGGTGAGCGGGAGAAAAACCTTTATTAATATATCCTAAAAGGAATAGATGTAGATGAAAATTACCCCGGGTGGTTCTCCTTTTATTATTATAATAATGTGCTTTATTAAAATGATAAATAAATATTGCTCAAGTTTTTTATGTAGTAAATGGTAAGTTTCAGGCTTCGGCAATTTTTATTGAAAGATATTTATTCTGACTTTGTTTCTGATAATGCAAAATTTTAAATTATAGTTTAGTAAAAATGCCGACTATCAGATTATGTTTTCAAAGTTCATGGAGAATTTAATACAAAAAAAATATTTTTAAATTTTTGACTTACCAAATTAATCTCTGATATCTTCTTCAAATGGTACGCCGCTTTATAAGTCTCCTTAAAATTAAAGGATTAAAAAATGAAGTTTGGTAAATTGTTTTATGTTATTATCAGTACGGTAATAGTAGTTGTTATAGTCCTCAGCAGTAACTTATTTTCGCCCTTTAATTTTTCCATCAGTCCGGCTGCGAGTGTACAGAAAATATATTTTGCAGATCATATCTCCGGAGCGCTCAGGGAGGTAATTAATAGATTTAACGAAAAGTATAAAGGACAAATTCAGGTAATTGCAATTGATTTGCCGTTCAGTAAATTCAGTACTAATGAAAGGAAAGAACTTTTTGCCCGTTACCTTCGTAGCAAAAGTGATAGAATCGATCTGTTTTCGGTCGATCAAATCTGGGTTCCCCGGTTTGCAAAGTGGGGCGTGGATTATAATAAATTTATTTCCGATGAACAGAAAGAATCATTGCTGAGTTATGCACTTCAATCCTGTTCCTATAAAGGTAAACTAGTAGCTATACCATTATACTTAGATATAGCAGTTATGTATTATAGAGAAGATATTCTAAAAAAGCTTCCGAACTATCAACAACTAAAAACAAGACTGGATAGCTCGATTACATGGAAAGAATTAATAACTCTTCATAAAGAAATGAAAAACTCCCCGGACCCTTTCTATATTTTTCAAGCTGATGATTATGAAGGTTTAATTTGCAGCTTTGCGGAATTGATGGCTGATCAGAATACTTCGTTTATTAAAAACGGAAAAATGAAACTTAATACACCGGAGGCGGAAAAATCTTTGCAATTGCTGGTCGATTTGGTTAACAAATATCACCTATCTCCCAAAAACGTAATACAGTTTAAAGAAGATCAAAGCTATGCTTATTTTTTAAAGAATAACGGCGTTTTCCTGAGAGGCTGGCCGTCGTTTGTTCAAAATTATTCTTTCGACAGTTCATTGGTTGATCTGCATAATATCGTTACGGTTCCGACTCCCCATTTCGCCGGGAGTAAACCCAGGTACGTTTACGGAGGATGGGATCTCATGATATCGGAATTTTCAACAAAGAAAAACAAGGTTATTAAATTTGTAAATTATTTGATTAGCGAGGAAGCTCAAAAAATATTATATGAAAAAGGCGGCTATCTACCCATTAACAGTAAGATTTATGCCGATACGGAATACCTAAACCGTCATCCTGAACTTAAATTTTATAAACGCTTATTGAAAAGCGGATTTCACAGACCGTTCCTAGAAAGGTATACAAATATATCGGATATACTTTCGTATTATCTTAATTTGGCAATTAAAGAAAAACTTCCGGTTAAAAAAGCATTAAAATTAGCTACCGAAAAAATAAATTCCGGTAGTATTTTACTCAAATAAATTATTAGAAATATTATGAGCAGACCTGGAATAATAGATAAACTAAAAGCATACCACTTTGAGTTTAAACACTTAACGGTAATTTTTGTAATCCTTTTCGCATTTCAGCTTTTGGTATCTTTAATCAACAAGGCATCCATAAAAAGTTTTTTGGGAAACGCACAGGAGTGGTATCAAAAAGATTCGGCGGAAAGATTTGCTAATCTTACTACAACCTCGGTTGAACTATTAACGGAAACTTTAGGCTGGAAACAAAATTTAAACGAGGAAGATACCCGGCGTATTATAAATTCTTTTAATATTATTTTTACGCAGCAGGTTCTTCAGCATAATATTGAAGATATCTGCATACTGTTAAATGAGGGGCATAATGTTTACGCT
>CAVVVS010000118.1:0-17368 GCA_963751355.1 uncultured Ignavibacteriales bacterium | reverse complement strand
TAGCGTTAGTAAACTCAAAGCCTTTACCTGATTCGTTAGGACTTAATTCAATCCAAACGTGACCGAACTTTCCACGACCACCTGATTGTTTAATAAATTTCCCTTCAGCATTGACGGTTTGCGTAATTGTTTCTCTATAAGCAACCTGAGGTTTACCTATGTTAGCTTCAACTTTAAATTCTCTCTTCATTCTATCAACTAATATCTCAAGATGTAATTCACCCATTCCACTGATTAAGGTTTGACCGGTTTCTTCATCAACCTTAACTTTAAAAGTAGGATCTTCGTCCGATAATTTTACCAATGCATCGGAAAGTTTATCTTGATCTACCTTTGTTTTCGGCTCAATAGCAATCTGAATAACAGGCTCAGGGAATATTATTTTTTCAAGCATAACAGCATCTTCTTTATCACAAAGCGTATCACCGGTCCTAGTAAATTTCAAACCTACAGCAGCAGCAATATCTCCTGCTTTAACGGAATCCATTTCCTCACGGTGGTTAGCATGCATTTGTAACAACCTGCTGATTCTTTCTTTTTTACCGCTAACAGCGTTAAAGATATATGAACCCGTTTTCAATGTTCCAGTATAAACTCTGAAAAAGGCTAGCTTTCCAACAAAAGGATCATTCATTATCTTAAAAGCAAGCGCAGTAAATTTTTCATTTTCATCAATTTTTCTTTTAACGATATCATTAATACCGATATGATGAGCTTCAATTTCCTTAAAATCAATAGGAGCAGGCAGAAAATCCACTATAGAGTCAAGTAACTTCTGCACTCCTTTATTTTTGAAAGCCGAACCGCATAAGACTGGAATTATCTTCAACTCAATAGTAGCTCTTCTTAAAACCGTGATAATTTCTTGTTCACTGATTTCTTCACCATCGAGATACTTTTCCAATAAAGTATCGTCTACTTCCGAAACGGCTTCAAGCATCTCTGTTCTGTATTTAGCAGCTATTTCCTTAAGATCATCCGGTATTGCAATTTCATCAAAAGTAGCGCCAAAAGTTTCTTCATGATACATCCGTGCTTTATTTGAAATTAAATCAATAACACCGGAAAACAGATCACCTTCACCGATGGGTAGATTTATTGGGATTGCATTTGCAGCCAGCCTGTCTTTCATCATCTGAACGGCGTTATAAAAATCAGCACCGGTTCTGTCCATTTTGTTGATAAAAGCAATTCTCGGGACTTTATATTTATCTGCTTGTCTCCATACGGTTTCTGATTGGGGTTCGACACCGCCTACGGCACAAAACAGAGCAACAGCACCATCCAGCACTCTTAAAGAACGCTCAACTTCAACCGTAAAATCAACGTGTCCGGGAGTATCAATAATATTTATCTGATGATCATTCCAGTGACATGTTGTTGCGGCACTGGTAATAGTAATTCCTCTTTCCTTTTCCTGCTCCATCCAATCCATTGCTGCAGCACCATCATGCACTTCACCTAATCGATGTAATTTTCCGGTATAGAACAGAATTCTTTCGGTCGTTGTAGTCTTTCCGGCGTCAATGTGAGCCATAATTCCTATATTACGAACTTTCTCTATGGGATATTTCTTTGTCATACTTTATTTTCTACATATTCCTGTTTTGTTCATCAATTCTCTTTCTAATTACCACTTAAAATGAGCAAATGCTTTATTTGCTTCCGCCATTTTATGAGTATCTTCTTTTTTCTTTACAGCAGATCCTTCGCCGTTGGAGGCGGCAATTAATTCTGCAGCAAGTCTTAAAGCCATAGATTTATCATTCCTCGTTCTGGCATAAGTTTTAATCCACCTCATTGCAAGCGCGGTTCTTCTTTCCGGTCTCACCTCGGTAGGAACTTGATAAGTTGCTCCGCCGACTCTTCTACTCCTTACCTCTATGAGAGGCTGAGTATTACTAATTGCTTTTTTGAAAATTTCTAAACCATTCTTTTTAGTTCTTTCGGATATAACATCGAATGCCGAGTACACCACTTCACGAGCTTTCGATTTCTTACCGTCATACATTATTGTATTTACAAACCTGGCAACCAAGATATCATTAAATTTCGGATCCGGTTTTAAAAAATTTTTTTGTGCTCTACTCTTTCTCATAATTCTTATTTAGCCTTTGGTTTTTTTGCACCGTATTTAGACCTGCTCTTTTTTCTTTCTTCTACGCCGCTAGTATCTAAAGTACCGCGTATAATATGGTATCTAACTCCCGGTAAATCCTTAACTCTGCCGCCTCTAATGAGGACAATGGAGTGTTCTTGTAAATTGTGCCCTTCGCCGGGAATATACGCAGTCACTTCCATACTATTTGTTAGTCTAACTCTCGCAACCTTTCTCAATGCCGAATTCGGCTTTTTAGGTGTTGTTGTATAAACCCTGGTACAAACTCCTCTTTTTTGAGGACATGCTTCTAATGCCGGGGCTTTGTTCTTTGCAAGAATTTGGACCCGTCCCTTTCTAACCAATTGATTTATCGTGGGCACTAAACATACTCCTAATATTGTCAATCTAAAAAAATTTCAGACTTCTAATATAGCTTTTAAGCTAAATTTTGTCAAGAAATCATGCAAATATTTTTAATTATTCTAAGAATTTAGACAAAAAAATCCGGCTCACAAATATTGAACCGGATATTTTTGTAAAATAAATTATTGTACTTGAACTTTTTGTTCTTCTTCTGTTTGTTCTTCCTCGAGTTCTTTCGTTTTAAGAATCAAGTTACCGAATTTCTTCAAACCTGTTCCTGCGGGGATCAAATGCCCCATAACTACATTTTCTTTTAAGCCTAACAAGTTATCCATCTTAGCTTCTGTAGCAGCATTAGCAAGAACTTTGGTTGTTTCCTGGAATGAAGCGGCTGAGATAAAGCTTTCCGTAGATAAAGCAGCTTGTGTTATCCCGAGGAGAACATGTTCAAAGGTAGCAGGTTCTGCATCTCTCGCAACAATTTGCTTTCTACTTTTCTTTTTCAGATCAGCGTTTACTTCTCTAAATTTACTTTTTGCAATAAGTTGACCGTCTTTATATTTTGAGTCTCCCTTATCCTCGACAAACAGCATTGACATGGTTTTGTTATTTTCCTCAATAAATTCGTTTCTATCAACAGCATCTTCTTCCAGGAACTTGGTATCTCCGGGTGAAACAATTTTTATTTTTTGCAGCATTTGACGGACAATAACTTCTATGTGCTTGTCATTAATTTTAACACCCTGCAGACGGTATACATCCTGAATTTCATTTACAAGATATTCCTGAACGGCACTTGTACCTTTAATCTTCAATATATCGTGCGGATTAATAGGTCCGTCCGTTATTTTTTCACCCGCAGGAATTTCATCATTTTCCTGAACAAGTACATGCTTTCCTAAAGGCACATTATATTTTTTCTCATCTGATTTATCCGGAGCAATAACGAAAATTTCACGTGATCCTTTTTTGCGAGCACCGAATTTAACAGAACCTTCAATCTCAGAAACAATTGCTGTTTCCTGTGGACTTCGGGCTTCGAACAATTCTGTGACTCTCGGCAAACCACCAGTAATATCTCTACTTTTCGTAGCTTGTTTTGATATTTTGGCTAAAATGGTTCCGGCGGATACAGATTCACCTTCATCAACCGATAGATAAGCACGTGTAGGAATATTAAAAGTTTTTTTAGTGCCATCTTCAGCTTCAATAGAAATACTCGGTGTGAGTGTTTTATCTTTTGATTCAATTACAACTTTTTGTACGTGACCTGTCTGTTCATCCGTAACTTGCTGCATTGTCGAATTTTCAATCATGTCGATAAATTTTACACTACCTGGTATATCTGTTAAGATTACCGCATTATATGGATCATGATTATATAATGGTGTACGTTTTTTGACAGATTGACCATTGTTTACAACAATTTCTGATCCATAGGGAACATCATACTTCTTAATTTGCCTATTATTTTCGTCATATATTCCAATAACTCCTCTACGACCTGTAACTACTTTTACGGATCCCAAAAAGTCAGATTTCTCCACAAAAGTAATTCTTTCAAATTTTACTATACCATCAGCCGCAGCTTCAACCTGAGATTGACTTGCAATTCTGGAAGAAGTACCACCAAGGTGGAAGGTTCTAAGAGTAAGCTGGGTTCCCGGCTCTCCGATTGATTGTGCTGCAACAATACCAACGGCTTCGCCAACTTCAACGAGTTTTCCGTTAGTAAGATTTCTGCCATAACATTTTGCACAAACACCGCGTTTTGACTCACAAGTTAGAACAGTTCTAATATATACAGAATCAATATTGGCATCTTCAATTTTTTCTGCTATCTCCTCAGTGATTAAATCACCGGCAGCAATTATCAGGTCATCCGTTCTCGGATCATAAACATCTTCCTGAGCAACGCGTCCCGTTATTCTTTCGCCTAACGGCTCTCTTTCTTGTTCTACATCTTTTAAAGCGGTAATTTCAATTCCTAAAATTGTACCGCAATCAATTTCACTAATTATAACATCCTGTGAAACATCGACTAATCTTCTTGTAAGGTATCCTGCATCCGCCGTTTTTAAAGCTGTATCCGCAAGACCTTTACGCGCGCCGTGAGTAGAAATGAAGTACTCAAGTACAGACAACCCTTCCTTGAAGTTAGCAACTATAGGATTCTCGATAATTTCACCTGCCTGACCGGAAAGTGATTTTTGCGGTTTCATCATCAAACCGCGCATACCGGCAAGCTGTCGAACCTGCTCCTGGGAACCTCTTGCACCTGAGTCAACCATCATGTGAAGTGAATTAAATCCTTGATTATGTACGCGTATTTTTTCCATTAATGCACGGGCAACATCATTTGTTGTATGTGTCCAAACATCAATAATTTTGTTATATCGTTCGGCATCAGTAATGACACCTTGTTCATGTTCATTAAGAATTGAGCTTACTTTACTATTTGCTTTTGTTATTAATTCAGTTTTCTGCTCAGGGATAATCATATCAGCATAACTAACCGACAACCCCCCGGCAGTAGAATATCTAAATCCAAGTTCTTTCAAATCATCAAGGAATTTAGCTGTAACCTTATTACCCATTTTCATAAACATTTGACCGATGAATCCGCCGAATGTTTTCTTAATTAATAATTGGTTAAAATATCCCATCTCTTTGGGAACAATTTGATTGAAAATGATCCGTCCGGTTGTTGTTTCAACTATTTCTCCATCCATTCGAACTTTAATTTTCGCATGCAAGCCCGCTACTTTATTATTATAAGCAATAATAACTTCTTCGGATGAACCAAAGGTCATCCCTTCACCTTTTTCACCTTCTCTGTACTTGGTTAAGTAATAACAACCCAAAACTATATCCTGAGTAGGCACTACAATAGGACTACCGTTTTGAGGAGAAAGGATATTGTGACTGCTAAGCATTAATAATCCGGCCTCCAACTGCGCTTCAAAAGAAAGCGGAAGGTGAACAGCCATCTGGTCACCATCAAAGTCGGCATTGAAAGCCGTACATACCATTGGATGAAGCTGTATAGCCCGTCCATCGATCAAAATTGGTTGAAAAGCCTGTATTCCTAATCTGTGAAGTGTAGGAGCACGGTTTAAGAGAATAGGATGTCCTTCAATTATTTTAGCTAATATATCCCATATAAGAGGATCTTTCCTATCTACCACTTTCCTGGCACTTTTAACTGTTTTATTATGACCGCGCTCAATAAGTTTTCTGATTATAAAAGGTTTAAAAAGTTCAACCGCCATATCTTTCGGCAAACCGCATTGATGGAGTTTTAACTCAGGACCGACAACAATTACGGATCGCCCTGAATAATCTACACGTTTACCTAAAAGGTTTTGGCGAAATCTACCTTGTTTACCTTTGAGCATATCACTGAGAGATTTAAGCGGTCTATTATTGTCGCTTCTTACCGCACTTCCGCGGCGTGAATTATCAAAAAGAGCATCAACCGCTTCCTGAAGCATTCTCTTCTCGTTTCGGAGGATAACTTCAGGAGCTTTAATATCGATAAGTCTTTTTAAACGATTATTTCTGATAATAACACGTCGATACAAGTCATTTAAATCGCTAGTTGCAAACCTTCCTCCTTCAAGAGGAACAAGAGGTCGTAGTTCGGGCGGAATTACAGGGATATATCCCAGCACCATCCACTCCGGCTTATTAGGAACTTTATTCTCATGTTCTTTAAAAGCTTCAAGAACTCTTAATCTTTTTAATAGATCCGCTTTCTTCTGTTGAGAAGTTTCAACTTTAAGCTGTTCTCTTAATTCTTTTGATAATACCTCTACATTGGTATTTTTAAGAATTTCCCTAACCGCTTCGCCACCTATTTTTGCAACAAATTTTTTAGGATCTTTTGCATCAAGTTTTTCATTACCGGAAGGTAAAGAATTAAGGACTTCGAAATATTGATCTTCTGAAATAAGATCAAGCCTGCTTAAACCTGTTGGACCCGGATTTATAACAACATAAGATTCATAATAAATTACTTTTTCCAGTTCCTTAAGGCTCAGTCCTATGATATTCCCTATTTTAGATGGCTGGGCACGGAAAAACCAAATATGCACTACCGGCACTGCGAGTGCAATGTGCCCCATCCTCTCACGCCGTACACTTTTTTGAGTAACTTCCACACCGCATCTATCGCATATAATACCTTTATATCTAATCCGTTTGTATTTACCGCAAAAGCATTCCCAATCACGAGTAGGTCCGAATATTTTCTCACAAAATAATCCGTCTTTTTCAGGACGAAAAGATCGATAATTTATAGTTTCCGGTTTTGTAACTTCTCCGTATGATCTTGATAAAATATCATCCGGACTCGCTAAACTTATGGTGATATTATTGATATCACGCATCGCATTTTCTTGAACTCTATAAGGCATTTTTAATCTCCTAATTTCTAAGTGAAAATTCGCCTGTCTGCTGCAGGCATGTTTCAATCGTGTTAATTAATTTTTATATCCAGCCCCAAACCTTGAAGCTCTTTAATCAACACGTTGAACGATTCAGGAATGTTAGGTTCCTGTAAGTTTTCACCTTTAACAATTGCTTCATACACTTTTGCTCTACCTGCAACATCATCACTTTTTACGGTTAAGATTTCCTGGAGGATATGTGAGGCACCGTAACCCTCAAGAGCCCATACTTCCATTTCACCGAATCTTTGACCGCCAAATTGAGCCTTGCCGCCTAAGGGCTGTTGTGTAATCAGAGAATATGGCCCAATAGATCGTGCATGAATTTTATCATCGACAAGATGTCCCAGCTTAAGCATATATATATACCCGCAGGTAACTTTTTGATGAAATTTTTCACCCGATCTTCCATCATATAATTCGGTTTTACTTCCTTTTTCAATTCCGGCTTTCTCAAGCCACTCATCCACATTTTCAACTTTTGCACCGTCAAAAATAGGAGTCGCAAATTTAAGTCCCAGTTCTTTACCTGCCCATCCTAAAGCGGTTTCGTATAGCTGTCCCAGGTTCATACGAGAGGGAACTCCTAATGGATTCAAGACTATATCTACTTGGGTACCGTCGGGCAAGAACGGCAAATCTTCAGTGGGAACAATTTTAGCAACAACACCTTTATTACCGTGGCGTCCTGCCATCTTATCACCCACAGAGAGCTTGCGTTTTTTTGCAACATAAACTTTTGCGAGTTGCACAATTCCTGGCGGTAATTCATCTCCGCTTGTAATTTTAACTTTTTCTCTCTTAAAATCTTCTTCAAGTTCTGAAAGCACATTGAAATAATTTCTGTATAACGTTTTAATGTGCTGGTTATTCTTTTTAGATTCGAACCAGTCCAAAGTGTAATCAAGCTTAGTAACATCATCCATCGTTGAAAATGTTGAATCTTTCAAGGCAGTACCGCTTCTCAGCACTACTGTACCGTCGAGATCACGAATACCGGTTGTGGTCTCACCATCGGTAAGCTTAGATAATTTTTCGACCAGTTTGTCGTAGTGCTCTTTCAAATTCAACGAATGCTGATGTTCTATATTTTCCAGTTCTTTTTTTTCAATTTTCTTTGAATCGGTATCTCTCCGCTTGCGGCTAAATAATCTTGTCTTAATAACGGTACCTTTTAATCCCGGAGGTGCTTTCAAAGAAGCATCTTTTACATCTCCGGCTTTATCGCCGAATATAGCTCTTAACAATTTCTCTTCAGGTGTGGGATCAGTTTCGCCTTTCGGAGTAATTTTTCCGATAAGAATATCGCCTTCTTTGACTTCCGCACCTTCCCTAATTATACCGTTTTCATCTAAATTTTTAACTGCTTCCTCGCTTACATTTGGAATTTCACGCGTAAGCTCTTCTTCACCTCTTTTAGTTTCACGAACCTGTAATTCAAATTCTTCAATATGAATCGATGTATAGACATCTTCGCTGACAACTCTTTCACTAATTACAATAGCATCCTCAAAGTTGTAACCTCTCCAGGGCATAAATGCCACCAATACGTTTCTTCCGAGAGCCAACTCGCCGCCGTCAGTTGCACAGCCGTCCGCGAGCACATCACCTTTAGTAACCTTTTGACCTTCTTTTACTAAAGGTCGCTGATTTATACTGGTCTCCTGGTTCGTGCCGCTAAATTTAATTAGTTTGTATGTTACTCTCTTGACGTCGCTAAATCCTGTCAAAGCTTCAATACTGTTAGGATTAATATCATACTTTGCTACAATTTTATTAGCATCAACATATTCAACAACGCCATTGTCTTCTGCAACTATAATTGCTTTGGAATCTACTGCAATTTTTCTCTCCATGCCGGTACCTACTATAGGAGCTTCAGGCCTTAATAAAGGAACCGCTTGACGCTGCATGTTTGAACCCATCAGCGCTCTATTGGCATCATCGTGCTCAAGGAAAGGTATCAACGCTGCGGCAGCACTTACAAGCTGCGCTGGCGCTACGTCCATGTATTGAATATGCTCCGGAACTACAATGGGGAATTCACCTCTGTTTCTTGATTTTACTCTTTCGGTGGTAAATTTGCCTTGTTCATCTAATACAGCATTTGCTTGTGCAATCGTAAAATGATCTTCCTGTTCAGCCGTTAAATATTCAACATCCAAAGATGCTTTTCCTTTTTCTACTTTTCGATACGGAGTTTCTAAAAATCCATAACGATTAACCCTTGCAAAAATAGTAAGCGATGAAATAAGTCCAATGTTCGGTCCTTCCGGTGTTTCAATCGGACACAAACGACCGTAGTGAGTATAGTGTACGTCACGAACTTCAAATCCTGCTCTCTCTCTGGTTAAACCGCCGGGGCCTAGTGCAGACATTCTTCTTTTATGTGTCATTTCTGCAAGAGGATTTGTCTGATCCATAAATTGCGAAAGCTGATTTGTTCCAAAGAATGCATTAATTACACTGCTGATAGTTCTGGCATTTACCAAATCTTGCGGTGTAAAATTCTCGGAGTCACGCATATTCATTCTCTCTTTGATAGTCCTTGCCATGCGTGCCATACCAACATTAAATTGCTGTCCTAATTGTTCGCCTACTGTTCTGACTCTTCTATTGCCAAGATGATCGATATCATCAATAGCTTCGTTTCCATTCCTCAACTTTATAATATATTTCATTATTGAAATTATATCTTCGATTGTAAGGACGGTAGTAGTTTCGGGAATACCTAACTTCAACTTATCGTTCATTCTGTGGCGCCCTACATCACCCAGGTCATATCTTTTATCATTAAAGAATAATTTTTCTATTAATGCTTGGGCAGTATCGACATCAGGAGCTTCACCCGAACGAAGCTGACGATAAATTGCAAATAAAGCTTCTTCTTTAGTACTGGAAGTATCCTTACGAAGCGTATTTAAAATTAAGTCCATATCGGGAGCTACTTCGGAAGTTATCAACTTTAATCTGTCTACTTCAGCTTCTTTTAATCTTTCGATATCCTCCTCGGTTAGGATGCTATCTTTTGTTAAGAATATTTCACCGGTGGACATATCGAAAACATCGCTCGCTATTGTTCTGCCGATATAATCTTCAATCTTTACTTTTTTAACTTCAATTTCTTCAACTAAATCAAATAAAGATAGTATTTGCTCGTCGGTTGCATAATCTAAAGCACGCAACAGAGTTGTAGACGGGAATTTCTTTCTTCTGTCTATATAAACATACATTACATAATTTATATCCGTTGCAAATTCTACCCATGAACCTCTTAGAGGGATAATTCTTGCAGAATAGATTGGAGTACCGTTCGGATGTATCGTTTGAGAAAAAGCAACACCCGGAGAACGATGAAGTTGTGAAACGACCACTCTTTCCGCACCATTAATTACGAAGGTTCCTTTTTCAGTCATATACGGAAGGTTACCTAAATATACTTCCTGTTCAACGCTGTTAACGAATTCTTCTGTTTCCGGATCTTTGGCTGAAAGTCGCAACTTACCTTTTAAAGGTGCTGAGTGTGTCAATCCTCTTTCAAGGCATTCTTGAACCGAAAAGCGCGGCTTTTCAATATAATATTCTATAAAATCTAGTCTATAATTTTCTTTATTATCAAATATCGGGAAATTGGCAGTGAATACCGCCTGTAGCCCTTTGTTTTCTCTTTCCGCCGAGGGGACATTCATCTGAATGAAATCCTCAAATGCTGCGGTTTGAATATCTAATAAGTCAGGAGAGTCAATTACAGAGGGGATTTTGCTAAAGGAAATTCTCGTTTTATCCAATTGATAAACCTCCAATTAATTTACATAATCTTTTCTATCCGTGCATGAAACAACGAAGCCAACAATACAAAAAGCGATAAGACGGATTACACCGACTTATCACTTTCTGAAAAAATGCATATCGAATAAAATATATTTTAAATATTTGTTATTTTATTTCTACTGTAGCGCCGGCTTCTTCAAACTCTTTTCCAAGTTTTTCAGCTTCGTCTTTAGAAACTGCTTCTTTAACAGTTTTTGGAGCCGAATCAACAAGGTCTTTTGCTTCTTTCAATCCTAAACCGGTGTGCGCCCTCACTACTTTAATAACATTAATCTTTTTATCGCCTATAGTTTTAAGAATAACATCGAACTCAGTTTTTTCTTCTGCGGCAGCTTCAGCGCCTGCGCCTTGTGCTGCGCCTGCCATCATCATTGGGGCAGCAGCAGTAACACCGAATTCTTCTTCTAAAGCTTTTTTCAGCTCGGATGCTTCCAACAGTGATAACTGTTTAATTTTATCAACAATTTCGGCTATTTTTTCTGACATTTGTTTTCTCCTACAAATTTAATTTACTTATTAAAAACTTATTTTAAGCTGCCTCTCTTTGCGAAATCTGGTCAACTACACTTACTAAATCACGCATTACAGCATTTATGGCACCAACTATTCCCGTTGCCGGTGAATTAATGCTTGCCAATATACCTGCAATAATTTCATTTTTAGAGGGAAGAGACGCTAATTCGCCAAGTTGTTCCCCGCTAAAATATTGACCTTCAACATAGCAGGCTTTTAAGCTAAATTTTTGATTACCATCAAAATATTTTTTGATAATTTTAGCTGGTGCAACAAGGTTATCAGAGCTAAAAGCAAAACCTGTCATGCCAACTAAATGTTCAGAAAGTTTATCATATTTACCGGCTTCATCGAGAGCTCTTTTAAACAAAGTGTTTTTATATACTTTGTACTGTACTCCCTCTTTTCTGAATTCATTCCGGATCTGACTTATATCACTAACAGATATTCCGGCGTAATCGGTAAGATAAACTGCGTTGGAGTTATCTATCATTTCTTTTATTTTAGAAACGATTTCTTCTTTTTCGGTCTTATTCATATTTCTCCCATACCAGAATTAATTTAATCGTGTCGGGTTAGAAGCATTTGTTTTGAGTGCGTAAACTTATTAAAATTAATGTGTTGAAATTTCATCTTTTGAGATCTTTAGTCCCGGTCCCATAGTACTTGATAAATACAGGCTTTTTACATATTGACCTTTAGCTGATGAAGGTTTCATTCTTATAATTGTATTCAAAAATGCTTTTGCATTTTCTTCAAGTTTCGGGGCGTCAAAATTTAATTTTCCGAGTGAAGTATGCACGATACCTGTCTTGTCAACCCGGAATTCAATTTTTCCGGCTTTTACTTCCTGAACTGCCGTAGCTACATTCGGTGTAACCGTTCCACTTTTGGGATTAGGCATTAATCCTTTAGGACCGAGAATTCTACCCAATTTACCCAAATCAGCCATAGTATCGGGCGCGGCAATAATAACATCAACATCTGTCCATCCGCCCTTAATTTTCTCCAGGTAATCTTCATAACCGGCATAATCTGCTCCGGCATCCAAAGCTTCTTGAATTTTTGCACCTTTCGCTATAACCAAAACGGTAACTTTTTTACCGGTACCATTAGGTAACGATACGGTTCCTCTAACCATTTGATCAGCATGCCTGGGATCTACGCCCAGCCTAATAGCACAGTCCAGAGATTCTACAAATTTTACGCTAGTTTTGTCTTTAAGCATCTGTATTGCTTCAAGTATAGAGAACTCTTTGTTCTTGTTTAAATTTTCAAGAATTGCTTTATTTCTTTTAGATTTTTGCATCACTACACCATCGAATATTCAAATTATAAAATTACTCTTCTACAGTTATGCCCATGCTTCTGGCTGTTCCCGCCACCATGCTCATTGCATGCTCTACATCGAAAGCATTTAAATCGGGCATTTTCAATTCTGCAATTTCCTTTACCTGTGCCTTATTAACTTTACCTACTTTATTCCTGTGAGGTTCAGCCGATCCCTTTTCCAGTTTTATTGCTTTTTTTAACAAAACGGCCGCAGGTGGGGTTTTAGTTATAAAAGTAAAAGATTTATCGGAATATACTGTAATAACAACAGGTATAATCAGCCCGTCTTTGTCGGATGTTTTGGCGTTAAACTGTTTACAAAACTCCATAATATTTACGCCTTTTTGACCGAGAGCCGGTCCAACAGGCGGAGACGGATTGGCTTTTCCGCCAGGTATTTGTAATTTAATATATCCGCTTATTTTCTTAGCCATATGGTTTACCTATACAATATATACTTAATTTATTTTTCTAATTCTGCTTGAACAAAATCAATTTCAACAGGGGTTTTTCTTCCAAAAATAGAGACCATCACTTTTATTTTCATTTTTTCTTCGTTCACTTCCTGAACGGTTCCGTTGAAATTGTTAAAAGGACCGTCAATAATTTTGACAAGGTCACCATTTCTAAAAATAGTTTCCATTCTTTCGCTGGTTTCATCCTGTGTAATACGACCAACTACTCTTTTGACCTCTTCGGGCTGCAACGGATTGGGATTATTTCTAGTGCCTAGAAATCCCATCACCGAGGGTGTATTCAGTATAAAATCTTTAACTTGATTATCGAGGTCAGCCTGAACTAAAATATATCCGGGGAAAAAGTTTTTTGTCTTGCTTTTTTTCTTCCCGTCTTTAACCTCGAAAACTTTTTCCATCGGGACTAATATATCCGGTACTTTAGCACGCAATGATTCATTATCTGCAAGCTCAGAGTCAAGCAGCGTTTTAACTTTATTCTCATGTCCCGAAAAAGTTCTAACTACGTACCATCTTAATTCCATAGCAAAATCGACCTAAAAAATTCCTTTAAAAACTTGAGTAATGATCATATCAACAACATAAGTAAAAGCTGATAGTATCAGACAAGAAACTATAACAACGTTAGTAGAATCTTTCAACTCTTCTTTAGTCGGCCAGGTAACTTTTTTCATTTCCTTGACCACATCATCTACAAAACCAACTATTTTTTCTTTCATAATATTAAGCTCTAATTTATAAGCAGCACGTCAGGAGGGACTCGAACCCCCAACCTGCGGTTTTGGAGACCGCTGCTCTAGCCAATTGAGCTACTGACGTAGCAAAATTATTTAGTTTCTTTATGAATAGTGTGCTTCCTATCCCAGCGGCAATATTTTTTATATTCTACTCTGTTGGGATGGAGTCTTTTATTTTTTGTTGTGGTGTAATTTCTTCTTTTACACTCGGTACATTCTAATGTTATTATATCTCTCATAACGAATTTATTATTATTTATTTTTAGAGCTGACGACCGGGATTGAACCGGTGACCTCATCCTTACCAAGGATGTGCTCTACCAACTGAGCTACGTCAGCAATTCATTATTTTTTTTTAATTGCTTTCTCAGGTAGTACCGGTCAAGCTGATGAACATTCCTTAAGTAAGTATTAGGATGTCTAACAAAATTTCAATTCTAATTTTTATCTCGCCGAAAATTACTCTGAATGCAAATTCAAATTGCTCACTTGAGCGGGAGACGGGACTCGAACCCGCGACCAACAGCTTGGAAGGCTGTGACTCTAGCCAACTGAGTTACTCCCGCTTATTAAATAAAATTTCCCTTTTAACGGAGTATTTATTTGATGTTTTTCTTAGAACATTTCTTAAAGAATCAACAAAATATTCCACTTTAAACAGGATTGCTCTAACTCAGTGAGTATTTTTATTTCACACAAGTTGAAAATTTTCAATCTAAAAAGAACAAAAAAATAAGGGAATTAAAATCAAATAACTTATTGTAATATTCCCTTTATTATTTCAAACATAAAACTTATAATTAACAGTGGGCGGCGAGGGATTCGAACCCCCAAAGGCGTCAGCCAACGGATTTACAGTCCGCCCCGGCTCTCCAACTCCGGCGTCCGCCCATATTTATAAACGAGCAACAAATATATCCCTATTTCCAGAAAAATGCAAATAAAAAAGGTTGGATTTTTGTCATAAAATAAAAGTTTTCAGCTAAATTGGAAAGTTATCTCAAATTAATCTCTTAATAATAGCCACTATTGAGAAAAAACTTAATGCCAAAAATAATACCCTAATGATAATAAGTACTCTCCAAAGATTAAAACATTTAGCCGAGTGCTCATTCTCACTGCTAATGAGTCTACAAGTGAGTCCCCATAATATCTTCCCATAAAAAGAATAAAAATAGGATTCCTAATCTCTGGCAGGCAATGTTTATTATCGGCAGTCGAATTTCTAAAATTTCAAACATATTTTATTCAAAGATGTTTTACCGATTCTTGTATAAGTTCTTTCAAAATCAAGTTCGCATCACTTTTATAAAAAATGTTGAATAAAAATGGACCTAAGGAAACTATTCTTCTATTAAAAATAATTCAACTCAAAAAGTAAATGCATTATATAATTTCATAACAGTACGAAAATAATATCATATAATTTTAATTTTTTTTCAAAATAAAATAAAGTTCACTATTTAAATAGTGATTTGAAAACTTTATAATAAATACCACAGAGCATCAAATCCGGAAACGGGGATCATACTATATACCAAGCTCAAAGATTACAGCATAGACGTTATTGTTCCTAATTGTTATGTTCAATAATATAATACCAACAAAACCAGGGAGAAATAAAATGAACAGAATACTATCTCTTATTCTGACCGTAATCCTTTTTACCTCTATTCAAATGATTGCACAGGTACCGGAGAAAAGCGATAAAAACTCTGTTGTGTCAACTATTAAAAACGAGGAAAATCAAAATTCACAAGTTATGGAATTGCTAAGCTTCCTCAGCGATGTTTATGGACCACGGCTAAATTATTGGCCTGAATATAAAGAAGCCGCCGAGTGGGCAAGAATGAAATTGAAAGAATGGGGTTTACAAAATATTCATTACGATAAATGGGGACCCGTCGGGAAAGGGTGGAGTTTAAAGAGGCCGTTCCGAAGTCATTTCTCCGAGAACAATTCCGCTTATTGCATATCCCAAAGCATGGTCACCGGGGTTTGATAAGGTTCAAAAAGCAGAGGTTGTTTACCTTAATGTAAAAACTCCGGATGAATTAAAACAATACAAAGGCAAATTGAATGGGAAATTTTGTGCTCAGTGAGCCTGAAAATATACATCCTCACTTTACACCAGACGCTCAGAGAATGACCGACTCGGTATTGTTAAAATTAGCTAATGCATATAAAACTCCTAAAAGGCGCGGGAGGATGAGATATCCGAGATTTACGATGGATAATTTTGATTCGGTATATACTTTCATTAAAAGATTTGTGCCTAATATTGATTCGGCAAGGGTAAGAAGATTTATAACTCAAAAAGTGTTGGATCCCCAAAAATTAGAGATGTGTCAAAACGAAAAAGCATTAGCTGTACTTGAAGCCTCAAGGGGTGATGACGGAACAATTTTCGTTCAGCAGGCATCTGTTCCCCAGCCACAACGGAATGGATTTATGAATAGAGTGAATGCATACGATCCCGACGCTCCTTCTATAATTCCCCAAATTGTTGTATCATCCGAACAGTATAATCGTATGGTAAGAATGATTGAGAAAGGTGAAAAGCTGACAATGGAGATAGGGTTAAATGTTGCATGGACGAAGCCGGATTCAGGATTCAACATTTTAGGCGAAATTCCCGGAACAGATCTTAAAGATGAAATCGTGATGATAGGCGGTCATTTCGATTCTTGGCATTCCGGGAATTGGCGCCGCTGATAATGCTTCCGGTTCTGCGGTATGTATGGAAGCTATGAGAATTATTAAGGCTCTCAATTTGAAACCGCGACGAACTATCCGTATTGGACTTTGGGGCGAAAAAGAAGAAGGATTATCGGATCAAGGGAATATGTATCCGAAGTATTTGCAAAAGCCAAAAGAGGTAATCCCTCTACTGTACTAACAGGCGGTGTCGAATCCAATTTAAAAAGACAGCCGGGTACGATAAATTTTCTGTTTATTTTAACGATGATAACGGTGTCGGCAAGTTCCGGGGAATTTACCTTCAAGGCGACGAGGCTGCAAGAGGAATATTTAGAGACTGGATGCATGAATTCAACGATCCCACGCACAGACAGTATCAATTTCAAATACCGGCGGAACAGATCATTTATCTTTTGATGCAGTCGGTTTACCGGGCTTTCAATTTATTCAAGATCCGCTTGACTATAGTTCTCGCGTACACCATTCTAATATGGATGTTTATGATAGAGCACCGGAAAAGGACATGAAGCAGGCTGCGGCAATGATGGCATTCTTTGCATATAAGGCAGCTATGATGGATGCAAGGTTTCCCAGAGCTACGGATGAATCAAAAACTGCTTCAAAAAATTAGAGATTTACTTTATATATGATCTATTTGCCAAATCAGACATGTAAATATGAGCGTCATAAACTTTTTCAAAAAAAAATACTATGGCCCTTTATTTATGATGCCCTCCATAGTAATTATGTGTACTGAAATCAAACACTTCAACTTCAACGAAAGAACTAATACAATTTTTTCCGGTTATTTAATCAACATTAATTTTTTAGTTGCGCTAAAATTTCCTGCTTGAATTCTATAGA
>CAVVVS010000117.1:0-28129 GCA_963751355.1 uncultured Ignavibacteriales bacterium | reverse complement strand
TTTGCAAGGATATTACAATTAGATACAATTATTTTGAGGGCAATGTTAGTGGAGTATTCCTGCAAAGCGGTAATTCAGTAAAAATATATAATAATGTTTTCGTTAATACTATAAAATATGCAAATGGAATTGCTTTGTCAAAAGACGGGAATAATAATTCATATGAACCGAGGGATGTACAAATATATAATAATGATTTCTTTCTTACCCCAAATTCATCGAATAATGGTATTTTACTTTATGGATATCCTTCAATTAATAGTATCAGTATAAAAAATAATTTATTTTATAGTAATGGTTATCATTATGGTCATATATTTATTAATCAACAAGCAGGGGGAGGATTAAATTTATTTATTAATAACAATCTCTATTTTACTGTTGGAAATAATTCTGATCGCTGGATTATTCAAGGGAAGGTTTACAGTAATTTTAAGACTTGGCAAGTAACTGGTTATGATAAGAATAGCAAGTGGGGAAACCCATTATTCAATAATTTTGACAAAGAAGACTATACGCTCAAACCAGGCTCACCAGCTTTAAAAGCGGGTTCTAATGTCGGGATTAAAAAAGATTATTACGGAAATGATATACCATCATATAAACCAGATATCGGCGCCTTTCAACACTTGGATCTTAATAAAAATGCCAACACTTTTAGAGATGAAAATTGTAAAAACAAATATTCCAATTCAGAAATAATTAGCTCAGCACCTTTAAAATATTATTTATCTCAAAATTACCCAAATCCTTTTAATCCCTCAACACAAATAAAATTCACTTTACCCGAAAAAGACATGGTTTCAATAAAGGTATATGATATAACCGGCAAAGAAATAGCAACTCTTTTGAATGAAACAAAAGATGCAGGTACTTACACAATAAATTATAATGCAGGCAAACTTAGCAGTGGGGTTTATGTATACCGCATAATCAGCGGTAATTTTGCTCAAGCTAAAAAAATGATGTTATTAAAGTGATTTTTTGTTAATCAACTTATAGCTGTAAAACATAAAAGTTTTTCGAAAATTTTTATGCCTTCTGCTCCTTAAAAAAGTTTTAAAATATTTGATAATTTATCATCTTCATTTTAAGTAAGCAGATTAAATGTTCAAAACTGTGCTTATCGCTTACAACCCCGTCGCGTCCGGCGGGTTTTTTTTATTCGATCGGTTTTTAAGTTTATACAATTTAGGATATACCAAACTATCTCGGTAAAATCTCTAAATAGCGCAACGATGCACCCGATAATTAATCAGCAACAATTTTGCAAATGAACTACCTCGCCGTAAGTGGCGGGGAATTTTATCCAAGCAATCTAGTACGTAGAAGTTCGGTAGAACAAAGTATAGCTAACCAATTTTAATTTGAGTATTTGGAATGCCCTTTAGTAAATTTAACTGTTGAAACGGATTCGACGTGTTTTAATAGATTTTTTATTTGGGAATCACTTTTAAGGCAGTCTCACGATAATCGCCAATCTCTTAATTTTCATATTTCAATGCATTTATTAATGAATTATTCTCATTGTACTTTTTCACTCAAGGTTATTAAGCATCCGCTTAAATAATTGGCTTCTTAAATCAACAACCGTTCCTCCCTATTTTCAAATAATGCAAAAAGACAAAACTTTAATTTAAAATAATATTTTCATTCAACTTAGGTAGCAAAAAAAGTCAACCCAAAATATAATTACCTGCCAGAATGAAACTTTCCGATGTTTGCTATTTCAAGTTTATATGATATTTCAAAAATATATAATAGATTTTCTGCTAATTAGTTTATTTGTCCTTTCGAAGGATTCATCAACTAAAAAATTGTTTCGATTTGTGAAATTTCTTTCCTCGGTCAAAATTAAATTTAAGAAAAATATTAAATCTTGCAGAGTCTCTAATAATTAACTTTACCTGAATGCCATAGAAAAAATTTAATATTGTAAAAATAAATTTATCATGTACACAAAAAACTTTTCTTCTTTTTTAAGTAATATGAAAAATTTTCGCATGAGGAAGTTTATTCGTAGAATTTTTTCCTCATGAATAATGATAGACTTTGTTGTAAAACATTTTAAATATTGGCATTAAACTTGTCATTTGAGGCACCATAAACAAACAGAATATGAACAAGTTTTGAAGAATGTCAAGAATAAATTATAGACTCTCTAAAGAATAGATAGTTGTCCTTTCTAAGGTAGTAATCGAGTGAGACATGTGCTCCTAAGATGCAAATCTTTTAGAATTGTAAAATTTTTCCGTTAGGTCGGAATCACAAGTGAGTAAAAAATTTATTTCGCAAAGACTCTAATATTTTACGATAATTTAACTCCAATTATTTTATCCCCAAAACGAATGTTTATTCAATTCATATTTTGATATATACAAAATTTATGATAATGCTTTTTAAAATATTAAATGAACCACTCTAAATTATTGCCATTTTCTGCCCATAAACTCTGCTACACCTTCGTTTCCCTCAACAAATTCAGGCATTCCCTCAACAATATCAGGGATTCCCTTATTTAGCAAATAACCATAATTACTTACGTTTAATTCAGTGAAAAGGATTTTCAAAATATCTAATAATTATAAATTTAACAGTCACAAAGTAATCCGATGAGAAATATATACAAGTTGCTTTTTTTATTTTTATCTTTAACTGTCATTATAAATGCGCAGGACACTATAAACGGCAGATTAATAGTTGTATCACATGATACTTTAAACTATACTATTAAAGCTCAAATAAATATGAATACAGGTACCGGTCAACTAGGTTCTTCAACAATGATAATTACTTTTGATACCACTGCCATGACTTTCCCGGCTTCACCGGTAAACGGCGCGGATTATTCATTTTTAAATTTTAACGGGAACGACTATTCAAAAGCAACAATTACCAGACCTAAAAAAAATGAAATTTGGTTTAATATTGAGTTAACAAATAATAATAACGGAACAGAAGTTGCCGATAGTCCCAATTGGACAGATGTGGCAACATTAAATTTCAAGATATTGAATCAATCAGGCACTTCAAAATTACAATGGCAAACACGTGATGCCAACTGGGCTATTTACGGAGGTGATAATTCCACTTTATGGAAAGCAGGAACTTGGTCTGATTTGAACAAAACCGCAACACCGGTCGAATTAACTTCATTTTCAGCATCGTTGGATAGGAATATAGTTGTTCTTAACTGGCAAACTGTTAGTGAATCATCCAATTTAGATTTCGAAATTCAAAGAGCGGCTAAAGTCAATAATTATCAATGGGAAAAAATCGGCTCAGAAAAAGGTTTTCAGAACAGTCATGCTGTTAATAATTATACCTTCGTCGACCATTCTCCCCGAAGCGACAGCTCATTTTATAGATTAAAACAAATAGAAGATAACGGTAATTATAAATATTCCAAAATAGTAAAAATTAATTTAGCACCATTAGAATATCATTTATATCAAAACTACCCGAATCCATTTAATCCATCAACGCATATAAAATTCACGTTGCCCGAAAAAAATATGGTAACCATAAAAGTATTTGATATAACCGGGAAAGAAGTAGCAACCCTTTTGCATGAAACAAAAAATGCAGGTGATTATTCACTAAATTTTAATGCACGTAACCTTAGCAGCGGGGTATACGTCTATCAAATTAGCAGTGGTAATTTTGTTCAAGCAAAAAAAATGCTGCTGCTAAAATAAAGTTACAGACCAAATAGAAGTCAAAATGATAGCATTTTATTATAAAAATAACGATTTTATTTATAGCTAAATTTAGTTAGAAAGTTAAGGCAATGATACATATGAAAATTTTAAGATTCACATTTTTAATATTTCTTCTTTTACTGGGAACAAGCCGGGCAACAAATTATTATGTTGATGCAACAAAAGGCAACGATAATAATAGTGGTAGCATAAACAATCCTTGGAAAACTTTTAATGCAATATTAATACATAAGTTCAACGGAGGCGATGTTATTTCATTTCAAGGTGGACAGACTTTTAATAATGCACATATTTATTACAATACTGTTAGCACACGGCATTTACTTGATAATGTAAAATTTACAAGTTATGGAAGTGGAAAGGCTATAATTATTCCCAATACTGCTAATTATTTACGAATAGATTATCAAGATGGAATGACATTTGAAAACTTAGAATTTGCAGCAGGAGATACTACAAATGTACATGGATTCCTTGATTTTAATAAATGCAACGATTTAACTTTTAATAATTGCACTTTTGATGGCAAAGGGAATATTCATGGTTATGATAAGAGTGCTGTTATGGTTAGTTCGTTTGCCGTAAACACAATGACAGTAACTTATTGTGTGTTTAAGAATCAAGGGGTTACCGCATCTTATTCGAGCGGTTATCAACACGCTATATATATTACTGGTGATAATGTGACTTTTGAATATAATACTATTAGTAACATCCCGGATGGAGAAGGACTAAAAAACAACGGGGGTAGTTTGAACCCGACGAATTGGACGGTCAGGTATAATTATTTTGATAATATTACTCAATCAGGAATATTTTTACAAGCTGGGCATAATATTAATATATATAATAATATTTTTAATCTTATTCCCAATTATTCAAATGGGATAGCATTATCTCATGACAATTCAAGTTATCCGCATTATATTTAATATTTATAACAATACAATAATATTCTCTTCCAATTCAAGTGCAAGTGGGATATTACTTTATGGATATCCGCAAATCGATAGTATCTCAATAATGAATAATGTATTTTACAGCAAAGTATATAACGCCGGCCATATGTTTATAAATCAACAGGCTGGTGGCGGAACTCACCTATTTATTGATCATAATCTTTATTATACTGTCGGCAATAGGTCGGATCGATGGAGAATCCAGGGAACTTCGTATTATAATGATTTTAAATCATGGCAGGCAACTGGTTATGATAAAAATAGCAAATGGGGTGATCCTTTGTTTAATAATCTTGATAAGGGGGACTTTACTGTGAAGAAAGGTTCGCCGCTGTAAATTCCGGCATAAGCGTAGGAATTAAAAAAGATTTTAAAGCAAATTCAATCCCAACATATAAGCCCGACATAGGCGCTTATAACATCAATACATTTAACGTAAACACTAAAATAATGTTAAAAGGCCCGTATAAAAACGGTAGTATGGACGATAATCTTTTTATCCAAAACTTAATACCTAAGTCACAGCCTTATAAAGTTTCTCCTAGGAATTATTCAGGAGTGGAATCTGTTTTTTACTTTCCTTCTAAAATCATAGATTGGATTTTGATAGAATTAAGAACGAATACCGACAGTGCTTCAACTATTTCTGAACGAGCAGGATTTCTTAAACCTGATGGCTCTATTGTTGATTTGGACGGCATTTCCCGCTTAGGTTTGATTTTATACCCAGTGGCAATTATTACATTGTTGTTGTGCATAGAAACCACCTATCTATAATGAGTTCTCATTCCACTTTCCAATCGGATTCAGCCTCCTTATATGATTTTACAACTTCAGAATCACAAGCTTATGGATTAAAACCTATGGTTTCATTAGGTAACGGTGTATACGGCATGTACGGTGGTGACGGAAATGCTAACGGCGGGATAAGTAGTTCCGACAGAAATAGTGTATGGGAACCCAAAATGGTACAATTGGTTATCTAAATGGAGACTTTGATTTAAGCGGCGGAGCAAATAGTGCAGACCTTAACTAAGTATTGGAGATCCGGCAATGGGACAGTAACTCAAGTACCAAAATAAACTAATAATATTTAGGTCCAAATTAAAGACCTTTAGGGTAGACATACCTTAAAGGTCTTTTTTATTCTATTAAATTTATTTTGTAATACTATTTTAAAAGAATCATTGTTTTAGCAGAGACAGACAAATCTTCCTGCAGCGTATAAAAATAGATCCCGCTTGGTAAATCTCCGGCATTAAATCGAACGCTACGGTTATCAGCAGATTCTTTCCCTGAACACGCTCTGCCATTTTCTGACCGACTGCATTATAAATAGTCAATTTGACAAAGCCAGACTGCGGAATGTTATAATTAATTACTTTGGTAGGATTAAAATCATGGATGCCGTCAAAAAACATCTCAACTCCTAATGGCATTATAATAAGATTATACCTAATAATTTCTGTAAACTTTCGGATAAAGTTATTCTCCTTTGAAAATGAAAAAATTACACAAAGGATTTTATTTTTCAAATTTCCTTTGGAGATTACTATGGACTAATGCAAATGTACGTGTTTCGAGGGTCTTAACTTTTACAGTACAAAACAATGGAAGTAAAGAATTTAAATCAAAATAAACGACAAATAAAATATGGGGTTTAAACTTTCTGCCAATTTTTATATTGGTTATAATAAAATGCGTAACTCTTCTGATTTTGCCTCGTTCAAAAAAGATATATCATACATTAATCCATTTCATTTCCATTTTTTCACTTTCTGTCAAAGGGAATATACTCTATTTCAAATTCATATCTCAAAGATTTGCAATAATAATAATGACCTGCTGAGTAAATAAATTGATTGACATTTATTAAAAGTAGTTCTTTTTATTTTTCATCTAATCCAAAAATTTGTAATATCCTTCTTGTTTACTATAATTTCCTTTTAAAAATTTATTATCCCATTGTTTTAATGGAATGTTGAATCCTCTCTTCCCTCTATTTAATATTGTAGGCGGTAAGATTCTTTGTAAGCATATTTCAAAAAACCTTTTAGATTATTATTTGCATAGATAATATCTTCCGCAAGGAAAAGCAAATTCAACTAGTTCTTTTTCTAAAGGGGACTCTGCATTCTAATGATACACTCATACTTACCCTATCAACCTTTGTAAATATACATCCGGTAAATAAGTATGGAAATCTAAATACTGTAATCTTTTTTTAGGTGATATATCCCCTCTGTAAAATTTTTCATAGTACCAATAATCATTATAATCATCGGGTATATCCCATTTATTAGCAAATTTTCTTTTTTCATATTTTAAAAGACCACCTACTAACTTCGCATATAGTTCAAAGTCATTACATAAATAATTTTCTAATTTATTACTGATGTGGCCGCGAAATTATTTTTATATCGTTTTTTAACTTTTGAAGGAAGGCTTCAGCAAAAGAAAAAGTAGAAATTCTTTTTTGTTTAAGGACCCAATAGCGATTGAATCTTTCATACCCACCAAACAATTCATCACCTCCATCACCGGTTAACACAACAGTTGATTTTTGTTTAGCAAATTCCGACACCAAATAAGAAGGGAATGCTGATGTATCAGCAAAAGGTTCATCATACCAATCTTTATACTCCGCTACTAAATTATTGGCAAGTGAGATATCTAATATCTTTTCGTGGTGATTTGTTTTAATTGATCTGCAATAATTTTCGCAAATTGAGTTTCATTATGTTCTTGAACATCAAAACCAATCGAATAAGTATTTATCATATTCAAAATTTAGTTGCAGAAGAAACTATAACACTTGAATCAATACCACCGCTTAAAAAAAATCCAACCGGGACATCACTTACCATTTGAGAATGGACACTCTTTGAGACAAGATCTTTTATCTGATGCGAGGCATCATTCAAATTTACTTTCTTTCTTGAACTGGTAATTCCCAATATTTGGAAACATATATTTTAAATTCATTAATATCATAAGTTAAATAGTGTGCCGGGGAAAAGTTATAAACGTCACAATATAAAGTCTTAGGTGTTGGTATATATAAATATGTTAAATAATCATATACGGCAGTCTAATCAATACTTAAATTTTCTTCCCGTGAAAAAGTTTTTATCGCCTTTAACTCTGAGCCCAGCAAAATGAACCGTTTGCCTTAGAATCATACAGCGGTTTAATCCATATGTATCTCGAGCTAAATGCATAATAGATTTTTCTAGTCATAAATAGCTATAGCATACAATTTTACGTCAATACGTTCCAACAATCCTCTGAACCCCATTCTTCATATCCATACAATGTTACTTCTGAATCAGAAGAACTTTTAAATTGATATTTTTGTGTAAGTTCGCTTTTCAATTCTTTAAATTTATAAATTTCACCGTTAACCGTAATAACCGTATTATCGGATTCCATTGGCTGCTTTCCATTTTCAGATAAATCAAGGATAGATAGCCTACGGTGCCCCATATATAAATTTTTAGTAATATACTCACCTTGTTGGTCGGGTCCCCGATGTATTAATTTATTTAGTGCTCGTCTAGAAAAATTTAAATTAATTTCGTTTTTGTTTATATTACCAAATATTCCACACATATTAATCTCAAAAATTAAATATTAAATTATAATAAAATTAAAAATTATATAAAATTTTGTCTGGAGAATAAATATAGAATGTAATTCTAAGAACTCGTGAGGGATAATATTCAATATTATAATATTACTTTTCTTAGAAGAAGTTTATCTATATTTATTTAACTCTGAAATAATTAAAGGATCAATTTTCTTATATGATACATTTATGATTTACATTAAAGACAGTTCGGCTAATTTAATTATATCAAAGATAAATAATGTAATTCCTACCCACGTCTCTGCTGTGTTTTTCAACTTCGTTTTTGCTTTATTTAAACCATAACCATTTTTTGATTGACCTATTTTTCCTTCAACCTAATTTCTTCGAGTTTGTCCCTTCTTGCTCTTTACCTTCTGATAAGAGTCTATTATTAGGGTCTGATTTTGGGTTTTGCTGTCAGATCGTTCTGTCTTTGCTTTGTCCATCTGTAAATTCATTAAATACCGATTCCCTAAGCATTTCCTTACCTCTACTAATATCGTCGGTGAAAACAATACTTCAGGATGAAAACCGTTACAGTCAAGGGTAAATTACATATATGGTTTTCGTTTATACTTTGAAGTGTTTTTTCATCAGATAAATTTAGCATATACTTTATGAGTTAGACTTTCGATAATCCATTGGTTTGAGAATTCTAATTCTAAATCATATATACTGTTAAGTTGGTTGGTTTTTAGAAATCCTAATTATATAGCCAAAAAACCGGCATAATCGGGACCTCAAAATAAATTGTAATATGATATATATAAAAAGCGAATACGGAAAATCGATTTATAATATTCTTATGGAAATTTCTGAGATGTTGATGAATGTAATACTTAAATCTTAAGCAGAATGTTTGTGCTTAAAGAAATCTTTTGATGGTAACTGAACTGATTTATTTCACCCCATCTTTTAACTTTCCAATTAAATTCTTGAGCTATTCGATTTAATGATTCAACGGAAGGTAAGATCCGTTTATGTTCCCTTAATTTGAATTCATAATATTTAGGACCTAGTGTATCCCAAAAGTTTTTGTTTGTTTTATTAAAGGGCCCACTCTAAAAAGCTCGGACCAATCATCCTAAACGAAGCGAAGAATCTCTAACTCATTTTAGTATTAGAGACTCTTCAATCCTTTCTTTCCTTTAGAATGACTTTTATGTCCTTTTTAGAGTAGACCCATTTAATTTATTTTGTAATACTATTTTAAAAGAATCATTTTTTTAGTAGAGACAGACGAATTTTCCTGCAGCCTGTAAAAATAAATCCCGCTTGATAAGCCCGCTGATTTAAATTCCACGCTGTGAATACCGGCATTTTCAAACCCTTGTACAAGTGTAGCTACTTTTTGACCAATAGAATTATAGACAGATAAATTAATTAAGCCTGAAGCGGGTATACTATATTTAATGACAGTGGACGGATTAAAAGGATTAGGATAGTTCTGTGATAAATTAAAGGTTTCCGGTAAATCAATTTTAACATTTATTACATTTGAATACTCATAACTTCCTGTCATATCAATTTGTTTTAATCTATAATTAAAATTTTTACCGTTTTGCGGAGAGTCCGTAAATGAATAATAATTTGTTTTAGTACTTGTACCGTTTCCTTTTACAAAACCAATTTTTTTCCAAACTGCGCCTGAACTTGTCGAAGCTCTTTCTATCTCAAATCCGTAGTTGTTCACTTCTGTTGCTGTCTTCCAGGATAAATTTACTTGTTGATTGGATGATTCGGCAGTAAATGAGACTAACTCAACAGGCAAGGCTCCTGAGTCACTCCAATATTCATAAGCTCCAATATCATAATTGCCTTTCCTTGCTGCACCGCGTTGATCATATAAAGGTGCACCGTTGGGTGAGCTTGCCGGGATTACATCTTTCGCCGGACTATTTGATGCAATTGCACATGTCATAGTTCCGTTTAACGAATTATTATATGCCAGAGGACTGCAATCAGCCGAAACTCCATAAATATTATGAGCGATTATTCCTGAAATTGAAGAGGTATAAGCATTTTGTATAAGATTATAATCTTCTGAAATTGCTGATCCGGATAAATCAGAATGTGCAGAATCAACCGTTGCAATATTTCCGGATACAATAGAATTTTTTATATATAAAGAATCACCTTTGTCACTATTCCATACCCCAATGCCGCCAATACCAATAGTACCAGTACATGAGTTGTTAAATACTGTGCAGCTGTTTATATGTGCAGAGACATAAAATGAATCTGCAACAGTTGAATCTTTAGGATATTTATCAAATCTAATACCGCCTATACCAACGGTTGCAAAATTATTTGAAACTGTTGAATTGGTCATATTAAAAATAGTATTACCCATAAATGCAATAACCGCAATTCCGCCGCCCGAGCTTGAAACATTATTTGAAATTGTCGAATTTGCAATACTAAGATTTCCGTTTACAATACCTATTCCACCGCCATAGCACAAACTTTGACCTGTATTATCACGTATGGTTGAGTTGGTTATCAATAAATTCCCCCATTGACACCCTATCCCCCCTCCTATACCATTTGCGCTGCCAATATTACCAATTATTTCGCAATGGTCTATACTCGCCGTTCCGGTACTATCAACATAAATTCCGCCACCGCTTGATGAACTTCGTCCATTTTGAATAGTTAAATACTTTAAGCTTACATTATTTGCGCCATGTATTTTTATTACCCTTGAGTTTGATAAAGATGTATCGGATTCTGATTCAATGATTGTATTATTAGTACTGTCTCCAAGCAAACTAAGTTTAGTAAAATATCTGTTAATATCTATTGGATTATTGGACAAATTGTAAACCCCGGCGGCAATATGAATAATAATAGAATCTGTTGTTGGATTCACAACATTATCTACAGCATATTCAATTGACTTCCATGCTGCACTACCACTTGCTATACCATTCCCGGGTTGATCGCTGCCTAAGTTATTATCTACATAATAATTGCTTTGTGCAAAAGACAGGCTAGTAGCAATAAAAACAAAAATTAAAAATGGAAAAAGTTTCATAACATTTACACCCTTTCAATCGATTGTTGTACTTATAAATATATTTAACAAATATTGCGCCAATAAAGTAATGCCCATTTTCATAAAAGGCCATCATAATAATATCGTATAACCTTTTATTACAACAGCTTAACAGACGAATAAATATTCCTGGAATGTATGTTGAATATCCATAGTTTAAAAATTATACAAGAGTATAAAAACTTTACAAAGCTTCAGTAAATTTTAGATTTTCTACAAAAATATCGTCCAATTTCTCTGAGCAAAGATGTTTATATCATTCGGCAGAAAGTATTTTTCATAAATAAATAAATATTGATTCTTCATTACACTGAGAATGAATGCACTATTTAATTTTGTCTTGTAATTTCAACCAATATATTTGTTCTCAATGAAAGTTTTTTAGGATAACCGTATTTTTCTATTTCGCCCAATTCTTCCACTTTTAGACCATAATCTTTAGCTATATTTCTCAAAGATTCAACAGTGTGAAGGATCCAATTATGCTCCCTTAATCTGAATTCATAATGTTTAGGGCCTATTATATCTCCTAAAAATTTCCCGTTCTCACTTAATGTTGAAGAAATCATTTTCATTAAAGACCTGATGACCGCCTCATCAAAATAATATAAAACCTGAGATGCCCACATAAAGTCGAATTTTACGTTTTTAATTTCAAATTGACCGAAAGTTTCCGAATATGATAAGAACGGATTTTTAACAGTTAGTTTATTTTTTATTATTTGTTTTTTACCAATATCAATAACATTTTTTTTAATGTCAATACCGTAATAGTTTTCCTTATTAAGATACTTGATAAAAGCTGTTCCTCCCTGCAGCGGTCCGCAACCAATATCCAATAGTTTATGGTGGGGCTTAAGTCCGTTTACTCTCAATAAATTTAATTGATACTTTTGAAGCTTATCCCAATAACCCAAAGGCCCAACCATTATTTCCAGTTGATGACGTTCCCTAAGCCAGGGAATATACTGTCTTACAGAGTATATTCTTCTCCTAATCCGTTTTAACCTTCTCAATGTTAAAGACATATTATAGCTCTCGGTTGATTATATTTAATAGACGTTTTTTATCTATTTTCCCGTTAGAATTTTTGGGAAGTCTGTCAACCATTTCTATATATTTAGGCACCTTATAAACTTCCAGAACAGCAGCACAATGTTTCGATATTTCACCCGGAGTAACTTTTATACCGTCAACCGGAGCTACAAAAGCCTTAATTGCTTGACCTAAAACTATATCATCAATACCAACTACAGCTGCTTCCACAACCGAACTTAATTCGCATATCGTTTCTTCTATCTCTTTCGGGCTTACCCTCTCTCCTTTACACTTTATCATTTCATCCTTTCTGCCTATGAAATACAAATACCCATCTTCATCCTGCTTAAAGTAATCACCTGTATAAAGCCATCTCTCAAATCCTATTCCGGCTTTTCTGTATTTTTTTTCCGTAAGATCCAGATCATTCCAATAACCGGACATCAGGTTCGATCCTCTTACTACCAGCTCACCTATTTCACCAGGCTTTACTTTCACATTTTTTTCATCCACTATAAAAGTTTCACAATTAGGAATTGCTTTACCGACCGAACCCGGACGTCTATCAAGTTCGCCGGGAGGTAGATATGATACTCTTTTACATTCGGATAATCCGTACATCGAATAAAACCGGACGTCAGGAAAAAGTACCCGCATTCGTTTAATATGTTCAATGGGTAATGCGGCACCTGTGTTTGTCATATACTTAAGTGAAGATAGGTTAAATTTGGAAAAATTTTTTAAATTCAATATCATAGTTAGTATTGTAGGAACAATAGGAAAACCCGTCACCCGGTATTTTTCAATTATTTTTAAAATATCATTAATAAATAGAAATCCATTCTCAATAATTACTGTCCCGCCGAAAATAATACTCATTAACACCTGGTATAATCCGTAATCAAATGATAACGGTAAAACCGACAGAATTAAATCTTCCGGTTTATTTTCCAAATATTGAATTATACTTAGAGCCGCAGAAACCATGCTTTTATGTGTACACATAATACCTTTGCTTCTGCCTGTTGTGCCGGAAGTGTAAATTAATGCTGCAAGATCCGTATCTATGTTTTGCCTGACCGAAGATAATTCTGCATCTTCTTCTGGTAAATTTTCCCAGAATAAATTTCTGCCGGTTTGTTCATTTACAACATCCGTTTTATTACCAATCCACATTACTTTGCACTGGATATCTTCATGAGATAAAACTTCATCAACAATCTTTCTCCTCTTTACATCCGTAATTAATAAGGAGGCTTTTGAATCTTCTAAAATATAACTTAAGGTTCTTGCCTTTGTAGAATCATTAAGAATAACAAAAATAGAATCATTCTTTAAAATTCCGAATATAGATACAACGACCTCAATAGAATTATCTAATAATATTATTACTCTGTCCCCGCGTTCAACACCGTTTCGCCGCAAGAAATTTGCAAGCCGTGAAGTCTCCCGGTCTAGTTCACTATAGATCATTTTTCGATCATTACAAATTAAGGCTGTTTTTTCAGGATATTTTTGAACGGTAATCCTCAAAAAATCATCTAGTAGTTTGGGATAAGACAGCTTATTGTCTATTATTTTAAGATTTGTTTTCATGCTGAGTTAACTTTCATGACTAATCAATAGGAGATTGGTAAAAATTTAAAGACAAAGAATTGTTTATCATATTAACAAAGGGATTCATGCAGATATACATTCATGATTTTGTCTTAGTTGCTGACCAACCCGCGTTAAAAATACATATCTACATGAAGAGGGATTGAGATTGTATTGGACATTCCTTTTTGGACCCGCCTTGATCGTATTACAATTAAAAAATCAACAAAATACCACACCGGTAAAAAATCACTTACTCTAATGCGATTGGCTCTTTTCTTAAATATTCGGTAGATCTTATTTTGCTCTGGACATCCTGAATTACATTACTTACGTAATTAGGTTCCAAATTTAATGTAACAGCTATTTCTTCAACGGAGATATTGTTTTCCCACCCATACCAAATTCTATCTAAAGTTTCAAATGGTGACTTGAAAAAGAATTCCTCTTGTGTTTGTTCGGCACTATAAGTATCGGATGTAGGAATCCTCTTTCTGATTTCCCCTGGGATATCAAGTACATCCGCAAGCTGATACACTTGCGTTTTGAACAAATGAACAATCGGCTTGAGGTCCACTGCACCGTCACCGAATTTTACAAAAAAGCCCTGACCATGCTCGTCTTTATTCCCTGTTCCTACTACAGCATAGTTAAGAGTTTCTGCATAATAATACAACATACTCATTCTACTTCTTTGTTTAAAATTGGAAGCAGCTACAATTTGAAGATACTCTTTTACAGGCAGCCTGGCCGTCTTTTCCACACCATCGGGACCAATAATGGATATATGAAATACATTTAGTTTTTTTGTACTTTCATTTTCCTTCGGAAGATATATTTTCATTTTGTAACTGTGAGTGTATTCGGGGAAAATTCGTTTCACCGCTTCATCTATCTTTTTATAGCAACCCAAACCTTTAACCGCATCGGTCATATCTTCTATGTGGTATGAAATATTGTATTTACTGATTAGTTTTAATGCTAGCTCTTTACTATCAGGACTTGAATCTTTTTCCGGCATAAGAACTACCGTTACCCTGTCGTTACCCAGCGCTTCAACACATAACGCTGTAACAACAGCAGAATCAATACCACCGCTGAGTCCGATAACCGCTCCTCTCTTTTTTAAAGAATGTTGTATGGTAACTTTGATAAACTCTTTGATTCTTTCTAATTCATGTTTAGGATCGATGTTGATGGAATCGTATGTAAATTTCATTTGATTAACCGAGGATTAATTGACAAAAAATAGTTTCCTGTTGTCGATGACTTTATTAAAGATATGGTTATTGTTTTCATTCTTTTCAAATTTTCGTATAAATTTTTCATATATTATTTGAGTAGACATAATACCTGCAACAGCCATACTATCAAATTCACTTAAAGATTCGTTCTTGACAGCTTTGGAGAAAAGCTTTTCAGTCATTTTACTATTGAAAATATTTGCCCTTGTAATTTCCTCATGGGAACAATATTTATCAAGTAAATAATGATTGTTTATAAAAATACTTTGTCTTATAGGAGCACGGTAAGGGTTTTTGGGTCTTCTGATAATATTTTCCGGTAACAGATTCTTATATACTTTTTTTAGCAATAATTTTTCATTTAGTCCGAAAAGCTTAAGATAGGACGGAACCTTTATCATAAAATCCATTAATCGATGATCAAGATAGGGCGGGCGCAATTCAACAGAATGAGCCATTGCGACTCTATCACCTTGTGCGGAAAGGAGATATCCGCTCATAAATGTTTTTATTTCGATATACTGGGCTTTTGACAAATAATCCCATTTTTCAAAATCAGCCGGTAAATGACTTCTTAAGTTTTCAATGCTGTCAATATTGTTTGTTACAATTTTTATCTCATCGGAAAAGAAGTTTTTAATTTTACTAGTATTTAACCATCTTATTAAGTGTGAAAAGAAAATATTATCCGGGTCTTCAATACCGGTTTTAAAAAATGCCGATAAAGTATTTTTTAATCTTTTATCTTTAAAAATATATGGATAAACCTTATTCAGTAATTCAGGGCGTATTTTTGAATCCGGGTTCGCCGACCAGAATTTTCTAATCTTTGTCTCTTTAAATAAATTATAACCGGCAAAAATCTCATCAGCTCCTTCACCGGTTAACACTACTTTATACTTATGATCATTAACGTATTTGGAAAGGAAAAATAATGGGATCGGAGAAAGGCGTAGAACAGGTTGTTCAGTAAAATACAATACGGTATCAAAATGTTTTCCGATCTCTTCATTTAAAGCCTTCACCTCTGTATGTTTTGTATTAAGATGGTTTACTACTTCCGATTGAAAAGTTCCTTCATCAAATGATTCCTCCTCAAACCTTATACCGAATGTTCTCAAATCATTGTTAAAATATTTTTTTATAAAAGCTGTAATTCCCGATGAATCCAATCCTCCGCTTAAATATGAGCCAACCGGTACATCGGCTCTTAATCTTATTTTCACGGCATCCAGAATAAGTTCTCTTAACTCCTCTGCAATTTTATTTATCGGGAGAGAAGAACCATTTTCATTAATCGATGGTTTGAAATCCCAATATTTATTAATTATAATTCGATTATTTGAAATCCTAATATAATGTCCGGGAGGCAGTTCGCTAATATTTTTAAAAGCAGTCCTACCTGGTAAAGGAGTCCAGAATGTAAAAATTTGGTCTAAAGTTTGAGGATCCAATTCCCTGTCTACATTTTCTCCATTGAAGATAGCTTTTATCTCAGAAGCAAAAATAAATTGATTGTTCCGCACCGTATAAAACAATGGTAGAATTCCGTAACGATCTCTAGCAAGAAATAACTCATGTTTTTTAAAATCCCAAATTGCAAAAGCAAATTGCCCGTTTAATCCATCTAAGCAATTAATTCCTTTTTCTTCATAAAGGTGTAGTATTACTTCGGTATCTGTTGAAGTTTTAAATTTATGACCTTTATGAATCAACTCTTCTCTTAATTCGGGATAATTAAATATCTCACCGTTAAAAATAATCCACAAATTATTTTCTTCATTTGAAATAGGCTGTGATCCGCTTCTTAAATCAATAATACTTAAGCGGGATTGCGCTAGACCTATCCAATCGTCAAGATATGCACCTGACTCATCAGGTCCCCGATGGTTTAATGAAGATACCATTCTTCCCAATAGATTTAAAGGGATATCCTTCGGGGTATCAACGTTGTAAATTCCCACTATTCCGCACATTATAAATAGTACATTCCGGATATTTTTTGTTTCAATATAGTATTTATTTTTTCTATAGTCTTAAAATTTTGTACAATTAACTCATCATCCTTAAAATAAATATGAAATCGTTCTTCCAGAAAAGAAATCAATAGAAGGAAATTATTCTCATCAATAATACCAGCTTCACAAAAATCTGTTAAATTATCAAATCTCTTCATTTTATTGAACAGATAAATTTCATTAATGAACTGGTAAATTTCTTCCAATCGTGTCATATTTATGATACTTTGAAATGATGTTTAATTATTTTCTTTGCCTCTCACAGGCCTTAATCCCATGATAAAATCTTGATGAGAAGTTTCGGATGTCAACGGAACAGTGATTTTAGCAACCGCTTTAGGTGCAGGATAACCCAGCATTGTATTAGCGGGAACGTTTCTGGCAACGACAGTACCTCCCTGGATTACACAGTTATCACCGATTGTTACATCGGGTAATACTAAACAATGAGGGCCGATATAAACATTTTTCCCAATAATAACTTTATGAGGATTTTTTTTTTGAAGCTCTCCGAAATAAAAATGAGAAAAAATTGATGTCCTTAATCCAATAGTTGAATTATCTCCTATCTCAATGCAGTCCGGATGATTCTCATCTAAATAAACATATTTGCTGATCCAGACGTTTCTGCCCATTTTAACTCCCCTTATTCGGTGCAAAAATGGTCTTAGCGTTCCACCAAAGGGACTAAAATAAGCGATTGATTGTAAAAATATATTAAAAATTTTTTTAATCATATAATTAAAATGCACTATTTTAAGAAACTTTCTTGCCATGGCATCAAGTTTTAAATTCGTTAGTAGTCATTGTTGTAAACCAAAGGCGATCGCAATAATTTTACTTCAATTAGAAAGCTTAATTTTCACTGAAAATATCCAAATAGAGATTTAGAAGGGTGGTGCTTTGTTTCTTCCAATTATTACATTCATAAACGGCATACCCTTTCAAAATAGTCGTTTTTGAATTTTGAGGATTTGAATATATTTGAAAAATTACTTTTGCCAAATCATCAACATTACCGCCGTCAAAATAAAAGATTTCGTCTTCTTTAAAATAATCTAGTATGCCTTTTGTTTTTGATACAATAACAGGTTTTTGAAAATATAAATATTCAAAAATTCTCACCGGGAAATTTATTTCAGTAAAAGGAGTCTTTTTGTTCGGAATAATGCCAAGATCAATCATTGGAATAGTCTTCGCAATTTCGTCTACCATTACCGAACCTTTATATTTAATAAAAGTATTTAAATGGGAATTATTTATTTCATCTTCCATTTCTTTTAAAAATTCACCGCTGCCAAATATCCAGAACTCAAGTCCGGGAATTTTTTCTTTTAATTTGGTGATGGCTTTTATTGCATCATCTAGTCCGTGCCTTTTTACTATTGTGCCATGGTACATCACAATAAATTTATTCTTATCTTCCGGCAACCGTTGATATGGAACTGCTTGAAAGACGTTATCTTGAGGCGAATTCATAACCAAAGTAATTTTGCTGACATCGTTTCCTCTGAATTTAAAAGCATTTACAAATGCTATATTTGTAGTAATTACTCTATCCGCATATTTAAAACTGATCTTCTCCTGTGATATAACTGATCTAAGCAGCAGATCTTTTTCGGATAATCCGAATTTAGATATAAACACTTCCGGCATAGGATCATGCAGGTCCAGGATAATTTTTGTACCGAATATTTTGGGTAAAATTGTAGTGAAGACTAAAATATCCGGCATATTATGGACGTGAATAATATTATACTTTTCTTTAAAAAATAGAATATTTAATTTGAAAAAAGCTCCTAATAAAGAAAGAAAAATAGAGCAACATATATTTACTTTTTGTACTTCTGGAATATATCAATATTTAAACGGTAAATATTTATAGAATTATAATTCTCATATTTCTTTTCGTTTCTGCTCCTAAGGCAAATTACGTCTACTTTATAACCGTTTCGAACAAGAGCATCGGATTCTCTTCTCACTCTTGTATCGCGAGGGAAATGAGAATAGACGACCATAAGTATTTTCTTCATAGACTATTTTAAATTTGAATGTTCTGTAAAATATTTTGCTAATTCACCAGGTAAGGCATTCCAAAATTGGGAATCATATTTATTTTTAATATAAAGTAAGAATTCTTCATATAATTCGACAGGATATTCTTCCCTGGAAAATTTATTCTCGAAATTAATGTAATCGGGATGTACGTCCAGTAAAGCCATCCCTCCTTTTTCCGCAATCCAATCGAGCTTATCTTTCCAAATTTGATTGTTTCTCTCCTTCAAAATTATGAAGAGAGAGTGGTCCTGAGGCAAAGTGTATGGCATTTCTAAATATCCCTTGGAAAAATTATCCTCACCGATCCAAAAGGGAAAAATAGTTCCTACACCATCCGGTTGAGGTTCAAAGGGATCGGTATCGAAAGTTGATAAGTCATACTTAATCTTAAGTGCTTTTATCCATTTCAGGTTATGGTGCATTGCAGGCGCTCGAAATCCCGCACAATCCCACTCTTTCAAATAATTATTGATTCTATCGCTCCTTTGAGAAAAGATTTTTTCGTTCTTAAACAATTTTCCGTCATGTTTTAAACCGTGAACTCCATAATCAAAACCGTTGGATTTTAAGGTGGTCAATAATTCCTTTTGTACCATGTAATCTCGTTCCGGTATAAAAAAGAAGGACGAAACAAAACCCAATTTTTTTTCGAGTTCCATTAACTTTAGTACTTTATTATAACCGTTCTTGAGTTCTACGTCGTGAGTCAGAATTAAAGTAAATTTTTTCCCGGGAGGCCAGCCAGGCCAATTTTCGGACATTATCTCGCTACCTGGAAATATCGGCCATATATTTGATATTTCCCGTCTTTTCCGTTTAGCTAAAATTCGTCTTAAAAAGATTTGAATTTTTCTAAAAATAAAAGGCTTTACGTAATAATAGGAAAAGTTCAGCATCCTTTTATTTTTTTTGCGATACGGGATATTGGTATTATTCTTATTTTCCTCGGACATGTTTACTTCGGAATTAATATGGCATTTCTCAATATTATCGGTGTTTTGAAATACATTCACATCAGAACGCAGGAATCGGAAGATCCTCATTGCAGTAAACCCACAAGTATTAAAAAAACAACGTTTATAATCCAGACAAATTATTAAGGATTAAAACATTGTTCCATTTTATTTGTTTTCTAATATTTGGAAATAAGCTTTAGCTTTTAAACTTTAATTTATTGATTCTTATTAGGAACTAAATCTGGGATTCATATAAAAGATGTATTTAACCTAATAGATACTGATTATTTTATTAACTTTTTATTAAAATACCATGAAACTCTTGAATCAACTCTATTTTTATTTTGTAATCATATAATTTTTAACTCTGATTGTCGTTTTTAATATAGTGATAGAGTCACCTCATTTTTTATTTAAGTCAGCTACTTTATTTCCATCTTTGTTTTACCTTTTGGGATGTTCAGTTTGTTTTTACAAATATACTGATATTTAAGTATTTAAACATAAAACACTTAAAAGTTTTTTTTATTTTATTAAAGAGCCCACTCTAAAAAAACTCATACAAGTCATTCTGAATGAAGGGAAGAATCTCTAAATCATTTTAGCATTAGAGACGCTTCAGTCGCTTTGTTATTTTAGAATGACATTTATATTCCTTTTAGAGTGAACCCAATTTATTTTGTAAAACTATTTTAAAAGAATCATTTTTTTAGTGGAGATAAACGAATTTTCCTGCAGTCTGTAAAAATAAATCCCGCTTGGTAAGCCTGCTGACTTAAATTCTACGCTATGAATACCTGCATTTTCAAATCCTTGAACAAGTATAGCTATTTTTTGACCAATTGAATTATAAACGGATAAATTAATATAGCCTGAAGCAGGTATACTATATCTAATGATAGTAGATGGATTAAAAGGATTAGGATAATTTTGCGATAATTCAAATGTTCCAGGTGTAGATTTAATGTTTTTTCCTATCCCCGTTGGAAACCAATTAGAATCGTTCCAGTATTCATATGAACCAATATCATCATTTCCCTTTCTTGGTGCACCGCGTTGATCGTACAAAAGTGATCCGTTTGGCGAATCAGCAGGGATAACATCTTTAGCCGGACTATCCAAAGAAATAGCATTCGTCATTGTTCCGTTAAGTGAATTATTTAAAGCCAAAGGTTGGCATTTAGGTGATACATTGTATATATTGTGTGTAGTGTCACCGGTTATTACAACACTGCTTTTATCTTCTATTAAATTATAATCACCGGAAATAATACTACCGCTAATATCAACTCGCGAAACAGCTGTATTACCTGCTATAATAGAATTCTTTACGATGACGTTATATCCGGATTGTGTATAATTTAATACACCTACTCCCCCAATACCGCTTTGCCCAGTAGAAGTATTATTAAAAATTGTGCAATTGCTTATATTAACATTTATAGAAAAGTTATCATATTTCCATCTGTCTATTCTTATACCACCACAAAAATAGGAAGCTTTATTTTCTGAAATTGTTGAGTTTATAATATTAAAGTTCATAACCCCTTCAAATGAGATTACAGCAATGCCTCCTCCTCCCGCAGCACTATTATTCGAAATTGTTGAATTGGAAATAGTACAAATACCATCCAAGGAACCTATACCTCCCCCGTAACAACTATCCGATGCTGTATTAAAACTAATTGTCGAATTATCAATAACACATTTGCCTTTAATATTTGAAATTGCTCCTCCTACTCCTCTTGTTCCCCCTGTATTATATACAATTTTACAATTATTAATTATTACTGATCCGCTATCGTTTAATACTCCGCTGCCTGAGGTTTTTGTAAAACCGTACCTAATAGTTAAACCATTTAATTTAATATTATTTCCCGGATAAATTTCCATCACTCTGGATGTTGCTGATGAAATAGTTGAACTAGCCTCAATTATAGTATTGTTTGCATTGTCGCCTGTCAGAGTAAGGTCTTTAAAGTTTCTGTTAATATCAATTTGATTGCTTTCTAGATTATATTCACCACTAGAAATATGGATTATTATTGTGTTTGTTGCAGGGTTTTCAACGTGCTTGACGGCATATTCAATTGACTTCCATGCTGTACTACCACTTCCCATACCATTCCCTGCTTGATCGCTACCTAAGTTATTATCTACATAATAATTGGTTTGTGCAAAAGACAGGCCAGTAACAATTAAAACAAGAATTAAAAATGAAAAAAGCTTCATAATATTTGCCCCTATTTAATATATTGCAATACTTTTATATATAGCAAATATTGAACCACAAAAATTACTCATTTTTATAAAAGGGTCATTATAATAATATCGGATAATCATTTATTACAATAACTTAGCAGATAAATAAATATTCATGAAATGTATGTTGAATATCTACAGTCTAAAATTTATACAAGAGTATAAAAACTTTACAGTGTCTCAATCAATATTAGATTTTCTGCAAATTAGTCTATTTGTCCTTTCGGAGGAATTATGGACTTATGCCTGTGCGCCTATGGTGTAAATTTTTTAGAATTGTAAGATTTTACCTTTTTGGTCAAAACTTTAAACACCCAAAGGGTCTTTTTATCTTCAACAATCACTCAGATTAGGTAGAAATAAAATAGAATTCCCGTATACAAAAAACCATAATACAATAGTCTTCATAACTTGAGTAACAACAACAAATAATGGTTTATTTTAACCAGAGTTTAACATTTTTTTTTAAGCAGAAATGTTTTAATATTATCTAAGGTAGTAAAATTATCCATTATTAGTTCCTCATCCTCGATAGGGAACTTAAATGTTTGTTCTAGAAAACTAATCAGTTCTATAATACCTGTCGAGTCTATAATTCCTTTTTCAAATAAATTAGTTTTGTTGCTTAATTCTTCTCCGTTTCCGAATAAGAAATTTTCGATGATAAATTCTTTAACAATATCTACCGGTTCCATATTACCTTCATTTTTGAATTGATAATCAATTTATAATTTTCCCCAGTAATTTTTCTCAATTTAATCGGAGTCCGATTATTACAAAAATTTATTCTCGGGAAGTATAAATTACTTAATATTTCTTCCCAGGGAAAATCTTGAGGGAATAAAATTTATACGCCGGAATCAGGATATTTCTGTAATTCTATCCCAAGATTTGCCTTATTCTATCATTAGGATATTTCAAATTTCTGGTTGCGGAGGCTATCACATAATTTACATCCACTCGTTGTCGAATCCGATACCGTAATTTAGGCCAAATAATTTTATTTGTTTTTAATGGATCCCTAATTTTAAAGATACGCCCCAATCTAAGAATACCCAATAGCAAGGCGTCCGTCACATTTCCCTCTAACATATTTTCAAGTATTACTTTTTCCCGCGGATAGGCAAAGTGTAATTCGTTACAGGCTGCAGGATTCGAGGGTTCGTTTATTACTTCATTAATTTTAGTTATGAAGTATTTATTTACTTTAAATAATACTTGTTATTTCTGAAAAGAGATGTGGATTAAATTCCATTTTTTCTAAAAATAATTCCAAGCCTTTTGTCGTAACACCAGTAGATGGAATACTATTTAATCTTCCATCATGCAAAAGAACAACTTTACCAGAAGTAATTTTTTCATTGAGAAGATTATATAATTTTAATTTTTCACTCCTTTCATAATCACGTGGATCTACATTCCAATGGACAAAAATCAACTTATTATAAATTATAAAAAGCAAACTCAATAAATTGAGTTTGCCGTAAGGTGGTCGAATTAATTTAGTATTGATGCCTATATCCTTTAAGATTCTACTCCCTTCAGATAAATCCTTCATTGCTCTCCATGGATTTACTTTCCATGGATGTAGATGATTATTACCATGAATTCCTATTGCATGACCTTCTCGAATAATCCTTTCAATTAAATCGATATTGATTTTTACATTTTTACCTACAACAAAAAAAGTTGCTTTAATATAATACTTCTTCAATAAATCTAATATTTCACTTGTAGAATTGTAAACGGGTCCGTCATCAAATGTTAAAAATATTCTCTTTGATAGCTCAGCAGTCTTTAAGAATTTTTGCCTCCAATAAATTTTAACTAAATGAGGAATAAAATAATTAATAAATAAAAGGAAGCAGAAAATACAGGCTATGGTTAAAACTAAATTCATTTGAAGTAATAAAACCTTATTAAAATATTTTGAAGATACTTTGTTTTGCCTAAATATATTAACTTTTATTAATAGAAATATTTTCAATCAATTTCACATACCTATCTTGCATCACTAACCAATTTATGTTTCCATAATTATTAGCCGCGTTTTGTACTTTTATTTTTAAACTACTACAATTTTTGAAGGCATTACTTAAAATCTCAGCTAGATCTTCAGCGCTACCTTGTTTAAAGTAGTAAATTTGATTTTTGTCAAAGATAGATTGTGTTGAAGGCAGGTCAGATGCTACAACAGGAAGCTTCATTGCAACATATTCAAAAGTTTTTGTCGATAATGCAAGATCCATAAAGTTATCGCTAATGTACGGTACTATACCAAAATCGCTCTCCCTAATTATTGAACAAATCATTTCTAATGAAACATATTCGTGTAGAGAGACATTTTGAATAAGATCATGTTTTCGGATATTCTCTTCGAGACTTTTTTTATACTTAGCATTATAATTCCCATAAATATCAAACCTTATATCTGGATATTTATCTTTTAAGAGGCGAATAGAATCAATTACAATGTGGACACCAAATCTCTCTACTACTGTTCCGTGATATAATAATCTTGGACAACTATCATTCTTAAACCATTCGGTTTTAGGTTTATTAAAAATCAGTGGATCTGCAGTATTTAGTACCAGGGTAATTTTATTTTTATCCATTCCTTTTCGCAATATACAATTTTTAAATCCTTCGCTTGTCGTTATCAGCGCATCCGCGTATAGCCATGAAAGTTTTTCTATTATACCTACTATTGGTAGTAATATTTTTATTACTGCCGTTTTCCAGCGAGATTTATATAATTCTGTCATGATATCATGTAAATCCAGAACTATAGGTATTCCTTTTAATTTTTGTCTTATAGTTACGAATACTAAAAAATCGGGAAGATTATGTATTTGTATTAAATCATATTCATTCTGCGAAAAAATCTTATTTATAAATCTTATGGATTTTAGAAAAAACAAACCAGTTAAATAAATGTATTGTAAAATGCTGTCTTTCGGACGACTTTCTAATATTCTAGAAACCTTGACTCCGTGAAATTCTTCATGTTCCAATTCATTTTTTAATCTTAGGCAAACAACATGCACTTTATGATTATTTTTAACAAGAGCCTCTGCTTCCCTTCTAACTCGGGGATCATTTGGATAATGTGATAAAACAATCATCAAAATTGATAATCTTTTTTCTGTAGTTAATCCCAAATTAACCTCTTTTTACTTTGAAATGGATTTTGAAACAAAATATTCTTTAATAACAAAAGCTATACTATAATGAGCATATATATGACTAAATTCTAACTATTAATTCAATTTGTTTTACAGTTTTCCCTGCTATAAATGTAATAGCAGCTGGAGTATAATAATACACGTTTTTCTATCTTTAAAGAATGCTGTGAAAGGTTTCTTCCAATTCTATACCAGATTTTGTTAAGTATATGAACATGTATAACAAGAAATTAAGATAATATTTTTGGCATTTTAAGAAAAAGTACCATGTTAGATTAAACAATCAAAACCGACCTTTTTTTACTAGGTATACTTTTTCAATTGTAAATCATCCGTGTCCCTTATTGAGTTATAAGTTCACATGTGAGTATGATAGCAAAAACTTTGCTGATGAAACGGCTCTAGAAATGTAACTCTTCCGATTATTAAACCATCCGGTTTAAGAACCCTATAAGCTTATTTCATTGAGACAATTGGAAATTACAGATGTTCAAGAACAGCTATTGATAATATGAATTAGAATGAAGCATTTTTGAATGGAAGTGCATATGCTTCTGATGGTAAAGTTGATTAGCTGTAAGAATAAGTTCTTATAGCATTAATCATCGGCGTAATAATTTTTTTGACAAATCATTTTACGACCAGGCGTAAATGTTTTAATTGTTTTCGTACTCCCTTGAAATTAATTTATATTTACCCATATTAGAAATAGGGAGCTGGTCAACAATCTGGGTTTCAACTTTAATTAGATTTTCCGTTCCAATACATATTTCTTTTTTTATTTCTTCAAGTTCTTTATTGGTGGGTTTCCCATTTACCAAACATTGGAAAATTAATTCATCTGGGCTTTTTTGAATAATGTGATATCGATCGAGCCAATTCGCCTCGTATATGGATTTTAAATGATTAAAGAACGCTCCGTGTATATGCCTTCCATCTTTTAATATTATGTAATCACGGCTTCTTCCGCCAAGATTAACTATTTTCATTTGACTTCTTCCACATTTACATACTTCATCAGTAATGGCGGCTATATCGCCGGTATCGTATCGGATTAAAGGGAAACATTCACTATTCAAACTTGTTATTACCACTCTTCCTTGCCTATTACTTTCCATTCTCTTACCGTTTTCGTCGGTAATTTCAACAAAACTATTTTGCATTCCGTAATGATAACCAGAATGCTCACTGCATTCGTAGGAGATTAAGCCACTTTCCGGATTACCATAAATATCAATAATTTTCGTACCTATCACTTCCTCAATTAACTTTCTTTGTGTCGGATAAAGCATATCTGAAGATGTGAATAAACCTTTAACGAAGCTAAAATCCATATTTTTATCTTTTATAGTAAGTGCAAAATCATACAAAGCCGAAGCATAACCATATATGTATTTTATTCGTTTTGCTTGAAGTTTTTTTAGATAACTAAGAAAATATTCCTTATTCACATGATAAGATGGCATCTGTGAACAATTTTGTAAATATGCATAAACTTTTTGCATAGAACTAACCGAGCCACGGAATAAAGAACCTCCAGTAAATGCAGCAAAACTATCTCCAAGATTATATCCCGCCTGATGTAAAGCCGAATAATTGAGGGCACGCAAATAAGTATGAGTTAACTTCGATTTATATATTTTGAATGGTTCCCCCGTAGAGCCCGAAGTTCTATGTCCCCGGGGTTTATATCTAAAAAGTTTACTGACTTAACATTTTCAAAATTTTTTCGATAGTCTTGTTTAGTTTGTACAGGGATAATTTCAATATCACTAAATTTTTCCATTTTGTAGGGATTAAATCCTACTTTATCAAAAAGTTCTTTATAATATTTAGTCTTTATATAAGAATGAATTAGTAATTCTTTCAATTTCTTAAATTGAATGTTAGTAGTTCATCACGAGGCAACCATTCATCTTTTAAACATTTTTTATAATAATTTACAACATGAGTTTTAGTATAAAAATCAATCAATTTGAACTTAAAAGTATTAAACATTCTTAATCTCCTTTATATCATTGTTAATTTGATTTGTAATGTTATGCCAAGAATATTCTTTAAGAATGTGCTTGTATTTTTTATGCAACTCTTTACTATCAACTTTTAGAGCTTTATCTATAAATTCCAAGAATGAATATTTATCTTTTGCAATAAAAACTACATCGCCAAAATTATTTTTTACTTCTGGTATATCAATGCTTACAATCGGTTTTCCAAGCGCCATATATTCAAGTAATTTTAAGGGATTTGAATGTTGAATCCAATCCCGAAGTACCCAAAACATTATCGCAACATCAAAACATTTTCCATATTTCGGTATCAATTTATATGGAACGTATCCTAAGAAATGTATATTTTCTCTTGACTCTAACTTCCGATTACTGATGAGCTTTTTCCCTATA
>CAVVVS010000116.1:0-66360 GCA_963751355.1 uncultured Ignavibacteriales bacterium | reverse complement strand
AAGATCCGTTGACGCAAGAGGAATAAATTTTGTCCACGTCCCCTCTTGGTTCGTATTAACTGCTATCGCATTTTTGTAGGCATTTACTTTTGCACTTAACTCGTCTGCCTGGTACAATGCAATTGCTTCCAGTATTTTCGGCACAACCGGAGATGCATATTCTAATTTTCCCTGGTGACTGAGTACCAGATGTAGTAAACAGTTCTTAAGATCTTCCGGGAAGCCGGAAATCTTATTAGCCTCTTCGCTAATCAGCATTGCGGAAATAACTATGTGTCCGAGTAACTTCCCCTTATCAGTGTAGTCAAATGCAGCGTCAAAGCTCAATTCTTCTGTTTTACCGAAGTCGTGCAGCATTGCTCCACAAACCAATAAATCCCTGTTTAATTCATGATGTATATCGCACATCAAATCGCAAATCCTTATGATTTCCAGGGTATGTTCGAGCAGCCCGTGAAGATATGAATGATGCCAGGATTTTCCTGCGGGCGCACGGGAATATTTTTCGAACCTTCTTTCGTTAAAAATTTGTTTTATTAATATTTTTAAATTTGAATCGGAAATTTTTTCTACCCTGTTGAAAAACTCCTTTTTCATCTCATCATAATTTCGTCTGGACCTGGGTAGAAAATCCTGCGGAGATACATGTTCCGAGACTTTCGCTTTTCTTATTGAATTTATCCTAATTTGAGGAGTTCCCTGAAAATCATCCATATTACCGGAAACTTTAACCACATCTCCACCAATAACAGTTTTAGAGAAGCCCTCAAAATTATCCCACATGTTTGCGGATAAACTTAATGATTGATCCCCAAGTTCAAGAGATAAATATTCTTTTGATGATTTGGTTAACCTTACTTCACATTTTCTGAGAAGAAGAAAATGATCGATCACATCCCCTTTATTTAATTCGGCAAGATTCTTTTGATTCAGCATAGAAATTCAATTTATTTGGTTATAATAAGCACTCCTTCAAATTTAACCTAATAAGTCATCTTACGCAAAAGTTCATCAAAATAAACATAGAAAAGATTAGTCGAATTTTTTAGGCTATGTCAAATACTTTGATGATGAATGAAATATTCATGATAATTTATATCCAACAGTAATAGAGTAATTATATTTATCCACTTTTAATAAATGTTTTATTCCACTAAATCTTATAAGAATATTTTCCCGTGATTCATCCCGATAAATATACTATATCATGCTTAACATAATCATTTATTTTTCACAACTTCTAAAGTACTATCTTTTGGCAGCCGGGTAATTACCGATCTGTTTAATAGATCGATGGAAACGCTCAGTGTCGTCCCGCTGTCCGTTTCCTGAACCGTTCCGATAATATCTTCGAAGGGTCCATCTTTTATCCGAACTTTTACCCCTGGGACCAATCCTTCTTTGATCATTATCTCCGATTTTGTATCTAGCACTCTCATTAAATTTTCTATCTGCCACTCAGGTATTTTAGCAGCCCTTCCCATATCTGTAACACATCTTACAATTGCCTTTTGCTCTAATGAAATTAATCTTTCTTTTTCAGTCGCAAAAATAAAAATGTAGCCCCGCAGCACCGGTTCGGTTACTTTTTTCTTTCTATCACTCCATTGTTTTAGTCTTGTAATAGTAGGAAGATAGTACTCAACGTCGGCTGATGTAATTTGTTCTGCTGCTTTAAATTCATTTCTGGGCTTTGTGTACAGAGCGAACCAATTTCTTCCATCTTCACTATGCTTATGTACTATCATTGTCTCCAGTTCTTTTTCGAAAAAAAATAAATTATGAAAATTGGTTATTTGCTTATGTTGTGTAAATTAATATCCTTTATCATATTGATCCGTCCAAATTGTGGGAATATTTCAAAATAAATTCTTCCCAGCATAAGACAGATCAGAATAACAATTTTAAGTAACACGGCTTATTTAATTACAGGCGTTCTACCGACAGAATAATATGTAAAATTCATTCCCCTCAATTTATCGGGATCATACAAATTTCGTCCATCAAATATAACCGGCTGTTTAAGGCTTTTTCTTATTTTATTAAAATCAGGCGTTCGAAATTCATTCCATTCTGTGAGTATCAATAAAGCATCTGCATCATTCAATACATCGTATGCATGGCTTGAATACATGATTTTATCACCAATAATTGCTCTGGTAGTTTCTATAGCTTCGGGATCATAGGCATTGACGGATGCACCATTATCCAGAAGTTTATGTATTAATGCAAGAGCAGGAGCATCGCGAACATCATCCGTATTGGGTTTGAATGACAATCCCCATAATCCAAATTTTTTCCCTGAAACATTCCCATCGAAGTAAGTCTTTATTTTTTGGAAGAACAATTCAATTTGATTTCTATTTACATTAACAACCGATTTTAGAATCTTAAAATCATAATTATTCTCGTTAGCAGTATTAATCAATGCCATAACATCTTTAGGGAAACAGGATCCCCCAAAGCCTACACCCGGAAAAAGAAATCTTTTACCGATTCTCGAGTCAGATCCTATTCCTATCCTAACCTTGTCTACATCAGCACCAGTTAACTCACACAAATTTGCAATTTCATTCATGAAGGATATTTTTGAAGCAAGAAAAGAATTTGCAGCGTATTTTGTCAACTCCGCAGAACGTTCATCCATAAAGTATATAGGATTTCCTGAACGTACGAACGGTTCATACAGCAGTTCAAGGATTTCTTTAGTTTTATTGTTACTTGTTCCGATTACTACTCTTTCGGGCTTCATAAAATCTGCAACCGCTACGCCCTCTCTTAAAAATTCGGGATTTGAGGCTACATCGAATTCAAAATCCGGAGCATGTTTTCTGATAGCTTCTCTCACCCTATCGCTTGTTCCTACGGGAACTGTACTTTTATCTACCATAATTTTAAAACCTAATCCCGGCTCTGATTTAAACAATTTACCCAATTCATCTGCAACGCCAAGAACATATTTCATATCGGCACTTCCGTCTCCGTCCTGAGGCGTGGGGAGACAAAGAAATAATATTTCTGATTTCCTGACGGCTTCTTTTAAATCGGTGGTAATACTTAACCTACCGTCTTTGATGTTTCGTTCAAATATAACATCGAGTCCGGGTTCATAAATTGGGACTATCCCTTCTTTCATTTTTTTTACTTTTTCTTCATTGATATCAACACAAATGACATCATTTCCGGTCTCGGCAAAACATGTACCAGTTACCAAGCCCACATAGCCTGTTCCAATAACGGCAATATTCAATTTTATCTCCTCTTTTTGAGTAATAACATTTATGATCACGATCCACTTGGCAGGTGTTCCAAGTGGAGTACTTATTTATATAATCATTGATAGAAAAATACTTTTTTTTACTTTCTAATTTAATACCATTCGAAGCTTATCTACAAATAATTTTGAATCAACGGGTTTATGAAGGATGTGACTTATACCTGAACTTAAGTAAGATCTTTTTAATTCATCTGAAATATTGGCGGCAATTGCAATTATTGGTATATTTAAATTATTATCTTCCTTACGAAGATTTTCCACAAGTTGAAACCCGTTCATCAGCGGCATTTCATGATCCGTTACAATTAGGGACGGCAATTTATTGAAAATGATATTAATTGCTTCATAACCATTTGATGCACTTATCACCTGATAAAACGGGAAATTATCTTTAATTATTTTCTCATAATATAGCCTGTCCCCATTCAAATCTTCAACTAAAAGAATTGAATTAGGCGAACGGCGGATAGTAAAATGAAATTCGCTACCTTCTCCCTTTACGGAATAAAACCAAATTTCACCGCCGTGTTTATCGATAATTTCCTTTACTAAAGAAAGCCCTAGTCCTGTACCTTTTTCACCTTTCGTACCCTGGGATGAAAACATTTTTTCAATCTTGAATAATTTTGATTTGTTCTGCTCTGATATGCCGGTTCCGTGATCCTTTACCACAAATTCAATATACTCGTCATTGAATAAATTGGAAGATATTATGATTGAAGACTCATTATGCGAAAATTTAATTGCATTGCTCAACAAGTTTGTGATTACCTGGGTCAGCAGCCGCTCATCTGCTAGAACATAAATCGATTCATCCGCATTCACTTTTATATCGATGTTTTTTCTGACAGCATTACCTGTAAGTGAAGATACACAATTATAAATAATCGACTGAGCACGCAGCCGCTGCGGATCAATTTTAATTCTCCCGGTCTGCAGACGGGACCAATCAAGCAAGTAATTAATTAATTGAAGCTGATTTTGGGACGAGTCATTTATATATTTTAAGTATTCCTGACTATCCGAGTGTGATAGATTAGGTTCATTCAACAATATTTCCGAAAATCCTAATATGCTGGTAAAAGGAGCACGCAGATCATGAGATAAGATAGAGATAAATTTATCTTTTGATAAATTAGCTTCTTTCAAACTTTCTAATTTTTTGTCGAGATTTAATTCCTTTTCTTTTAACCCGGTAATATTGCAGACGATTGCATTAAAAGATTTTACTTTGCCCTTGGCATCCCTTTTAACCGACAGACTCTCATTTATCCAAATAATTTTTTCTCCCTTGGTAATAATACGGTAAACAAATTCTGCATTATTCTGATCAGAATTGATTATAAAATCGGAGTATTTTTTTTTGATTTTTTGTTTTTCATCTTCGTAAAACAAAGGATTGCTAAACAGAGGAAAATGTTTAATCTCTTCAGGAGCATAACCGGTTATTTCTTTAACTGAGCCGTAGTAAATAACTTCATCCAAATTACGTCTGACTTTTGCAGACCAAAAAAAGTAGCTCTTGTAAACTTCTGTTTTGTTCGGAAGATTTTTTGCTGATTGCGGTGCTCTTGTCTTCGTATTTGTTTTATCCATTAGGAAAAATGATTGTTTTATGATCGTATGAACGGGGAAAATTTAAATGGATTATGTAGATTTTATTTTCAAACCAATTCTACCATAATATTCTTATAAATATAATAAATTAGTATTATACAAAAAAATATTAGACTTAGATCAGTTCTGCTGCCGAATTTAAGTTGCTTCTATTATTATTTTATTAGTGTGAATATTTTTATTGGAGTAAAAAAATTTGGATTTTAATTTTTCCCCTTTCCGTACTTCTTACGATCGCAATTTAATAAAGGTAGGCTAAAGATCCGGTAAAGATAATCTCATTTCTTTATCTTATGGAGTCCTCTTAAATAGTTAAATTGGCTATTCTAAGTGCCCAACTTAATGGAAGCAAAAGTCATTCGATAAATTTGAGATTTCTCCCAAAATTAATTCTGCGCGCAAATTTGATTAAAAAAGGGGAAAAGAATTATTTTGCATAAGTCCTATTAATATTTGCATTTCTATATTCATATATTTGTTGAATATATTTTATTAATTCATGTTACACAAAATTGTTATTCTGAGTCGCCTTAAACTGTGGAGAATCGCAAGATTTATGATTTGCACAATTTTGATATATTTTCCCGCCTTGAGATGGTCAATATGAAAGGATATATTACTTTGTGTAACATAAGGTATTAATTAATATATCTTTAATTTCATAATCCGGTTTGAAAATAAACGGATGATTTGAAAATGATTTTTTTTCCAAAATAATTCTTAATTGGAAATAATGACAAATAATCACTCTATTAAACATATCGTATTTGACCTTGACGGTACGCTGATAAATTCTTATCAGACAATTTTTAAAACTGACTTTAAAAGCGCTCAACATCCTTAATATTTCAGAACCGCTTAATGAACCGGATTTTTATCAACGGATAGGTCATCACTTTATTGATATCTTCCGCGAATTGAATATCCCGGTAGCCGATTTTGATGAGTTTATTACTATATATAAAGAGCATTATTTCGATTTTATAGATGAATCAAATCTTTATCCCGGATTGATAAATACTTTAAATAGAATAAATGAAAAGAAAATTAAAATTTCACTGCTAACCACAAAAGGTCAGGGACAGGCGGACAAAATTATTGATCGTTTCGAGCTGAGAAAGTACTTCTCATATGTTATGGGAAGGAGGGATGAAATTGCCAATAAACCTTCTGCTGAACCTTTGCTACATATCTGTAAAGAATTGTCTTTACTCCCGGAGGAAACAATGATGGTTGGTGATACCGAACTGGATATTAAGTGCGGAAAAAATGCGAACACTAAAACTTGCGGCACTCTTTACGGCTACCGTACAAAGGAATTATTAATGCTTGAAAAACCGGATTATCTGATTTCCGGTATTAATGAAATATTAGGTATAATTGAAAATAACCACAATTAGCAAACAGGGGCTATTCTAAAACTATGAGCAATTACGGAGATAAAAGTTTTTTTAGATTTACCTTTCCAATCACGAAGCCGGACTTTGTAACTTTGAATTTTATTAATCATTAAAATAGTAATAACCACAAAACAGGCAAAATTATGAAATTAAAAAATATCTTAACTTTTTTATTTATTACTCTTTTTATTTCAAGTGCTGTTTTTCCGCAGCAGGTTAAAAAGCCCAGACTCCTCGTCGGTATTGTAATCGATCAAATGAGATACGATTATTTGTACCGTTTCTATCCTTACTATTCCGAAAACGGATTCAAGCGGTTAATGAATGAAGGAACAAATTTTACCTTTGCCCATTTCAATTACGTTCCTACGTATACCGGACCCGGGCATACTTCTGTTTATACGGGAACAACTCCTTTTTATCATGGAATAATTTCTAATAATTGGTATGATAAACGTTCAAAAAAAATGATTTACTGTGTGCAGGATACGTCAGTTAAAAGTGTCGGTTCAAACGACAGCGAAGGAGAAATGTCCCCTAAAAAACTTCTAACAACTACAATTACAGATCAGTTAAGATTATTTAATAACGGGGCGTCGAAAGTAATAAGCGTATCTATTAAAGACAGGGCTGCAATTCTTCCAGGCGGTCATTGGGCAAATGCCGCTTACTGGTACGACGGACAGAACGGTAAATTTATCACTTCATCTTATTACATGGATAAATTGCCCGGTTGGGTTAATAAATTTAATGAAAAAAAGTTAGCCGATTCATATATGAGTAAAACCTGGACATTATTCCGTCCCGAAAAAGATTATGCACAAAATCAGCCTGACCAGGTTCCTTACGAAGTGGATGTATTCAATGAAGGAAAAACATCATTTCCCCACACTTTCAATAAATTAACCGAAACACAAAAATATGATAAACTGCGATCGACTCCGTACGGCAACAGTATACTTGCTGATTTTGCTGAAGCTGCCGTTGAGGGTGAAAAGCTTGGACAAAATAAGAATACCGATTTTCTTGCAATTAGTTTTTCTTCTACCGATTATATCGGGCATCAATACGGTCCCACTTCTGTTGAATTGGAAGATACCTATTTACGCCTCGATTCGCAGATTGCAGATTTGCTGAACTTTCTGGATAAAAAAATAGGAAAAGGGAATTACCTGCTTTTCTTAACCGCAGATCATGCTGTAATGGAAAATGATGCATATTTAAAAGAGCATAATATTCCCACCGGCGAACTTAACTACAAAATTAGTCTGGATTCATTGAGAGCATTTTCAAAAAGAGAATATAAGTCAGATAACATCATTGAGAATTATTCAAACAATCAAATTTTTCTGAATCATAAAATTATATCCGAAAATTGCTGGAACATTCATGAAGTTAGAAGAGCAATTGCTGATTATTTGAGAGAAACGTTTCCGACTATCACATCCATATTCACACGTGATGATATTGAAAAGCAGGTTGCCGAAAGAGTAACTAACAATGTAATCTTGAACGGATTTAATCTAAACCGCTCTGGAGATATTGCCTTTAATTTGAAACCGGATTACCTGATGAACTTTATGAAAAAAGGCACTACACATGGAACAGGCTATTCATACGATACTCATGTACCTTTGCTTTTTTACGGCTGGCATATTCCAAAGCAAACCATAAACACACCGGTCTATACTGTGGATATTGCGCCCACAATAGCCGATCTGTTAAGGATTACTGAACCAAACGGATGTATCGGTATTCCGCTGATTAAAGATTAGATAAATTGAAAGATTTTTAAATTGTATGTTGAACTACTAACGTAATTGAGCCTTAGTAGTTTAATTTTTATGATGAGGAATTACAAAATCACGGTATAAGATACTTATATTCTAATTATACCAAAACTTTACCAAGGAACTTATTCACAATATAATCTTTTAGTGCGAAGACAAAGAACGGAACGCAGAAAACAAAATAGGATAAATCAAATATATCGTTAACTACTGCGTTATAGAATCCATGTTGAATTATTTTAATAATCATAGATAAAAGCACCGGTAAAAACAGCATCAAACCGGAAGCGAAAAAAACATCTTGGATGTCACCCACACTCCAGCTTGCATAAATTGAAAGTATCAGAAAGATGAAAATAACCCAGATAGGCAAATAAGACAGAAATGATTGTATAGCAAATGGTCCGTTATGAAAAAATGAATGCGGATCCCAGATTATAAAAGGTAGAAGAGTCAAACCGAAAACTATTGATACACTCAAAGTAAAAATAATCCCTTTGGGAATTTCAAATCTGAACAGGTATAAAAAGTAGATCGCATAAACCAATCCGACTACAGACCTGGTAGAAAGTACAAGTCCGAATAATATTGCAAATAAGAAGAACCTTAAATTTAGTTCACCGGGTTGAAAATATTTTTCCGCTAAAAATATTGCCGTTATTGCCAGCATCATATTTGCGAATAATTCGCCTCGTACTGCCAGTTCATAATAGATTACCGGGCTTAGAAGCGGAATAATAATTTTGAATACGGTCTCTTTATTCGTCCGGTAAGAATTAATAATCCAGTATGAAAAAAACAGCAGCCCAAATATCTCCAGGTAACCGACTTTCTTAATAAAATAAAAAGGAATAGACAGAAAAAAGAGGAACGGAAAGCCGGAAGGAGTATAAGGTGAATTATAAGGAAACTCTGCCGAAAAAAAGCGGTGCAGCCAATCTACAATTGCGGGCAATCTTCCTACCTGCCCTATTCGCGGTACAAAAGTCACCCAGCAAAAAGCGTCGAAAACCAGCAGCGCGGTCACAAAAATAAAAAACCTTTTGTTTATAAAAAAAATTTGATTTAGATTAATTTTATCCAGGGAAAGAATGAATATAAAAAATACAAGTAAATAAACCGCTGTTATTAACCCGGGTAACTTATAATATACGGCGGAATACTTAAATACGTATAATCCACTGATTATTCCGATTATGCTTAAGGAAATAAGATTGATGAAGTGACCTTTTTGAAACATATAAGTGAACGTTTATTTATTGTAAATTGTTTACTTAAAAAATCAAATGGAGAATAAAATGAAAAAACTAGTATTATTCGATATAATATTAGCTGCCTTTTTCAGCTTCAATTTTATAACAAATAACGGCATCAAAAATAATGAATTACGGCATCAAACAAAATTAGGAAAAAAGATGAAGGACAATATTAATGATATTGTAGTGAAAGACATGGAGGGTAAAGAAACTTCCGTTGTCCGCCTATAATGGAAAAGTTTTGTTAATAGTTAATGTTGCAAGTCAATGCGGCTACACTCCACAGTACAAGGGATTGGAGGAACTATACCAAAAGTATAAAAATAAAGGTTTCGAGATTTTGGCATTCCCATGTAATGATTTCGGAGGACAGGAACCCGGAACAAATGAGGGAATTAAAAAATTCTGTTCAAGTAAGTACAATGTTACTTTTAAATTATTCGATAAGGTTAAAATACTCGGGAAAGATAAATGTCCGCTTTATGCACGTCTAACAAATAACAGCGTGACGGAAAAGTCCGAAATCGGCTGGAACTTTGAGAAATTTTTAATTTCAAAGGACGGAAAGATTATAGCCAGATTTAAAAGTCCGGTAAAACCGATGAGTAAGGAATTAACTTCTGCGGTCGAAAAAGAATTAAGTAATTAGACGATGAACATACTATTAATGGTGAATGCAGATTATTACACCTAAATGGCATATACTTGTACTTTATAGTTCTTGCTCAATAGTAATTGAAATAAAAAATTGATGATCTTATTTTTTATCCAATTCTTCTTTAACGATAAGTTTTGCAGCGATTATAGTACGGTGTTCAACATTAAGTAATCCGCCAATTTTTTTCACTAAATGATCTTCATATATATCAACATTTTGATCGATGTATATTAATTGCCATAATTTTTTAATCAATTCAAATTTATCTTCGTTCGTAAATTTTTGATTAATTAAGGTAGTATATTCATAAATACTGTCGTTTTGTTTTAAGTTATTCTCCGATTCTGCGATCAGGAAGTTAATTCTTTCATCATTCAGATTGAACATCTCTTTCAATATTTGAACTATTCTATTTCTTTCTTCATTTGAGAAATTGTCATCTGCTTTGGCTATATCTACAAATAACAAGCATATTGAAAGATCCAATTCCTCTTCCTTAGCAAGATCTACCTGATAATTTTCCGGCTTCTTTCCAGCAGAATCTGCCGGCGGTACGATAATTTTTTTAATGAATTCGAACATGATTTAATGTACCTATGTTATTAATGAATCTCCCCGCCACAAGCGGACGGGTATCTTATTGATTTTTCGCCCCAAGGGGCGGGGGATTTAACCCACAGAGATTAAAAAATGGAAATATTATTTTACCCGAATTATAAGTTACAAAAATTAATAACCTACTGCAGTGTGCTTCAAAACATAATGAATATGATATGAATTCCGATAGAAATTTAATTTATTATTTCAAGATAGGAATTACTTTTATAAAATAACAAATTAGCCATGCATTAGGTTTCAATACATATTAAATTTAGAATTTTATAATTCAATAAATTATTTTGATTCATTATCTAATTCGTCTATTTCATCTTCCGGTTCAGGAGGTCTCTCATACAAGGCAACCAATTTTTTATAATTATTAGCCAGTTCAAAAGGAACCTGTTCCCAGGTAAATCGCCACGTCCAGTTACCGGCGGGTTTTCCCGGAAAATTCATTCTGGCTTCTCCCCCAAGATTTAATATATCCTGCATCGGGATAATCACCATGTCGGCTGTCGAGGCATATGAAATTCTAATTAATTCCTTAACGATATCATCGCCGTAATAATTTAGGTACCTTCTCGTATGCTCGTAGATATCATTATTTTCATGTTTAATTTTTTCATAATAAGCGCGGGTCGTATCATTATCATGCGAGCCGGTATAAACTACGCAATTTTGAATATAATTATGAGGAAGAAATTTTCTCTCCATATCTTTTCCAAAAGCAAACTGGAGGATCTTCATTCCCGGAAAATCAAAACGGTCCCGTAGTTTTTCTACTGATTTAGTAATAATACCAAGATCTTCTGCTATAATGGGCATTTTACCTAAATATTTTTCAACAGTTGAAAATAATTTTTCTCCCGGTGCTTTAATCCATTTTCCATTTTCAGCGGTTGGGGCACCTCCGGGAATCTCCCAAAAAGCATCGAATCCTCTGAAATGATCTATTCTGATAATGTCTATCATTTCCAGAAGTTGTGAAAATCTTTGTTGCCACCATAAAAAATCGTCTTTTTCCATTACTTTCCACCTGTACAAAGGATTGCCCCATAGCTGACCGGTTTCACTGAAATAATCAGGCGGCACACCGGCAACTGTTTCCAGATCCCCTCCTTCGTCAACTGTAAAAAGGTCTTTATGTGCCCATAAATCAGAACTGTCATAAGCAATGAAGATCGGCATATCACCTATTATTTTAATCCCCTTTTCGTTAGCATAATTTTTTAAATTTTTCCACTGTCTGAAAAAATTGAATTGTACAAACTTTTGATAACTGATATCATCAGATAATTTCTTTGACCATTGATTTAATGAGTCCTTATCTCTAATTACCAAACCTTTATCCCATTGTATCCACAACTTACCTCCGTGAAATTCTTTTGCCGCCATAAACAAAGCAAAGTCGTCCAGCCATTCTTTATTAGATTCACAGAAAACATTGAATTCTTCTTCAAGTCCGTTTTTATTTTTTTTATAATTTTCGAACGCTTTCCTTAATAAGTTTTTTTTGTAATTAATAACTTTTCCAAAGTCAATTTTTTGCGGATCGAAATCGGGAATGTTTTCCAGATCATCTTTGGTTAAAAAATTATCTTCAAATAATTTTTCCGGACTCACAAGCAGGGAGTTTCCTGCAAATGCAGAAAAACATTGGTAGGGAGAATCACCATAACCTGTGGGTCCCAAAGGAAAGACCTGCCAAAGTTTTTGACCTCCTGCCTCCAGGAAATTCACGAAATTGTAAGCCTCATGCCCCAAATCCCCAATACCGAATTTACCCGGTAATGAGGTAGGATGAAGTAAGATACCTGCTGCTCGTTCGAAGCGCATAAAAGAAGTCCTTTATTTTTAGCATTAAATATATTGAAAAGCACATAAAAATTAAAAATGTTACAGTTTAAAGTGCAGTATTATCCATAGAATTTATTGAAAATGATTATGACTTCAATGTGACATTTGTAAATGAGATGCCACTATCGGCAGCATCTATTTCGAAAATATAGAATCAGACTTTTATAAAGACCCTTTTTTTATACATTATCCATAAAATACCCAGCCAGAATAATACATTCAACAGTGCCCATGCAAGCGATGCATTAATTGGGCTTAACCACCATGTAAACAGAAACGTGTATATAAAAGTCTTAACGGACAACTCGCGACCGTCTAAAGTAATATGAATAAGACTTAAAGTTCGTGCAAGAATACCGGACAGGAAAAACACAGTTATTGCATTCATACCATAAACTACAAAGGGTTTAGTCCACCATTTATATCCTTTAACATCAATCAGCCAGTAGCACATTCCTAAAAATTGTAATGCCATTCCGGTTGTAAAAAGTACGTAGGAACTAGTCCACAGTCCCTTATTAATCGGGAACCAAATATCCCAAATTACACCCAACACTAATCCCACATTTCCCCAGAAAAACATCCAGACAACTTTTGTAGACGGTTCAATTTTTTGCCTTAACCAGTATCCGGTTAAAACCCCGAATAAAGTAGTGGAAACGGCAGGAATCGTACTCAAAATCCCTTCCGGGTCCCACGTTTTGGATCCTGGCCATAAATGATCAACCCCGAGAATTAGGCGATCGAACCATGCCCCTAAGTTAGTACCGGGCTGTAAATTCGGACTGCCTACCCCGGGAACCGGGATTAATGTCATCGTTCCCCAATATATAAGCAGCAAAGACGATGCAGTATAAGTTAGAACTTTAATATTTGTCTTCAAGAAGATTATTGAAGAAATAAAATAACAAACTGCTATTCTTTGAAGAACACCCGGAATACGTTGGTTTGAAAGATTGAAGTACGGAAATCCGTACATTATTAATCCCAAAACAAAAAGAATAGCACTCCTTCTCAAAATCTGAAGCATTAATTTTTTTTGATCAGCGCCGCTTTCTTTTCTTTTGGTAAGAGAAAATGTGATGGCTACACCGACAATGAATAAGAAAAACGGGAAAATCAGATCAGTCGGGGTTACCCCGTTCCATTTTGCATGCTCAAGCGCAGGATAAATATGTGACCAGTTCCCGGGATTATTTACCAGAATCATTCCCGCAATGGTGATTCCCCTAAATACATCGAGCGAAAGCAGACGTTCCGGTTTTTGTACTTCCATTTAATTCCCCTTTTAGTGGAAGGTAAATTCATTATCCAAAAATAAGTCCGCTTTTTTTCAAAAGCTATTAAAATATATTTATATATGTTGGATTTCTTCAAATGGTACCAAGTTTGATTATGGAAATATTCAAAATAATAAGTAATTCCCTTTCTTTATCATATTTATTTTTACTAATTTGCCACTTTAAAAGTGGCATTTATTTAGATTAAAACTCGATGAAATACTTACGTAAACTTTATGACTGGGTTCTGCATTGGGCGGAAACTCCTTATGGAGGAATCGCACTATTCCTTTTGGCGTTTGCAGAATCATCTTTTTTCCCTATCCCGCCGGATGCATTATTGATTGCCTTAGTATTGGGTGTTACTTCCAAGGCATTTAAATACGCAACCATTTGTACAATCGGTTCAATTACCGGTGCTCTTTTGGGATATTCTATAGGGCATTTTTTGTGGTGGACTCCGACGGGTGAATTTACTTCGGTCGCCAATTTTTTCTTCAATCACTTTCCTAGTTTTACGCATGCTGTTTTTTATAAAATACAGGGATTATATGATCAATATAATTTCTGGATAATATTTACTGCGGGCTTTACTCCGCTTCCTTACAAAGTGTTTACCGTTTCGGCAGGCGCATTTAGTATAAATCTGCCGATGTTTATCATTGCTTCTATCATTTCAAGAGGAGGCAGATTCTTTTTAGTTGCTGCTTTAATATGGAAATATGGACCGCAAATAAAAACTTTTATTGATAAATATTTCAATCTGCTTGCATTCAGTTTTACTTTTCTTTTAATCGGTGGATTTATAATTATAAAATTTATTATCTAGAATAAAGATAAATTTTTCATATACATTCTTTTCCAGATAATAAGTACGTTGTAATAATATGTGATATTTTCATATAGCTTTTCAGTTAACCTTTCCCTATTCTTAAAATTTCTTTAAACATTTTATGACAAATCCGTCAATTGTCTCCATCAAAATATTTAAGTGCTTTTACAAAAAAATTAAAAATATTTAGGAAACACTTGACAGAAATATTATTTTATTATACATTTGCATCTAATTACCTTATAAATTAAGGTAATTAGATAATTCATCATAATTTATTATGTATTTACTTATTATTTGCTTAATTCTTTAAGGTTTTTGGGTATGAAGTAATTACACTGCTAAAATTGCAGTAATGAATTTTTATCTTAATAGTGCATCCGGCTGCTGGGCAAACAACGAATAAACAGCATTAAGTTTTTTTACAAAATAATAGGAGGTTAAAAATGAAAAAAATTGAAGCCATCATACGTCCACATAAACTGGATCCGGTACATAGTGCCCTCCAGGAGGCAGGTTTCAACGGTTTAACAGTTACCGAAGTGAAAGGTTACGGAAGACAGAAGGGTCATACTGAAATGTACCGCGGCTCGGAATATAATATCGAATTTGTTCCGAAAATTAAACTTGCCCTAATATGTTCGGATGAACAATTGGAAAACGCAATCTCAATAATTTTAAACACGGCAAAAACAGGCGAAGTAGGGGACGGTAAAATATTTGTTATACCCGTGGAGGAAACTATACGTATACGAACGGAGGAATCAGGCAGCAGTGCACTTTGAAAAAGAATATTAATAACATAAAAAGGTAGATATATGAAAAAAAATAAAACTATGCCACTTTTAATTCTCTTAACTATACTCTTCTTTAGTTCAAATTCATTTTCTCAGATAAGTTTGGGTACGGACGTATACAGCAGATATGTTTGGCGGGGAATGGATTTTGGTAACTCCCCGAGTTTCCAGCCTGCTATTACATTTACAACCGGCGGTTTTTCGATCGGTGCCTGGGGGGCTTACAGCTTTGCAGGAACAAAAAGTGTTTATTCCGAAAATGATCTACTTGCATCTTATTCGGTTGAAACCGGATCGGGCACGTTTTCTGTTTATTATACAGATTATTATTTCCCGAGTGCCGGCTTGAAGTTTTCCAACTATAAAGACAACGGCAACGGCGCGCATACACTTGAAGCAGGATTAGGTTATACAGGACCGGAATCATTTCCCATATCTTTATCGGGTTACTTAAATTTTCATAATGATCCGGATAAATCATCTTACTTCGAGATCGGATACCCATTCACCATTAATAATGTTTCTATTTCGCTATTCGCCGGGGCTTCAGGTGGTAAAAGCGCGGCATACGGGACAAGCAATTTTTCAGTAATAAATGCCGGTCTCACGTTCACTAAAGAAATTCCTATAACACAAAAATTTAATCTGCCCGTGCATGTATCTTATATTATTAATCCAAAATTAGAACAAAGCTATTTGCTTGTAGGGTTTAGTTTCTAAGTTACGTTGCACAAAAACATCTCAAGCTTAGTTTTTTATTTTATCCTTAATCATTCTCGATTTTAATCTGATTAAGAGCTAGATTAAAATTCGTTGCGTGAAATATGTTGGTAATATATATTAATATAAAAAGTATTAAAATTACATTAAAAGATATCACTAATAAAAAATAGTCTTGGATTTAAAAAATTCGCAATTTGCTCAAACAACATTCTTTTTAGAGATTCTTAGCAGATGAACGACTCATAAAATTGGGACTGTCGCTATTATTTGCTTATAAGGTGAGAACTTAGTTATATAAAACGCGAATATTCATAAGGCAGTCCCGATTTTAATTATTTAACAAACATTCCTTTATTTTATCCAATAGTGATTAAATCACTGATTGACCTCAACGGATTCTCCTGTTCACTCAACCTCATTGTGTGCAATAAATTTATTATGTTACCGGTGTGAACTGATAATAATTTTTAAAAGCCTGTTAACAATAATTTTAATTTATTATGAAATCATTTTATGCTTCTCGAAGTACAACTTTTTTTGCATTATTATTTTTATCCAGCATATTTTGCAGCGCTCAGAAATTAATTGTCAATATGAGTCATTCCGCATCGGTTACTGCTCTCAGTTTTTCCCCTGACGGTAAGTACCTTGTAAGCGGAAGTTCGGATAATACTGTTAAAATTTGGGATGTAAATGCTGGCAAGTTGCTGAGAACCATCCATGCATTCAATTCGCCTGTCATAGGGGCATGCTATTCTCCTAATGGTAAATATGTTGCGGCAATAGGACTTGAAATTGATTCAATTGGTATATGGAATGTATCTAACGGAGAGTTAGTTCGAAGTTTTAAAGGAAATATTTCCGGCGTAACTTCAATATCATTTTCTGATAAAGGCAAATACCTTGTAAGCGGCAGCAATGACGGAACCGTCATTCTTTGGAATACAGAGACGGGCAATGAACTTAATTCCTTTACAATACATGAAGGGATGATTAAGTCGGTTTATTTTTCGCCCGACGGTAAAGATATCTTAAGTGCAGGTTCCGATAATACTCTCAAACTCTGGAACATTGCTTCTTCAAGAACAATTAAATCACTGAATATTGAATCGATAGAAACTGCAATCTTCTCCCCGGACGGTCGCATTATAGCTAGCGGAGGCAGAAACGGTTTTCTAAGTCTCTTTGATTCCAAAACCGGCAAAGAGATACAATCATTTGAAGAGTCTTCAGGAATTCTCTCATTGGCTTTTGCTAATAACGGACAATTACTTATAAGTTCAAACAGCGACGGTAAGTTAAATTTTATTGATGTGAATACGGGTAAAAAAATAAGCACAATTGAAGAATCATCCGCTATTTTATCCTTAGCTACTTCTCCGGATAATAAAATGTTTGCGGCTGGTAACGGCGACGGAACAATAGAATTGAGAGACATCAAATCTTATATAGCTATTTCGACTCTGGGAGTCAGAGCAGGAAATGCAAAACAGGTTTACTATTCAGGTGATAATAATTTTATAGCGGTAATAGGAGATTACCCCAAATTAAAACTATGGGACATTAAACAGAGTAAAATGATAAACTCACCGGTAAAATCTCAGGACATTAAATCATTTAGTTTTTCACCGTCCAGCAAATACTATGCTTGCAGTACATGGCAGGATTCTTTGTTATTAATTTCATCTAAAAATCAGAAAGTAAAAGATAGATTGAGCGGAGATATTTCAAGTCAAAGTTTTTCTTCCGATGGGAAGTACATTGCAAGTATATTGAAAGACGGAACTATTGAATTTTGGGATTCTATATCGGGAAGCTTGATTAAATCATTTACCGGGCTGTCGGGTGAGCTGTATTCAGTTTTTTTATCGGGTGAAGGTAAATACATTGCCAGCGGTAGCGATTCGGATACAATGAAGATTTGGAAAACGAAAACCGGCGAAGTATTTAAATCATTAAAAGGCTCTATGTACTCATTTAGCTTTTCACCCGATAATAAATATTTCTCAAATTCAACCGATGGTAATAAAGTTGATTTGTACTACTTAAGTACCGGCGATTTTTACAAATCATTCAAAGGTAATACGGACAATAACGGATTTTCTCGTGACGGCAAATTTTTAGCAACCATTGATGACCGGGGTGTTGTGTTTATCTGGAATATAATAAGCGGTAAACAAATATCTCATATTAATAATAACCTTTATGCAGGCAGGTTTTCTGCTAACTCAAAATATATTGGTATTGTTGATGAGAACGGTTATATCAAGGTTTGCGATGTCTTCAGCGGAAAAGTATTAACCACCGTACACACATTCTTTAATAAAGAGGAAAATTTACAAGAATCTTTCTGTTTTTCACCGGATAGCAAATATTTGGTTACCAGAGGAAGCATAGGGGGTAAATTGTATGTCATAGAAATTCCCTCCGGTAAAGAAGTGTGCAGTTTAACTTTATTGGATGAAAATGAATGGATTGTCGAAAGCCCGGACGGCAGATTTGACGCTTCAAAAAATGCGAAAAAAGAATTGTATTATGTAAAAGGAATGAACATTCTACCACTTGATAACAAGTATGAAACAGACAACCTGCTTAATGAAGTTATTAAGTGACTGATAATTCAATAAAAGAATTTTCCAAGTAATTAGTGAAAATTGAATTCCCTTCCTACCGCGATAGGAAGAGAATTCAAAATGTAGAAAATCGAAATTTATCCTAATCTTTTTTTAGTTTACATAAATAAACGATTATGAATCAGGCCTATTGTTGAACCAACTCACTTGCATTTAATTCTTGTACTTTTTCCAAAGCCTGTTCGAGATCGTTAATAATATTATCCGCATTTTCAATTCCAACAGACAATCTTACTAATCCTTCGGAGATGCCTGCAGTTTTTCTGCCTGTTTCTCCCATAGAGTAATGAGTCATACTTGCAGGATGTTGTATCAACGATTCAACGCCACCGAGGCTTACAGCTAATTGGCAAAGCTTAACGGAATTCATCATTACCTGTCCCGCCTCAAATCCGCCTTTAAGTTCAAAAGCTATCATACCACCCGGTCCTTTGTGCTGTTTTTGCCCCAATTCATATTGAGGATGACTTTTTAATCCAGGGTAAAAAACTTTTTCTACTAAAGGATGATTTTCTAGGTATTCGGCAATAATCATTGAGCTTTCACAGTGTTTTTCCATTCTCAATGACAGCGTTTTTATTCCACGGTGCACAAGAAAGGAATTAAAAGGATCAATAACTCCTCCTATTTGGTTTAATACTTTTCTAAAAATTTTGTAAGCCTCTTCATCTTTAACAACAACAATACCGCCGACTACATCTGCGTGACCATTTAAAAGTTTTGTTAAACTATGCAGCACCACATCTGCGCCGAGTTCCAACGGTCTTTGTAATGCGGGACTCATAAAAGTATTATCGACTACCATCTTTGCATTATTAGCATGAGCAATTTTTGCAATTCCGGAGATATCGGAAATAGCCAGGGTCGGATTCCCCGGGGTTTCGACATAAATTACCTTTGTATTAGGTTGCACGGAAGATTTTACTTTTTCAAGATCCGAAGTATCTACGAAAGTAGTTTCAACTCCGTATTTTTTGAGTATTGTGTTCAGCAGGGTTGTAGTAGGTCCGTAAACAGCAGCAGAACAAATTACGTGATCTCCGGCTTGAGTTAAACTTGCAAAGACGGTGTGAACGGCAGCCATGCCGCTGGCACAACCGAGTCCCTTATAACCGTTTTCCAGTTCCGCAATACTGTTCTCAAGAGCCTCAACAGTTGGATTTAACATACGCGTATAAATGTACCCTTTTTCCTCGCCGGCAAATAATGCGGCACCATGCTGAGCTGACTTAAATTTAAAAGTTGAAGTTTGATAAATTGGAGGGACAACGGAACCAAATTCATATTCTTCGATTCCTGAATGAACACATTTTGTTTCGAAATCATTTAGTGAATTATTTTTCATGAGAAAATTCCCTTACATTTTGTGTAGGATGATAAACATAAGTAACTCTTTTGGAGTACTAAAGCTTTTGAATTAATTTCAAAATTGGTTTTGATTTAAAAGAATTTTTATCTCTTATGATAAAAAATAAGCCTATTCCTATAGAAATGCTAACAACAGGATATATATATTTTTCAATTCTTATATAGATTAAGTTTAAGTTAAGAAAATATTTTCGTAAGAAGAGATTAAGAAGTTAAATTATTTTAGGGATGATTTTTAGGGTTTTGATGAAAGTTTATTATTTAAACCATTTATCTATTTCCCGGAATTGAAGGTTTCCAAAAAAAAATAATCTCAGTGTATGGATTAATGATTTTTCACCAATAAAATTCTTTAATAGAAAATAGTTTAGCTTTAGTACTAACTTTTAACAGAATGCACAATGGTTATTCAAAATTAATTTGACTATTTCATTAAAGTCTTATCAAGAAAGGAATAAATTTCCAACCACGCTTTCCCTGCTGCGTTTTTATTATAACCGCCTTTGTTATCCGGGTTCATAAACGCATGACCGACTTTAGGATAAATTACAATTTTAATATTTTTTCCTTCTTTTTTCATTGCATCCTCAAATTCTTTAACCGATTTGGGAGGAATGCCTCTATCCTGTTCCCCAAAAATTCCCAGCACAGGACAATTTATTTTATCAATTGAATTTTTTTCAGTTACTAACCTGCCGTAATTTATCACGCACGCATTTAGTTTAGGAATCATTAATGCAGTCTGTAATGAATAACCGCCGCCGAAACACCAGCCTATGGAACCAATTTTTTCTTTATTCACTTCGGTAAGCGATGATAAATAACTGAAAGCAGCTTTTAAATCTCTTTCTGCTCTGTCCTCCGGCAACTCGCGGCTGAGTTCATGTGCTACTTCAGGATCAGATGTTACCTTTCCCCTGTAAAGATCTACGGCAAGTGCCACATAACCTTTCTTTGCAAAATCCTCAGCATTATTTTTAACCCATGGTGTTAAGCCCCACCATTCGTGTATAACTATCAACGCCGGATGTTCACCTTTGTCAACCGGTGAAGCTAAAAATCCGCTGACGGTATCTTTACCGCTGAGATATTTAACCGTAGAAGTTTTAATTCCGGAATATGATTCTGCAAAATTATTTATAAAACTGTTCCCCTTCTCTTGATTTAAATTAACAGATACGAAAAGTAAGAACATTATACCAATCAACAACAATCTAAGGATGATCTTCATAGAAACCTCCTTATAAGTTTGTTTTAAATTGGATTAAAATTTAACCCTAAATATAATTTTTTTACTATCAGAAATTTTATGCGATGAGAATAATTTAAGATAATATAAATGAAGGGAATATCAAAGATAATTTTTACTTTTACTGGCAACAGTAAAAAGTAAAACGAAACTATAACCTATCATTAAGTATGTATCCTTGTTTTTCCTGTTGATCATTTCACAAACTTTTATTGAAAACTCTTTGATTATCTCGTTTATTTTTATCAATTTAAGTGAAAGGGAATTTTAAATTTGTATCTAATCTGTTCCCTCATTCATCAAGAAAAAGTTGCCAATTTTAATCAAAAAATATACGGCAGTAGCAATGAAATCATTCCAAAATGAACCATTCGTTTTTACATTAATCGTTATTCTGCTCTTCATTCTTCCCGGTTTTGCCACAGTTTATCCGCAGAAAGTAATATTTCAAAAACCTCTAAGCGACAGGATTGCAAATTATGATATTACCGTTAGGTTAAATCCCGTTAAAAAATTACTGACTGGGGAGGAAACATTACATTGGACCAATACTTCAAACGATAAAATATCCGAATTGCAGTTTCATCTTTACCTTAATGCCTTTAAAAACACAAAATCCACATTTATAAAAGAATCGGGAGGACAACTACGGGGTGACCAATTCAATATGAATTCTAGACTCAATTGGGGCTGGATAGATATTGTTTCGATGAAGACTGCTGACGGAGAGAATTTAACAGATAAAATCAAGTTTATTCATCCCGATGATAATAACACGGATGATAGAACAGTAGTAAGTGTACCTTTGGAAAAACCCGTGCTGCCCGGTAGTACAATTACTCTGAAAATTAAATTTAATTCAAAACTTCCCAAAGTATTTGCCCGAAGCGGATTCAGCGGTAATTTTTATCTGGTTGGACAATGGTTTCCTAAAATCGGAGTGTACGAAAAAGCCGGCGAACGTTATGCAGCAAAAGGACAATGGAACTGTCACCAATACCATGCAAATTCAGAGTTTTATGCCGACTTTGGAGTATATAATGTAAATATAACTGTTCCCCAAAATTATGTGGTTGGTGCAGTGGGAATTAGAGAAAATGAGATGCAAAATAATGACGGCACCAAAACTTTAACTTATCACGCAGAAGATGTAATCGATTTTGCATGGACAGCGTCACCAAGATTTAAAGTTGTTAATGCTGTTTGGAAACATGTTAAGATAAGAGTACTGCTTCAGCCGGAACATTTATCTCAAGCGGACAGACATACGAACTCCGCGATTGCGGCATTAAAATACTTTGATAAATATTTAGGAAAATATCCATACCCGAATCTTACAATAGTTGATCCTCCTTTTAATGCATTAGGCGCTGCGGGAATGGAATATCCTACTTTTATAACAGCCGGGTGTTTATGGGGTATGCCCGAAGGAATAAAGTTAACGGAAAACGTTGTGATACATGAATTCGGCCATAATTATTTTATGGGAATGCTAGCAACCAACGAATTCGAAGAAGCATGGATGGATGAAGGTTTCAATTCTTACTACGAGTCGCGGATTATGGATCATTCTTACGGTGAAAAAACCTCCTACTTCAATATATTCGGTTTTCATTTTGGCGATCTCGAAAGTCAAAGAGAAGGTTATACCGGCATGTCTAATCCGAAAATTGCACCGGATTTTCAGAATTCATGGGAGTACGTTGATGGTGGTTACGGTTCCATAACATATATGAAAACTTCAACGTGGATGCATACGTTAGACCGTCTTGTCGGTAGAAACGTTATGGATGAAATCATGCAGACCTACTTTGAAAGATGGAAATTTAAACATCCGTGCGGACAGGATTTTATAAACATTGTAAATGAAGTGGTGAAAAAAAGACTCGGGAATAAATTCGGCGACAATATGGATTGGTTTTTCAAAGAAGTTCTTTACGGAACAGATATCTGCGATTATAAACTCGCCGGTATTACGGTTAAAAAGATCAAACCGACGTCGGGAGTATATGATAGTGCCGGAGTAAAAAAATATTATAATACGCGGTACAGTAATTCCGGGAAACCGGAATATAATTCTAAAATTGTAATTTATAGGTTAGGCGGCGTTGTTATGCCAGTCGAAATTTTGGTTCATTTTGACGACGGAAAAGAGTTGCTTGATAATTGGGACGGTAAAGAAAGAACTCACAACCTGATTTATAATAAGCCGGAAAAAGTAGTATGGGCAAAAGTAGATCCTTACCATAAAATATTAATGGATGTAAATTATTTAAATAACAGCTATTCTTTAGAACCGGATAAAACAACGATCGTAAAATATTTTACAAAATTTATTTTCTGGGTTGAAAATACAATGCTCACATTCGGAACACTTTTTTAAAACCGGAGAGAAAATGAAAATCTTAAAAGCATATACAAACGGATTAATCTCGGCAGCTCGTTCAAAAAAGATGACAACTTTAATTTATGCAATTACGTTTCTGCTGGCTTTGATTATTGCTATTCCTTTCCGGTCTGCTTTGAATAACAACTCCGGGAATTCAATGGCATTGCAATCACTATTAAAAGGATTCGATTTCACAACATATACTGATTTTATGCACAGCGCCGGCAAGGTTATAAATTCGTTCGTCCCGATCGCCATCTGGTTTGGTGTTTTCTATTTAATCTTTACGGTATTCTTTTCCGGTGGAGTACTTAAAATATTAACAGAAGAAAATCAAAAATTTTCAATAAAAGTTTTTCTTGCAAGCAGCGGTGAATTTTTCTTCAGGTTTTTCAGACTTGCTGTTTACCTGCTGATTTTTCAAGCAATAATTGCAATTATTATTTATTTACCGTTAACCTTTATTGTTAACTTCGCTTCTAAATCGGTAGAAAGTGAAGCGGGACTTGTATATATTGTTTTAACCGGTGTGCTAATTCATCTAATTTTATTTATTCTTTTTTTGATTGTAGGCGACTACACTAAAATATCGCTTTATCTAGATGATTCACGTAAAGTGTTCATTCATATTTTTAAATCTATTAGGTTTGTGTTTAGGCACCTTTTCAGCACTTATGTTCTGTATATATTTTTGTTGATAATCCCGGTTTTATTATTTGCGGTTTACTTTTGGCTCGATAGCATAATAGGGATGGTTTCTGCTTTCACAATTTTAATCATGTTCTTGATTCAGCAAATTTTTGTTTGGACACGGACATTGGTTAAAATCTGGATACTCGGAAGTGAACTTCACTTATACGAAGTATTCAAAGAAGCTGACGCACAAAAATCAAAAGTTAAATTGAACGTGAACGAATCCGGCGAAAACGGAAATATTATTGGTAATACAATTTGATTTGCCGTATTTTCAAAACTAACTATGTATAAAATTACATCTGCATTAATTGTTAAAAGACCGGTTTTTGACTTCAATACCTAGTTGTAAATATGATTATTTTCAATATATGCCGAACCGGATTTTAGATTTTCAGCCTCCTTACCGAAAAGACATCTCGCTTTTAATTCTAGAAAGAGCGAGTATTTTCGATCGGGAAAAACACACATGTCCGTCAATTTAAACATATCTCCGCCGTTAAATTCAATCCTGATGACTGAGCAATATTTTGATTAGATGTTACAAATATGAAAAGAGGTGAAATTATTATAGATTATATTTTCTCCTGATAAAATCTTCAAATATAAACTCACTAAAAATGCAATGCCTGGCGAAATTAATATATAATTAAATTAAGGTAGAGGCGCATCGAATGCGTCTCTACAAAAGTATTTTTATACAATGATAAATATTTAATAATAAATTATAATCTTAATCCTTTTGGAACAATAACCAACTCCAGTAAATCAAAAAACCATTGCACGAAAAGTGCAAGCACTGCGGCAGGAATAGCACCTTGCAGGATGAGAGAAATATTGTCTAATCTTATTCCCGTTAAAATTGGCTGACCGTATCCACCCGCGCCGATCAGAGCACCGAGTGTGGCGGTTCCTACATTTATAACAGCGGACGTTTTAATCCCCGAAAGTATGGAACGGGAGGCTAATGGCAACTCAATCAATCTTAAGCGGGCGGTGGAAGAAATGCCTAAAACCTCGGCGGATTCCTTAATATGTCCGGGGATATCGTTTAAACCAGAATATGTGTTTCGTACAATCGGAAGCAAGCTGTATAAAAACAAAGCAACAATTGCAGGATATGAACCAATCCCCAATAAAGGAATCATAAATACCAGCAAAGCTAAAGATGGTATTGTTTGAATTATTCCAACAAAGCCCAATACGATGCTGCTTATTTTTCTGTTTTTATATGCAATAATACCTAATGGAATAGAAAATAATATTGCCGCCGAAAGTGAAATCAAAACCAGGAAAAGATGTGCTTTCGTGTTAAACCATAATCTGCTCCAGAAGGTTTGTTTTTTATATTCTGTCGACAATGTAAATTTATTTTTAATGAACTCCGATGCAACCATATCCTCGGATTTTCTGTCAATCTTTACTTCTGCATTCATTTTCACCATTGTGGATTCCGGGATAGTCCCTTCCATTCGTAAGATTTCAGCCAGGGCTTTAGGAGCCCTTTTTCTTAATTCTGTTCTGTACAAAATTACTGCGTTGTACTCAGGGAAATAATGTAAGTCGTCCTTGAGCACTCTTAAATGATAATATTTAATTTCGGCATCTGTGGAATATAGATCGACAACGTCGATTGAACCGTCATCAATTCCCCTGTATGCGAGATCATGATCCAAGCCGGTTACATTTTTTTGAGGAAGGTTATATCTTTTCTGTAATCCGGGCCAGCCGTCCTTTCGATCAATAAATTCATTACTGAAACCGAAAATTAAATTTGGATGGTTTCGTAAATCCGAAATGGTTTTGATATTAAGTTTTTCTGCTCGATTTTCTTTCATCCCTAATGCATAAGTGTCGTTAAATCCAAGCGGACTGCTCATATTTATTCCAAGACTGTTTAACGAATCTATCATTTCAGAATCCGTCATATTTTTCCCGGCAAAAATTTCTTCTTTTATAGTGCCGGTATATTCGGAATAAGCATCAATATCACCTTTAAGCAAAGCGTTCCACAAAATTCTTGTGCCGCCTAATTCACGCAGATGCTTCACATTCGAATCGACTGTTCCCGCAAGCTGAGCTGCTATTTCTCCGAGGATCACCGATTCGGTAAACTTTTTCGATCCTATTTTTAAAGGATAATTTTCATTCTGTGCAAATGCCCCGCTTACAGATAAAAAGATAATTAATACTATAAGCATAGTGTTTGAAAGGGGATGTATTCTTGCATCTTTCATTTACATTCCCTCCAGTAAATCAACTGTATTGCGCTGAGCCTTAATAAATCTTGATACGAATGGATCGGATGGTGATTTTAATAAATCACGGAGAGAACCTTTTTGCACAATAAAACCGTCTTTCATCAAAACTATTTCGTCACCGAAAAAACCGGCTTCACTCATATCATGAGTAACAAGCACGACGGTCTTGTTTAATCTTTTAAAAATTGATTTTAAATCTTCCTGTAAATCATAACGGATTAAGGGATCAAGTGCACCCAGGGGCTCATCCAATAGAAGAATTTCCGGATCGAGCATAAGTGCCCTCATTAAACTCACTCTCTGCTTCTGACCGCCGGATAATTCCGCAGGAAAGCGGTTCAACCCATCCACGGGAAAATTTGTCAACTCAGCTAATTCGGATATTCGCTGATCAATCTTATCCTTATTCCATCCTATGTAATCTGCTACAAGGCTAACGTTCCCTTTCCCGGTTAAATGAGGAAATAATCCCCCTTCCTGAATAACGTATCCCATCATTTTCCTCATTTCAGTTATGTTATCAGGCTGCAGTTTATTTCCGTTTATTATCACATCACCCGAATCACTTTTAATCAATCCCGTGATTATACTGATTGTTGTAGATTTACCGCATCCGCTCGGTCCTATAAGAACTGTTGTTTTACCTTCTTTAAATTCGAGTGATATATTATTTAAAGCTTGAGTGCCGGCGTAAGTTTTGGAAATATTTTTTAATTGTATTGACATTTAGAATGAAAAGCCCGGGGTGTTAATTAAATAACCATAATGCGATTGAAAGATAATTTATTGAAATATAAATTCAAAGGGATGAATTATTGTTAGGACGTTCATTTCAAATGAACTGCACTTAACATTATTAGGAAAATTTAATTTAGAGTAGGTTACTTTTCCACAAAGAATTTATATTCCCATGGATTTAAATTAAATGTATTTGAACCTGTAAAAACGAATTTCTTACCTGTAAATAAATTTTTATAGTTACCCTTAATATTTTTATTATTAAGGTCAATTTTTTCATTTTTATCATTGAGATTAAAGATAACAAAAACTTTATTTGTGCTTTTTTTGCGGATGAACGAAAGGACGGATTTATCTATATTAGTTGAGATCCAAATTAATTTTCCGCCTTCTTTCCCGTTCCACAATGCTTTATTATTACTCTTAAGATGTAAAAGTTTTGTATAAATTTCCCTGAATTTTGATTTCTTCCAAATTATAGGATCCCTATCAAAAAAATCCAGGCGCTTATTCAACCCTGCTTCCTGTCCGTTGTACACAAGCGGCATTCCCGGCACTGCAAAAGTTAATGCAGCAAAAGTTGCCGCAGCATTCCCCAATCGTTCAAAAACAGTCCCGTTCCATGAATTTTCATCGTGATTGGTTGTAAATCTCATCCTGAAATCGTTAACCGAATAAGTAGAATCTTCCTTACTGAAATAGCTAATTATGTCCGAAGCGTTCTTTTTTCCTTTTGCAATCGCATTCATCAATTTATAAAAAGTCCACGAGTAAGTCATATCGAATGCTTCAGTCTGTAATTCGGGAGTTTCGGCTTCCGCCAGCATAAAAACAGGTTTTATTTTATCCAACTCTTTTCTCGCTTCGTTCCAAAATGAAGTGGGAACCATTGCCGCTACATCACATCTGAATCCGTCCACGTTACATTCTTCAATCCAATATTTCATTGCCCCTATCATATATCTGCGCAGACCCGGTTTGCTGTAATCAAGTGCAATAACATCAGTCCATCCTTTTGTCGGGGGGATAAAATCTCCTTTTTTATCTTTCTTGTACCATTCCGGATGTTCAATTGTTAAAGGATTGTCCCATGCAGTATGATCTGCAACCCAATCAAGAATAACATACATTCCCATTTCATGAATTTTTTTAACCAATTCTTTAAATTCTTTCATCGTTCCGAATTCGGGATTAACGGAAAAATAATCCCGGACGGAATAATAGCTGCCAAGTTTACCTTTCCGATTTTTTACACCGATGGGAGTTATGGGCATAAACCATAGAATCCCGGCACCCAATTTTTTAATTTCCGGAAGATGTTTTTCGAATGCCTTTATTGTGCCACTCTTTGTGTATTGCCTAAGGTTAACTTCGTAAATGGATTTATTATAACTCCATGACGGATGAACAACTTTTGATACTTTTTCTTGCGACATGGCTTGACTAGTAATCATTACAATCGAAGATAATAACACAATTAAAAATGAATAATATTTAGAACGATAAATCGAACCGGCATTAAATTGCATAATTAGATAAGGATTATTTGTTCAGTTTGTTAATACTAAAGCTCAAAAAATTAAAATTCCGGGACTTGATAAATACTTGATAATCTTAATTTAGCAAGCCTGCGATGGAAATTGATTAATATCAAAAAACGCCAATGTAAATAATTGAATTTCAATTTATGAGAAGCAAATATAATAAAAAGTTCAAATAAAGCAGTCGTGATGCGGTGATGAATAGCAAAAAATTACAACTTAAATATCTGCGGATTTTTTATCTCATTATCCTTTTTGTTGCTGGGTAAAATTTCATGAATTCCTCCTTTATGAAGGTCTTCTGATAGTTTATCGTTGAGGGGCTCCTGCTGCTCAATATTTAATTTTTCTTTTATCTTATTAAATTTTTGCAGTACTGCCTGCTGTTTCAATATTTCATCACTTAATTTTTTCTTCATAGAAGTTAGTTTGGCGATACTAGCAATATAATTTTCCCGTTCAACTTTCAAACCAGAGATTGAACTATTCATGTTTGACAACTCTTTAACTGCTCCGGATATTTTTGTGCTGTAATCCTGCAGTTTATTTTCATAATGCCTTATATCGTCTTCAAGTTTCGATCTTCTTTCCTGCACTTTTATAAAGTTGCTATTTGCCAATTTCAGTAATTCTTGAATATTATTTTCCATAGATATTCTTTTTTCATCCAGTAACTTGTTTTCTGTTTTAAGAGCATTATTCCCGGTTTTTATACTTTGTCCCTCTCTCTCAAATTTAACAATTTCATTTTTTAACAATTCTTTTTCTTCGTCGGTATTGCGTATAAGTTCTTTCAATGAATTTAATTCGGTTTGACGTATATTGAGAATGCGCTCACTTTCCTCAAGAGCCGCTATCTTTTCAAATAGATTTTGATCCACTTCCTGAATTTCTTTTTCCTTTTTCAGTACAATTTTTTCGAGAGCATTTCTCTTCTTATTTACCTCATTCAGATCAGTATTGAATTTCTGGAACATTTTCATAAACCGGTCTTCGAGCGCAGCATTGCTTTGCTCAATTTCTTTTTTCCTTTTTGTCAGCAGTGGGATTAATTCCTTTAACCGTGAGCTTTTTTCGTTCATCGAATCAAAGGATTCTTTTTCTGCGACAAATTGTTTTTTCAATTCTTCTTTGCGTTGTTCGTACTTATCAAATTCCTGTCTTGCAGTATTTATTTTGTTCTCAAATTCATGTAAATCCAAACTAATCTTTGTAAGTCTGTTTGCTTTTATGTTAATAGACTGATTTAAATCAAAAAGGTCCTTTTCTTTTAAATGAATTTCTTCCGTTATTTTTTTGAACTTATTTTCAACTTCCTGTAAAGATTTTTTCTTAAAGGTCAACTCACCTGCTATTTTCTCAATTTTTTCTACCTGTTCTTGCCTCAATTCTTCTTCGCTTTTAAGTTTTACAATTCTTAAGTTTAATCCTTCCTCATCCTTTTGCATCTCCGAAAGTTTTTTACTCAATTTCTCATAGTTACTTTGCATGAGTTTGAATTTATCCGAAAGCTCTTTTAATTGCTTATCCTTTGTTTCAATTTGCTCATTTAAATTAGAATTCTTTTCCAGCAGAGAACTGAATTTTTCTCCTGCATGTTTGAGTTTTAACTCCAATTCAACTAGTTTTGAATTTAGTTGATTCTCTCTTTCTTCGATATTTTCAATCTTTTCGTGTTTTGATTCAAGTTTTTGTTTTAAACGGCCTTCTTCTTCTTTCAGTTCATTTATTTTTTCTTTAATTCCGGAAATGTAAATTTCTATTCCTTCGTGCTGCTGTTTAAACCGTCCGTCTTCAATAGCCTGTTCATTAATATTAGAGCTAGTTATTTTTTTGCTCTCTTTCCTGCCAAGAATCACTGCTTCTATATTTTCCAGCTTGTTAGTATAATTAAGAATCGTGTTCTGCAATTTACCTTTCATGCCGTTCAAACGATTTATTTTCTTTGTGAGCTCTTCAATCTTTTCAATTTTAATATTTTGTTCATCTTCAGAGGCTTTAATTTTAGATTGCAGTAAACTATTTTTGTCATTAAGATCAGTCAACTCATGTTTTAATTTCCTTATAGTTTCATCAAGTTTTTTAATGCTCTCTTCTTTTTCATACATGAAATGAAACTTTGTTTTAAGCTCTTCGTTCTCAGCTCTTAACTGTTCTGTTTCTTTTGATTTTATAAATGCCATAATAAAATTACTCCAAAAACTTTGGAAGAATAAAATGAATTTTTTGAAATTTCATTGAATAAAAAGTCACCATACTTTTATAAAAAATGAAGTTAGCTATTCTTAAAACAAGTTTCAATTGAATTTATAAGATTCCACGTAATATGCTTTTTCCAGAGATATTGTGTAGAATTTATATCCCCCAAATTGAAAACGGAATTTTGAATTAATCGGGAAGGTATTCCATTTTTCTGCTAATCAAAATCTATCCAACAAATTAATTTGGGAAATTTTTCTACTTCAATTCAGCAAGTAAAATCATCACCTTTTTATGTATTTCATCTACTTGCTTGTATTTTCCGGAATAATTATTTGCAATCATGCTGAAAGCAATCAGCCTGCCTTTTCGATCTTTTAAATATCCCGATTCGCTTCGTACGCCGGTAATCAACCCGGATTTAATTCTTGCATTGTCGGCGATGGGCGTATCTTTACCGTAATTGCTAAAAAAGCCAGGATCAGTTGATAGACCAGCCACAGCAAGTGAGTTATAAAAAGAGTCAAAAGTCTTTTGCTTAGTCATATAAATAAGTAATTCCGTCATTGCTTTAGTTGTTATTTCATCAACCCTGGAAAGCCCCGAACCATCATATATTTTAAAACCCGCAGTCGATACTCCAACCGAATCCAGGTAATGCTTTATAAATTTAGTTCCTTCGCTTGTGCTTCCGGTTCCGGTCATTTTTCGGGCAATTGTTTTTAATAACGTTTCGGCGTAAAGGTTAACGCTTCTTTTATTAGTAACATAAACAATATCTTTTAATAGTGGAGAAAAAGTAGTAGTTATGTTTTTCGATTCATCTGCCATAACGGGATTTTTTAGTGTACCGGCGACTTTGGCAACAGGGATATTATTCTCTATTAATGCGGATTTCAGGTATTGAGCCGAAAACCGAGGCGGATCCGGGATTGATCCTTTAATGGAAAACTCATTTACACCGGCAGGAATACTTCCCCGCAGAGTAGCCGTAAATTGACTCGGAGCGCAATAAATATAACCCTTATCTCCCGAGCCCGGTTTGCCGGTTTTCATACGATTAATGAATTTAAGTCCGGGTATGACCGGTTCCGTTCTCAATACTTCGGCTATTTCCCCAACCTTTTGCGAAGGTTTAAAATAAAGATAGTACAAATTATCATTTATTGTGAGTGAACTTGTTCCGGCTCCGTAATAATTTCCTATATCGACCCAGTTCCAGAAATCCGGGACACGCTTTCCGTCAAAAAAGAACGGACTAGCGTATACGCCACCTTGTATTTTTTTGATTCCTTTTCCTTTAATTGCATTTACCCAGTTAATCATTAAGCTGTCAAGCGGAAGTGAACCATTAACCAAGTTTGAACCCAACGTGGGATCGCCGCCTCCCGATATATAAATATTACCATCAAGAGTACCGTCCTTAGAAATTGTTCCGTCATAGTACAACTTAGTTTTGTAGCGGTATTCTTCACCAAGAGTGTTTAAAGCAATAGAAGTAGTAAACACTTTTAATCCGGAAGCAGGCGCAAGACTTTCCTCACTGTTTAACGATACGATAACTTTACCGCTTTTAACATATTCGGCGTAAACGCTCCATTGACCGTGCTGTAATGTTTTTGATTTTCTAAGTTCTTTTATCTTTTTATCAAGATGGGGATAATGTTGAGAAAATATCTGAGATGTCGAAACAAACAACGAAAGTATAATCAACAAAATTTTAATCATATTAATTTTCCATTTGAATTGAGCAAGTATATTAGTTTTAATAATTAATAGAAACCGAGAGTATTAATCTTTTTTGTTCTGATAGACTATAAATATAGATTCATGATTGAATTTTTAAAAATGATATGCAAGAAATAGTTTATTCAAATTATTTCTGAAGTCCTCTATTTCCTTTTTTTTCAAAAACCGAATAATAAATCCGAAACTGTTTACCTTAATATATTAACTTTACAAAATGTAAGCATTTAAACAATTTATATTTCACCATTTTTATATTTAGTACGCCATTTAATTTTTTCCAACTGTCTTTCAATAATCAAATCGGCTAATTTTGCGGGAATAAATTCCCGGTTATCGGGAGCAAACAATTCATGCAATTTTTTTTCACTTATATCCATTCTGTATAATATATTTATCATCAAATCATAATCACTGTCCATCATTTTTAAAATTTTACCGGATAAAAATATTTGAAATTCTCTTAAGGTTTTTATGTCATTGGTATGTACTAGCGGTTTTAATCCGTTCTGTACAAATGAATTAGAGAGGATATTTGCAATTTCATTTATTTGTTTTTTCTTTTCTTCGCTCATAGAACTTCCAATTAATCGTTAGAATAATTGTTATTAAAATCATCTATTTAATAAATAAAGCGTAATTAAATTTAAAAACAAATTTTCTATTCTATAAATTCCATTTTTTTCTGAGCAGCAGTAAAATCCGGTAAGAAGTGTAAGCAAAAAACGGGGCAGAGATTACGTCAATAGTATAATGTACGTGTTGAGCGAGTAAAAATATACCAACAAGTATTGTAAATACCAATAATATATATTTTAAATATTTATTTTCAACAACCAAAAATAACAAAAATAAGGTTGCCGTGTGTCCTGAAAAGAATAAATCTTTCGTTAAAATTGGTCCGTTTCTAAATAATTCCACGAAAGGATCTTTCAATATTATAAAGTTCACCGGAGGATCTAATGGAATTGAATACATCGCCAAAATTCTAAATAATATCATTAATGAATAAACCTGCAGAGCAATTAACAGAAGGACGGGTTTCTTTGCCAGTGAAATTAATGATGAAATAAGAGAGAAATAAATCAACACAAAAATAAACCAGGTTAAATTTACCGGTTTATATAAACTCAAAATAGGATCGGGAATTACAACTCCCTGGCGGTTCTCAACAAAATTTAAGAAATGAGTGAACGAAAAAAGTACCGCTCCTAAAATAATAAGCGTGATAATAAATTCAATTTTAAATTTATTCTTACTGAAAGCGTTTTTCCAACCGGAGGCTGCATCAAAAGGAGAACTGGTATTTCCGTTAGGCATGCATATTTCCTACAATTTTTAAAACTTAACCGGAAAAATATTATTTATTTTCATTGTAACAAAATGTAAAATATGAGGATTCTGATTTTCCATCACATTAAAACTTTGAGATTACTAGTCTATCCCTGACTGCTATTATGCTGACTATCACTAATGTAATTCTTTATATTCAATGGGCTAATTAGGGCTTTGAGTCTTGAAGTTGAACCCAAGTCATTATTAATTCTATACCGGATTACTTTTGGGAAGAAGACTAATTTTTTCAATCCAATTACTCAGTTTCCTTATTTTCGCATAACTCCGTCAACACACCGAAAGTGGACTTAGGATGCAGGAAAGCGATGTCAAGATTTTCGGCACCTTTCCTTGGTTTTTCGTCTATTAACCTTATATCTTTAGACTGGAGCTCTTGTAATGTTCCCGAAATATCCTTCACTGTAAAAGCAATATGATGAACTCCCTCACCCCTTTTTTCAATAAATTTGCCGATAGGAGCATCTGTTTCGGTAGATTCTAAAAGCTCAATTTTAGTTTGTCCGATTTTAAAAAATGCAGCTTTTACCTTTTGATCTTTTACTTCCTCAACAGAATAACATTTTATGCCTAAAATATCCTCATAATATTTAATTGCATCATTTAGATTTTTTACTGCTATTCCTATGTGCTCGATATTAGTTATTTCCATATTACCATCCTCTATATAAAGAAATTTTATAGAATAAAATTCTTTAAAGAACAATTGTTTCTCTGTACTCTCCAAAAACACTTCTAAGACAGTTACAAATTTCCCCTACTCCGGCATATACTTTAACGGCATCAATAATATAAGGAATCAGGTTCTCATCACCCCGGGTTGCATCTTTTAACGCTTTTAATTTTTTATTAACCTCATCATTATTTCTTTGACTGCGAATTTGATTTAAAAACTTAATTTGATTTTCCTGAACTTTGAGATTAATCTTCAACAACTCCGGTTGCTCATCTTCTTCAACCTGAAATTTATTTACCCCGACTATTACCCTTTTATTGCTTTCGATTTCTTTTTCAAATTTGTAAGCTGCCTGCTGTATTTCCGTTTGTACATAACCACTTTCAATGGCTTGAATCATGCCCCCCATAGAATCTATTTTATCGATATAATCTTGTGCTTCTTTTTCAATTTGGTCCGTAAGCGATTCCACATAATAAGATCCCCCCAGAGGATCGATGGTATTTGTGACACCACTTTCGTATGCTACTATTTGCTGTGTTCTTAATGCAACCCTTACAGCTGATTCCGTAGGCAATGCCAGTGCTTCATCTTTGGAATTTGTATGAAGACTCTGCGCTCCTCCCAGCACCGCAGCTAAAGTCTGAATAGTAACCCGTATAATGTTATTGTCCACTTGTTGAGCGGTTAAAGAAGAGCCTGCGGTCTGAGAATGAAATCTCAGCATCAACGATCTCTCCTTTGAAGCATTAAATCTATTCTTCATAATTTTAGCCCATAACCTACGGGCGGCTCTAAACTTTGCAACTTCCTCCAGGAGTTCGTTATGTGCATTGAAGAAAAAAGATAACTGTCCGGAAAATTCATCGATGTCCAACCCGGTTTTCAGTGCCGCTTCAACATAAGCTATTCCGTTTGCAAACGTAAATCCTACTTCCTGCGCAGCCGTAGAGCCTGCTTCCCTTATATGATATCCGGATATAGAAATAGTATTCCATCTTGGAACTTCTTTTGCACAGTATTCAAATATATCGGTAATTAATCTCATTGACGGTTTCGGCGGAAAAATATAAGTTCCCCTGGCTATATATTCTTTTAAAATGTCGTTTTGAATTGTTCCGCTTATTTTATCTTTCGATACTCCTTGTTTTTCTGCAACCGCAATATACATCGCCAATAGAACAGCAGCCGATGCATTTATCGTCATTGAAGTTGATATTTTATCTAACGGAATTTGATCGAAAAGGATTTCCATATCTGCAAGGGTATCTATAGCAACTCCAACTTTTCCGACTTCTCCATAGGCTATCGGGTCGTCGCTGTCGTATCCAATTTGAGTGGGAAGATCAAATGCTACGGAAAGCCCGGATGTACCTTGAGATAATAGATAGCGATAACGTTCATTCGATTCTTTAGCAGTACCGAAGCCGGCATATTGTCTCATTGTCCATAATTTACCCCTATACATTGTCGGCATTATACCACGTGTGAAAGGGAAGTTTCCGGGGAAACCAATTTTTTCTTCATATTCCTCCTGACTAATATCGAACGGTAAATAAAGCGGATTTACGTGCGAAAATGAGATCGTAGTGAATTCTTTTTCCCTCTCCGGTTTTTTACGGACAAAAGCTTTGTAAGTATTTTCTTCCCATTTTTTATACGCTTCCTGTACTTTATTCTTAAGCCCTTCCATTTCAGTCATTTAGATACCTTTCGTTTGATTAGGTTCAATAATCTTTATTGTCAATCAAATATTTAAGGATACAACTCAAATTAACTAATTAACCAATGTATTTAAAGAAATTGATTAACCGTAATAATTATTTCCGCAGCGAAGATTGTTTAAAAGTAAAAAATAAAATTTGGGAACTATCCTATTTAGATTTCTGTTTCATTATTAACAGATAAAAAGAATTATATGCAAAAAGCTTTGATAATAGGTGCCGGTTTGGGTGGTTTAGCAACGGCGTTAAGACTTTCTATTTTAGGATATGAAGTAACAATCCTGGAAAAGAATTCTACGTCCGGGGGAAGATTGAATCAATTAAAGTTAGAAGGCTTTACATTCGATCTCGGTCCATCTTTTATGAGCATGAGTTATGAATTCGAGGAACTCTTCAAAAGCTGCGGCATAAAAAATCCTGTAAAGTTGAAAGAACTCGATCCTTTATACCAGGTTTTTTTTGAAAATCACGGGCAGCCGTATAAAATATGGAAAGATTCTGCAAAACTTGAAGAAGAATTCAAACTCATTGAACCCGGTCTATCTCGAAAAGTTGAAAAATATTTAGCTAAAGCAGGCGAATTTTTTCATGATACGGAAGATAAAGTTGTAAAATCAAATTACAAAAATATGGCTGACTACCTATTAAAATTAACCCGTGTTCCATTAAAACATCTTCCTTATCTTTTCAAGAGCATGTGGAAAGAAGTGGAAAGGAATTTCGATTCGGAAGAGGTCAGGGTAATTTTCTCGCTAGTTGCATTTTTCCTGGGCTCAACTCCGTTCAGAACTCCAGCAATATATTCCCTGTTAAATTATACCGAGATGAAACACGATGGTTACTGGATGGTAGAAGGGGGAATGTACAAAATAGTGGAAGAATTAATTTCGCTGCTTGAAAAAAATAATGTCCAGATTATTTATAATACCGAAATAACGGGGATGGATAATTCAAATGGAAAGCTGCATTCCTTAATCGACAATCATGGGAAAAAATGGTATGCAGACATATTTATTTCCAATTCTGACGCAGCTTCGTTTAGAGGGAAAATTTTGGGAAGGGAAAATTTCACCGCTGCCAAACTTGATAATATGGATTGGACACTCGCTCCTTTTACAATATACCTTGGGGTACAAGGGAAAATAGATAAGCTTATTCATCATAATTATTTTCTGGGAAATAATTTTAGAGGCTATTCAGATAAAATTTTTACTTCATCCGTCAGCCCGCAAAAGCCTTATTATTATGTAAACGTGTCATCAAAATCATTTCCGGCATGCGCTCCCGAAGGTTGTGAAAATGTTTTTATTTTATGTCCCGTTCCTGATCTTAGATTTAAGAATAACTGGGACGATAAAGAAGAATTAGCCGAAAGTATTATTAATGATTTATCGAATCGTACAAATTTTAATTTCAGAACAAATACAATTGTAAGAAAAATATTAACCCCCATTGATTGGGAATCTATGTTTAATCTTTACAGGGGATCGGGACTTGGACTAGCACACGGGATAAATCAAGTTGGAGGTTTTCGACCTAGAAATAAGGACGAGGAATTTCCAAATTTATACTATGTTGGCGCTTCAACAACTCCAGGAACCGGACTTCCGATGGTAATTATTAGTTCAAGACTTGTCACGGAAAGAATAATAAATGAGCATTGAACTTTATCATAGTACAACTTTAAAAATGAGTAAAGTGATTACCGTAAACTATAGCACTTCCTTTAGTATGGGGATCAGAATATTCTCTCCGGAATTCAGGGAAGATATTTATGCAATCTATGGATATGTACGTTTAGCCGACGAAATAGTGGATACATTTCATGATTTCGATAAAAAAACGTTATTGAATGATTTTAGGGAAGAAACTTTTAATGCAATTAGCAGAGGGATTTCCACTAATCCTGTAATAAACGCATTTCAAAAAATTGTGAATGAGCACCAAATCGACATCAAATATGTTGAAGAATTTTTAAATAGTATGGAGATGGATCTCTATAATGATCATTACGGTGGAAATAATTACGATGAATATATCTACGGTTCCGCCGAAGTGGTAGGATTAATGTGTTTAAAAATATTTTGTAAAAAGGATAATAAATTATTTGAGAAATTAATAAAACCTGCTAAAAGTCTTGGTTCGGCATTTCAAAAAGTAAACTTTCTAAGAGATATAAAAAGTGACCTTGAAGAAAGAGGCAGAATATATCTACCGGACGTGAATTCCTCCGCTAAGATAAACGATGAGAACAAAGCAAAATTGGAAAATGATGTTTCAAACGAATTCGGCATAGCATTAGAAGGAATAAAAATGCTGCCGGGTGGAGTCCGTTTTGGTGTTTATTCTGCCTATTTATATTACTGGATGTTATTCAAGAAAATCAAGCGAATGAAAGTAGAAGAACTTTTAAGGAAACGTGTAAGAATATCGAGTTTCACTAAAATTATTCTGCTGTTTAAGTCACTACTTGAAGTTAAAATATTAAATATTAGTTGAAATGATTATGAAATACATTCTAACGATTTTTTTGTTTTTTCTAATGATTTTATCACAATCAATGTTAGCTCGCACCATCATTAAAAGCGATACGACATCTATAAATTTTATCAGGCAAACTTTTTACAAGGCCGTAGAGGATGAAAATAAATTATTGGAACTAACAAGGTATTTTGAGCAGCATTATTCTAAAAATTATGACGCCTATCCTCCATTAATATTGGCTTATTACGGTGGAGCCGAAGCATTAAAAGCAAAGTATGCATTTAATCCATTCTCAAAGTTAAGCTACCTTAATACCTCACTTGAATATCTTGCCGATGCCATTAATAAGAGCCCGCAAAATCTTGAAATTAGATTTCTGCGATATTCAATATTGGTTCATTTGCCGGGAATTTTAGGCTATGGTAAAGAAGAAATGGATGATCAGAAGATGATATTGAATCTTCTCGAAACGAAAAATTATGGCGGATTAAGTAAAGATATTTATACAGGTATTATTGAATTCATGATTGAAAAAGGGGTTCTATCTCCGGAGGAGTTGAAACAATTGAAAATTTTGTATACCCGAGAGAGCGGATGAGTGAATACTTAATTATCAATCTATCGGTTTTATTGATTCCTTTGGCATTTAGTTTCGAGAAGAAACTTTCGTTTTATAAAAAATTGCCGGCTGTTTTAGTATCTATTGTAACAGTTGGAATTATTTATTTAATATGGGATTCAGTTTCTACACTTCGAAATGATTGGAGCTTTAATGGTTCCTATCTAATAGGTATTAAATTTTTGCATCTGCCTTTGGAAGAAATTCTATTTTTTATAACTGTCCCTTACGCATGTATTTTTATTTATGAAACTGTTAATCATTTTGTAAAGGATAAAAATTTAAAACTTTCAAAATCATTTTTAATTTCCATTTCGCTGATTTTTTTAATAACCGGAATAATATATGCAAATCAAAATTATACTTTCACAGTGATGCTATTTTGCGCTTCGGTTACAGGTATTTCAGCGGTTTATTTTATAAAATTATTTAATAAAAGAAATTTCTGGATTACAATATTAATAACATATATTCCGTTTTTTCTGGTCAACTATATTCTAACTTCTCTGCCTATTGTTACATACAACAGCACTGCAATTTGGGGCATAAGGATTTTAACTATTCCGCTGGAAGATTTCTTTTATTCATACTCGATGATCGGTTTCTGGCTGATATTTTATCACATGGCAAATATTTATTTTGAGTTGCTGAGGAAAAAGAGTAAAAAAAGTGATTTTCAATGATTATTGATAATAAAATAGCAATTGTAGGTGCCGGATTAGGGGGATTGGCAGCTGCAATTAGGTTGGCAAAAAACGGTTATGAGGTACATATATTCGAAAAAAATTTACAACCGGGCGGCAAGGCTGGGGTGATCAGTGAAGGAAGGTTCCGATTTGATACCGGGCCTTCCCTGCTGACAATGCCTTTTATTTTGGAAGAATTATTCCAATACGCCGGTGAAGATATTAAAAATTATTTGTCTGTCGAAAAATTAAATGAATTATGTAAATATTATTTCCACGATGGGTCTAATTTAACAGCTTACTCCAATCTTGATAAATTTGCGGATGAAATAAACAATAAAACATCGGAATCTTATTCAAACGTGAGAAAGTATTTTGATTATTGCAAAAACATTTACGATTTAACAGCTGACTTATTTCTCTACCATATCCCGAAAAATATTATGAATTATTTTTCCCTGGGTGCTTTAAATACATTGTTGAAAATTAATAAGATAGATCCCTTTAGAACAATGCATGAAGCTAATTCAAAATTCTTTAAGGATGAGAAAGTCATACAGCTATTTGACAGGTATGCTACCTACAGTGGTTCCAGCCCGTTTCTGGCACCAGCTACATTGAATATAATACCATATGTAGAGTTTTTTTTGGGCGGATATTTTGTGAAGGAAGGGATTTACTCTATAGCTGATTCATTATTTAAAGTGGCAAAAAAAATCGGCGTAAATTTTCATTTTAATTCTCCTGTTGAAAGGATAATAATAGAATCGAATTCAATCAAAGGTATTATTGTAAACAACGAAGTTCTTGATTTTCACAGGGTTGTCTCGAATGCTGATATCAGCTTTACATATAACACTCTTCTAAACAAAAAACCGGGACAAAAGAATAATACCTCCGGGTACGAACCTTCTTTATCCGGTTTAATATTCTATTTGGGGATAAGGGGGCTGTATCCCGGATTAGGTATTCACAATATTTTATTTTCAGAAAATTATAAAAAAGAATTCGAGGATATTTTTGAAGCAAAAATTTGTCCCGAAGACCCAACTGTTTACATCCATATTTCTTCAAAATATAAGGCGAATGATGCGCCGGAAGGTCACGAAAATTGGTTTGTTATGATTAATACACCTCATGTCGAAAATCAGGATTGGGAAAAAGAAATAGAAAGATCCAGAAAAAATATTATCAAAAAAATAAATAAGATCTTAAAAATCGATATTACTAATAGAATAGTATCAGAGAAGATACTTACTCCTCAGGATATTCAAAAATCCAGCAATAGTTTTAAAGGCAGTATTTACGGAATATCCTCCAATTCTAAAAAAAATGCTTTTATGAGACATCCCAACACATCTTCCAAAGTTAGGGAACTTTATTTCTGCGGCGGAAGTGTTCATCCCGGCGGAGGAATTCCGCTTGTTCTTTTATCCGGCAAAAATGTAAGTGAATTAATACTCAAGAAAGACATGTACGGAAAACGGAATCATCTTATCAAAAATAATAAATTCTCAGCAAATTAAATGATTTACTCAAATCATAAAAAATGGGCAATGTTGATATTTGATTTTTACATAGAAAGACTGTTGAAGGCTAACTTCAGCGGTTTTTCCATGATTAATGAAATGCCTGTCATAGGCGCAGATACACCTTTGCTGGTAACACCCAATCATTTTTCATGGTGGGACGGATTCTTCATCGATTATGTTTTTAAGAAATTAACAAATAGGAAATTATACATGATGATGACAGAAGAACAACTCAGTAAATATTATTTTTTTTCAAAAGTAGGTGCTTATTCAATTAACCCGGTTAATCCTAAAAGTATAATTGAATCTTTCCGATTTACACGGGAAAAATTACTGGAGCCTAATAGTTATGTAGTAGTATACCCGCAGGGAGAAATTGAGCCTTATGAAAAAAGGCCTTTCAACCTAAAACCGGGTATAGTTAAGATTTTATTTGATATTGAGAAGAGTGTTAAATTATTACCTGTTGGATTTAGAATAAATTACGGGAATGAAAAACATCCCGAAGTCTTTGTAAGATTCGGAAACCCTATTGATTCAAAAATCGTGTGCAAGAATTTTGACTCTTTCAATGCTGTCTTTGCGGAAAATATGTCACTTCTGGACAGTTCAATCTCAAATAATCATAAGAAAGATTTTTTTGAATGACAATCATTTTTTATATCATATTGATATTTATTTCATTTACAACAATAATATCAATTTATAATTATTTCACCGCCCCTCGATTGAATGAAAATTTATTAAACGAAAGTAATAACGCAAGAATTTCTGTTCTAATCCCTGCGCGTAACGAGGAAGAAAATATTACGGCTTGCCTTCTCTCGGTATTGAAACAAGATTATGAAAATTTAGATGTATATGTTTTAGATGACCAATCAACCGATAAAACGGCTAAAAAAGTAAAGTTGTTACAAATGAAGTATGAAAATCTGTTTCTAATTCATGGTCGTACACTACCTTCGGGCTGGATAGGTAAAAACTGGGCATGTCATCAACTCTTATTTCAAACAACAGGCAGGTATTTATTGTTTCTAGATTCGGATGTACTTTTAGCCCCTCAAGCATTAACTGCGGTCATGCATGAGATGAAAAAAAAGGAAGTAAATATGTTTTCGGTTTTCCCGTCTCAAGTAATGGCATCTACCGGAGAAAAATTAATAGTACCTCTAATGAATTGGCTGCTTTTATCATTTTTACCAATGAAAATGATTTATGAATCTACGAACCAATCATTCTCGGCTGCAAATGGTCAATTCATGCTTTGGGATAAAAGCTCATACTTTTCAACCGGGGGACATAAGGCTGTTGCAGACAGCATTGTTGAGGATATGGAACTAGCTAGGCTGGTAAAACAAAATGGAATGAGAACTATTACATATCTTGGAAACAACCTAATTAAGTGCAGGATGTACAAAAATATGAGGTCTGCTTTTTCCGGATATTCCAAAAATTTTTTTTCGGCTTTTAAAATAAACTATGTTTTGTTCTTTGTTATTTTATCGTTTCTGTTGATTTCATTTTTCTGCCCTTTCGTTTTGTTATTTTTGTCAACAAAATTTTTGTTTATCATTGTTTTGATATTACTAAACCGGATTTTAATATCGATAATCAGCAGGCAGAATTTTTTATTAAATATTTTATTACACCCGTTACAGATGATTATATTATTCATAACCGGATTAAATTCCATTATCATAACAAAAAATAAAAGGATAAATTGGAAAGGCAGGCGAATATTACAAACAAACGCGTAATAATATTATTATACGTAATTTACTTTGTCGGCTTTCTCGGACATATAGTGCAATTCACCCGCACACTGATGCTGGAGTTAACCCCTTTTGCCCTTCTATTGACAGGTATTTTAGCTGTTTACTGCGCGTTCCCCAAAAACAAAAGGAAAATATTTTTTTATGTTCTCGCTATTTTTTTGTTTACTTTCATAATTGAGGCAATTGGTGTGAATACCGGTTTGATTTTCGGTAAATATGATTACGGAAATGCATTGGGACTTAAACTTTTCGGAGTACCTTTAATTATAGGCTTTAATTGGGCACTGGTTATTTTGGGCACAACAGGAATTTCAAGCCGGATTTCTAAAAACGTTCTAATAATTTCCGTCTTTACCTCAATACTGGCAATAATATTTGATTTCTTTCTTGAGCCGGTCGCTATTTTATTAAATTATTGGAATTGGCATGGAAACTCAATTCCTCTGCAAAATTATTTAGCCTGGTTCTTAATTACTTTAGTCGCGGCTTCTGTTATCTCAATCAGTAAAATTAAAATTTATTCACCTGTTCTTCTTCATTATTTCCTGGCTCAACTGCTCTTCTTCCTTTTATTGGGAAATTTAATGTCAGCATGACCGTTTTTTAATAAAATTTGCAGCAAGGTTCAGTGTATGAGATGTTATTTTTTCCCTGTTTTTGAGATTCACCTTTAAACCGAAAGATTTTTCACCTACATAACATGTTCTAGGTTAAATGGGGGCAGTCTATTTTACTTGCCGGATACAAAAGATATAATTGCACAAATTTTATTTTATTAAGAATTGGAGATCGAAGGAGACTTTATTCTAAAGCTTTAAGAAGATCGTTCTTCGAGAAGGGTTTAACAATAAACTTATCGGCACCTGCCGAATAAAATTCTTTAATTTTGGCATCCATGAACTCGCTCGAAATAACCACTATTGGTCGATTTAATTTATCGTTACTCGTAATTTTTTTGCATGTCTCAATTCCGGCTTGCCATTGATTGGGATTTATATCAATCATAAAAATATTAATATCCTTGTTACTGGTAACATCCTTCTCAAGTTTTTTCAATTCCAGGGAATCGATTGTGTGTGTACTTTTAAGATATGCTCTCAGCAAATCTAAGGATTCTCCCGTATCTTCGAGCAATAAAATTTTCTTATATTTATCTTTATTTTGTTTTCCCTCATTCTTATTTTTGTCAAAAACCTTTGGTGACAAGGGTAATGTGAAAGTAAAGGTTGTTCCGACGCTCTTTATACTATCAACTAACAGAGAACCTCCCATTTGTTCCAGATATCTTTTTGCCAATGCCAATCCCAGCCCGTTACCTTCATAGCTTCTTCCGATATTAAGTTCTTCTTGACTAAACGGTTGGAAAAGATGATCTAAATATTCTGATGATATCCCCACACCCGAATCCCTAATCTTACAAACTGCCAACTCTCTATCTTCAACTATTTCGGCCTCAACCTCAATAAATCCTTGTTTTGTGAATTTGACTGCATTATCTAATAAATTATTTATTGCATTTTCAACACATTGGATATCAACGTTTACGAGGATAGATTCATTCTTATAAATAGTTCTAATGTCAAGATTTTTTTCCATAATATTCTCACGGAGAATATCAATCTTAGAGTTTAAAATTGATACTAAATTAACAGTCTCTAGAGATAATGAATAATTACCCGATTCAATTTGTGCAAACTCCAACATCTGTGTAATACTTTTATACAATCTTTCACTTCCACTGTAAAGGTTATCCAAATATACCCGGTCCTCGGGATTTATTTTGTCTCTTAAACTATCTTTAATAATTGAGGAATAACCCAAGATAATATTCAATGGTGTGCGCAGTTCGTGCGATAATACGTTTAAGAAATTATCTTTTAATCTTTCTGCTTCTCTATTTCCATCCCTGGATTTTCTAATTTCTTCCTGGGACAGCAACATCTCGGTTTGATCTTCATGAAAAAGAATAACGTAACTTTGGACATCTAGCGAAGCATAAAAAATCTTTGTTCTATAATATGGGATACTAACTTCTTTACTCTTCAGCAATGAATCTGAATAGCTATTAGAAAAGCAGTAGTATTTTTCCTTGAAAGTTTTCTTAATTAGATCTTGTATACCACTTCTCTTTAGCTCTCTGTCTTTAAAAACCGAATAATTATTTAATTCTGAGAGGCTATAACCCCATTGAAAAGTAAATGCTTGGTTAACATATACAATTTTACCATCTTCGTTAACTACCTGGATGGGGAAATGAATTTGATCATATAAAAGGCGGAAATATTTAAGCAATGATTCTGACATACTTAATTAACCGGTAATGAAAATTGAAATACAGCTCCGTCTTTACTTTCCAACAACTTAATTTCTCCGTTGTGCCGTTCAAGTATACTCTTACATAAAAACAAACCATACCCAACCTTTTCGGGCATTGGAAGCGAAAAAATATTATTAAGCATATTGCCGGGAATACCAGGTCCGGTATCACTAACCTCTACATAAATCCTCTTATCAATATGATAAGTTTTTATGGTAATTGTTGCATCTTTTTTTGCCTCAGCAGAATTTGTAAATAAATGAACCAGGAGGTGCTGCATTTGTTCGGAATCATAATTGCAAGACGGAAGTGTAGTGAAATTTGTTTTAAACGTAATATTGTAAAACTTTTTCATCGGAGAAATATATCTTATAACCGACTGAATAGTTCTATTCAAATCACCGCTGTCTTTATTTAAATTCATTATAGATGTTTCAAGCAAAACTTGAGCATATTTTTGTATGTTTCGTATACTGTCGATGGCAACTTTATTTTTTAATTTCAACCGGTCAAACAATATGAAATCTATATCGTAATTTGTTGCAGACAATTCTTTTTCCGCTTTTTCAATTGTTCTCATCATACTTTCGGTTTCAAGTAATGACAGATGAACTAATCCCTGCAACGACTGCCCTATTTCGGAATCAATGCTGGATTTTAATGCTTTTCTTTCAGATCTAATCAATTGTACGTTTGCTTCATTCAATGCATTATAGGCATTTATCTGACCGGCATACAATTGAGCATTCCTAATAGCAGTAGCTGCTTGACCGGCAAGTATCTCAAATGTGTTTGTTATTTCTCTAATCTTTATTTTATGAAGATTTTTACTGTCAACATAAATTACACCAATCTTTTTATTTTCTGTTATTAAAGGCGAACATAAAATTGTTTGCAGATCAAGTTTTAATATGCTTTTACTTGGATCAAAATTCGTATCGCTTTGGGCAGCCTCAATAAATTTAGACTGTCCGGTTCTGAATACATCTTCAACCACAGTATTACTAACATTAAATAAGCTCTCCGGTAAATTTTCTCCTTCGGAATTAAGTCCCAGTTTATAATCAAGATTACCTGATTTATTTTTGAGTACAATAAAGCCCCGGTCTGAGTCTGTAATCTTAATGGCATTTTTTACCACTAACTGCAATACTTCTTCAGGAATCAAGGAACTATTGATAATTCTTACAATATCAAGGATCAACTGCAGGTCTTTCGCTCTCTCCGAAGAAAGATCCTCTTGCGTCCCTATATTCTCATTATTATCTATTTTCTTTTTAAATTCCGAAAACTTCACTTATTCAAAGCCTTTAAGAATTCTAAAAATAAATTAATTTGAATTATAATCTAATATAAGATATTAGCCTTAAATTTAAAACATTGTCTTAGGTGCGGTTTTGAATTGTATGAATTTCAAAAACCAAATTATTATCGTTTCATTTAATGGGTGTGAAAGTTATTAAAGCTTGTAGTATTCTATAAATATAAAATTAGCTTCAATTTTTTTAACTGTTTTCAAACTTTTTTATTGATTTATATGATTTCAATTTCCTAAAATTGTTGAGTGCTGATTTAAAACATTTCCAGGGAAACCAGGCCTGTTCATATCAACATAAATTATTCCAAGCTCGAAATAACTTTCAGCTTCTTTCATCGCATTCCTATGTTCATTATACATCAGAATATAATCTTTGTATGCATTATAATTCTTTTTCAGTACTGTTAAAATACTTTTAATTTTATACAAATCTATTATTAATCATCTCACTTTAAATTATAGGTGGGCTTAATCGACTTCTCTTAAAAGCCGTCAGATAATTCATAATCATGTAACAAGATATAAATAAATGCTTTGCTCAAGCAAACTTCCCGGTATATGATTTAACCTGTATTTAATGCACAAGTTATACCGATATTAAATCTATTTTCTGATTTTTAAGAGCTCCTTTTTAAGATATCTATGTTCAGAGAATACCTTGTAAAACTTTTTAAATTATTTATTTATATTCCACACAATTCGCTTCCCTGCTTGAAATGCAGCACAAAAACAAAAAGACGGTACACAGTAACATTTATATCAATCCGGTTTAAACTTTTATATTTGTTAGTGCATGCAGATAACTCAGTGGAACGGTTGTTATTTCACCTAGTGAAATTGAAGTTTTCTTCTGAATAATAGTTACAATTCCGGTGTTTAATGAATGTTTAATATTTCGCGGAAAAAGTAATCAACAAATGAATATATTTTGCAAATTAAATGTAGATTATTTCAGTAATTTATATGATAGAAACCATTCCCAGGAACTACTTTTTCCAAACCAAGCTTTTGCAATCCCTGCTGAAAATGTTGATTCAAGATTATACCAATGACGGAACACAAAATTAATTTGCGCTCCTGCATCGACCCAATTTGAAATCTTAGGGGAGAAAACTATTAATCCCTGGGAATAAAGCGACACATTAAAATGACTAAGATAATGCTGACCTATTCTCGCATTACTGAAACGTACAGGCGGCAATTCATTTTCAATCATTACCTTTCCGAAATTTGCGGCAGATATATCATAAATCGGAACACCCGGAAGACGAAAAATATTCCGGTACTGCTTAACATCGGCATCCTCAATTATCCTATTACCAAAACCACCAAAGTAAAATTTTGCTTGTATCAACTTATTCGTATTCCAGCTATAACCCGAAGCTACTTTAAGATGGAAAATATTATGAGGAAATAGCCATGTTGAATAATTATCCCATTCCCCGAACAGTTGTCCTGCAACAACGGATTTTTTATCTTGGGATCCGAAATTCATCCAGGTTAGAGTAAAATTATTTCCATACTCAAAATCAATGCTGCCGATACTTCTGCGCAGGTCTTTTGAATTAATGGCGGTTTGAGCCACCCAAAAATCGGGTATAGAAATTTTTAGGAGGTTATCGTTAAAGTACTCCACACCCGTATACCAATCAAATTCAGTTGTTTGCTTGACCTTAAGAGGATTGTCGTAAATCCAGTAATGAACATCGCCCAAACTTAATTTGGTTCCCATCATCCCGCGTTTACGTTTATTAAAGAGATCATAAAAATCCGGTGCATTATAATCGATTCCTACATTATACTTTCTCTTATAAGAATATTTAGCCTTTAAATGATATTTTGGAGCTTGCGGATTTTTATTAAATAATGATACACCAAATTCCATTGTTAAATCATTGACGATCAAAGGATCTGATATATGACTGTAAAATCCAAACACCTTTTGTTCCCGAAATCCACTGATGACAGGTATAAATGTTAATATTTTCAAATTAGCAAGAGAATTATATGTTTTTTGTTTTGTGATGCCCTTTTTAAAATCAGCAACATTATATTTTGGCGTGGTCCAATGGGTAACCTCTGGATCTTTATTCACTATTTCTTCCCCCATATATTGAATTGCCGGAAGATATTCAGCAGGTTTATTGGGTATTATTACCGGAATAAAACCTTTGGGAGTAAATTCGAAAGCGAATAATGAATCTTTATTTAAATAAACTGGTTTGAAAAGTCCGCTTAAAGTGTTACTCATTGGCTCCACAGCCGAACTGGGATCATTTATTTTTTTACGATAAATGTTTGATACTCCGTTTGTATAAGCGTTCCAGTAAATATACTTACCATCGGAGCTCCATGAAGGACTTTCCGGTGTCCCTTTGTCTGTAATTGTAAAAAATTTGAAATTTTTTCCTGCTTTTAAACTATCACAATTAGCTACTATTACCGATTGAACGCCGTTAGTTCTGTGTAAAACTGCCGTCAATTGATGTCCTGAAGGACTGACAGACAGATCAAAAATATTATCACCGACATTAAAACCAATTACTGGTTCCAGAAATCGATATGGATAAGCGGAATAAACCAAAGATGTTCTTGCGTCGGAATGCAAAACTCCCCAAATTTCATGATTTGAATTGGATACGGTCAAATCACCGACTCTACTATTCTCAAATAACAACTTAGTATCCTGCGATTTTAATTGTAAAACGCGGAGATCACGATACAGTTCGTTATTTTTTGTAGTATAGAAAAATAATCCCAAATTTTTGTCGAAAGCAGTCGATGCAACTTGAAACATACTGGGTGTAGGTAGTGTACCTACTTTTTTTATCTGTGAACCGGTTAATTTTAACTTTCCGATTTCAGCTAAATGATTTGGATTATGAAAACCAAAAATCATCGAATTTTCCGAGGAATCGTAGTATGCTTCGGTTACCCACCCTATGGGTCCTCTTGTAATTTGATGTATGGGGGTAACCAGTGATTTCTCAATTCTTTTTATATTCTCATTTTGAAAGTTCTTTTCAAATTGGATAAAATCATTCCAGCCTTTGGTTAAAGATAATCCGTAAACTTTCTTAAATTTATTTACAAATCCTTCATAAAAATCTCCCGGTTCAACTTTAAACCAATCCAGCAATTTATCCGCTCCATACTTTATTGATAAATAAGCACAAAAACGAGCACCGTATATATAATAGAGAGTACCTAGTAAAAACGAAGTTAAGCTGGTTTTAGAATCCAATTCATTATATGAAGGAAATTTATTTTTATTAAGCACCATTGACCTGAAATACATTTCATCAAAATTCCCCAGCTCCCTGCCAAAACCTCCGCTTAACCAGGTTTCCATGAATACTGCAATGCCTTCCTGATGCCATCTAGGAGTGTATCGGCTGTAATTTGTCAGCAGGCTAAATAAGATTGACACAGGTTGTGATTTTTCAGGTGAGACTTTCGAAAAAATTGAACGAGTTATCTTCTCTGCATTAGAAGCTTTATCATCCACCACAATATGAACTAATTCATGACTCAAAACCCATTGGAATCTTTCATTGTAGGGAACATTTTCATATCCCGGCTCAAAAGGCTCTACTTCTAGCCTAATGAAATTTTCGGGTACCGTTGTTGCCGATGCAAAGCCATAATCATTCACGTCATAAGTATTGATAATTATTTTTTCGGATGGTTTATAATCAAAAATTTTCATTAAAGTATTTAAAGCCTGCTCCGCCGATTGCAGGATATGAGGTACTAAGTTTGCCTGGGGCGCCCTGTAAATCACTTTAAAATGTTTGCTCTCTCTTACATACCAATCCGATTGAGCAAATAGTGATGTGGAATAAAATAAAAAAATAATTAAAAATGTGGTAAGCCAAATGCTTCTACTATGGGATGAATATAATTTAGATAGTATATCAGACACTTTCGATTGTCAGGGAATAATATAAAAAAAGCCTTCAATATTAATATCGAAGGCTATAATTTACAAAACTTTAATGAATTTTTATAAATTTTGCACTTGGATTTTTATTTGGCAAATCCGTAGCGACTGCCTAATTCGTCTAACTGTGAATTAGATTTGGCAAATCCGTAGCGACTGCCTAATTCGTCTAACTGTGAATTAGATTTGGCAAATCCGTAGCGGCTGCCTAATTCGTCTAACTGTGAATTAGATTTGGCAAATCCGTAGCGGCTGCCTAATTCGTCTAACTGTGAATTAGATTTGGCAAATCCGTAGCGGCTGCCTAATTCGTCTAACTGTGAATTAGATTTGGCAAATCCGTAGCGGCTGCCTAATTCATCTAACTGTGAATTAGATTTGGCAAATCCGTAGCGGCTGCCTAATTCATCTAACTGTGAATTAGATTTGGCAAATCCGTAGCGGCTGCCTAATTCATCTAACTGTGAATTAGATTTGGCAAATCCGTAGCGGCTGCCTAATTCATCTAACTGTGAATTAGATTTGGCAAATCCGTAGCGGCTGCCTAATTCATCTAACTGTGAATTAGATTTGGCAAATCCGTAGCGGCTGCCTAATTCATCTAACTGTGAATTAGATTTGGCAAATCCGTAGCGGCTGCCTAATTCATCTAACTGTGAATTAGATTTGGCAAATCCGTAGCGGCTGCCTAATTCATCTAACTGTGAATTAGATTTGGCAAATCCGTAGCGGCTGCCTAATTCATCTAACTGTGAATTAGATTTGGCAAATCCGTAGCGGCTGCCTAATTCGTCTAACTGTGAATTAGATTTGGCAAATCCGTAGCGGCTGCCTAATTCATCTAACTGTGAATTAGATTTGGCAAATCCGTAGCGGCTGCCTAATTCATCTAACTGTGAGTTAGATTTTGCAAATCCATAGCGGCTGCCCAAATTCTCTAATTGAGCCGAAGAATTATTTAATAGAACCGGGAGATTCATATTATCGACGGCGAAGTTAGTAGTGATGACAGCTGGATTCTGAACGGTTAAAGCTGTTGAGGTGGTGTTTGTTCTATAACGTACCGCTTCCTCAACTTTGTTTTTCTTTGCAGGACCATTAGCTAATCCTACAGAGACAAACAACCCAATTAGGGCGGCGGTGAAAATTGTCTTCCGCATAGTCTCCCTCTTACTATTGTGAAAATAGAAAATATTTTAAGCAGGCATTTAGTCGCAAGGTTTATGCCATGTAATAAATATGCCGTTTTTTGACGGTTTTCGTATAATTGGACTTTATAATCGGTAATTTTTACATCATACCTTAAGAAAGAATTGGTTAATTGTAAAAAATATTTACAATTAACATGTTTAGAGGTTAAAAATAAGGCTAACTTGCTATTATTTAATATAATTAGAGGTGTTTAATGTCATGTTACTATACAACCGTACATTATAAATTTATTGCGTAATTGTCATTTCAACCGAAAGGAGGGATATCACAATTCTGAAAGATTTGCACCATAGGCACACATGTCTCAGTTGATGACTCCTTCGAGATGACGAATAAACTAGCTTTTAGAAAATTTATTTATAGATAATAACTTAAAGAATTCAGTATAATTGAAAATTCAATGTGGGTAATATTATTAGCAAAGTATTGAAAACTTTTTCTATGTGTTTTATTCATTGTGTACTATCATTTTTTTAGCAATGCATCGAGTTTAGGACGCGATACTCCTAATAATTTTGCTGCCTGTGATTTGTTACCTTTTGATTTTTTCAATACCTCTTTAGCATAGGATTTCGTCAATTCCCGTATTCCTACCTTGTGGAAATTTACATCCATACGTATAATTTGCGGCAATAATTTTACTTCCGAACTTTGGGATGAATCTTCCGTCAGATTTAAATAAGATTGATTAGTAAAATCTCTTAATTTTAATGTAGAATTTTCCGATAACAATACTGTCCGTTCTATAGCATTTTTTAATTCCCTAACATTTCCGGGCCATGGGTATCTTAAGATAAACTGTTCTGCATCTTCATCTATTTTTCTAACTGATTTATTAAATTGTCCATTATATTTGTTTATGAAATATTTAGTAAGTAAAAGTGCATCTTCCCCTCTTTCCCTTAAAGGAGGGAGCTCAATTGAAACTACATCCAGCCTGTGAAAAAGATCTCTCCGAAATAAATTGTTTTCAATTAACATCCTCAAATTTTTATTAGTTGCAGAAATTATTCTTGCATTAATCGGGACATCTTTAACTCCGCCTAGTCTCCGTATCACTTTCTTTTCTATGGTTCGTAAAAGCTTGGTTTGTAAATTTACACTTAAATCACCTATTTCATCAAGGAACAATGTGCCGTTTTCCGCCAATTCAAACAATCCGTGTTTCCTGTTTTTTGCATTTGTAAATGCACCCGGTTCGAAACCGAATAATTCAGATTCTAACAGAGTATCGGGGATAGAAGTACAAACGATGTCTACAAAAGGAAATTCCCCGCTTATACTGTTCTTATGAATAGCCTTGGCTAGTAATCCCTTCCCTGTACCTGTTTCGCCCTGAATTAAAAGATTAATATCAGTCTTATCAGCCACTTTTTTTGAAAGGTCTATAACCTTACGCAGTTGAATTGAATTTCCAATTATCGACTTAAAATTATCATGGCTTTGTTCGAAAGTATTGTTACGAGAACCATGCGAAAGAAACGAATTATTATTTATTATTTCTTCAAGGTGAGAAATGAATTTGGACAGTTCATAAGGAAAAACAAAGATATCGGTAAAGCCAAATTTGGCAATTAAACTGACAAGCAAAGCATTGTTGTTCTTTACTACAAATAGGATCGTATTCTTAGTACTATTCTTTACCTCAATAACTTTATTAAGTAATTTGGATTCTATGTCATCGGGTTGTAAAATTATTATATCATTTGGATTTATAACAAAACGCTTTCCGTGCATTAGGGATATATCAAATCCCTTTAACTCAAGTTGTTTGATAACGGAAATTATGGAGGTGATGTCCGATGAATCGGAATAAACTTTTATGTTAACTTTCACCCCATTCATTGTTTAAGATAGCATTTCATATTTCTCTAATATCTCCATTCCAGATTTTCTTACCGGCATTTCTAGGTAAATTGTTTTTAACTGATTATCTTTTATACTCTCGGAGATGAAAATCATCAAAGATTTTGAATACTTAATATAGTCATTGGCTTTGAGAAAATTACCTCTATCGATATAATAAGTTGCAATAGCATACAATACCCGCCATGTAAGTTCGGTGATTGAGGTTTCCTCAATTAAGTTGTACGAACGCATATAATAATCAATAGAAGGATCTAATTTCAAAGATAAATCTTTAGCCGAAATTCTTCCCAATAATAAATAACGCTCTGCTTCAAAGAGGTAATTGTTCGAGCACAATTCATCAAATTCATCAGCGCAAAGTTCATTGTAAGCCTCTCCGCTCAAATTTAATTTGAGCAGTAATTCAACCAGATTTACAGTTGCGCTAAAAAAATCATATTTTGATTCGTCTTCTAAAAATATTTTTCTAACTTCCCTTAAACCGATCACCAAATCATTTGAAATATTAGTTTTAAAAATAGACAAAATTTTAAGATAATTATAATTATTCTTGTGTTTTTCTGCCAATGCTTCTTTCCCAAGCAATTTTTTGAAATCGTATAGAATAACTTTTAACTTATCAGAATCGCCGATAGTATAATAAAATTTCCCCAGAAGAAAGAGAGTTTCCAACTCTTCGTTCGTATTCTGAAGTACTGTAGCTATCTCTCTTGATATTTTTAAAGAATCAAAAGCTTTCTGATAGTTGCAAGTTAGATAATAAATTTCACCTAAATTGTACTGAACCAATCCCTCACCTTGGGTATTCCCCACACTAATAAATATAGAACTTGCCCTTTCGTAAAATTCAACGGCTTTATCAAAGTTCAAATTATCATAATGATATACACCAAAGTTTAAAAGCAATCTTGCTTCTTGTTCCAAATTTCCGATTGATGAATTAATTTTCAGAGACTTATTCCAGAACCGTCCGGCTTCGGAATGTTCACCCTTCATGTTATAAATGTTGCCAATATTCATTTCCATTTGGGCTAACCTAAATAGTGCTTCTGTCTGCCCGTATATTTCTTCGGCATTTTTAAAGTATTTTAGAGCACCGTCTAAATTATTATCTCTGTAAAGTTCAACCAAACCCAATAGGTTATAGCATTTTCCTTTCTCCAGCGGAAGAGTGTTACTATTATCAATAATATTGTTACAAATTTCTATTGTTCTGTCAAACATGTTAAGATCAATTTCGGCGCCCGCAACTTCCAACAATAATGCTTGTTTTTCAGATTCGCTTTTTATTTTAAGAATAACTTCTTCAAGAATTTTTACTCCATCTTCAACTTTCCCAGAATTTATCAAACTAATACCTTTCCAACCTAATAATTTTTCTTTTTTATCAGGGAATTTTATTTTTTTAAGAAGTTTATCGGTTAGTTTAATAGTTGAGGAATATTCACTGGTCAGAAAAAGTGTTCTTGCCAGATTATATTCGATTTCCAAATGGATAGGCTCTGGGAAAGGGTATGTTTCCAATTCTTGTAAAATATTTTTTTGATAAGAATAAGCCGAAATTTTTTCAGCTTCTGCTATTTCCTGTTCGAGCACTTCATAACTTCTTTTATAATCTTCTCCTAGTTTAAAATGCCTCGCAAGCGACATTCTGTTAAATCCAGGAAGTTTATCAATTATTTTATTTGCAATTGTTAAGTGAAAATGAGCTTTGTTTCGTATTTCGGAATAAACATACTTTCGTAATCCTTCTGAAATAAATACGGGATCTTCGCTGTCCCTAAATTGCACAAAAATATTTTTGTACCTTAAATTTTCTACCAAAAGTTGAGTTTCATCTACAGGTAAATTTAAAATTGATGCCAAATCGGCGGTATTTATATTAATGTTAAAAACCGATAAAGTTTGGGCTGCTTTAAGTTCTTCGGGTTTAAGATTCTTTAAGCGGATAGAATAAATTTCTTCATGAGAGCTTTTAAGTAATTTAATCGATCGCTCATCACTTTTTAAAGAAGCACCATCACCCGAAAATTTTATTATCTTTAATAGTATAATATCCCTAATAAAACTTACTATACTGCCAGGTAATAAATCGGCATAAACAAGTATTAAGTTATTAAGCTCTTTTCTCGGGAATCCGCGGTAGAAACTTCTTTCCACATATTCTTCAACTTGAATATCAGTAAAAGGAGTAAGATTGACCTCGCGGAGATTGTTAATAAAGTCTGATTTGTAATTAAAATCAGACGTTTCAGTGAGTATAACTTTACACTTGTTTACTTGAAATATGGGTAATAAATTTTTTAACACTTCAAGAGTAAACTGATCGTAACTATTAAAATTGTCCATGATGAATATAAAGTTATTCTTTTTAATCATGCCGGTGATAATGGATTTTAATTCGTCAATAAATTCAATCGTCTCATGTTCAAAAAACGATTTTATCTTACCGGTAAGTTTTTCATCAAGGTTGGGATAAATAAACTCTTTGTATAATAATTGCTTTATTATAAAATTAATAAAATCCCTACCGGATTTTGTATTACCCGAATTGATAAAAACAACATTATCATAAATTGAATAAATTTGTTCTACAATAGCGGTTTTGCCCGAACCTTCGAAGCCTCTTATCGTAAAAATTTCTCCGCTTGTACGATCGGCTATATAGGTTTTAAGAATTGTCAGTACATCTTTTCTATTAGAAAATATCCTTGCGGGGGCCCAATCTTTAGTTAAACTATCGTCGATGGGAATATTCAATGCATTTAGTAATTGCAGAGTATCCTGATATCTTTCGTTAGGATTTTTACTCAATAATTTTTTAAGGACGCTTATTATCTTTTTTGAATATTTTGAGCTGGGAAAATCAAAATTTTTTTCTATATGTGATTTATAAATATCAAGTTCATTTTCGGTTTCAAAGGGAAAGCACTTATATATTATTCGGTATAGAACTATTCCTAAAGAATACAAATCCACTCTTTGATCGTGAACTTCATTCTTCAGGATTTCGGGAGCTATATATTCTGCCGTACCGCGTATAATGTTTTCTTTATTGTCAACAATATATTGTGAAAACCCCAGGTCGATAAGTTTAATAAGGGGTCTGCCTTTTGTTTTCTTTATTAAAATATTTTCCGGTTTAAGGTCGTAATAAATATAATTCGATTGGTGAATGTAATATAGAACGGAACAAAGTTGTTTTATAATTTCAATTAAAACCTCTTCGTAATTAAGTTCATCATAATCTAAAAGGGATTGTCCGTCAAAATATTCGAGTGTGATGTATTTGCTGCCTAAAGATATTCCCTCATTGTCATTGTCAATTTTTACAACCGTACCTAATTCATTAGCCTTAATAATATTCGGATGATTTAATCTTTTGAGAGTAAAATATTCACCAATAAAAAACCTACTTTCTGTTTCCTCTGCATCGGGTGGTAATATTTTCATTGCCATCACGTTCCCGGGATATTCCTTATCCTGGCATAAAAATACAGAGCTTCGACCTACTCCCAATTTTTTCTTAATTAAATAACGATCATTTATCATGCCTTCAACCTGGGATTTAGTTTAACATTAATTTCTCTGCCTAGATTGTTTGCCGCATAAAGTGTAAAAAACAATGCTATACCAGGAAAAAATATCATCCACCAAGCTTGTGACAAGTAATTTTGACCTGCCTCAATCATCGCTCCCCATGAGGGATACAAATTCCCTGTACCAAGTCCTAAAAAACTAAGTGCCGCTTCTGCAAGAATTACATTACCGTATTGAAATACTAAATTTACAATTACGGGCGCAAGAATTATCGGCAAAATTTCTTTTAATAACAGTTCTGGTTTAGACAAGCCGGTTAATTTAGCGCTGATAAAAAAATCTTTTTCTTTTAATGAAATGACTTCACCACGGACAATTTTAAATAAACTCATCCAGCCTGAAAAACCCAGTACAATAATAACTGTAAATAACGAATTACCAAAGAAAGCCAGAATCAATATTATTAAGAATATCACCGGGAAAGCCATAAACATGTCCGTAATTCTACTTATCACCGAATCGATAATTCCGCCGGGATATCCTGCAAAAAAGCCTAACGATAAACCGAGAATAAGTGAGACAATTACCGACCCCAGACCAACGAACAACGAAACTCTGGCTCCGTAAACCAGCCTAACAAAAATATCCCTTCCCAATTGATCTGTCCCTAAAATAAACAACCTAGTAGTTATGTACGGTTTGCCATCTATTAATTGCAAATTCTTAAGACTAATTTTTGTTGAAGTTCCTTTTTGAAAATAAACCAAACCCGAATTGAGGGATATACTATCGGCGTAAATTACCGATTCATCAAATATATTCTTGATCACCTCATTTTTATCCCTGATGAATCTATCTACACTGTTAATAGAAGAATCATTTTTGGTTTTTAGATGAATTACTTGTACTCTGGAAAGCGGCGGAAGCAATTTAGTTACACCCAAGTTCTTATGAAAATCCGGGTTTAAATTTGTTACAAGTGGAGCGAATATAAAAAAGACTGCCAGGATAATTAAAACTATCGACGTAAAATTTAATCTTATTGAAAATTTGTTTCTCTTAATAAATACTATTACAGGTAAAAATATAACCGCTAATGCAGAAATTAAAGGATCTAATAAAGAAAATGAAAATTGCTGAACTGCAAAAGATATATTTGAAAAGAATAGCCCGATATATTCAAACAATAGTACAAATGAATTTATTACAAGGTTGAACCGGACTACCAAAAGTATTAAACATACTCCGATTATTAAATGCCAGGTTTTAAACTTATTATGCATTTAATTCAAAATCCCTTTTAGTAATCTTTTGTCTAACTTTGCTTTAATTAAATCGGCAATTAAGTTGCTCACAATAACAAGCACCCCAGCCACAAATGTACAGCCGATTATTAAGGGATAGTCACGTGAAAGGATAGCATTTATCGTCAAGCGCCCCATGCCGGGTAAACCGAAAATTACTTCGGTAATTAATGCACCACTGAAAAGTAACCCGAGTTCTACACCTGCAACAGATATTAAAGGACTTACAGCATTCGGGATAATATGTTTCCTAGTAATTTCTTTTTCGGTAAATCCATTTGCTCTTAAACTCAGTACAAAAGTTTCGTTATAAACGTTCTCAAGATTGTCCCGTAAATACCGGAAATATACTGCGATGCCCCCGAGCGAGAGAGTTATTAAGGGCAAGATCAAGTGTATAAAATAATCCCACAATTTTTCAGAGAACGATAACGTATACGAATTATTTGAAGTAAGCCCCGATGACGGTAATATATTCAGAATCACCGAAAATATGTAAATCAGTGAAACTCCGATGACGAAAGATGGTATTGCATAAATCATTAGACTTGCCTTTGATATCGTCTTATCAAGTTTACCGTTGATTTTTTTCACTGCCAAAAACGACAATAAAAATCCAAATCCTATCTGGATAATAAAACTCATCAATGAAAAGATTAATGTAAAAGGAAGGAAATCACCAATAACGGTAAGTACAGGCTCCCTAAAAGTATATGATATTCCAAAATCACCTTTTGCCATGTTAACTATGAACGTTTCGTATTGCTTAAGAACAGATTGGTTTAGGTTGAATGATTCTCTAACTTTTTCCGCTAACTTGGGACTAAGTTCCGGAGAAACAAACTTTTGAGCTGGATCCCCCGGTGAAATACGCAAAAGGAAAAATATAAAAGTTATCAACAAAAATAATACTATTAACGAAGTAAGTATCCTTTTAAATATTATTCCGGTTATTTCCCTTATCATAATTCAATTATTAATTAACCGACCAATTCCAGCAATGCGAGACAGCTCCTAAAGGAGTAACATGTATGTTATTAATTCTTTTGTTAAAGGCAACTATATTATCAATCCAGTACAAAAATGTTACCGGTTCATCTTTATAAATGATATCTTGAACTTTTTTTATTAACAAATTTCTTTTCTCCCTCGACCTTTCGTTGTCAATTTTATTGAAAAAAGTATCAACTTGCTTATTTTGAAAACTGGCTACGTTCAAAACATTATCTTCCAGATTCGAATCCCAATAAGGTTTAAGATTTAAAGGAATCGGAACCGACCAGCCTGCCATCCATGCATTAAAATCCTTATCGAACATCTTACCGAAAAATACTTGAGGCTCCATCGATTTAATTTTAACATCTATTCCGATAATCCTTAAATTGTTTTGAATCACGTTAGCGGCGAATTCCCTTAAAGGGTTTCCCGAAGGTATATACAAAGTAAATGAAAATTTTTGACCGTTTTTGTCGAGTATGCCATCATTATTCGTATCCTTCCATCCGGCTTGTGCTAAAAGTTTTTTTGCTTCAGCAGGATCGTATTTACGGGATTTCAAATTGGTATCCACCACCGATTTAAATATGGGAGCGACCGGACCGTAAGCTACTTGCCCATGATCATCCAGAAATTCGTGTAAAATTTCTTCCCTATTTATAGCATAGGTTAATGCCGATCTTATAAGTGGATCTGCAAAAAATTTATTTGGAGCTACTTTTTTGCTTTTTTTATAAACAGCAGGATCGAGATTATTCCATCCTATGTAATCATATTCGCGACCTTTTATGGCTGAAATATTTAAATTATTCATTTTGCTTAAAGATGGAACATCATCTGCTTTAATATCTTCCATTAAATCGATTTCGCCCTTTTTGAGCTGGGTCAACCTCGAACTGTAATCGGGTATCACCTTAAAAATTAGCCGATCTATGATTCCCGGTTTATATAAAAATGATTTTTTATTTGCTTCCAAAATTATTGATTGATTTCTATTCCACTTTTGTAAAATAAAAGCTCCATCAAACACCGAGTTATGATCTTTTTCGGCGGTTATCATATTCTTTCTGTCAATGTTTTTAAATACATGTTCAGGAATTATAGGAACATTTAAATCAATTAGGTTCGGAACAGCACCTTTTTTAAAATTAACTACCAATTCATAAGGGTTCACTATCTTAAACGTTTTATGCATGTTAATATGCTGCGATGTATCGGTACTCAGACTTTTAAATGTGCCGAACAACCTGCTTTGTATAAGAGGATCGGAATATAGATCGAACGAAAATACAACATCCTTAACGGTAAACTGAACTCCGTCGGACCATTTTACGTCCTTTCTGAAATGGAAGGTAATCGAAGAAGAATCTTTTGACCATTGCCAGCTTTCGGCGAGCATCGGTTTAGGATCTAACTCTCCCTTCAGCGAATCCCATTCGAATTGTACAGGGCTTAAATAAAGCAGCTCGGAAATGTTGCCTTCGTTTACGGTAAAAGAGAAAAGGGGGTTAAGTGAATTGACATCGGACGAAATCCCTACAACAACTCCGTTAAATTTTGTTGGAGAACCGGTTTTACAAGCCGGTAAAATGCCGACAATTAATAGCAGTAAAATTAAGAGTAGTTGCTTAAATCGCATTTAATCATCCGCGAAAAAATAATGATAATAATTTTGCTGTTAATTTATTATTTTGTCGGACAAATACAAAAATTATTAGGTTTTTTAAATGCTTGATGTATCTCTGAAATATATTGTTCTAAATAACTCTCACACCCTTTTAAGAGATATAAATTTCCGGCTTGAAAAGAATCAAATCTTTACGATTCTCGGTAAAAATGGCAGCGGTAAGTCGACTCTTATAAAATCTTTAACAAATTTGTTGGATAAAAGATTTTATTCGGTGGAAGGCAAAGTACTTTTTAAGGGTAAAGACATACTCGCATTGTCCGGGGAACAGCTTCTCGAAATCAGGAGAAATCAAATTAAGTACGTATTTCAGGATTCGGTTAACAGTTTTGACCACTTAAAAAAATTCAGTTATTACTTTGAAAGATTGGCATTGAATGAAGATGAAATCGACGGGCTTTTGAAATATCTTCTTCTCCCCGGTTATGAAGAGCTATCCCGGCGGTATGCTTATGAAGTGAGCGACGGTATGGCTCAAAGAATTAACTTCGCTATTGCATTGTTGAGTAAACCTAAAATTATAATACTGGATGAACCCACATCGGGTATTGATCCCGCTATTGCTAATCTATTTTTGTTGAGATTAAAAGAATATGTTAAAAATGACGAGAATACGGTTCTTTTAGTAACACACGATTTGATTTTTGCAAAAAGCATAAGTGACAAAATTGCTTTCCTTTCAGACGGAGAACTTTCGGATTTTTATTTGACCGATGATTTTTTTAAGGCTTCAGCTATTTCTGAATTAAACGGATTTTTGACCGCACATAAAAAATTAAATATATGAAAACTTTATTAACTGCAGAACATATTTACTATTCGGTTCAACCCGGTTCATTCTTTTCGAAGCAGATCGAATCGATAGAAATTCTCAAGGATATTTCTTTCGAACTTTTACAGGGCAAAGCACTCGGCATCGCTGGAGAATCAGGAAGCGGTAAAACTACACTCGCTAAGATTATTACAGGGATTTTAAAGCCCACCGCAGGCAAAGTAATTTTCAATAAATCGAAAGAATGGATAAATATTAGAACAAGCCCGGTGCAAATTTTGTTTCAAAATAACGGGGAAATTTTAAATCCGCTGCGCACCGTAAATTCTATTGTTGAAGAAACGATAAAGATAAGAAATAGAAATAGAATTAATTTTGAGCCGTTAAAAAAAGAAATTTTTAATTCTCTTAACTTTCCGGAAGATTTATGGATGAGAAAGGGATACGAGTTAAGCGGAGGAGAACAGCAGAGAGCCGCTCTGGCAAGAATTTTAGCCGCTAAACCCGAACTATTGATCCTGGACGAACCGTTTTCCGCACAGGATATTGAATCTCAGTTGAATCTATTAAACCTATTCAAACTGATTATGAAAGATTATTCATTAACGATGATAGCTATTTCGCACGATTTAAAAATTCTACGCAAACTTTGTGATGAAATATTAATAATGTACAACGGTGAAATTGTAGAGCAAGGCAAGGCACAAACAATATTTACCAACCCGGAACATCCCTACACAAGGTTTCTGTTGAAAGCTGAAAATTACAGTTTGCGTTATGATGATTTAAAATTCAATAGAACACCTAGATTAAGTAAAGATTAATATGGCAAAAACAAATGCAGTTAGAATTTTGGAAGCAAATAAAATTTCTCATACTATTCACAACTATGAAGTGAATGAAAGTGATTTAAGCGGTACAACCGTTGCACATAAAATCGGCGCCGAAGAAGAAACAGTGTTTAAAACGCTTGTTGCAAACGGTGATAAAACTGGCACCATTGTTTTTTGCATCCCGGTTACAGTTGAGTTAAACTTAAAAAAAGCTGCTTCTGCCGGTGGAAATAAAAAGATAGAAATGGTGAAAGTGAAAGATTTATTTCCGTTAACGGGATATATTAGAGGCGGCTGCTCACCAATCGGAATGAAAAAGGATTATCCGGTTTACGTCGAAGAGACAGCACAGCTATTGGAGAAAATTTATATTAGTGCGGGTATTAGAGGAATGCAAATTTGTATTTCTCCTTTCGATCTGAAAGAAATAATAAAAGCTGCATTCGCTGATCTCATTTGATTTTTGTAATTGTTCAATAAAAGACAACTTAAATCTCCAATACTGCCCAAAATTAAATAATATGATTATTTACATAACTTCAGATTTGTTTTGCCTTATATTTATAGCAAATCCAAAAACCTGCCTTGTTACCTTTTAATTAGTATTTTTAATCGAAGCTTTCCTAAAAGTACTCAATCCTTCCATGGAGTGTGAAACGCCCCGATAATCCAACATGAGGGGCAGACAGCATTAAAGAAAGACAGACCGTTTCAAATCAGTGAAATTTGTCAAGCCACTTGTCGGTTTATTATAATAAGTTTAGATCCTTTTTTAGCATTGCATTTCCATAAATTATATCACCGGTAAATTAAATCGATCTTTTCAGTTCAGCAATTAATAACTCTTTAATCATACTATGTTCGGGTTTCATATCGTCATCCTTAATTAAATTAAGAAGGTTCAACGATTGCGTAATATAGCTTAATTTCAATTCACGGTTCTTCAGAAGAATAATTTCGCTTAAATGTTTTTTTATAGTTTTAATATCTCCTCGCTGCACCGGGCCGGATAAAGCTCCGGATGCACCATTATTTTTAATATTTAATAAGGTAGAATTTATGATCGGTTTTAATAATTCTTGAGCGTTGATATCATTACCCGTACATTTATTCAGCAAAAATTCAGATGTGTACAAATTACCCGTAAAAAAGTTAGAAGCAAAAACTCCTGCCAAGTGATATAACGTTTTTTTATTGGAATCAATTTCTACCGGATTCAACTTTAAATCTACAGCAAGTTTATTTAAAAATAATTCTACAGGTTTTGCTTTTATTTCAATAGCAGCATAACAGTTTTTAATATCGACAGTTTTTTTTGATGGGAAAGTCTGCATAATATGAAAAGCCGCTGCGTTTGCTTTTTTATCATGAAGTGCTTTCAAGGCAGAAATATCTTCGGAACCGGAAAAATGAATGAAGAGGGAATTTTTGAAATTTAATTTTAGTTTGGACAATTTTTTCGCAGTAGGTTCAATTTCATTATCAGGAACACTAAGAACAAAGATATTACATCGAGAAGGAATTTTATTCAGTGAATTTGAGTAATCCTTAATTTTAAGCTTTTCGGCAAGACTTTGTGCTGAGTTAATATTTTTACTGACGACATACGAAATTCTGTAACCGGCACTCTTTAATGCTGGAGCAATTGAATTTGCAATTTTACCTGCGCCGATTATCGTTATATCAGGATTCGAAAAGATATTTATTCTCCGTAAATTACTGCCGAAAGATACCCTACCACCTGACTCCTGTCACCCGAAGTATCACTCGAATCGCTTCTGTGCAAAATGCGCGATTTGTTTTTGTTGACCAAATGGGAAGCTTTCATCATTGCTGCAATTGGGCCGCCTCCACATGCTTCACAAACCCTTCTTTCCAGATTATCCATAAGTTCATCATAATTGAAATCGGCAATATTTTTTTCAATAATCGAATCCAATTTTTCGGCTTCGTTTTTGTTATGATAATGAGATAAATCTGAACTAGCCACCATTACGGTATCTTTGGAAATGTGTCGAGCAAGTTGATTTGCCAGTTCATCAACATATTCTCTGTTTTGATCTCCCATTACAATGGGTACAATTGAAAAGTCGGACAACACAAACTGCAAGAAAGGGATTTCCACTTCGATTGCATGTTCTTCCGTATGACCTTTTTTCCCTGCAAAAATCGATTTACTGCCGGTAATTATTTTTTCTATTAATTCTTTATTTAGAGGTACTTGTCCTAGCGGAGTCTCATAAGCGTCGCCGTCGTAAATAGAATTGCCTGCAAAATATTCTCTGTGGCTGGGTGAGATAATGATAACGGTTTTGAAATTTTTATTCTTCAATAAATTGAAAGCATATGCAGCAGTCCTGCCGGAATAAATGTATCCGGCGTGAGGCGAAACTACTCCCGTAATATTTTTCGGTCCCAAAGAAGATTGCACCAGTGACAGCAGTAATTTTAATTCATTTTTCAACTCATCGGGATTTTCCGGATAAAAAGTACCTGCCACGGCAGGTTTTCTAATTACGCTCATAAGTTTTCTTTCTCCTGCCTAATTCAGAAAAAACCGTTGCGGTGAACGAATAGATGTTTAGCATCCCCTTTTCCCATTCATCCGGCGGTAACCCTGCTTTCAGACAAAGAGCCTCCAGAAATTGAGGCAGGGTATAATTATTTTCTGTAGCAACCTGCGGAAGTAAAACACCTCTGTAATTTCCCTCTTCAAGAATCAATCCATGCAATCCCGGTACAATTTCTTCATAATTGTTAATATGTACCGACTGCGATAATACGGATATTTCAATATTTATCTGAGCGATTGGTCG
>CAVVVS010000115.1:0-68926 GCA_963751355.1 uncultured Ignavibacteriales bacterium | reverse complement strand
AAGAAGATAGCATCGCAAGATGAGTTTGAGAGGAAACTTTATTTGATTAGAAGAATTATTGATCACCGTGTCAGAACAGAATTGAAGTGCGATAGAAGTAAATATTATGTCCCATCTTTTTCCAGTAAAATATTAATTTATAAAGGCATGTTGCTCGGGCCGCAAATGACAGCCTATTATAAAGATTTGAGCGATCCCGATTTAAAATCTGCAATGGCGATGATACACATGCGCTTTTCTACCAATACATTTCCAACTTGGGATCTTGCTCATCCTTTTAGGATGATTGCACATAACGGAGAAATTAACACACTTCGCGGAAATAAAAACTGGATGGCAGCACGCCAGGCAGTGATGGAATCTCCTTACTACGGAAAAGATTTAAGACGTATGCTTCCGATAATTATGGAAGGACAAAGTGATTCGGCGACCTTCGATTCAGTTCTCGAACTCTTAGTGATGAGCGGAAGAAGTTTGCCTCATGCGATGATGATGATGATACCCGAAGCATGGTCTAAAAACGATTTGATGGATCCCGACAGAAGAGCGTTTTATGAATATCATGCAACTATGATGGAACCGTGGGACGGTCCTGCTGCCGTTGTTTTCACCGATGGAAATATTATCGGAGCAACATTGGACAGAAACGGATTGCGACCTTCACGTTATGTTATAACTAAAGACGGTCTCGTTGTTCTTACATCCGAAGCCGGTACTTATAGTGTTGATGCTGAGAACGTGGAGAAGAAAGGCAAACTTCAACCGGGTAAAATGTTTATTCTCGATCTTCAACAGGGAAGAATAATAGATGATGAAGAAGTAAAGAAAGATATTGTTGTCAGAAAACCGTATCGAAAATGGGTAAATGAAAATATGATAAAACTTACTCATTTGCCTTCTCCTGATTATATCTTCAATGCTGATCCGGCATCGCTTCATATACGTCAAAGGATCTTCGGTTATACAAAAGAAGATCTGATGCAGGTTATGTTGCCGATGGCGCAAGAAGGACACGATGCAGTCGGTTCAATGGGAACAGATGCCGCACTGGCAATATTATCCGAACGTCCCCAAATGTTGTATAGATATTTCAAACAATCATTTGCACAGGTTACAAATCCCCCGATCGATCCGATTAGAGAAGAATTGGTGATGGAGTTAACTACTTACATCGGACCGGAACAAAACCTGCTTGCTGAAACTCCGTTGCATGCACATAGGCTAGAGCTTGAACATCCCCTGCTTTCAAATTCGCAGCTTGAGAAAATAAGGCATATTACAAAAGGTCATTTTAAATCAATGACCATCCCGTTATTATTTAACCCGAATGTTCGTCATAACATGCGCGAACGCCTGGACCAAATTTGTACGGAAGTTGTTGATGCGGTGAAATCAGGTATCTCTTTAATCATTCTTTCCGATAGAGGTATAGATGAAAACAGTGCGGCTATTCCGAGTTTACTTGCAGTTTCGGGAGTACATCATGCCTTGCTTAAATCAGGCTTGAGAACTAAAACCGGGATAATCATTGAGAGCGGCGAAGCTAGAGAGGTATTTCACTTTGCATTATTATGCGGATATGGTGCTAACGCAATTAACCCTTACCTGGCGTATGAAACTATTGCAGAACTGACAAAAAACGGTTACCTGCCCGAGATTAAAGATTATAAAGCGGCTAAGGCAAATTTTGTAAAAGCTGTTAGTAAGGGACTATTTAAAATCTTTAGTAAGATGGGAATTAGCACTTTGCAGTCATATTGCGGTGCTCAGATATTTGAAGCCGTTGGTTTGGATAGTGAAATAGTAGAAAATTATTTTACAGGCACTCCAACTAAGTTGGAGGGCTTAAGTTTGGAAATGCTGGAGGAGGAAACCAGAAGAAGACACAAGCAGGCACTTGACCCTCAAATCGATCAAAGCTCACTTGACGTAGGAGGTTTATATAATTTCAGGATTGACGGTGAGAAACATCTGTGGAATCCATTAACTATTTCAAAGTTGCAATTAAGCACCAGGAGAAACGAGTACAGTACTTATAAGGAATATGCCGAATTAATTAATAATCAGAGAAAGCGAAGAGTTACATTAAGAAGTTTGTTTGAGTTTGATACAAGTGGAAAAAAGATTTCGCTGGAAAAGGTTGAGCCTGCATCTGAAATAGTAAAAAGATTTTCAACCGGCGCAATGAGTTTTGGTTCAATTTCCCGTGAAGCACACACTTCACTTGCCATAGCAATGAATAAAATCGGGGGTAAATCAAATACCGGGGAGGGCGGTGAAGATCCGGAAAGATTCATTACTCTTGCGAACGGCGACAGCATGCGCTCTGCGATAAAACAGGTCGCGTCTGCCAGGTTTGGTGTTACGGCTCATTACCTTGTAAATGCCGATGAACTTCAAATAAAAATGGCGCAAGGTGCAAAACCGGGAGAGGGAGGACAACTCCCCGGATTCAAAGTTGACTCAATTATTGCTAAAATCCGTCACAGTACTCCGGGTGTTACTTTAATAAGTCCGCCGCCGCACCATGATATTTATTCGATCGAAGATTTAAAACAATTAATTTTTGATTTAAAAAATATTAATCCATTAGCCAGAATCAGTGTTAAACTGGTATCTGAAGCAGGTGTGGGAACAGTGGCTGCTGGTGTGGCAAAAGCTCATGCTGATCATATATTGATAAGCGGACATGATGGCGGTACAGGGCAAGCCCCATTTCTTCAATTCAATATGCCGGTACACCGTGGGAACTAGGGTTAAGTGAAGCGCATCAGACTTTATTGCTTAACGGACTGAGAGACAGAGTTTTTCTTGCAGTTGACGGACAGATAAAAACCGGACGGGATGTTGTTATCGGTGCTCTACTCGGTGCGGAAGAATTCGGATTTTCTACTGCGCCGTTAGTCACGCAAGGATGCATACTGATGAGAAAATGTCATCTGAACACCTGCCCGGTTGGTGTTGCCACCCAAGATCCCGAACTTAGAAAAAAATTTACGGGTAAACCTGAGTATGTAATAAACTTTATGTTTTTTGTAGCTGAAGAAGTTAGAGAGATAATGGCATCTTTAGGATTTAAAACTTTCAATGAAATGATTGGAAAAATAGAGAAGATAATTTCTGTTCGTCCGTATGATCACTGGAAAGCGCGTGGAATAGATTTGAGCAAACCACTCTTCAAACCGACGCCGTTGTATAATACCAATCTTTACCATACACGGGAGCAAAATCATGGTTTGGAAAAACAACTTGATATTGAGTTCATAAAACAAGCTAAACCAGCAATCGAGTCTAGAAAGCCTGTTACAATTGAAGGCAGTATCAGGAATATTAACCGAACTGCCGGAGCTATGCTTTCGGGTGAAATTGCAAAAAAATACGGCGAAAAAGGATTGCCCGATGGTACGATTAAGATTGATTTACGGGGAACAGCCGGTCAAAGTTTCGGTGCGTTTTTAGCAAAAGGTGTAGACTTACTACTTACAGGTGAGTCAAATGATTATACCGGTAAAGGGCTTTCCGGTGGCAGACTGGTGGTTAGGGCACCTCAAGAAGTCACATTTGATCCTGCAGAGAATATCATTATAGGGAATACATGTCTCTATGGAGCAACAAGTGGTGAAGCATATATAAACGGTGTTGCGGGTGAAAGATTTGCGGTTAGAAATTCAGGAGTAAATGCTGTTGTTGAAGGTGTAGGTGATCATGCTTGTGAATATATGACGGGAGGCAGAGTAGTAGTGATAGGTAATACGGGAAGAAACTTTGCCGCCGGAATGTCAGGAGGAATTGCTTACGTATGGGATCCCGCAAGAAAATTTCCGCAATATATTAATCAAGAAATGGTTGATCTCGAATATCTTGTACATGATGAAGATGTTGAAGAAGTGCACAAATTAATTCAAAACCATTATAAATTTACTGGTTCAAAAAGAGCCGGACTCATTCTTGAAAATTGGGAAAAAGAAAAAGAAAGTTTCTGGAAAATTATTTCCGGTGAGTATAAAAAAGCAGTGCTGCGTCTTGCTAAAGAAAAAGCTGATAGTAGTGAACTAAAAAATAAAAAGATTGCATTTGCGGAGGTAGCGAATGGGTAAACCGACAGGCTTTAAAAGAATATAAAAGAGCATCGTTAAAAAAAGATGCTCCGCAGGAAAGAGTAAAACATTTTAAGGAATTCGAAAAACGTTTTTCTTCGGAAGATGCTAAAATTCAAGGTGCTAGGTGCATGGACTGCGGCATTCCGTTTTGTCACGGTGATACTGGATGCCCGGTTCAAAATTACATTCCCGAATGGAACGATTTTATATATCGGGGGCATTGGAAAGAGGCACTTGATAATCTTCACTCCACAAATAATTTTCCCGAGTTTACCGGAAGACTTTGTCCGGCGCCATGTGAAAGTGCTTGCACTCTCGGCATAAATGAGGAACCCGTGACCATAAAATCCATTGAGCGAACTATAATTGATAAAGGATGGGAAGAGAATTGGGTGAAGCCCAGGATGCCTTATGTCCTTACCGGAAAAAAAGTAGCAATCGTCGGATCCGGTCCGGCAGGTTTAGCAGCAGCGCAGCAATTAGTTCGGGCAGGTCATTCCGTTACCGTATTCGAAAAAAACGAAAAAGTTGGCGGACTTTTACGCTTTGGTATCCCCGATTTCAAACTTGAAAAATGGATCATTGACAGAAGAATTGAACAAATGGCAATCGAAGGTGTTGAATTCAGAACCGGTGTTAATGTAGGTGTGGATATTTCCGGTAAAGAATTAATTGATAATTATGATGCATTAATATTAGCAGGCGGTTCTGAAAAGCCTAGGGACATTCCGATGCCCGGCAGAAACTTGAAAGGAATTCATTTTGCAATGGAATTCCTTCCTCAGCAGAATAAAGTAAATGCAGGGCAGACTATTCAAAATCAGATTACTGCAAAAGGGAAAAATGTAATTATACTTGGCGGTGGAGATACAGGCTCGGATTGTGTGGGTACATCAAACAGGCAGGATGCTGAATCAGTTACGCAGCTCGAAATTATGCCTAAACCTCCTGCTGAAAGAGCGGAAACTACACCGTGGCCTTATTATCCTTTGGTGCTGCGTACTTCTTCAAGTCACGAGGAAGGTGTTGAAAGAAGATGGAGCATAAATACCAAGGAATTTATCGGGAATGATAAAGGAGAAATAACAGCTTTAAAATGCTGCGAAGTAATATTTGAAAACGGTAGACTTATAGATGTTCCCGGGACAGACTTTGAACTGCCTGCAGACCTCGTGCTAATTGCTGCCGGTTTTGTCCATCCTGTGCAGGAAGGATTATTGAAAGAACTTAATGAACTCGGTATGGAATTGGATAAACGCGGAAATGTAAAAGCGGAATTCGGTGATCACGATGATGCACATACAACAACACTTAATAAAGTATTTGCCTGCGGCGATATGAGGAGAGGGCAGTCTCTAATAGTTTGGGCAATTGCCGAAGGAAGAAAATGTGCCTCAGCTGTTCACAAAATGCTAATGGCTGAGAACATTGTTGAAGAAGATGCTGCCTAAACAAATTAATGAACACGCATTATCCGATAGGTTTAAAAATTTATTTTGTATTATTGCAAACCTTGTGAAGAGTATTTTCCCGCAACATTGAGAAACTCATTTCTTAGATGTACTTAATCTGATATAAGGAGGATACCAGATTATAAAAAAAGAGTTACATTGTTACAACATTTGTATTATGAAAACGTCACATGCTTAGAGACAGAATGCTGCGGCTGCAAAATTTATTTACTTTTTATACGATCAATATTCCTTATGAAGGTTCGGAAACTTCCTTTAAAGTAATTCAGAGTTGATATCCGAATGATTCCTATGAAGAATCTAGTTCCGTATGACACTATTTACACAATCTCAATATCATTGGCAGAGCTTTACTTGAGTTAGTGAAATATTTTTGTTTCACAAAAATTGATGTTTATATCCAAATCACTTTTAATATTCCCTTCCTAACATTTATTCAAATAACCATATTGGGATTTATCGATTTCATTAGAACCAATTGATATATCAGTTCGTCTAATAATAAAACGCTTGGATTTGAATCACAAATTAAAATTTTATAATGAAAATTATTGCAGGACACAATCCTAAGTAGATACAAGGAAGTGAATTGAAGTTCAAAGGCGCGTTTAATAAAATTGGTGAACAAAATCATTTTCTTTAAAAGAGGGGAAAGATAAAAATAATTTTAAGGAAAGATTATTTTTGTTTAGCGGGAAAAATGTGGTATCAAATTTCAGAAGCTGAGACATACTTCGACTTTTAGAATTTGTTAAAACATGAAAACACGTTAAAAATTTTAGCTGGGAAAAACTCAAGATTTAATTCTTGAGCTTTTAAAAAGATGCTTAACTATTATTACGGATAAATAGCGGTGTATTTATGGTGAATAAAAAAGAAGTACAGTTCCGGAGATTTTTCAAGCTAACTAGTATCGTTACAGATATTTTCCCGGTACATGGTGCACGAATGGTTGATGTTTTTTGTGAAAATCTTCTAGGAAATAAAGTATTAATAAAATCTCTTCTGTGGCAGCAAATGCAACAAATTGAACAAGTAAAAAATTTAAGTAAATTTCTTGTAGTCGGAGATTTGAATATAGGTGATGCGGTAATCACTTCTAACGGAGTGCTGGCACTTAAAAAACTATTTCCACATTCTGAAATTGATATGGTTGTAAAAAAGGTTGCAGGAGATCTCTTGCAAGGCCATCCGGACATTTCAAATTTATATCCCATTTTCAACGGGAAGCCTTTCCTAAGTGAAAATGATTTTATAGAACTTTCTCGTATTGTTAATCATAAAAAATATGACCTAATAATTAACTTCAGCCCGATGATCCCTAATGAAATATTTAAAAATAAAAAAGTAATTCATTACCACTCAATGGCTGCGGAGTTAATGAGAAACGAAAAGTTTGACAACGTTGTTAATAATATAAATTTTCAATGCTACCGTTTTGTAGGTAACATGTTTCCGGAATTGATAAATGCTGATTTTTACCGGAGTTTCACCGGAGCAAAAATATATCTGTCGGAAAGTGCAATAGAAAAAGCTAATGAATTTCTCGATAACCATGAGATAGCACGAAATAAACCAGTTATCATGTTTAATCCCGATGCCTCTGCAAAGTTTACCAGAATACCTATCAATTATCAAATCGAATTATTAAAAAAATTAACCAATTTCGACTGTACCATATTGTTAGGTGCAGGACATGTTGAAAAGAATATTGAGCAAGTACTGCTGGAATCTTTGCCCTCGGATAAAAGGGAAAAAATTGTTATTGTACCGGCTTCGATGAAACTTGATACTTATTCGGCACTCATTGATTTAACCGATGTATTTTTCACCGGCGATACGGGTAATCTCCATTTGGCGGCAGCTCGGAAATATTATAGCAGTACCGGTAAAAGTTTAAGGAATAATACAGCGGTATTTTCAATATTCGGAGGGACTCCCCCGCATATTTACGGCTATGATTCAAAAGTTGCAGGATACTTTGCAGCTAATCAGGATGCACCTTCAAGAACTTTTATTGCACCGAGTCCTTGCAGAAATATTAGCTGCATAAATAAATTGGCAAAAACATGTAAGGAAGTAAGATGTTTTCAATCGCTTAATCTGGATGAAATTATTTCCGAAACAAGTAGGCAGATTAAAACTATCTCCGGGCAAGTACAAGAAAATTTTGAAATTGTCACCTAAAAAGATGAATTAGAAATTATAAATAAGGGAAAATGGACACTTTTTTATTTCTATTGGTGACATACATAATGGGTTTTCTCACAGCCATACCTATTGGGGCTACGCAAATTGAGATTGCAAAACGGTCACTGAATAATCACAAACATGCTGCATACCTGGTTGCAGCAGGCTCGGTAAGCTCTGATGTTATGTATGGTTGTATTGCACTATTCGGGGTTGCCCCATTCTTAAAAGAAAAAATTGTAGTGGCTGTATTTGGATTGGTCGCAACTGTAATTCTGTGGCTTCTTTCTTATCTTACATTCAAAGATGCTAAAAAGGCAAACATGCTTGAACTAAGTCATCCTACTTTAAAGAGTAAAAGATTATCCTATGTTACCGGTTTCTCTCTCGCGGTTACAAATCCTATGATGATTGTATGGTGGCTAATCGGTGTAAAATTTATAAAAGCTCTGGGACTCGTAGCCGAATTTACACCCCAAATTTCATTGATCTTTTTAATCGTCGGAGGGTTAGGACTTGCTTCTTATTTATTCACTCTTTCCAACATATTGTATTGGGCTAAAAAATTCATTTCCAATAAAATTATGCAGAGAGTTAATTATGGTTTGGGTGTAATTTTAATTTTACTTTCTTTTTACTTCCTTATTGATTCGATTCATATACTTATCCTATTATAAGCTAATAGATTATTAAGTGATTTTAATTATTCCCTAATATTAAGTATAAATCCTTCTTTGGCTAAAAAAGTATAGTCTTAAATTATATTTTTCTATGAATAAAAAAGCACCCAGCTTATAAAATAGATTAGGTGCTTGAATCAAGTGATTATTCACTGCATAGCTACGCATAATCCTTTTACAATTGAAGCCAATCTGACAGCATCAAATATTCTTACTTCGGAAGAGCCTAATTTTTTTACCGACTCTTCATGGGAATTTAAACATGACTCACATCCGTTTGCCGCGGAAACTGCAAGACTCATCAATTCGAATAATTCTTTGCCGAGAACCGGGTTCATCATAATGTTCATTCTTATTCCTGCCGGCATTGTCTGATATTTATCATTACTCCCGCGGATAAAATGACGAAATCTGTAGAATACATTATTAACTGCCAGCATTGATGCGCAAGCATGTGCTTCAGCTATTTCAGCTTCGTTTGCACCGTTGCTTTTTGCATGCGTCAAAAATGCGTCTGCTAGAATTCTGTTTTTCTCGTTCAAAGCTATCGCCAGGGCAATTAAATAAGCCTCTTTTAGATTTATATTCTCGGAATTCAGTGTGTTTTTTAGATTTATTCTTAAATCTCGCAAATACCTGGTTTCACCCGCAACCATTGTTTCCAATGCAGGGAAAATTGTATTCTCATCAATAGAGAGATCTTTTAATAAATCTATCTTAGTTTCATTTAGGGACATGATATTACACCTATGAAATTATTAGTTTGGTAGGTTAATATGATAAGGGTTGTTCCAAACTCCGGAAGTGTCGTTCTGAACTCGATTCAAAATCTCATTTTTCCAGAATTTCTATAATTGAGATTCCAGGTCAAACCTGGAATCTCAATTTTGTAAACAGCCCCTTAAAAAGTTTAGTTAAGCGACATTTAATGTTTCTTGTCCTTTTTCCCAATTACACGGACAGAGTTCGTCTGTTTGAAGTGCATCAAGAACTCTTAGTACTTCTTTAACATTTCTTCCGACATTCAAATCATTAGCCGATACCCAGCGGATTATTCCGTCCGGGTCAACTATGTAAGTTACCCTGTATGCAACTTTTTCTTCTGACTCAAGTATTCCTAAAGATTCTGCCAATGTTTTTGAAGTATCAGCGATCAAAGGGAATTTCAATTCTTTTAAATCTTCGTGATCTTTTCTCCATGCAAGATGAACGAATTCACTATCCGTTGAAGCACCGAGCAGCATTGCATCTCTGTCACGGAATTCATCAAAGTTTCTGTTAAATTCGGCTATTTCGGTCGGGCACACAAAAGTAAAATCTTTTGGGTACCAAAACATCACCATCCATTTACCTTCTTTTTTATGATCTTCCGATGTTACATCGGAAAATTCTTTACCTTTTTCTGTTGATATTGTCGCTGTTTTCTTGAATTCAGGAAACTTAGAACCGATTGATAATATGTTATTCATATTGAGAACACCTTTTTGTTTTTTGAAGATTAATTGTATTCAGAATATAAATTTAACTGTAATGCGTTAGATGTTCAAATTGAGTGTGCTTATACTAACATAGAAATTATCTTTTGTTAATTTATTGAGTTATAAAGACTAATAATGTACATTAAATACAGGATGCTCTGAAATGATTTTATGTAAAACTTGAAAAGTTTGATAAATAGAACATGAAAGTAATTGACGAATCGAAATTTGAATTTTCTATTCAGCCTAAAATCTTATAACTATATCCAATTCACAAAATATAGTTTGAAAAAATAAAAAAGAATAAAATACCGGTTCGGACTTTCTTGATTGAATCCTGTGGATGGTGTGCGTCCAATTTGTCCTGGAGGAAATTGTTCTCGATTTATTTGGTTTAAACGGTGATTAATGAATGCAATTCTAAAAAATATTGTATCGTTTTTCAATTGGTTAAAAAGCACTACCAAAACAACTTTTTTATTCCCTGAAACTTTAATTATATTTGAGAATTAAATTATGACACTAGTAAGGTACTGCTTAAGAGAGATCTAATTTCTACTCTCAATGATGATATAATAAAAGCTATTCCCAGAAACTTATTAGATGAAACAAACATTTTGATAGTAGGATAAAACTCATGTTTAGTTATAAAAAGAAGGTGAATTTTTACGATTGTGATCCTGCCGGAATTTTATTTTTCGGAAGAGTTTATGAATTTTGCCATGCTGCCTATGAAGCATTAATTGAAAGTTTTAATTTGCAGGAAAGTTATTGGACAAATGATAACTATATTGTTCCGATTATCCATTCAGAAGCATCTTACCACAAGCCGGTAAACGGCGGGGAAATGGTTACCATAATCGTAAAGGTTTCGCAATTGCGCACGTCATCGTTTGAACTTGAGTATGAAATAAGGAATTCAAAAGGAGAGAGGTGTACAAAAGTTAAAACGGTTCATGTTTTTGTCGATAAAATATCATGGAAAAAGATGAACATGCCGGAAGAGTTGTTTAAAGCATTTACGAACCATATGGAAGAATAAAATTCCGGTAAAAAAAATTATACTTTGTACTGGGCGATTAATTCTTTTACTTTTTCCTTTAATACTTTTCCTAATTCAGTTTTGGGTAATTCCTCAATAAAATAAATTCTCCGGGGATGTTTATATCCAGCTAATTTACCTGTTAAATAATTCTTTAACTCTTCCAAAGGAAATTCAAAGGTATTCTCTGATACTATTACTGCACTAACAATTTCACCCCATTCATCATCATTCTGCCCGAATACACAAACTTCGGAGACTTTCTCATAACCGGCGATTGCCTTTTCTACCTCAACAGGATTTATATTTTCACCGCCGGAAATTATTAGATCGTTTCGTCTTGCTTCAACATAAAGGTAACCGTCTTCATCTAAAATTCCGAAGTCGCCTGTATGATAATATCCGTTTACAAACCTCTGACTGCTTTCTTCAGGATCATTAAGATATTCTTTTGCGGTAGAATTTCCTTTTACAACAATTTCACCGGAATGCATAGCACTGCAAGGATTATTATTTTTACCCAAGATCAGAATTTCGTTAGAAGCTAATGGTTTGCCTGAAGAATCGGGTTTCCTCTGAAAATCCTCTCTATTTAATGCTGTGATGAATGAAGCCGTTTCGGTTGAACCGTACGATTTGCAAGTCTTCCATCCTGCATCAATGCTTTTTTGTACTAATCCCGGTTCCAAGAATCCTCCGCCCAATAAAGTTAAACGCAGATCTTCACCGGGCTGAATATTCAATTCAATTAGTCTTTTCAATTGTGTTGAAACCAGGGAGAGATGAGTTGGTGAAAAGTGTTCGACGGAGTCGCTTATTGCTTCAATGGATAAGTTATCCGGAATGATTACTGCACAGCCTGACAAAACCGAGCGTACAAGAATTGAAAATCCCCCGATATGATAAAAAGGTAAACTCGCTAACCATCTATCTCCTTCACGGTGCTTGAATAACTCGTTTGCGTTTTGTGCACTGCTGATTAAGTTATTAAAAGATAACTTAACTGCTTTCGGTTTTCCTGTGGAACCGGATGTAAATAAAATTAAAGCCGTATCATCTAAGGAGGTTAAAGCATGATTGGAAGTAAAAGCATGAATATTATCTAATTTAAATGGATAATCATTTACAGGAAAATCGATTGATTTCTTCTCTTCCGCAATATTCTTGTGAATTAATAAAAGCTTACAATTAACAAATTCCAAAAGTTCTTTTACTTCACCCGGAAGGAGGCGGATATTAACAGGCAGGGGGATTGCACCAATTTTCCATAACGCAAAAATTAACTCTACCGTATCATGATTGTTTTTGCTTAAAATGCCTATTAAGTCATCTTTTTGTATACCTAATTCAACAAGCTTCCCGGCTATCTTGGTAACTTGATCCTGAAATTCTTTATATGTTAAAGAAAAATGAGAAGTTATTAAAGCTTTTGAGTTGTAAGATTTTGCTTTATTAAGTTTTAAAAGTTCTATAAGTTCATCCATAATTTTTAAGAAAATAATTTATAATTAATCTTTTGAAAGGATAATTTTTCCCCCTATAACCGGAAACGGATCAGTGGCGATGTCTTTTTCAAAATAATCCGAGGTGGCTAATCCGTGAGCCGAATTATCGCCAATTAAAGATGCAGCAAAAACCGCTAGCGATCTGCCGATGCTTGATTCAAAAGATGAAGTAATTATAGTTTTCACATTGTGTATCCCGGCTAATTCAATAATTTTAATTACCGGAGTTATTCCGCCCAGCATCATCGGTTTTATGATTAGAACATCGGCGGATTTCTTTTTTATGATGTTCAACGCATCGTCAAATGTTCTCAACGATTCATCGGCAGCCAGCGGTATTGAAGTGTGCTTTGATAACTCTACAAAATCATCTATATTTTTTACCGGCTGTTCAACATATTCTATATTAAATTTTTCTAATCTTTTTAAGTTATCTTTTGCCTGCGACAAAGTCCATTTACCATTTGCATCGATCCTTAATTTTACACCTGATCTTATTGTTTGTCTAATCGATGAAATACAATTCAAATCTTCTTCAAAATCATCTCTCCCGACTTTAATTTTAAGCGTCAAAAATCCATTCCCGACCAGTTCCTTTGATCTTTCGGCAGTTTCTGCAGGAGACAAAAATCCAATAACTGCATTAACATTTAATTCTTTTTTCGAAGTTACACTTAACAATTTGTTCAGAGTAGTTTTTCTTTCCCTGCATACCAAATTTAAGAGGGCTTGCTCTAAACCATGTCTAAGTGCAGGCAGATTATTCAGCGACGACAGATTCTCATCTATACTTTTGTAAATATTATCAAGGTCAACTTTTAGATTCAATTTGAAATTATCAAGAAACTTAATCGCATCGTCGTAAGATTCTGAGCCGAATTCAGGAAAAGGAGCTACATCACCAATACCCTTATATTTAGTTTCTGCTATCAAATTGATTAAGATTCCTTTTCTTTCAATTATAATTCCTTTTGCGGTTGAAAACGGTTTCTTAAATTTTAACGAATAGGGCGAATATGTTAATGCAATGTTTTTCATATTGCTAATCCAAGCGCAAATAATATTCCGAACAAAGCAGAAAATTTAGCAGTTAATTCCAATGTTTGATTTAACTGCAATCCATCATAAGTGTACAGCATTTTAATTAGCTTGATTGCTACGGGGATTGTTATGTATGGTAAAAATATCCAGATATGAAAATTAAAAAAGAAATAAAATACAGCAGGCACAATAAAGGAAGCTGCCAAAGAAATAATGAATTGAAATCTTGAAAAATTTCTTCCCAGAATAACAGCCAGCGTAAATTTCTTCGCCTGTTTATCCTCTTCAACATCCCTGTAGTTGTTTACGACCAATATATTCGTAATTAAAGCACCGACCGGAATTGAAGCCAGAAATGAGAGAAATGAAAATTCTTTTGTATGAAGATACGAAGTTCCCATTGTACCTACAACACCGAAGAAAATAAATACGAAAACGTCACCCAATCCGTTGTATGCCAGCGGATAAGGACCGGCTGTGTACGCAACCCCTGCAAGAATTGACAGAACGCCGATAATTAATATTACAATCCCGCCCGTATAAACAAGATAAAGTCCCAGAAGAAAAGAGATTGAAAAAACAATAATACTTCCCATTTTCATCTCATGCAGGGAAATAACACCAAGTGCTAATCCTCTTTTAGGACCTTTGCGGTTTTCATTATCGGCACCCGTTTGAAAATCGAAATAATCATTTACAAAGTTGGTCCCTACTTGAATAAGAGTTGCACAAATGAATGCAACTATTGAATATATAATTGTAAATTTCCCCTGTTCTATAGCTACTGCGGAGCCTACTACCACAGGCACGACTGCGGCTAATAAAGTCTTTGGTCTGCTTGCAAGTATCCAGCTTTCAAATTTAGTTGGGGGCTTATCTTTATCCGGCATATAATTAGTCTGAAATTTATTAAGGTAATTTTGGAAATTTGTTAAACTCAGGCTTCCTTTTCTCAAGATAAGCCTTCTTGCCTTCCTGTGCTTCTTCGCTCATATAATAAAGCAAAGTAGCATTCCCGGCTAATTCCTGAATTCCCGCCTGTCCGTCAAGTTCGGCGTTGAAGCCTGACTTTAGCAGTCTAATCGCCATCGGGCTGTGCTGTAAAATTCTTCGTGCCCATGCAATGCCTTCATCCTCAAGATTTGCAAGCGGTACAACTTTGTTTACGAGTCCCATATCTAATGCTTCCTGCGCATTATATTGTAAACAAAGATACCAAATTTCACGGGCTTTCTTCTGACCGACAATCCGTGCTAAATAACTTGCACCGAATCCTCCGTCGAAACTTCCTACTTTAGGACCGGTTTGTCCGAAGATTGCGTTGTCTGCAGCAATGGTGAGATCACAAACAACATGAAGGACATGCCCGCCGCCAATTGCGTAACCGGCAACCAAAGCAATAACCGGTTTTGGAATGCTCCTTATTAATTTTTGCAAATCTAGTACATTCAAACGGGGAACTCCGTCATTACCCACATAGCCTTTATCACCGCGGATTCGCTGGTCACCTCCGGAGCAAAAAGCATATTTGCCGTCTTTTGCGGGTCCTTTCCCGGTTAATAAAATTACTCCAATTGATTGATCTTCCCTTGCATCCGAAAATGCATCGTACATCTCAATAACTGTCTCGGGACGGAAAGCATTTCGAACTTCGGGGCGATTTATTGTTATTTTGGCAATTCCTTCCATCTTTTCATAAATAATGTCCTGGTAGTCCTTGGCTTTTATCCAATTGTGACTCATTTTAACTCCTAATTTATTATTCGTAGCTTTCAAAAATATTAAAAAGTTAGGGAAATTAGAATTCATTAAGGAAGGAATTAATCACATTTATGAATTCAGCGGGTTTTTCGAGGTGAGAGTTATGGCCTGCATTTTTTATCACTTGGTGGTCGGCAATTTGAAATTTTGATAAAAGTTCGGAGTTTATCCGGGTAAATTTTTTATCAAGTTCGCCTGTTATTAAAAGAGTTTTCACTTTAAATGAGCTTAGTTTTTCTGATAAGGAAGGCATCTTACCGGTACTAAATCCTCTCAGAGTGTTGGTTAGTCCTTCCCGATTATTTTTTAATTTTGTCTCTCTTAATTCTCTCAATTTTTCATTCGGTAAAGATTTTTGTGATTCGAAGAGATCGATATTCATCCAGAAATCTACAAATTCCTCCATTGAATGAGATTGAATAAAATCTGCCAGTTCATTATCGGATTCAACTCTTTCTTTACGTAATTCAGTATCGTCAATTCCCGCTGATGAACTTTCAAGTATTAATCCTTCGAGTGATCCGGAAAATTCCACTGCGAAAGACAGAGCCGCTCGTCCGCCCATTGAATATCCTGCAAGAATAATTTTTTTATGCGTAATCTTTTTGGTAATTGCTTTTAATTGATAAACAATTGATTTGGTTTCATAAAATGAAGTTTCAAGTGGTGAACCGGTTCTTCCGTGACCTATTAAATCTATGGTGAAGGTTTGAAATTTTTGGTTGATGAAAGGTATAATACCCTTCCAATCATTTCCTGATCCTGTGAAACCGTGTAAAAAAAAGATGGGAATGCCATCGGGCGAAACTTTATCGTCGTATCGCTGAACGGAGAATTTTATCCCGGAGATATCTATTAACATTTCGTTAAATTTGCCTGGCAATTTCATCCCAGAATTTTTTCCGAACACCTAATGATTTGACTGCGTCTGTTTTAAATTCAAGCACGGAAAAATTCTTTTCTTTTAGTGATTCGTTAAATGACTCTTTAAAGTGTTCCCAGCTTTTAATTAATTTATAATTTCCTCCGTAGCCTTTTACGAACGGTTCAAAATCTAGATGATGTGCGGCGATGAAATATTCTTTAAAAACTTTACCGTAGTCGGAAATCGGTAATATTTCGAATATCCCGCCTCCGTCATTGTTGACTAAAATAATTATGAGAGGGATAGAATATTTTTTTGCACCCAGCAGACCGTTCAAGTCATAATAAAAAGCAAGATCACCTGTAATTAGAACAGTAGGTTTGGGATTACCTGTCATTATTCCTAACGCGGTAGAAGTAATCCCGTCAATGCCGCTGGCTCCGCGATTGTGATAAATAATTAAATCTTTATTTGTTCTCGATGCGAAGTAATCAAAATCCCTTATAGGCATGCTATTGGATAACATTATTTGTGAACCGTCAGGGATTAATTTTAATAATTCACCGGTGATTCTGCTTTCAATAGGAAATTTGGCTTTTTCAATTATTTCCATTTTTACTTTTGATGCTTTTGCATCCGCATCGAGAAATGTTTTCAGCCATCCGTTCGATTTTCTGGAAATATTTTCTTCTTCCAATAACTGCAATGTTGTTTCGCAAAATACGAATGGTTTACAGGCTAATGATGCGGTAGATTTATTTGACGGATCGAACCAGTCGCCGAATTCATTTATCATGAATCTTGTTGCATTTAATTTTTCTAAATAAATATCCAGCGCTTTTGAAGTAATTGTCCGTCCAAAGTGAATAATTACATCCGGTTGGTATTTTTTTACGAATGATTCGGATCTTAAAAAACCGTCAAAATTTGCAATTAAATTTCCTTTTTCGTGTTTACCGAAACGAAGTTGTGAAGCTCCGTCAGCCAGAATCGGATAGCCTAATTTTACCGAAAGCAATTGGCATTTTTCAAGAAATGCTTGATCGTAATCTTCAGGTCCTGCAATTATCAATCCTTTTTCTTCATTCTTCAAATAGCGTATTATTTCTTTAAACCATTTTTCAGAGGTTAATTTTTTTTCTTCTTCCTTGTAAAACTCTTTTTTGCTAAGCAAAACAGAATTAGAAAGGTCAATAATTTCCTTTTCAACCTCATCTGTATATGCTTCAGGTTCGAAGGGCTTTCTGAACGGAAAGTTTAAATGAACAGGACCGCGAGAACTTATCGTGCTTGCATAAACGGCTCTTCTTGCAAGAACTTTAATATGTTTAATTCTTCTTATGGTAGGTTCCGGTAATCCGGCGTCAAAAAACCATCGTATATGATTTTTGTAGAGATTAATCTGATTTATAGTTTGATTTGCTCCGCAGTCCAATAATTCCGGAGGTCTATCTGCAGTGCATACAATTAAGGGGACTCTTTGCTGATAAGCTTCAATTATTGCCGGATAAAATTCCGCAGCTGCTGTTCCGCTGGTGCAAACTAAAGCAACCGGAGACCTGGAAGATTTAGCTAATCCGAGTGCGAAAAACCCGTTACTTCTTTCATCAATATGAACAAATTTTTTTATATCTTTATTATTTGCGAAGGCTAATGTTAAAGGAGTATTGCGGGAACCCGGAGAAATACAAGCATATTTAACTCCCACCGAGGCAAGTTCCCTGACAAAAGTTTCTGTCCAAAGTATATTTCTATTAATTTTCGTTTTCATCATTAAATAAATTCAATATAGTTTTCAGTTTTAATTCGGTTTCCTTGTACTCACTGTCAGGATCCGAATCTTCTACGATGCCCCCGCCCGCATACGCAATGATTTTATTATTAACCGAAAGAGCGGACCGGATGGCAATTGCAAATTCCCCTTCGTTATCAAAATTAAACCAGCCGATTATACCGGAATATAACCCGCGATGGTGGGCTTCTAATTTTTTTATCTGTTGATACGCAGTCTCTTTTGGATATCCGCAAATCGCAGGTGTAGGATAGAGTTCTTTTAAAAGCTTAAACATAGAAATCGAGTCAGACAAATTTGCTGTAATCGGAGTCCATAAATGTTGAATGTTTGCCAATTTTTTTACTTTGCATTTGTCTTGTGCCGTAAAATCGGTTGTTAAAGATGAAATGGCACTCTTTATATGTTCAACTACAAAATTATGTTCATTCAAATTTTTCTTATCCAGCAGCAATTCATTTTCTAGTTCAATATCTTCATCATTAGATTTGCCGCGAGGGGCAGAACCTGCCAATGCATCAATTTCGATTTTACCTTCTGAAAATTTGGCTAATTTTTCCGGCGAGGCTCCAAAGAAGGATGATTTGCCGTGATGATAAATGAACAGGTAACAATCAGGATAGTTAGTTCTTAATTTTATAAAAAGCGCAGTTAAATTCTGTTCGCCTGATAATAAAATTTCAACCTTGCGGGACAGCACAATTTTGTCAACACGATTCTCATGAATTTTGTCCAAACCCTGACTGACCAGGTTCTTCCACTTTTTCCTGTCTTTCGGAGAATTTCCGATTACATTTAGCACTTTGCTGCCTAAGCTTGATCGGTTTGATGCATTGATTTCGTCAGTAAATAATTTGTGAAGCTTTATGTTTAGTTTATCTATTAATAAATCTTTGGAATTTCCTCTATTATAAATAAAGTTATAAAATAAAAACATTTTCCCTTTTATCATCAGGAATAAAAATTCCGGAACAAACCATGTTGAATCATTGAAATCCTGCCATTCATCTATGGGATGTTCAACCATAAATTTCATGCTTCCGATGAAGAGGGGGATCCTTTTTTCGTTAACTATTTGCCAGTTGTTAATAAATCTATCTTTCCATTCTTTTACTCTCTTGTCCGTAGCCGAGAATCTTCCGTCACCGTTTTCGGAAATTAGCAAGATTTCATCTACACCCAGAATTTGGATCCCTTCATTCGGAATTTCGAAATAGAACGATCTTTCGAAAAACCTGATCAGAGTATTAATTTTTGATGTAAGATCGTAATCTCCCAAGGGTGTCGCAAAACTAACTAATACACCTCGGGTGCTTTGTTTTTTTAAATCCGATTCTTTTTCGGAAAGAAATTGTGAAAAAGAGTCCGTTACTCCTGTTACGAGACTGTCCATTTATAAGAACCTTTGAAAAAACTGTTTTATGAATGATAAGTACAAATAAACACTTGAGATTTTAAATATTTTTTGTGCATTTTTTATATATATCAAAACGAGTATATGTAATGCTAATCTTTCATATATCAAATAATTTTAAGTATAAATATACTTTATGGCAAAAAAGTTTCCAATTCGTAAAAACAGTAATTTATAAATTTTTTAAGCTTATTAAACCGGATTTGAACGTAAAAAGTCAAAATATTCCGTAATTATAAAAAAAATCAAATTCATATAGAACTCCAAAATAATAAAGTAATTTATATCACATGATATTTAGTAAGTAAATAGTTAGCATTAAGTTATAAGATTAAAGCAAGTTGCAATTTGTACAGTTATTGAGCAATTAAAACGATTTAAAGGTAATTACAAACTCAGGGTTTATAATTTCAAGAATTAACAATTAAAAAATAATATCCTCCTCGATTGTCTCAAGCATCCGGAGATAACTCTCATACCTTTCGTAAGAAATTTCTTTATCTTCTACTGCTTCAATAACTGCGCAGTTAGGTTCGTGGTAATGTGTGCATGTATTAAACTTACAATGAGCTGAGAACACTTTGAATTCTCTAAAATAATGTCCCAGATCTTCTTTTCTTATACCAAAGGGTTCAATTTCGCGTATTCCGGGTGTATCAATTATGTAAGTGTCGTTAGCAACTTTTATCATATTGCTTGTAACAGTTGTATGAATACCTTTCCCGGTAAAGCCGCTGATTTTACCTGTTCCCAGGTTTATTCCGGGAAACATTTCGTTTAGTATTGATGATTTTCCAACGCCTGATTGTCCCCAAAAAATATTTTTATTCCCTGGACAGAGTGCTTTTACTTCTTCTAATCCTTCTCCCGTAATTGTGCTCGTTTTGATCACGTGATATCCTATCACGTTGTATAATTTAATCCACTCGTCCATTTCTCTGTTTATTTGTATATCACTTTTATTTATTATTATTTTGATATGAAGATGTGAGCTTTCTCCGGTCGCCAATAATCTATCGAGTACTTTGTTGTTAAATGGCGGCTCTGCAGCACTCATAACAATGAAAAATTGATCAATATTTGAGGCGATTATTTGTTCAAGCCGTTCGCCGCGGTGACTTGCCCCTTTGATCCGCGGAGCTTTCCTTGCAAGATAATTTATCCTTGAATGAATTTTATTTATTACCCCGGTGCCGTCATCATTAAAATCGAAATCCACTTTATCACCTACGACTGCTATATCCCGTTGATATAGTTTATCCTTTTTCAGGTTAAATTCTTTTTTGAATTTACCTCTCAGTGAACATCTGATAGCTTTTTCACTTTCGGAAGTGAAAACATAATAATCTTTACTTTCTATCCTGCGTACAATCCCTTCGATAAACGATTCCTCTTTTGGTTAAAAGTCTAATTAATAATCATAGAGCTAATTTTTATGGTCAGGTAAAGATAGAGTAGGAATGAACTTATTACACGGTATAATATTTCTGCCGGTTTATCGGTTCAAAACATAATTGAATTTTTCAAAAATTTTTACGACTTTTTTACCGGAAATATTTGAGAGTAAAGCCATTAAATTAATACCTCACCAATTCACATTTTATTTTCTTCATCGTACATTCTCGAAATTTTTACAACAAGTGAATACCATTTCAAATTTCATATAAATATATTTCCTAAGTACTATAAAATTTACATATTTCCCTTATAAAAGCGAAATTGTGAGATAAGCTTCAACAATTAAATTTTTATAAAGTTTTTTGAAAAATGCAATTCAGTTAAACGTATATGATTTATGAAGCCAATAACTTGCGGTATCATTTTGTGTTGTCAGCGGTTCCCACCTAGATTTGTAAACGGCTTTTATTACGTTTTTCAAACATGCTTCACTCCCGGTAGTATTATCCAATACTTTGTAACCTTTCACCTTACCGTCTCCGCCGATGTTAAGTGACAGATCTATTCTTCCCTTGGAATTATCTTCACTTTTTTGCGGCAGTACTTCCAGGATTTGCCTGGGCATGGATGCGAAATATGAGTTTGATGATAAGTTTTCATTATCAGTTGAATGATTTAAATTCCCCGATGATTTCTGACCCTTAGTTTTATTCGGGATATTTATATCATACAGAAGATCCGGTTCTCCAATTGCGGTAGAGATTCTAATCAAAGGAATCGGGGGTTTTTCTGCAGACGATCGTAAAGCGGAGGTTTCATTTTGAAGTGTAGGTGGTACAATATCCGAATAGTTAAATATAGAATCATCATTTTCAACTTTGTACATGTTCAAACTAATTTTTGGCAGTAAAGTAAAACAGAATATAATGATAGACAAACTCGCAATAAGGGCTAATTTAAAATTACGGGAGTAGTGAATTTTATCCCTCTTATTTTTATTACTACTCATTGACATAGCAGCAATTACTATTATTGTCTGAATTAAATTAACCTGTAAAAATGCTTAAACTAATTTATTTATAAATTACTATATTTTTTGAAAAGATTAAATTCAAATGCTAAATAATTTACCATGGTTTAGTTCACATGGAGTTAAATTAGTAGTGAAAAAATAACAGAGGCAAGATAATATCTTTATTGATAATCAAACTTTAAATAATGAACCTATACAAGGGACATACTTCTATAAAATAAAAATACCGTTCATTAATAAAAATAATCAACGGCATTAAAATTTTATATTTATGATAATCAATTAAAATCGGTAGGTCATGCTTAATATCAAATGATTTGATGTTATATCCTGATGAGTTCTGGAAACATTATTACCGTAATTATCTCCGTATGTTTTCCATGTACCGTGTGCGTAAGCAACATCAATTGAAACAGCCTCCTGCAGCAAATATCCGGCTCCGAATGTTAGATACTTATGATCGAAACTTGACGGATCGGATTGGTGAGCGGAAGGTATTACCATATAACCGGCTCTTAATCTCAGTCCGGTGTTTGGAACGGAATATTCGGCACCGATATTAAAATTCAATACTGATTTTAAACTGTCCATTATAGTTTTGTTTTGTTGTGCAACATATTGTGTAGTTAATCCGCTGGGATTATCGAATTTTAATTGCGTATAATCTATTTGTGTAATTTGCCCGCTTAAAATAAGACCTTGCAAACTTACCGAACCACCTAATGAAAGTTCATATGGTGTAACAATATCATACTGAACCTGATCACTGTAATCTGAAGAATTTAATGACGGATTAAAGCCGCCTCCGAATAATGCATCGCCGCTAACAGTAAATTTTTCTTTTACAGTATATGTTTTGGGGAACTGTACTGTTGCACCAATCCTTGCAATATTGTTTACCTGGTATAAAACACCGAATTTAGCATTCCATCCTGAAATATTCCAATTAAGGATTCTGTTAAGGTGAAAACTTTGGAAAGCCATGGTTCTGGAATCACCCGGTGCAGTTTCAAGATTGGTATAATTACCCTGGGAATCTTCCTCGTAGTAATCATTATTATTATTATAAGTGCCTGTTATTATATTTAGATTAATCCCCAGGAAAAGATTTTTGTAAGCCTCAATAGCTCCGGAAAATGTCCAATTGTCAAGCGAACCGGTAGAAATGATACTGCCGCTTTGATTTAAGTTTCCATTGAAGATTGAATTATATGAATTAGTTTGCGAATTGAAAGTTGTATCAGTCAAATATAAATCATACGGGATATTATAAGAAGCGCCGTAATTATAAAATTGTATCATTGAGTTATTGTTGCCGTTAAAACCGTTGAACTTTAATGTTCCGGTAAAATCTTTTGTAGTATGATAAGCAACACCAAAGACCAGGCTGCCTCTCATGGTAGGAAAGGGAAAAGCGAAACTTAAATTATTTAAACTGGTCGAACTCTTAGCATAGTCGGTATAATTATCAAAAAAAACAGTGTTATTGTCATATTTATTATAACCGAGAGAACCGGATATTTCAAGTTTCTTTATTAATCCGAAACCGGCAGGATTAAAGAATGAAGCCGAACCATCATCACTCAATCCCACGTAACTGTTACCCATTCCAAGTGCGCGCGCACTTGAACCTAACCCGGGCACTCCAAGTCGTAAAGCATCATTTGCATTTTGACCATAGGTGTTGACACTAAAAATTATTGCTGCAAAGATCATCAGCTTCGTGCATTTAGAATAAAAGCTTTCCATATATTAATGTCCTCCATTAGAATTTCGACCACCGTCGTTGTTTCTTGCTTTTTCATGTGTACTATTATTTGAACTACTGCGAGAATCATTACTACTTTTAGTAGTTGTATTAGTACGTGAACTTCCTGAATTATTTGCCGGTGGATTACTTGTATTACCCGTAGTTGTGCTGCTGCTCCGGGTGGGGGTACCGTAATTTATCGGTAAGTTCCCGTTACCGCTGCCGTTTCTTTCACCGTTATTATTTCTCATACCAGATGTAGTTTCATTCCTGTTTTTTTCAACGTATGGCTGATAAAAGTCTGAAGGTAATGAATACCACCAGGGATAATCATAATAATAATAATACGGAGTTTGATAGTAACCGTAATCAGTATTTTCCGAATTATCCTTTGTAGGGAAATTCATATCCGGGCTCCAGATAACCGTATAACATCCCGGTATCGTTATTAATAATGCTAATGCTAAGGTAAAACCTAATAAATGCTTTTTCATTTTAATCACCTTCTTCTATGGGATCTTCCGCTGCTTCTACCTCCATTGTTTGAACGAGGCGAAGAATTACTACTTCGAGGCGGCGGAGAATAAGATCTTGCCGGAGGGGAATAAGATCTCCGTGGTGGTGTATAAGATCTTTGCGGTGGAGTATATGATCTCTGCGGAGGCTGATAGCGCTGCGGTTTATTATTCCTTTGTACTCTTCCTTGATTCCTGGATTCATTTCTTGAACCGGAATTGTTTCTGACAGTATTTCTTTCACTGCTGCGATTTCTATCTATATATCTTGGAGTCTCTTTACTTCTTCTCGTTTCATAAGTCCTTCGGTTAGTGTTATTATTATTCGCCGATCTATCTACACTTACACCCGCTGACCTTCTAGTTGTTGATCTATTATTTTCCCTATTTAGGGAGCTATTGTTGTTTCTGAGTACAGATACACCTCTGCCGCTTCCTCTTAGCCCGTTGTTATTTCTTAAACGGTAGCCGGATTGATTCCTATATCTTATTGTACTTCCCGTATGATAATAAGGTGAATAGTAACCATATGAATAAGGATTGGAATACCCGTAATAATACGGACTAGAGTAACCGTAATATGATCCGTAATACGAACCATAATAATATGGATTATAGTAATAAGGTGAACACCCGGACCATAAACCGAACGGATCCCAGTAATAAGGATTATAAGTATATGGATTTCCCCAGTAATTTCCCCATGAAATTCCTATTGAAAATGGAGAATAAATACCGGATGAATAATAGTAAGGAGGATTGCCGAGATAATAATTATTTATTGAATTGGGAATATAATTATAATTATTTTCGGTATCAGCCGGAGTTTGATAGTACTGTCCTTCTCCATCATCTTGATTGTTGTAGCCATAATTATCATTATTTCCGTAATCTCTCACGGCAAGTTGAGTATAACATCCGCCAATTAAGAATGTTAGAGCAACGATTCCAATACCTGTTATCCATGTTAACTTTTTCATTTTACTATCCTCCACTTAAAAACTCTACCTGTTAAACTGCAAAAATCACGCCTAATTAAAAGGTCGAAAAAACGGTATTAAAACTCATTTATTGTTTTATATGTATATAATAGTATACTTAATTGTCTATAATATCATACATAAATGTAGTTCATTTGTTCCATACATAACATGTTTAAGAACATTTAAGCTATTTAAAACACATCAAGTTAAGATTTAAAAAATGCTTTTAATATATTCAATTCTTATTGCCCTGTCGGCAGAGCTTGGGCTCCATTTTTTATTATCCAATAAATCTCTCAAATCGAACCCCAAAGTAAATCCGTCTCCTATGACCCATCTTACACCCATGTTTAAGTAACCGTTTCCGCTTCCAAACGAATTTGTTGCATTATCATTGAACGCAAAATCATACTCTCCGACAATCGAAACATTTTCGCCCAAAGTTTTTTCAAAACCAACCATTAGATTTAAGAAATTATCACCGTCATTATTTTCTAATGAATAGTTCACTGTTCCGTGAAGGCTTAAGTAGCCAAGGAATGCGAAATTTTTACTAACAGCGCCGAAAAAACCGGGTGATTTAATTGCATAACGTTTTGTAGAATCAAAATATTGACCTTTCCCTTGAGAATCGAATCCAAATGTGATGGCAGGCAAAGCTATAGATTCATTTATCAATCTTATTCTGATATTAATACCAGGCAGTTTGTACCAGCGGGGCGTTCCGGCTCCGATAACGTTTGTTCCTCCGTAGGAAATACCGAAGCTTACATTGTTAAAAACTCCAACTTCAAGTCTTTCAATAAGAACACCGTAAGGCAGGACATTAGTTGTTAATCCTACATAACCTTTATTTAAAATACCCGCAGTGGGCATATCTATTAAATAGCGATATTCGTATTTAGCGCCGGTTCCGGCAGTACCCTGTGCTATGGATAAGGAAATCGGACAAAGCATTAAAACAATAGATAATATTATCTTTTTCATATTTTCTCAAGGATTTATTTAAATAAAAGATATAAAGTCTCTGTTTATTTTGATATAAAAAATAACAATAATAATGCAAAGATATTTAATCAAACTTATTTTTTATTAAAAGCATAATTCGGATAAATATGTATCTCCACTGAAGAGGGGAGAAGCGAATATCTCGATTTAATCCGTACAACAACTATACCGGTTTTATCTTTTGCACTTAATATAAAAGTACCGGTTTGGCTATCCTTTTTAACTATTTGGACTAAATTATTTCCCTCTATTATTTGACACTTCGCCGGAATTTGTCTGAACGGAACCTGCCATCCAAGGGCATTAATTGGAATTACTTTTATTGTTACGGTTGAGTGGTTGTCCGCAAAAAGTTGTTTCGGGTTAACGGTGTAAGTAACTTCGTAAATATTAAAAAGATAATAATAAGCTGCGAGCACCAAAATGATTAATATCAGAAAGGTAATGGTATAAATTTGAACTTTAGTCATTTAAGAGCCGGGTAGTAAAATGTCAATTGATGTTTTAATATTATTTGTTCACACCGCACTAACATATTTTAAATTCTGAAAATCTCTGTCATGAAGAAGATTTGACAGAGTTTTGTTTATGTTTTAAAATAAATTTTTTAAGATTAATGATAATCTGTTTGACTACATTGTCGGGAACACCATCAGGATGTTTTGAGTTCAACCTCATATCGCACTGGTCGTTTACGTAATCGATCACAACAAACTTTCTATGTTCGGTTAATACTATTTCCGTTGAGAAAAAATCCAATTGAGTGACTTTTGCAATTGTCCTGGTAATTTTTAAAAGTTTATTTAATTTAAACCGTGTTATATCCTCTTTAGTCATTTCCGAATATAAATGTGTTTGATCATCCCACCAGGTTGCAATAGGTTTACCGAATGCCCAGAAACAGCGAAACCATGCTCTTTTACCGTCGAGCATAACCGGATAAATTTTTTCTTGAAGTAAATATTTATCGTCAGTATTGGTTACTCTTTCATCCAAAATGTCTTTTAATGATTCGGCACCTGTAACGACACCTATTCCGCCGCCGGTAGTGTTGCAAGGTTTAATGATGAAAGGTCGACCGAGAAGAGAAAGATCTTCCAAAGAAACATATATTTTCTCTTCTTCACTATGGGGAGGAATAATTATTGAATAGGGTACATCAAGTCCAGCGGTAATAAATTCAAGATGCATGCTGGCTTTATCGATAGCATGCAGTATATTTTTGTAGGAATTAAGTATCGTGGTTTTTTTTCGGGCAATAATTCTGCCTAAGTCTTCAAAATCCTCATCCACATCCCATGCTCGGTCTAGATAAAATCTAAATCCAATTTCCTTATTTATAATTTTTTCCCTAATTTGAGGAAAATTATAATAAGAAAGTAAATAAGTTGTCATTCCGGCTGCTTGCATTTCATTTTCAACTAATTGTATAAAGTCATTGTCATATTCCCATACAAAAGCTAATCCGAGGTCAAATTTCTCCATAATATTAAAATATTTTTAGAAGGATATTGTTTAGTATATTTGTAATTAAAATATACAAAAATTATTTTGTACAAATAAGTATCTAATCTTATTGGTAGCGGGTTGATTTAAAACTAACCAATCTTGTGATTAAATAGCTATATTATAACAATGTTAGTACCTTGTTATTCGCGTGTGTATATTTTATTTTTTTCCCAAAATAAATTGAAATTTTATGATAAAATACCTTTCAGCAGTTTTAGCGGCAGTATTCTTTTTCGGGTGTGCATCTCAGAAGGAAGTAACTAAAAAACAACCTACTGTTAAACTTAATAATGAGAAGAAGCACGAGTTAACCAGTGATGCGATGGAGCATTTTATTAATGGCTGTATTGAAGAAACAAAGGGCAAACATGCCGATGCTATCCTTGAATTCCAGGATGCTTTAAGATTAAATCCGAATGCGGGAATTTATTTTGCCCTGGCTAAAAACTATTTAGCCCTTAAAAAACTTTCACTGGCAAGCCAAAATGCAAAAAAAGCAATTGACCTGGAACCCGGACAAACAAGTTCATATAATCTTTTAGCAGATATTTATTCCACTGGGCAGGAATTTGATTCTGCTGCGGTAGTTCTAAAACAAGTTATCAACCTTGATTCAACCGATATAAATGCTTATTACCGGCTCGCCCGTATTTATGAGAGTTCCAAGCCTTTGCAAGCAGTAACTATTTATAATAAGCTCACGTCAATAATAGGACCCGACTGGAATGTATTAATCCATGTTGCAGATTTATATGCTAAATTAGGAAAATACAGTGAAGCCGCCGAAACAATTGGTAAGTTATTAACTATCTCTCCGAGTAATACTTCGCTGGAAAGGCTGCAGGCTGAGTATTACCGAGAAGCAAAATTGTATGATAAGGCTATGGCTGCTATTAATGACGTCCTGCAGTTTACCCCGGACGATTTGGACGCGCGTCAGGAAAAAGCGCAAATATATATTGACCAGGACGATTGGGGAAAAGCGGCCAACGAATATTCATACATTCTTAAAAAACCAGAGGTTCCTCTCCAAACTAAATTACGAATTGGAGCATCCTATTTTAAAAGATCTCTTAAAGACAGCACATTAATGCCTTGGACGGAAAAATTTTTTAAGATGATAGAAAAAGATACTACTACATGGCAAACTAAAATGTATTTGGGTGCTATTGCCATTGCACAAAAAAACGATTCCACTGCCATTAAAGATTTTAAGGTTGCAACTAAATTAGCCAGTTGGAATGTAGAACCTTGGGTGAGGCTTGGTGGATTGTATTTTGACAACCATAAATATGATGAAGCAATAAAAGTGATGAAAGAAGCTTTAAATTCTTTTCCCGAAGATTTTAGAGTGAACTTAATTTTAGGACTTTCTTTTTCACAAAAAAATGATAATAATGAAGCAAAAACATATTTAAAAAAAGCTGTCGATTTAAATCCTAAAGACATCACTGCTCTCTCTGCTTATGGATATACATTAAGCCAGTTAAAAGAAAATAATGCTGCCATTTTATATTTAAAGAAAGCACTTAAAGTATCCCCAGATGATGTTAACTTGTTAGGTACTTTGGGATTAATTTATGACGGAGAAGCCAAATGGAAAGAGTGTGATAGTGTTTATCAAAAAGCAATTTCTATTGACTCTACCAACGCACTTGTACTTAATAATTATGCCTACTCTCTTTCGGAAAGAGGGATAAAACTAGATACAGCTCTTGAAATGGCTCAAATGGCAGTTAAAGCCGAACCGGAAAATTCTTCTTATCTTGATACTATGGGATGGATTTATTATAAACTAAATGAATATCAAAAAGCTAAAGAATTTGTACAGAAGGCTCTGAATATCGGTAAGGGTCATGATGCGGTTTTACTGGAACATCTTGGAGACATAAATTATAAAATCGGTCAAAAGGAAAAGGCGCGTGAACTTTGGGAAAAAGCCTTTAAAATAGATTCAACCAATAAAAAGCTGAAACTAAAAATTGAGAAAGGTGAAATTTGAAAAAATTATTATCTGTCTTTTTTGTAATTATAAGTTTTGCCCTTCTTTACTTTTCCGGATGTGTACCTTCAAAACCAAGGGAAGAAGTTGAAATATTATCACCTGAAAGACTGATAAGCAGGCTTGAAATCAACAGAAGAAGAATAAATAATTTTGAAGGATCAGGCACTATTCAGGTAAAAACAAACTCAATGAATAATAGCGCGGAATTTAAAGTCATAATACAAAAACCGGATTCCATATATTTTACAATAATGGGGCCTTTCGGAATCAATTTGGCTGAGGCTTTAGTCACTAAAAATAATTTTGTTTTTTATGATGCATTGCATAATACTGCTTATACCGGAGGGCTAAGTGACAATGTTTTACAAAATATCTTTAGAATAAATTTGCCGTTTGATCAACTTTTAAATGCGTTTGCCGGAGCAGTTAATTTAACCAAGCATCTTTATAAACAACCTACCAAGTTTTTAGTAGATTATGATAAATATGTTTTGACTTACGTTGATTCATTAACTAATGTGACTACTAAATATTATGTGGATATTAGAACATTAGGGATCACTAATTATCAATACATTAACAACAAGGGGAAGGTTGAACTAGAAGGGAAATATTCGGATTTTAATAGTCTCGACAACGTAGCCATTCCATATAAAATTAGTGTAGAGAATAAACAAGAAAATCAGCAAGTTTCGATTTCCTATAAAAAAATGGCTGCTAACCGGAAAGCTATAAACATTAACTTCAAATTACCCGAAGATGCAACCGTAATAAAATGGTAAGAAGATTAACTCAATTATTTACTATCATTCTACTACTATCGAACACTTTAATCTTTCCGCAGGAAAAAGAACAGATAGAACAAAAGCGGAGTGAACTTTCATCAATAAAATCACAAATCGACAATCTCCAGGATCAACTGATAACAAAAACACAAAAAGAAAAAAAATCTTTTGCTGTACTCAACAATTATAATAAACAAATTTACCTTTTGAATAAGGTAATTAATAAACTTCACGCTGAAGAAAAACAAAAGCAAAAACAAATTAATTCCAACGAAAAGAGAATATCAGTACTCATAAAGGACATAAAAGATTTACAAAATAATTACTCAAAATATGTGGTAGCCGTATATAAACACGGAAAGGTCAGCGAACTTGAAAGCCTGCTGGATGCCGAATCAGTTGAGCAGGCTATTCTTAGAGTTAAATATTTACAAAAATTCACGGAAAAAAGGAAACAAGATCTCGCCGAATTAAAAAATAAAAAAAATGAATTAATCCTTGCCCGGGAACGCCTTAATAAACAAAAAAAGAAAAAAGCATTACTGGCTGCGCAAAAAGAAGATGAGGAAAATAATCTTCAATCAAAAATACGGAAGAGCAAACGGATAATAGCTGCGATAAAGCATGATAAAACAGAACTGAAAAAAGAGCTGGAAGCAAAGCGGAGCGCCGAAACGGATATAAAAAGTATGATTACTAAATTGATTGCTGAAGCTGAGCAAAAAAGAAGGGCGGAAGAAGAGAGATTAGCAAAAGGTAAATTGAACGAGGAATTGAACACAGGCAGCAAAACACCGGCACGAATTAAAGAAGAATCGACGCAGAGCTCATCTAATTATGATATCAATTTGTCAACCGAAAATTTTTCATCATTTGCCGCACTCAAAGGAAAACTCAATTGGCCGGTCAATCACGGAAGAATAATAAAAAAATTCGGTAAAAATAGGAATTCGCATCTAAATACAGTTACGGTAAATTATGGCGTTGATATAAAAACTTCTTCCGATGAAGTAGTAAAAGCAGTAGCCGAAGGTGTCGTTTCTACTATTAACTGGATCCCCGGTTACGGAAGCGTAGTTATTGTAACCCACAAAGGAGATTACCGGACAGTGTACAGCCATCTTTCGGAGATTGATGTGGAAGAAGGGGACAGGGTGAAATTAGGCAGTTTAATCGGAAGGGTAGGTGAGAGCCTGGAAGGGAATGTATTACATTTTGAAATTTGGAATTCGAGGAAGAATCAGAACCCGGAGGTTTGGCTGGCTAGGAAATGAAATTGTTAATTATAATAGGAGTACAAGATAAAATGAACCTAATAAATTAAAAACTCACGCGGAATTAATACTCAAAATAAAATTAGAAGCACTTTATATTTTAGCTCTTAATAAATAAGAAAAATTAAAGGAATTTTTTGTTCAAGAGTTCAAATCAAATATTTAAAAATCTGATTACTCTTACAAGTGCCGAAGTTGTAAGCAAAATAATTTCTTTATTAACTGCGGTTTATTTAGCTCGAGTATTAAAACCTGAAGGTTTTGGAATTTTAGGATTTGCGAGCGCATTTGTTTCTTATTTTTTGCTAATGGTAAATTTTGGATTTGATACTTACGGAACAAGAGAAATTGCTAAAGAAAAATCAATCACTGCGAAACTCGTAAATAATATCCTTTCAATTCGTTTGTTATTCGCCGTTATCTGGTATTTGATTTTTGCATTAATCGTTTTAATGATAAGCAAACCGCTAACAGTAAAATTAGTTTTATTGATAACTGCAATAAATCTGTTCGTGAATGCAATATCTCTAAATTGGGTTTTTATGGGATTGGAAAAAATGTGGCTGATTTCAATCCGTCAGGTAATGACGAATTTAATTGCTTTAATAGGAGTTGTTTTATTTGTCAGTTCAGAAAAAAATATTGTAATAGCTGTACTTATTATTACTCTATCAAGCGTTATTAATACATCATGGTTATTCCAAGTTTATAGAAAATGGTATAATGAAATTAAATTAAGCTTTAATTTTAATTATTGGAAGCGAATTCTTTATGAATCTTTCCCTTTAATGTTTTCCGCATTCATGATTGCAATTTACTATAATTTGGATATGGTAATGCTCGGTTATATGAAATCAGAAACTGATGTAGGTATTTATAGTGCGGCATATAGAGTATTTTTAGTGGGGATTATTCCGTTTTCATTAATACTGAATTCCTTCTTTCCAACTCTTTCAAAAATTGGTTTAACAAAATCGAAGGAATTTAAGAAAGTAATTTCTCAATATGCAGTTTTAATGTTAACCACAGCAATAATTATTTCTGCAATTTATTATTTTAATTCCAAAACTATTATTGAAATTTTATTTGGTCAGCGGTTTACTGATTCAATCTTTCCATTATCGATATTATCAATTAACATTTTTGTAATCGGCGCTAATATGTTTTTCGGTAATCCATTAATTGCATGGGGTAAACAAAAAAAATATTCAATTGCGATTGCATTAGGCGCTGCTTCAAATATAATTTTAAATATTCTGTTGATACCAAAATATTCTTATCTTGGAGCAGCATATGCAACGCTGATTTCTGAAGTTGTTGTTTTTGTCGGGGTATTTATCTTATTTAATTTTTATATCTATAAAAAGATTTTAGTATGAGATATGATTTTTTAATTGTAGGTGCAGGTTTTGCCGGTTCAGTAATGGCAGAAAGAATTGCGACCCAATTGAACAAGAAAGTGTTGATTGTTGAGAAAAGAAATCACATTGGTGGGAATGCTTACGACGAATATGATGAACACGGAATATTGGTACACAAATATGGCCCTCATATTTTTCATACAAACAGCAAAAAAGTTTTTGATTACCTATCCAAATTCACAGAATGGCGGTTTTATGAGCATAAAGTTCTTGCAAAATTGAATGGATCATTATACCCGATTCCAATAAATCGTATTACAATAAATAAATTATATAGTTTGGATTTTAAGACCAATGAACAAGTAAAAAAGTATTTTGAAAGTATTAGACAAAATCATAAACCAATAGAAAATTCGGAAGATATAATTGTTAGTAAAGTAGGTTACGATTTATTTGAAAAATTTTTCAAGCTTTATACAAAAAAACAATGGGACCTTGAACCTAAAGAATTATCGCCTCAAGTGTGCGGAAGAATACCCGTAAGAACGAATGATGACTGCCGTTATTTTACAGACAAGTATCAATTTATGCCGAGAGATGGTTATACAAAAATGTTTGAAAGAATGCTTGATAATCCAAATATAGAAATTATCTTAAATACTGATTACAAGAAAATCATAAATGACATTCAATTTGATAAATTAATATATACCGGACCAATTGATTACTTTTTCGATTACAATTGCGGAAAACTTCCTTATAGATCAATTAGATTTGAATTTGAAAATTTTACTATGGCAAATTATCAAGAAGTTGCACAAATCAATCATGTATCTGATGAAGTTGAGCACACGAGAGTAGTAGAACATAAATATTTAAGCGGCCAAAAAGCTGATACGACAACAATATCAAGAGAATATCCAGAACATGAAGGCGAACCATATTATCCTGTTCCAACTGAAGATAACAGAAATTTATTTCTTCAATATTGGAGCGAAGCTGAAAAAATAAAAAATATTATATTTTGCGGAAGATTAGCTGAATATCAGTATTTTAATATGGATCAAGTAGTCGCGAATACATTAAACATTTTTCAAAAGAATATAGCTAATGGAAAATAATCCTTTAGTTACTGTAAATATTCTATCCTACAATCGAAGAGATGAGTTGCGAAATACTTTAAATAAAGTATTTGAACAAGATTATAAAAATATTGAAGTAATCGTTGTTGATAACTCTTCTTCAGATGGATCAGCCGGAAATGGTTGAACAAGAATTCCCTGAAGTGAATTTAATTAAACTTGAAAAAAATATTGGAATTGCTGGATGGAATGAAGGATTTAAGGTTGCGAGAGGGGAATTTGTTTTGGTTCTTGATGATGATTCATATCCTGAGAAAGGTTCAATAATTAAAGGGATAAAGGAATTTAGTACTGAAACTAAAATAGCAATTGCTGCTTTCCAAATTTGGAACCTCAAGTTAGGGGATTTTGAGAACAATGAAAATCATTTTATGGATTCACCAAATTTTGTTGGCTGCGGTGCGCTAATAAAGAGAGAGCTTTTTAATATAGTAGGGTATTTTAATGAAATTTATTTCATTTATGAGCATGAAAAGGATTTTTCCTTACGACTGTATAATGAAGGTTATAAGATAAAGCACATTAGTAAGGCTACTATAATACACAATTCTTCAGTTGAGAATAGAACTAATATGAGAAGAAAATATTTCATTACCCGAAATTATCTAATTGTACTATTTCTGCATTTTAATATTGGTAAGATTATAATTAGATCGATTAGAATGATAATTGGAAGGCTTATATCTGGAGTAAGACAAGGAGGTTTTTTAAGCATAAGCAAAGGTATAATTTCATTTATTTTTTTAGTACCTACATTGATTAAAGTTAGGAAACCGTTGGACAATAATATTCAGAAATATTTTCGTTACGGCGATTTTGTTGGAGGTTTCCATTTTAATAATAATGATTGGTATAATTAATATGAGTGAGAATAAATATTTAGATGGTGTTTCAATAATAATTGTATCCTATAATTCAGAGTATTATATAATAGATTGCATTGAATCAATTAAAAATAATTCTAAGAATACTCCATATGAAATATTCGTAGTTGATAATGCTTCAAGTGATGAAACAGTAAATATAATTGAAAAGAAATTTTCTGAGGTCGAGATTGTAAAGAACGGTGATAATGTAGGATTTGCAAGAGCTAATAATCAAGCTATAAAATTAGCTAAGTATAAATATCTTTTTTTATTAAATCCCGATACAAAATTTGATGTAGATGTAATTTCTACTTTTTATAAATTTATGGAAAGAGATGATAATAATAATATTTGGTGTTGTGGTGCTGAAATATTAGATGAAAATTTTAGACCATCAAATTCATACGGACAATTTACCAAATTGACTAAAATTTTATTTGAACAATTTGGATTAGGTAAGATATTTAATCATTCATTTAATAAGAAATTTTTTAATAACATTGTTAATCTCAATGATTCACCATATAAAGTTCCATTTATCTTGGGTGCAGACATGTTTATTAGAAGAGATGTTTTATATAAAATCGGATTATTTGACGAAGATTTCGATTTGAATTTCGAGGAAGCTGAACTTTCATTTAGAGCATCAAAAAACAAATATGATGCCATGATAGTTCCAAATGCCAAAATTGTTCATTATGGTGGTAAGTCGTTTAATAATAGTGAGGAACAATGGCTTTTTTATAGAAAGAATGAAATTTTATTTGCCCAAAAATGTTTTTCATCTACTAAATATTTACTAATACATTTAATATATGTGCTAGGAACTCTTTTAAGATTGATAATAAAGAAAAATAGGTACGATGTTACTCTATTGAAATTGTTGCTAAATAAAAAGCAGCGAAATTTCTTATGAATGACATGCAGCTTTATCGATGCCCTAACAATATTTTTAACATTAATATCCACTGTATTGTAAGTAATATCCGATTTATTCGATTCTTTCTTTATTAATTAAAACGGAAACTTTTATTCAACAAATATCTAAAAATACATGTGAATAAAATATTAATTTTAACATATAGATACCCCTTCAAAAATGAACTTCACTGCAGTTTTGGGCAGAATATATTTTATGAATCTCTAAAAAAACAATTCGAAGTGAAGGGTATTTGTTTTGGGGATAAAGAAGTCAATGATAATCGGTTTATCTCTGTCAAGATAAATACAAATTATTTTAAAAGTTAATTAATTTAATTCAAGGTGTTTCCGTTCGATTAAACTCATTATCATTCAAAAAATTTCAGAACTAGTTTGAAAACCTATTAAAAACATTTAAGCCAGATATTATTTATGTTGAACATACTGTTATGATGCAGTATATAAAGAATTAAATATCCTGGTATAAAGATATTTTTTTATGATGATGAAAGTATGATTTATGTCAAGTGGAAATAAATTAATTAAATCATTGAAGGAAAGAATCAAAAATATTTTTATGAAAAGAGCTGAAAAAAAAGCTTTGGCAATAGCAGATAAAGTATTTACGATTACAGAACAAGAAGAAAAAATTTTATTTAAAAAAAATATTAATAACAGAAATTAAAACTCTCCCATATGGAATAAATACTGATTTCTTTTATTATAATTGGAAACCACCTAAGGACAAAATCAAAATACTATTTTTGGGTAATTATAATCATTATCCAAATAGAGAAGCTGTTAAATTTATATCTAATAAATTGTATCCCTCATTTTAAGTTAGATGATAGAATTGAATTTGTTTTTGTTGGTAGAAATACAAATAAAATAAAAAATATATTAAACCTAATTTTAATGTGTTCGATAATGTAAAAGATGTAAGAGAATTCTATTGGAATTCAACTATTTTTATTGCGCCTATATTTTATGGTGGCGGACTTAGAACAAAATTACTTGAAGCCGCAGCTTGCGGGATTCCTATTGTGATTAGTTCATTAGCTAATAATGGTTTTAATTTTGAAGATGGAAATGAATTGATTATTGCAAAAACAGAAAAAGATTATGTTGAATATTATAAATAAAATTAAAGACCAAGAAATATAAATATACTGAGTAACATTTCGGAAAAAGCATATAAAAAAATTTGCACTAAATATTCTGAGAAAGTTATACAGGAGAAAGTAATAGAGTATTTTTGATGTTGTTCTTAACGAATGTTTCGGATTTAGTGGCTGATGTAAAATTGAATAATAAATTTCTTTATTCTTTTCTTATTTCAAAATTGCTCAGTTTTTTTATATAAGGTATACTTATTTTTTTATTATACTTTTGTGTATGGTATTCAAATTTTTTAAATGATGTATAAATATAGATTTATACCAAATCTCTTTATTCTCAATAAATAAAATAAATTCTAAAAAATGAATATAAAAAATGTAAAATTGCTCTCAAAAATATCCCCTGAGATAAGAGTTATTATAAAATCACTTTTGAATATTTTTATTTGGCCCTTAAATAGAATCATTATGGGGAATCCCAATATATCAGGCACGTTAAATTCTTATTTAGATGGCAAAGTAGCATTCCATTTTGACCCTCAAAAAATAAAAAGTAATTCAAAAGACCCTAATTGTTTTCCAATTCCTCCTAAAGAATATATAGTAGGTATGCCATCTCAAGATTGGTACATAAAAAGTGGATTAGAAGATTATAAGAATATTATTAAGGTTTTTAATAATTCTTCTATCCCACTTTCATTAGATTGGAGAATCCTGGATTTTGGATGCTCAAATGGTAGAATAATAAGATGGTTTTCAGATTGGACAAAGAGTGGAGAAGTTTGGGGGATTGATATCAGTACTGAACAGATTTTGTGGTGTAAACAAAATCTTAATCCTCCATTTAATTTTTTTAATTCAACAACTTTACCGCATTTGCCGTTTAGTGATTCATATTTTGATTTTATATACGCTAATTCGGTATTCACACATATTGATGATTTAACAGATATGTGGTTAATGGAGCTGAAACGTATTTTAAAACCAAACGGATTTTTATATTTGACTATACATGATGAAAATACATTGAATTTTTATAAATTAAAGATTGATTCAGATCCTTTTGCAAAAGCTATTATTAATTCAAAATCATTTAAACAATTTGAAGCCTCTGGGCGAGGAATGTTTTCTATTGGAAGAGCGACTTATTCACAAGTATTTTATCAATTAGAGTATTTTATAAATCAAATTAAAGTATTTTATGAAATTGTTTCGATTATACCCTTTGCATACCAAGAAATACAAACTGGAATACTAGTAAAAAAAAATTAATATCATCTTTAAGTGTACAAATTTTAGTAATGCAAATAAATTTTGTTTGAAAATATATGCTTGTAATTTAAAATCATAGGAAGCAATTTTGAGTCGAATTTTACATTTACAACAATATTTAAATATTTCTTGCGGAATTAGTAAAACTATATACTCCATAATCAAAAATTCAGATGATACTAAAAAAAATAACAAATTTTTTGTTGCAACATTAGGCGGTGACGGTATTGAAAGATTTACAAAAATTGGCATTAATCCATTAGTTCTAAAATTTAATTTTAAGAATGTCTTCCATTTCCCGTTTCTATTATTTCAAATATTAAAAATATGTAAAAATCATGATATTGAAATCATTCATTCACATCATCGTTATTTTGATTTAATTGCTTTTGCAGTTTCTAAAATTATAAAAGTTAAGACAGTTACTTCAGTTCAAAGTATTGTAAAGGGAAGAAAATCAATAAGTTACAAAGCAGATAAATTGATTGCTTGCAGTAATGCAGTTAAAAACCATTTAATAAACTATTTTAAAATTAATGAAAATAGAATAAAAGTTATTAATAATTTCGTTAATCCGGATGAGAAAAAGCTTTGGATACAAAACCCTGAATTAAAAATTCAGTTAGGAATAAATTCGAATCAAATTATTATCGGTTATATTGGCAGGTTAGACTTACATGAAAAAGGAATCGATATTTTAATTGAGGCAATTAAGCAGATTTATAAAGATAACTTGAATATTGTTTTATTATTAATCGGTAATGGAAAAGATGAAATAATTATCAGAGACTTATTGAATAGAACAAAGATTAATTCAATGATAATTAGTCCAAAAATAAATATATCGGATTACTACAAAATAATTAATGTGTTTGTTCTTCCTTCTAGAATTGATCCTTTCCCTCTTGTTATGTTGGAAGCTGGTTTGCATGAAAAAATATTTATCGGAGCAAGTGTTGATGGGATTGCTGAACTTATCCAAGATGGATATGATGGACTATTATTTGAATCTGAAAATTATAAGGAATTGTCTAAAAAAATTATGAGTGTGTTATCAAATTATAAAGATGCTCTCATAATGGGCAAAAATCTTAATAGAAAAATAATGATGCATTATACTGCAGAAATAGGTGTCGCGAAGTATAAAAAAGTTTATGAAGAGTTAATGTACAATGTATAAAAAAATAAAAATAGCTAATGTCTATATAACTAAAATTAATTATATTGAAATGCTGGCTTATGTAGAAAATTGCATAGAACAAAATAAAAAAAATATCATTTCATATGCCGCATTTCATGTTATTAATTTAGCAAGACGCTCGAAAACATTAGCTAAGAAAATTACTACTTTTGATTTAGTTCATTCCGATGGTCTTGGCGTTTATTTAGCTTCAAAAATTTTGTATGGGAAAAATGGTTTTAAGAATAAAATTACGGGTTCTGATTTCTATCCTTTTATAATTCAGCGCGCTATCGAATTAAACTGGAGATTATTTTTCTTTGGTGATAAAAAAGATACACTAGATAACATTTCACTAAAATATAAAAATTTGAATATAGTTGGACTACAGGAAGGCTATGGTTTTGATAGTTCTAATGTAATAAGAAAAATAAATGACGCGCACGCTGATATACTTATTGTAGGGTTGGGAAGTCCAAAACAAGAAGATTGGATAAATCATTACAGCAAACAACTCAATGTAAAAATAGTAATTATAGTAGGTGATGGGATCAAAATATTTGCCGATAATAAAATAAGAGGTCCAAAACTATTTCAAATTATAGGCTTGGAGTGGCTGGCACGTTTGATTTCAAATCCATCATTATTCTGGAAAAGGTATTTAATAGGTATCCCTATTTTCTTATTTATTGTATTAAAGCAAAAACTTCGAAAAAAGTCAGGTAAGTTAGATTATGATATTGAAGAGAATATTTAAATATTATTTTTTTATTTTATTCCTTTTAAGTATTTCATCAAGGCAAGGTTTTTCTCAAAATATTATTACAAAAGTTATTAGTAATTCTCAAATAAATTTAAATATTACTGATACTGTTCCTAAGTATTCTGAGCAAAAGATAGGTGGGAGCATTATCAGAGATTACTATCAATATACTGATTATTCCAAACCCGGACAATTTAAATTACCTTATATAAATTTAATAATTGCACTTCCTCCGAATTCACATCCAAACTTCACGTTAGAAAAGAGCGAAAAGAATTTAGCTAAAAATTCAGTACCCGCATTAAATCCCAAACTTAAAATTTTAGCCGATTCTACGGTTGTTGAAGAAAAAACAAAATATTCGCCGAAGCAAATAAGAATTCAGAATGTGGAACCGGATTTTGTTGTGGAAAGCTATTTTTGGTATCGAGACTTTTATTGTGCTTCGATCAGAATAAATAATTATAATTATGATCAGAAAAGTAATTCTATTGCATGGTACAATAAATTAAAATTAAATATCAATTTTAAAAAAGCTTATAATTTTTCAGAAAATTCTCCAATAAAAATATTGTCCAAATACGATAAAATTTTTCGCAATATTATTGCAGATTATAATATAGCTGGACAGTTTAGGAGTTCAAAAATAAATTTGATTAATTCGGATTCACTTACGAATTGGATAAATTATAATGCGACTTATATAAAACTTGCGGTTGGAAAGGACGGGCTGTATAGAATTTCAAAAAATTATCTGGAACAATATGGAATAAATACTTCTCTAATTGATCCTACAACATTTCAAATATATAATTATGGAAGGGAAATTCCTATTTATGTTTCCGGTGAAAGTGATAATACTTTCGATCAAGGCGATTTTATCGAATTTTGGGGAACTAGAAATTATCCTTCCATTTCATACCGGAAAATAAACCAGCCTGATCAACCGTATAACGAATTCTTAAACCGTTATACCGACACTTCATATTATTTCTTGACGTGGGGAGTAAAAAACGGATTGAGAGTTACCGAATTAAAAAATGCTTTATCACTTCCGGCTGATACTTTGAAATATTATACTGAGTTTGATCATTATGAAGATAATACTATGTTTCAAAATATGAGCGATAACGAAATAGCAAATCAAACTCCGAATTGGGATGGAAATAAAACTTGGTATTGGCAATGGATAATTACAGGTACAAGAAAATATAATTTTTCTGTGGTAAATAGGTATCCTAATAAACAAGCTAATATTTATATTAAATATGTTAGCGGAGGGTCGAACATTCCAACTAATTCGCACAATATTATCTTGAAGTATAACAATACATTATTGGACTCTCAAATCGTGAATAGATTCGCTCAAGTTATTTTGCAAGGTAGAGTTAGTTCTAATTCAATAAGCAACGGAAATAATCAGATTGCCGTAACAAATTATAACAATGGAAATTCACCTAATTTTTTAGGCTTAGATTGGTATGATGTCGAGTATCCGAGGCAGTTAAGTTTGGTTAATGATTCTTTAATATTTGCGTATAAGGATTCTTCTGCAGTCGGTTTCAAAACTATAAGAATAGATAACGTTGACTCTATAAATTACTCACTCTACCGGACACGTCCCGGGTTAAAGAAAATTGAAAATTTTAAGATACAGAACAGAACCATTTATTTTGCAGATACTATTTTCTACAATAGTCAATATTGTGTTGTAGTGCCTTCAAAAATCTTATCGCCTGTTTTTGAATATAAAAAGAAGTTTACCAATTTAGCTGATGCTTCAAATCAGGCTGATTATATAGCAATTACTCATCCGAAATTTTGGAGTGCGGTACAAAATTACGTTGCTCAAATATCAAATTTATACGGAGCTAATACTAAACAAATTAGTGTTAAAGATATTTACGATTTATATGGATACGGATATCCGACTCCCGAATCGATAAAATTATTTATAATGAATGCAATGCAAAATTGGAAAGAACCGAAACCGGCTTATTTAACTTTAATCGGAGATGCCGATTATGATTATAAAGGTTACATACTTAAAAATGTCGGAGTTAGAGTTGGAGAAAATTATGTCCCCTCTTACGGTGACCCCGTAGGAGATGATTGGTATGTAATATTTGATAATAATTTTACGATTCCGCAATTGAAGGTTGGCCGTATACCGATTAATAATCCTAATGAATTAAATTTTTATCTGACTAAAATTAAAGCCAACCAAAATCAGGCATATACCGATTGGAATAAAAGATATTTGTTTTTTTCTGGCGGCGGACAGTCAAGCGAATATCAAGAATTTAAATCCGTAAATGATTCTGTTATTTCTCAGTTGATAATTCCCCGTCCGATTGCCGGAGATTATTCCAGTTTTTATAAAACTCAATCGCCTCAAACAGATTTTGGACCATATACCAACCAACAGGTTCAAACTGCTATCGATAATGGGGGAATTTTTATTTCCTATTTAGGGCATAGCGGTACCGCAACCTGGGATAACAGCATTAATAATGTTAGTCAATTAAAAAATTCAGTCGGTAGGTATCCACTTATTACTGATTTTGGATGTTCGACAAATAAATTTGCAGAACCTGATATTGTATGTTTCGGTGAAAGATTTTTATTGGATAATAACGGTGAAGCAGTTGGTTATATTGGGAATTCATCATTGGGATTTACTTCGACAGCTACAACCGTTCCACTGGAGTTCTATAATGAATTATTAAGCGATTCTCTAAGGGAAGTTGGGAATGCTCATTTAATGGCTAAAATAAAATTATTTAATTATTTTGGAAATTCCGGCATAAATAAAATTTTTGCATATGCAAATGCACTTTTAGGAGACCCTGCAATTAGACTAAAAGTTCCCGATAAGCCGAACCTTTTATTAAATAACAGTAGTTTTATTTTTCCAGACAATGCAATAAATGAAAATATAGATTCAATAAAAGTTGGTGTAATTATAGAAAATGACGGCTTGGCACCCATCGATAGCGTTTCAATAGATATTAAGCACGAACTGGCAACTGGGAAAGTAATTGATCATTATAATTTAAGTCGCTTGATACCAGCGTTTAAGGATACTGTATATATTTGGTTGAAAACAAAATTCTTATCGGGGCAGCATATTTTAACCGTAAATATAGATCCAGATAATAAAATTGATGAAATTTACAAGAATGATAATTTATATACAGATAAGTTTTTTGTATATTCGGCTTCTTTAAGAGACTTAGTAGAAAATACAATTGACAATTCTCAAATAGATTCACTGTACATCCTCAATCCATCCGAATCGTCTTCTACAAAATTCAACATCAAATTGCAATTGTCGCAAGATAATAATTTTGTATCGCCAAAGGAGTATACTTTTTCAGCCGACTCCTTTTTTACAATATTTAAGTTCTCTTCGCTTCTACCCGGTCAGCGGTATTGGTATAGGTACAAAATTGACTCTATTAATACTGAGTATAGTAGTTCAAAATCTTTTTTAAACTTAGCCGGAGGTGATTATTTCTTAAATGATTCAATATCATTTAAGAATCAAAAATTAGTAAATCTTAAACCCTCTTTTAACGGTTTAAAACTTAGTAATGATGCTTTGAAAATTTCCGTATTATCCGCAGGATGGTATGCCGGTGCTACTTGTGTTATAGATAAAAATGGCACTAATCAATTAAGTAACTCTTTTTTTGCCGGTATGGGTATTGTCGTTTTTGATGCAAAAACTTTAAAAGTTGATACTACGAGCTGGTACACGCTTTTTGGTCAGCCGGGTAATGTCCAGGCTCTAGCCGATTTAATCAATTCTATACCTAATGGTAAAATAGTTGCTATGGGTGTTGCTGATGATGGAAGAAATAATTTAAGTACTGCGCTAAAAAGTGCAATCAAAACCCTCGGCAGTACAAAAATAGATTCCCTTCAATTTCGCGGTTCATGGGCAATTATTGGAAAAAAAGGTGCCTCTCCCGGTGATGTACTCGAAAAAGTAAAAGGACCTTATGACGGCTCTGTCCTAATCGATTCAACTTTTAAAGTACCTAATACACAGGGTGAATTTACAACTAATGTCATCGGTCCTTCCGTAAAATGGAAAACTGTCAAAATTGGAGAAACAACTTCAAACGGTTCCAAAATCAGTTACAGTTTGTTTGGAATAAAAAGCAATGGCTCAACCGATTCGTTGGGAAGCATTTCTTTACCCGATTCAGTTGCATCGCTTAATCAAATAAATGCAAAGAAATATCCCAAAATCAAAATTAGTGGTAATTTTTCTGCTGCATCGGACGGAACATCACCGGAATTAAAATTATTGTCTGTCGATTATGATCTTCCTCCAGAACTCGGACTAAATTATCAAACGGTGACTATGCCTTCCGATACAATTTATCAGGGTAATGATGCAGAATTAAACTATTCGATTACTAATGCCAGTGAGACTGCAGCCGATAGTTTTAAGGTGAAAGTTTATTTGAATTTACATAATAAGTCGAACAAATTACTTTTTGATACACTCATAACTAAACTTGCACCTCGTAAAAGATTACATCTTTCATTAAATTATAAAACTAATTACACCGATGCGTTCGGTAATATGACATTTGCCATTAATGTGGATCCTGAAAACAATGTAACGGAATTATACAAGGATAATAATTATTATTCCAAATCTTTTTATGTTGTAAAAGATACCATAACGTATGTAAAGACTGCCAGTCTAAATATTACGTTTGACGGAAATAAAATTTATGACGGCGACTATGTTTCTCCCAAACCTTTAATTGCATTTAATTTGAATTATGGTACTTTGTATCCTTTCAGAGACACTACAAGTCTCTCTTTCAATCTGGATGGTCAAAGGATTTATTTTTCAGAAATGGATTCAATAGCATATGATACTATTAATAGGCAGGTAAAGTATACCTTTCGTCCGCATTTGAAAGACGGTGAACATACTATCTCTATAAGTGGAACAAATTTGGATAATCAGCCTCAGGACTTAGAGAAAACATTTTATGTGTCAAACGAACTTAAAGTTTTAAATTTATACAATTATCCCAATCCGTTTAACACATATACTTACTTTACATTTAACTTAACCAAAATACCGGATGCAATGAAAATAAAGATATATACAGTTGCTGGCAGACTCATAAAAGTGATAAATGTTCCGGTATCCGAACTACGAAATAATTTCAACAAAATTTACTGGGACGGACATGATGAAGACGGCGATCTAGTAGCAAACGGTGTTTATTTATATAAAGTAATCACAAAATTGTCGAATAAAACCTATTCCGATATACAAAAACTTGCTGTAGTAAGATGAGCCGAATAGTTAAACATTATTTAATAGCATTTTTATTTTGTTGTACTATCTCATTTGGTCAAACAATTACCTTACCGGTGGAACTGGTATATTTTAATTATCAATTAACAGGTTCGAATGTATTATTAAGCTGGGGTACTGCTACTGAAGTTAATAACTTTGGATTCAATGTCGAGAGATATTCCGATTCCACATGGGATGATATCTCTTTTGTGCAGGGTAATGGTACCAGTAATTCTCCTAAAGATTATTCATTTAAAGATTCAACTGTAATATCAGGTAAAACTTATTTATATAGGCTCAAACAAATTGACAATACAGGCGACATCAAGTATTCAGATACCTTAACGGTTTCAGTTATCTCCGGTATAAAAAAAATAAAAAATAATTTACCGGCAGATTTTTCTATTTTGCAAAATTATCCTAATCCTTTTAATCCTTCTACTAATATCAGAATTGAACTACCTAAGAGTGATAAAGTTATTTTTAAAGTTTATGATAACCTTGGGAATCTTATCCTTGAAAAATATTACGGCTATAAACAGCCGGGTATATATACAATCAATTTTGATGGATCGGCTTTGAGCAGCGGAGTATATTATTATTCTGTTACGGCAGGAAAATATTCTCAAACAAGGTCAATGGTTTTATTGAAATGAGAATTAAGTTTAGATAATAAAATGCGAATAAATTTTTGCTCAAGTGATTCTACATCTGATGTTGTGTGAACTAATTCTTTTATATTAAACTTTTATTGTATATTTAAGATAAATAAATTAAATAATTCTAAACTAAATTTTAATGCAATGAGAAATACATTATTTAGTGTAATAGCTGTCCTTTTTATTTCAATCTCAACCTTTGCTCAAGCTCAAAATTATTCCCCTTTTAATAATTACCCATATCCCGGTAATGGAAACATTGCTGGCGGCTTTGGGTTAAACTGGATAGACGGTGAAATGTATTATCGATTTCATTTCACTCCCGAAATTTCATTTGCAAATTTTGGTGTCGGACTTGATTTGAATCTTGATATAAATAAAAACGGTAATATACGTAAAGAAAATTTCAATACTTTTTCAGATTATCTCAGCATAATCCGCTATGTAAGGTATGGACTAAAACACGACCCGGTTTACATTAAACTTGGTGCACTCGATTATTATACTTTGGGTCATGGAAGTATCATGTACCAATATAACAATAGCCCTTCAATTGATAATCGCAAGATTGGGTTGGTAACCGATATTGATTTCGGCCCGTTTGGGTTTGAATCAATTTATAGTCAGTTTGCGGAAGCAAGTGTTGTAGGTGCCAGAATTTATATACGACCTTTGAAACTTACTTCTGCTGCTGATATTCCTATTATTAGTAATCTGGAAGTCGGGGCAACTTATGCCGTTGATTTTAATAAATACTCCGGCGTTGTATTCTCACAAGTCGCTCAATCGGGACCGGTAATTTTACCAATTTTTCCTCCTCCTGCGAATCAAACAATTGTTGCAAAAGACGAAGGAAGAATGCAAATAGTAGGTGTTGATTTAGGATTACCGATTATCAATTCGAGCATGTTTAATCTTCAGATATATTCTGATTTTGCTAAAATAATAAATTACGGAAGCGGAGTAGCGACCGGAGTTAAGATTGATCTGAACGGTTTGGGAATATTAAATGTTTCTGCGAAACTTGAAAGAAGATTTAATAAAGCTTATTATATCCCTTCATATTTTAATTCGTTGTATGAAATTCAAAGATACAGGATTGATTCTGCAAATGGTACTTATTATAGCAAAGCAACTTTACTCTCGTCGGTTACCGATCCGGATAACGGGGTTTTTGGTGAATTAGGCCTTCATTTTTTAGGTGTGCTGGATATTACCGGAAGTTATCAACGGCTCGATAAAACCCCCAATAGCGGCATACTTCATCTAGTTGCTAACATTTCTCCGGAGGGATTGCCTGTCGTTGTAAGAGGAGGTTATGATAAATTAAACATCGGCAATGAATCACAACTATTCAAAGTCGATAATAACTCATACCTATATTTTGAATTGGGTTATAAGCCTGTTCCTTACATGATAGTTTCGATGTTATATAATTGGACTTTCTCTCCGGTCCGCGACGCTAATGATAATGTGATAGATTATAAAACTCAAAAAAGAATTGAACCAAGGGTATCTTTTGTTTTTCCGTTTAATTTTTAACCGGAATCACTCATTAAAAAATCAAATATTTTATAAATCCTTATGCGGTGAAAAGATTACTTCACCGCATTAGATTCCTTGTTCTCACCATAAAATTAGAATATAATGTTCATACCAAACTCAACATACATTTCGGAAACAGTACAGTGAATTTATAATTTGGCACAGTTGAAATTTTAGTACATAACGTTATGATAACACAAAGGTAACATTTTATTAATATACTATGATGTTATTTTAAGTTATATTTAGCATTAGAAATTGATATACATATAGGAAATTCAAAAGGGGATCATCTAATGCAAATATTGTTAATCCATCAAATTAATTATCCACAATAATTCCATTTTTGTTTTTAACTGATTAGTGGTGTAAGAGGTATAACTAAGCAGTAATTTTATTTTACATTTGAGACAGGGGATATCATGAAAATTAGAATTGTAACTTTATTTATTTTATTATCTGCTGTTTTCTTCCCAACTTTTTCGCAGGTTCAATTAAACGGTGCAGGTGCTACGTTCCCGGCTGTTATTTATTCAAAGTGGTTTGATTTGTATCATCATAAAACCGGTGTCCAAATTAATTATCAGGCAATTGGCAGCGGCGCGGGTATTAGACAAATAACAGAAGGTACGGTAGATTTTGGTGCAAGCGATGGTCCGATGTCCAATGAACAACTCAAAAATGCCAAAGAAAAAAGGGGAACGGAAATTCTCCATATCCCAACCGTCTTAGGTGCTGTTGTGTTATGTTATAATCTTCCTTCTGTTGGTAAGGGGCTTAAATTAGATGGAGCAACTGTCGCTGATATATTTTTAGGAAAAATTACAAAATGGAATGACAAAAAAATTAAAGCATTAAATCCGAATGTAAAATTACCTGATGTTCATATCCTTGTTGCGCATCGTTCTGATGGCAGCGGAACTACTTTCATCTTTACGAACTATTTATCTAAAGTCAGCGATGAATGGAAAACCAAAGTATATTATGGGACCGCTGTTAGCTGGCCTGAAGGTTTGGGCGGAAAAGGTAACGCCGGGGTTACAGGTTTAGTCAAACAGAGTAAAGGCGCAATCGGGTATGTTGAATTGGCATATGCTATTCAAAATAATTTAAACTTTGCCATTTTGAAAAATAAAGCAGGAAAATTTGTTGAAGCAAATTTTAATTCAGTTTCTGCTGCGGCCGAAGGGGCTTCGAAAAACATGCCTCCTGATTTGAGGGTTATAATTACAGATGCGGATGGAAATAATTCTTATCCTATTTCAGGATTTACCTGGCTTTTAATATATAAAAATATGAATAATGAAATAAAAGCCAAAGAGTTAGTTAAGTTTTTATTTTGGGCAATGGAAAAAGGAGAAGCTTACGCAAAGGATCTATATTATGCACCTCTTCCAAATTCAGTTGTAAAACTTAATAAAGCAAAGATCAGATCTATAACTTATAATGGGAAAAAGATAAACATAGATTAATTCTGTAGTACTTTCTGTCTAATTTGATACTAACGAATATTCAAATCAGTCTCCACGACATCATTCAAGAAATTACTTGAATAGACTAACACCGTTGTTTTGGTGTTAGTCTATATATTGTTCACGAATATCAATACAAATAATATGAATACCTTTTCTTCAAAGTAATTGTTGCAGAATTTTCATATATCATTCTGCAAAATTCTTGCAATTCCATATTAACAATTTCTTAACATAACCGTAATCTTACCTTAACACTACCTCGTTTTTTTATACTTATAATTGGTATGTAAAATTTAAAAGGCTCAGAATTCAAATCAACTATTTAATAACAGTAAAAAGTATAATTATATGAAAAAATTATCTATTGTTTTATTTTCGCTGCTCTTTTTTGCTACTTTCTCTCAGGCTCAAAACAAGACAGAATTTCCCAAGGTAAAAATTCACGGATTAACATTTGGTGACTTTTTTTACAACGCAAGCAGTCACGATCCGAGTCAGAAAGATGTTAACGGTGTAAATATCAGAAGAATTTATTTTACCGGGGACTTTACTCTTTCAAATCAATTCTCCTCAAGATTTCGTTTGGAAACAGATCAGATTGGCAAAGCGGGCGGTGATGCTACAATAGGAGTTATGGTTAAAGATGCATGGATGAAATGGTATAATATATTTTCAGGTTCTGATCTTATCTTTGGTCTTTCTCCCACGCCTGCATTCGACGTTTCAGAAGGTACATGGGGACATCGTTATCTTGAAAAAACAATAATGGACTTGAACCATATAGTCGGTTCAAGAGATTTAGGTATAGATCTAAAAGGTAAAATTGACCAGAGTGGAACTGTAAAATATTGGGTTAAGCTGGGAAATAATTCAGGTAATAAACCTGAATCAAATAAATATAAAAGATATTATGGCTTACTCGAATTTAATCCATCTTCAAATTTTTTAATTACTGTTTATGGAGACTATGCTTCAGCCCCAATGATTGTAGACCCTTATGATAATCAGAGCAAAAACAACAGCAGTGTTGTAGGTTCGCTTTTCTTGAATTATAAAGAAAAGGGAGTCTTTTCGTTAGGTTTAGAAGGATTTGTACGCTCAACGCAGGATGGTATTACATCTAAAACAAGTGCCGCAAAATCTCTGAGTGGTCATGGTATTTCTGTTTGGGCTTATGCTAATCTAAGTGACAATGTTCAACTCGTAGGTCGTTATGATAATGTAGATTTGAATACTGATATCAGCAATAATGGAAAATCACTGATTTTAGCCGGTGTTCAATTTAATCCTATTAAAAAAGTCAGCGTAACTCCTAATATAGAAGTCTTCACATATCAAGGCGGAGGAAAAAGTGATGTTGTTCCGAGAGTTTCCTTTTTCTGGGAATTTTAAGAGATATAAAATTTAACAATTTCTTAACAATACATTTTAATTTAATAAACGTAAAGGTGTTATATTATGAGATATAAATTGTTTTTTGTAATAATGATAGCTGTGTTTGTCGGAGCTTTTTCAAGCAATACCAGCGCACAGGTAAGGCTGAACGGTGCCGGGTCTACTTTTGATTATCCGATATTCTCAAAGTGGTTTGACTTGTACAATAAAATGACAGGTGTGCAAATTAACTATGCTTCCATCGGAAGCGGCGGCGGTATTCGTCAGGTAACAGAAGGGACAGTTGATTTTGGAGCTTCGGATGCACCTCTTACCGGGCAGCAGATGAGCGCATTCAAAAAAGCCCGAGGAACTGATGTAATTCATATCCCAATAATCATCGGCGGTGAAGCAATTACCTATAATCTTCCTTCTGTCGGCAGCGGGTTAAAACTTGACGGCGAAACCTTAGCGGATATCTATCTTGGCAAAATTACAAAATGGAATGATCCGAGAATCGTTAAATTGAATCCGGGAAAAAATCTTCCCAATAAAGCGATTTTAGTTACTCATCGTTCAGACGGCAGCGGTACTTCATTCATTTTCACGAACTATCTTTCAAAAGTAAGTCCGGAATGGTCAAAGAAAGTTGGGTTCAGTACTGCAGTTAACTGGCCGGTAGGTCTCGGCGGAAAAGGAAATGAAGGAGTATCAGGATTAGTTAAGCAGACGGCAGGCGCGATAGGATATGTTGAACTTGCCTATGCTATTACCAATAAATTGCCTTATGCGGAAATGAAAAATAAAGCAGGTAATGTTGTGCCAGTTAACTTTAAAACCGTTACAGCTGCCGCTGCAGGCGCATCTAAGCATATGCCGAAAGATCTACGTGTCCTCATTACTGACTCTCCGGGTAAAAATGCTTTCCCAATTTGCGGATTTTCCTGGGTAGTTGTTCCGAGACAAATTAAAGATAAAACAAAAGCGGATGCATTGATTAAGTTTTTAAAATGGGCTGTGACTAAAGGTCAAGGTTATGCACAAGGACTTTATTATTCACCGTTACCGAAACAAGTTCAAAAATTGGATCTTGAAAAAATAAATCTTATCAATAAATAATTGAAATAGGGATTGGTGTTAAAAAATTCAGCCGATAAATTAGGCAATAGCGATACGTATGATAAAATCCAAAATTATTTTAAGAAGAACAAAGAAAAAAAATCATCTTCCTTCTTAAACAAAATTTTGGGAAACAGAAATCTTGGTGATTTGATTTTTGAAAGGCTAACACTGTTTTTTGCGGTGTTGGTCTTTTTATTGGTAATCTTTATGGGATGGGAAATGTATTCCCATTCCGTTCTTTCCATTCGTAAATTCGGACTGCACTTTTTAGTAAACTCAACCTGGGATCCTGCAATTAACCAGGTCTTCGGTGCACTGCCGATGATTTTTGGAACATTAGTTTCTTCATTGCTTGCTCTTTTAATTGCTGTACCTCTAGGTATAAGCGTTGCTGTTTTTTTATCCGAACTTGCGCCCGGATGGCTTGAAAAACCATTATCTTTTTTAACTGAACTATTGGCAGGCATACCAAGCGTTATTTATGGATTATGGGGAATATTTGTATTAGTCCCGTTCCTTCGTGAGGTAGTTGAACCGTATCTGCAGAATGAATTTCCAAATTCACCTTTCTTTCAAGGCGCACCTTACGGCTATGGAATGCTTGCAGCCGCAATAATATTATCGATAATGGTTCTTCCGATAATTTCATCAATATCCCGTGATGTACTAAAAGCTGTGCCATCAAATCAAAGAGAAGCTGCCTTTGCTTTGGGCGCAACAAAGTGGGAGGTTACCAAAATTGTTTTAGGTAATGCAAAGTCCGGATTGGTGGGTGCAATAATGCTTGGGTTGGGAAGAGCTATTGGAGAAACAATGGCGGTGACAATGGTAATCGGTAATCGTCCCGAAATATCGGCTTCACTTTTAAAACCTTCTTATACAATGGCAAGTGTGCTTGCTAATGAGTTTACCGAAGCAACATCTGATTTATATTTAAATGCGTTGATTGAATTGGCATTAGTTCTATTCATTATAACAATTATAATAAATATTCTTGCTCATATACTTGTTTGGGGCGTTGAACGAAAATGGAAATAAAAGCAGGCGATAAAAATATTTCTTTTTATAGAAGAAAAGCAACCAATGTTGTGATGCTTTCAGTTTCCTTTATATCAGCTATCATAACTATACTGCCATTGATATTTATCTTCTATTATACCATTTCCAAAGGAATTGCTTATTTAAATCTAGACTTTTTTACAAAGCTTCCGACACCCGTGGGCGTAGCGGGCGGAGGAATGGCAAATGCTATTGTGGGAACATTAATTTTGATTGGAATAGGCGGGGCAATCGGCATTCCAATCGGCATTTTTGCCGGGACATATCTTTCTGAATTCGGGGATAATAAATTCGGATGGCTGGTTCGATTTCTTACTGATGTACTCAGCGGAATTCCTTCAATAGTTGTGGGAGTAGTTGCTTATACGCTTGTTGTTTTACCAATGAAACATTTTTCAGCCCTTGCTGGAGGAATCGCTTTAGCTATTTTGATGATTCCGACTATCGTCCGCACCACTGAGGAAATGATCCGGCTTGTCCCTCATTCTTATAGAGAAGCAGGTTTAGCATTGGGAGTTCCCAAGTGGAAAACGACAATAATGATAGTTTTAAAGACTGCCTGGAAAGGAATTGCCACCGGAATATTATTAGGACTTGCCAGAGCTGCCGGAGAAACCGCACCACTCTTATTTACTGCACTTGGAAATAGGTTTTGGTCAACCAGTGTTTTCCAGCCAATTGCATCTCTTACGGTTTATATTTATGAGTACGCAACTTCTCCTTTTCAAGATTGGAACCAGCAGGCGTGGACTGCTGCTCTCGTTCTTATTATTCTTATTTCACTTATGAGCTTAGTATTCAGAATAATTACTAGATCAAAATATAAAACATGAACAATATAACCAGTGTAAGACAAGTGAATAATCCATCTGAAGTTGATGGTAGTTTTAAGAAAGAAAGAAAAGTAAAAATTTCCGTAAAGGATCTTTCTGCCTTCTTCGGAACTAATAAGGTACTGAAAAATATTTCGATCGATATTCCGGAAAACGAGGTTGTTGCAATTATCGGTCCTTCGGGCTGCGGGAAATCAACTTTTTTAAGAAGTTTGAACCGTATGCATGAAGTAGTAGGCGGTACAATTAAAGGCAGCATCTTATTTGACAATGAAGATATAATGAAATTGGACCCTGTTTATTTAAGAAGAAAAATCGGGATGGTTTTCCAAAAGCCGAATCCATTCCCCACAATGTCTATATCACAAAACGTGGTTGCGGGTTTAAAGTTAAACGGTTTTAGAAACAAAGAATCTCTTAACGAAATAGTTGAAAAAAGCTTAAAACGGGTTGCTCTATGGGATGAGGTAAAAGATAATCTTAATGATTCGGGCGGAGCAATTTCGGGCGGGCAGCAGCAGCGTTTATGTATTGCCCGTACATTAGCGGTTAATCCGGAAGTGATCCTTATGGATGAACCTGCAAGCGCACTCGATCCTATCTCTACTGCTAAAATTGAGGAATTAATTTTTGAGCTTAAAAAAGATTATACTATTGTGATTGTAACTCATAATATGCAGCAGGCAGCGCGTGTCAGCAAATACACCGCTTTCTTTTATATGGGAGATCTGGTTGAATATTCCGAAACTAAAAAGATGTTTACCCATCCGGATAAAAAACAAACCGAAGATTATATTACGGGAAGATTTGGATAATTTATCTTATATTATCATAGAATATTTACATAAAAGGGAATTAAATGCAAAGGCACTTTGAGTCCGAATTCGAAGAACTGAAAACAAGTATTTTAAAAATGGCTTCATTGGTGGATGACCAGGTAGAAAATAGTTTTAAAGATATGGAGAACGCCGAAATTCGTATGCACGATAGTGTGAAAGCGCGTGATAGGGAAGTGGATGCTTATGATAATTTAATTATGACTCAGTGTGAAAATTTACTCGCACTATATCAGCCGGTAGCTACCGATTTGCGATTTATTCTGACCGCTATCAGGATAGATAGTCAACTTGAACGATGCGGAGATATTGCAGTAAATATTGTTCAAAGAGTTAAGAAGACCGAGAAATTCAGGCATCTGTTGGGTGAAACGGATTTATTTGAAATGGGTAAAACGGTCAGGAATATGGTTAAAGATGCAATAACTGCATTTATTAATAATGATACAAAACTGGCAAAAGAGGTAATGTTAAAGGATGATGAAGTTGATAAGTACAATAAAAATATCTTTAAAGATTTAATAGCCAAAATGCAGAATGATTCTTCCATTATAGAACCATGCTCACATTTAATTGTGCTGGCACGGCACATGGAAAGATTAGCGGATCATGCCACAAACATTGCGGAGGATGTTATATTTTTAGTTGATGCCGAAATTGTTTCACATCAAAAAAAATTAAAGAATTTCAAACTTCCTGAAGAGAAAGAAAAATAATTTTGCTTGCTAAGTGGAGTTAAACATTTTCTTTTATAAAGTTTTCCAATTCCGAAACTTCACGGAAAAGATAATCGCTTTTAAGATTAAGCACTTCATCTCTTGCATAGCTGTCCCAAACTACCGATGCAATTTTAACATCTGCGGATCGTGCCGCTATTATGTCCGACGGAGAATCACCGATCATCAAAACTCTATCTTTGTTTAACCCGAATTTATTAACAAAATTTAAAATACCCTCGGCTGAAGGTTTATGTTCACTCACGTCATCACCGGTCATGATCATATCGAAAAAATCAAATATTTCAAATTTTTTAAGGGTGATAGTTGCGGCTGCTCTCCCTTTACCGGTATAAATAGAAAGTAAGGTCCCTTTTGATTTAATATATGATAAAATGTCTTTAATGCCGGGGTAAAGATCAGCCATGTGATGATTTTTAGAATAAAAATTGTAATAGTCATTTTTAATCTCATCAAACCTGTCACCGCTCCATTCTTTTAATATCACATCTTCGGTCGGTCCGAATAAACTTATGATTTCATCATCAGTAAAAGTTTTATTCAAATATTTTTTAGAAACATACCTGAACGATTCAAAAATAAGTTCATTAGTTGAGGTTAATGTTCCATCAACATCAAATATTATTCCGTCATAATTGTTCATTGTTACTTTCAAAAAATCAAAATTTATTTTAAAAATAAACTTAGTTAAAAACTAAAGAATTAAACAGGCAGAAAAAATCGGTATGTACAAACAAAAGCTGTGAACATAAACATTAAAATTATGAAAATATCCCGTATGATCTGAAATACATTCTCGTTTGTAATAATTTTACTAAAGTGAATAATGCAGGTGGGAATTTTATAAATAAAGTTGAGACTCACTTTTAGTTTTAATCAAAAGTGAGTCTCAACACTCAAATATTATTTAAGCAACAGCATCTTCTTTATGAATGAATTATTGTTTGTTGTCAGTCTGTAAAAGTATACTCCGCTAGCCAGGTTTGCTGCGTCAAATTGTACGGAATGAATCCCGGCTTCCTTAACACCGTTTACTAACGTTGCTACTTTGTTACCGATAATATCATATACGCTTAAAACTACCTTCGATTTTTCAGGTAATTTATACTCAATTACGGTAGAAGGATTGAAGGGATTAGGATGATTTTGCAATAGAGCATAATCCGTTGGTTTTGATGTAACACTAAGTTCTTTCGAATATTTGTAATTCCCATCGAAATCAATCATTTTCAACCTGTATTGAAAACTGGTTGCATTTGATAAATTATCATCCGTATAAGAATATTTCATTGGTGAAGTACTGTTGCCGGCACCTTTTACAAAATCTATTTGCTCCCACGTATTACTTTCGTTTCCGTCCTGGTTCAAGATTTTTCTTTCGATGCCAAATCCTGAATTATTAGTTTCTGTTGCTGTTTCCCATGACAATCTAATATTGTCTTTTATCGCAGCAGCATTGAACGCTGTTAGCTCAACCGGCATAGGCTGTACAATAGGAGTTTCCCACATTCCTCTTCCAAAACTTCCTGCTCTTAATCGATCATTAGCACTGTTGGTTGCATCATAATAAATATCGAGATCTGTAATCACTACATTAGGTAATCCATCGTTAAAAGCAATCCAATCGTTACTTCCGTCTTTCGCATAAACCCCCATATCTGTTCCGATAAATAATTGAGGGTTAGCGGTAATTCTTTTATTCTGAATAATACATAAAACAGGAAAATTTGGTAATACGCCGGAAATGTTTGCCCATGAATTTCCTGCATCGGTTGATTGGTAAACTTTTTCTCCTGCCGAATAACCTCCGAAGGTAACCCAGAGTGTATTAGGATCTGAATTACTCACTGCAATATTAGTGATAGGTTCATCACTAACAGGGAGACTGCCCGTTATTTCAGTCCACGGAGAAGCACCACCATCGGTAGTTTTCCAAATGCGAGTGAAGTCCGCTGCATAAAGATAATTGGTATCCGAAGGTGCGCATGCAAGTGTATGAAGATTATTCCCGCTGCTGAATCCTCCTGATGATATATCCGTCCAGGTATTCCCTCTATCGGTGGTTTTATAAACCTGTGAATACCCTGCATATAATGTTTTGGGATTTTGAGGATTTAAAATAAAAGGAGTTACCCATGCACCTTTCGGTTGACCACCGGGAATATTCTGTGAGATTGTTGTATAACCCGGAGAAGAAAGAGCATCAGTGATACCGTAAATTTCACCCTGTACGTAGGACATATATAAATAATTAGGATCGGAATAATCGACGAGGCATGTAGTTCCGTCTCCACCTGAGCCTTCATACCAAATTCCGTTAAGATAAACTTTAGATCCGTTATCCTGTAAGCCCGCAACATCGATCGAGCTGCTAGTTTGTGAAACACTGATACTGTATATTTGACTAATTATTAATCCGTTGGTTTTTTCCGTCCAGCTTGTACCTTCATTAGCAGATTTATATATTCCACCGTCATTTCCTTCGAATAGGTTGTTTGTGCCGTTTTGATATCTCAGTACATGCTGATCGGCATGTATTACTTGAACATTGTTTGGGTTATAACCTGAATATGATGACCAATAATTATTAAGTATCCACGTACTTCCTCCGTCGGTAGATTCCCATGTGTTAACTCCTCCGATAAAAATCGTATCAGTGTTAGTCGGGGAAACTGCGATACAAAGGTCATATCCTCCTTGGCCTTTACCAGAATCACTTGCATCGTAATTATATCCTAATAAGTTATGATTTGATTGAGTACCGTCGAAAATTAGCGAAAAATTACTCCCGCTGTCGGTAGATTTGTAAATACCCGATAAGGCGCTGTTATTATCACATACAACAGCATATACATTTTGTGCATTTGCAGCACTAACAGCAATCTGAATACGGTAATCCGAAGATGAAAAAGTTTTTTGAACAGTCCAATTAGCACCCCCATCTGTTGATCTAATTATCACAGGGTTATTATAATAATCTTTTGTCGATGCATAAATTGTCTGTGAATCTCCAGGTTTAAGTTCCATATCGATAACATTTGTATCCGGGAAAAAGGGAACGTTATTGTCAAAGTTTGGAGAATTATTTCCCCAGCTATTTCCACCGTCTTTAGTTACGAATATCCCTACATTTGTTGCCGCATAAAGAATGTTATCATTATTGGGATCAATTAAAAGTCTGTTAATTAATCTATTTTGATCAACTGTGAAAGTCAATCCTGTTTTATTCCATGTTGAGCCTCCGTCAGTAGATTTTAATACGCCTATACTTTCATTATCATCATTATGTCCGGTGCCTAGTGACCATGAGGAACCTCCGTCTCTATCGCCTGTTGCAATAAAGAGAGTATTTGTTGTAGAATAATCGGAAGGTACGGCAATATCACTTACACCAAGAACAGGTTGATTATTATTAAGAATTGACCAGCTTGCACCGTCATCGGTTGTTTCCCAAATACCTCCGGATGGTGTGCCTACCCAATATGTATTTGCATCCGATGGATTAAAAGTTACACAGTTAATCCTTCCTAATCCGCCGCCGTTGCCGGGTGAAGTATCAGGTCCTAAACTAGACCAATTTGCTGAAGAAAGAGTTTTTGTTGATTTCTTAAGCTGACGGACGCTCTTATTAAACTCGGTGAGAGCATTGGTATTCGGAAATGTACCGGTTATTGGATTTACTCTTTGCTGCCAGTACCATTGCCATTCTTTGAAAAGTTTCCATCCCGGAGCTACTACCTTTTTTCCGTCTTTCATATAGTAGCCGTTTTTTACATGTTTAGGGCCCCAATAATCATTGAAAGCCTTTTCGATAGTGTGTAAAGTAAGTTGCTTATGATTTATTGTATTCTGTTTCGGTAAAAGCTTGACCCAATTTTGTGCTGAAACAGAATGAGTATAAAACAAAAAAATTGCTATACTTAAAAATTGTGTGAGTAAATTTTTCTTCATAAATCCTTTCCTTTAAATATATTGTTTGAATAAATTTATTAATAACTAGGGATACATTAATTTAAGATGCATGAAAATATAGTATATGCCCTTAATTAGAGATTAATATCTTTTATAAATTATAAAGAATAGCAAATTTATATGGTCTGAATTATGATTGATCCGCAAATTGAATTGAAAGTAGAAATACGTAGTATAAAGATCAATAATATATCTGATAGAAAACTGAGAAGTGATTTATATCACAAGAATAAATGAAATACAAGCGAAATGGCTAGAAGATTTAAATGTTGGAACCTTTTAATTTAAACAAGATAATTTTACCATCCATATTAGAAACCGCAAAGATATTGTCCTTAACATGGATTATATTTTGAACTCTAGCTGTTCCCAAAAAAAGCAAAGGCTTCCAATCATAATTTTTATTGATTAAATAAATATTTCCGTTCTTTGATCCGAATAAAATGTTGTTATTCCATTCAACCGGTTTAATTGGCATAGTATCCAAGCCGAAACCTATTTTTATGTTTTTAATCAATTTGCCTTTTTGTGCATTCACAATGTAAAAGTTGTCGGTGAATCCTTTAATCAAAAGCTTTTTCTTATCCAAACTTATTCCGATAGATTCCCAGCTATTAAAATTTTTTTTGCGCCAAACAGTCGTACCAAGAAGAAGGTCAACTGCAGAGACATATTTATCCGGAGAAGTTACATAAACATTTTTACCGTCCGTAACCGGCTGGCAAGCGGCAGGGGCGTAATAGAAATTCTTATTCTCACTCCACTTCCAGTTGATTGTTCCATTTTTCGAGCTTATACAATAAAGATAACCATCCCAGCTACCGTAAATAATTCTATTGTTCCAAACGAGCGGTTTTGTTTCAATCAATCCTTTTGCAGAGTGATTTTCCCATATTAATTCAAATGTATTTAAATCATAACAATAAATACCTCCCTTTGAAGTTCCGGCGATAATTCCTGTAGTTAGTTGTCCATTATATTCTACATGGGTAGTAACTAATTGGGATGTCAAGGGTTCATCGAGACCAATTATCTGTACAGGTTTTCCGGTTTTGTTATCTAAGGAAATTAAATCGCCTTCAATAGTTGCCAGCACTAATAAACCGTTTTTTACTATCGGGCGACTGAAGATTGTCTCACCGCTATGATATTCCCAGAGTTGTTTCCCTGCAGTATCAAAACAAAATACATTTCCATCCTTTTCTGCAGCATAGATTTTATCACCCGCACTAAGTAATGAAGCAGAAAGTGTTGTCTTCAAATTTTTTTTCCACAATAGATTTACTTTGATACCTGCGCTATTCCCGTTTCTGTTTAGTGTGTAATTTATAAACTGAGTTGAATCTATTTCGGGAATAGTTAAGCTGTCGTTATTAATTACACCCCAATATTTTGGAATGCTGTCTCTATTGACCTCAAAAAATTTTAATGAACCGGAAGAATCCTTAACTAAAGTATAACCCCAGCTTTTTTGATTTTTATGAAGCGATGACCTGCTCATTGCTCCGGGAATTCCGTTGAAGTTCATTATTTTATTTGAATGTCCGTGTCCTACTAGTACAGCTTTTATATTATTGTTTCGTAATCTGTTGGTGACAGTAAACCAGTTGTCGATATCATTGTTCAAAGGATGGTGCACGTAAAAAATAATTTGTTCATTCTTTGGAGTATGAATGAGAACGCTGTCCAGCCAATTTAAATCTTCAATGGGAATATGCCCGCCGCCGCCCCGCCATGGAATTCCACTGTCCATTCCAATATGTTCGACACTATCATATTGAAATGCGAATTTATCATTACCCCAAAGCTGTTTAAATTTTGTGCATCCGCTTTCACTCCACTTAGTATCATGATTTCCCGGAATTATATGATACGGAACATCAAGGCTGTCTAATATTTTCTTTGCTAATTCTAATTCATTGTTCCTGCCTTTTTCACCTATGTCACCCGTAACCACAACAAATTTAATCTCTTTTCTATTATTTATATCGTGAACAACATTTTCCAAATCAATTTCGGCACCCGGAAAACCTATGTGTGTATCTGTTATCCAGCCGTAGTAGTAATTTTGTGCTAATACTGAAGCAGAAAGTAATAAATAAAGTAAAATTGAAAGTAAAATCTTTTTCATATCATAATAGTTATTTTGTTTATGTGTAAATTAAGCATTATAAAAAACTTAATAAAATAGGAATAAAAACTAAATGACCCCGAAAATATATTTAAAGAAAAATGAAGAACGAAGGATAAAAAACGGACATTTGTGGATTTTCAGCAATGAAATAAATAATACCGAAAATAACCCGGATAACGGAGATATTGTTGATGTATATGATTCAAGAAAAAATTTATTAGGTACAGGTTTTTACAACAAAAATTCTTTGATTTCCGTAAGAATCCTAAGCAACCAAAAAATTGAAAATTTAGAAGAAGTATTGCGGCAAAGAGTATTAACTGCTTATGACTTAAGGAAACAGCTTTATCCCGGAAGAGATTCATACAGATTAGTTTTCAGTGAAAGTGATTTCCTGCCCGGGCTCATAATTGATAAATACAATTCAACTTTTGTCCTACAGGTCTATTCATTCGGGATGCAGAAAAATATCAATATTATAGTAAAAATTTTAACCGAAGATTTTGGAGCTCAAAACATATTCACTAAAAATGAATCATATTTCCGTATGCTCGAAGGTCTCCCGCAAGAGGATGAAATCCTTCTCGGTGAAATGAAAATAGAGATTATTTCCGACGGCTTAATTAGTTACAAAATTGACTTTGAAAAAACTCAGAAAACCGGCTTTTATTTTGATCAAAGTGAAAATAGATCTTTTGTAGAAAAAATCTCCCGAGGAAAAACCGTGCTGGATGCTTTCTGTAACTCAGGCGGATTTGGTTTACACGCGGCTTCAGCTGGAGCTGAATCAATTACATTTGTTGACTCATCCTCAACTGAAATTGAGAATGCAAAAGTAAACTTTGAGCTAAATAATTTTAAGGATGATGTTGAGTTTGTCACTTCGGATGTATTTGATTATCTGGAGAAGTGTATTAGCGAAAACAAACAATTTGATATAGTAATGATCGATCCACCTGCCTTCGCTAAAAACAAGAAAAGTCTTCACACAGCGAAGAAGGGATATGAAAAGCTGAACAGACTTGCGATACAAACAATAATCCCCGGAGGGTATTTGGTCTCATCTTCATGTTCGCATCATTTAATCAAAGATGAATTTTTGTCCATTATTAATACGGCTGCTGTTAAAGCCGGTAAAAATTTACAGTTAATTCATTTCTACGAGGCATCTTTAGATCATCCGAAGATTCCGTCAATGAATGAAACTGCCTATCTTAAGTTCGCCGTTTACAAAATTTTCGTTTAACAACATTAGCAAGCGAATATAATCCATTTGCGTCATTTTTTGGGGGGGAGCAAAAATAGCTTGGTTAATTGTTTTAAAATCTCTAAATTAACATAGAGTATAAGGGGGCAATACACATCTAAATACTATTCTAAAAACATAGAGGGGGTACCAATGTTGAAGAAAATAATCTTTTCATTAATGATCTTTTCATTCGTTTTAGTAATCAGTTGTAAGAAGAGCGATAATCCAGTTGATTCAACTAAGACTGATATTCCTGCCGATCCTACAAATGTTACAGTTCCGGCCGTTACAATCAATAACGTACAGCCTACCGCTACATTTTCAAAATCTGCTTCCAACTCATCAATTATTCAAATGAATTTAACAGGTTTGTTGAATCCAAATACAAGTCTGCCAATTGCACTGGTTGCCCAACAGAATTTATTTGTTACTGAAGATGCTGTCGTAAAAGGTCTTAAGGTAACGAAGGTAAGTACAGGTAATGTTCTAAAAGCAGACGTTGTTTTTACTGTTGATATTTCCGGAAGTATGGGACAAGAAGCAGATTCAATTGCTACTTCAATTATTAAATTTGCTCAATTTTTACAGGCAAGCGGATTAGATGTTAAATTTGCTTGTGTTGGTTATTACGGAGATGTTGAAGGAGCTATTAATTTTACAGACGCTACGGCACTAGAAACTTACTTAAACCATTCTACCGGCACTTCAAGAGCACGAGGTTACACCGGTCCGGATTCTGCAGCACTTGTATCAGCAGCAAATCAATGGGCTTCAGGACACAGTTCTTCTTCTGAAGATGGCGTAGTTGCAATCTTATTTGCCAACTCTAATTTCTCATGGCGCAGCGGCGCACAGAAGATATTTATCAATTTTACTGATGAACCAACTCAGCCATATAATATGTCGGCATGGTCAACTTCCGAATTATGCCAGACAATCGGCGGAATTGCGACTGTTCACACAGTATGGAGCGGTTCAGCGGATACTGCTAATGCAGCGTCATGGCAACCTCTATACAGAGAACGCCCGTGGGATATGTCTAATTGTACAGGTGGTACTGTAGTTCTTATTCCTTCCGATGCTGCGGGTCTTAATCTGAAAAATCTTCCCGTTTCCGGTGCACTGTCAAACAGTTATCTTGTTGAATTCTTAACTTCAGATGCAAACGGCACACACACAGTTATAATAACTGTAAAAGAGTCAACAGCAGACGGAAAGAGGGTTTATACAAACATAAAATACTGATTAAGATAAATATTTAAATACGGCTCAATTATCTTATATTGATGATTGAGCCGTTCTTGTTTTCGTAAACACACATCTTAAACTTTTCTTGCTAAATACTTCACACATTCTTAACTTTATACTTACGGAACATTTTCAATTGTTAAAACGTCTCATCAAATTAAAATCACATTATTTTTTCACACTAATGTTAGAGGGTGAAATTTGGATATAGCAGAATTAAACGAAAAAATTAAACAGGAAAGCGCGTTTATTGATTTACTTTTTTCCGAAATAGGAAAAGTAATTGTCGGGCAAAAGGTAATGGTTGAACGGCTTATAATAGGACTTTTAGGAAACGGTCATGTATTACTTGAGGGTGTACCGGGACTGGCAAAAACCCTGGCTATTAAATCTTTGGCTTCGGCAATGCAGGCAAAGTTTCAGAGAATTCAGTTCACACCCGATTTGCTGCCTGCCGATTTAATCGGAACTCAAATATACAATCAAAAAGACGGCAACTTTTTCATCCGGCAAGGTCCCATTTTCTCAAACTTTATTTTAGCTGATGAAATCAACCGTGCACCCGCAAAAGTGCAAAGTGCTCTACTGGAAGCGATGCAGGAAAGACAGGTAACAATAGGTGAACAAACATTCAAACTGCAGGAGCCGTTTCTAGTTCTTGCTACTCAAAATCCGATTGAACAGGAAGGAACGTACCCGCTGCCGGAAGCACAAGTTGATAGGTTTATGTTGAAAGTGAAGATTACTTATCCCTCTAAGACCGAAGAGATGAGTATAATGAGACAGAATGTTAATCCGACGAATAATACAATTCAGCCTGTAATAAAACCCGAAGACATTTTAAATGCAAGAAATTTAATGCGTGATATATATGTTGATGAAAAAATTGAGAAGTACATCCTCGATATAGTTTTTGCAACGCGTACTCCAAAAGAATATGGATTAGATAAATTAGTTGATCTCATCAGTTATGGTGCATCCCCGAGGGCAACTATAAATCTTGCATTAAGTGCAAAAGCTATGGCATTCATCAGAAGACGCGGCTATGTAATTCCTGAAGATGTGAGGGCAATATGTCTTGATGTAATGAGGCATCGTGTGGCGGTTACGTATGAAGCCGAAGCCGAAGAAATTACTTCGGAAAATGTAGTGCAGGAAATTTTGAATAAGATTGAGGTACCCTAGAGTAAGTAGAGAGGTTAGTAGAACTTTTATTTTTTTTGCACAAAGTTATAGGGTTTAAAGGTATAAAATATATGTTTTCCATTACACCTTACCTCTCTTATACTCATATACCTAATTCCCGAAAGAGTTCGAAACTCATAAGATTGACAATAATATTTTTTTATCAAAGATTGAAATTTTTATAAAAACAAAAGTGTTAACAAAAGAATTAGTAAAACAAGTCAGGCAAATTGAGATAAAGACGAAAGGACTAGTGAACCAGGTCTTTTCCGGTGAGTACCATTCGGTTTTTAAGGGAAGAGGAATGGAATTTTCCGAAGTCCGTGAATACCAGTTCGGAGACGATATAAGGAATATTGATTGGAATGTTACCGCCAGATTCGGACACCCGTTCATTAAGGTTTTTGAAGAAGAACGTGAATTAACCGTAATGTTGATGGTAGATATGAGCGGTTCGCTTATTTTTGGAACAGTTGATAAAACTAAGCAGCAAGTAGCCGCTGAATTGAGCGCAATAATTGCTTTTTCTGCAATGAAAAATAACGATAAAGTTGGTCTGCTGCTTTTTACCGATAAGATCGAAAAATTTGTTCCTCCCAGAAAAGGAAGAACGCACGTTTTAAGAATTATCCGTGAAGTACTTTCATTTGAACCGGAAGGAAAAACAACCAACTTAAAAGGGGCCCTCGAATATATGAACAACGCCATAAAAAAACGGAGTATTATGTTCCTCATTTCCGATTTTATGGACGAGGGTTACGAAAAAATCCTCAGAGTGATTGGGAGAAGACATGATTTGATCGGAGTTGTTTTAAATGATGAAAAAGAAAGAGAATTACCAAAGATGGGTCTTGTTAAATTTGCTGATGCCGAAACCGGTGAAGAAAGATGGCTAGACACAAGTAATCCCGGGATTCAGAAAAAGTTTAAAGATCAGATTGTGGAAAGTATTGGACGTCAAAAACATTTGTTCCTCTCAAGCGGACTTGATAGTATCGAGGTTCAAGCGGGACAAGATTATATTAAACCGTTGGTAGCATTTTTTAGGCTTCGTGAGAAAAGATGGTAAGAAAAACTTTATTATTCCTATCTATTATTATTTCCCTGACGTTCAGAAGCTTTGCACAAGTAAGTGCTTCGGCTTCAACGGATTCGTCTGCTTATTTAGTAGGGGATTATATACATTATAAGATTCGGGTAACTTCTCCTCAAAATTATCAAATCTCAAAGCCGATTGTGAAAGATAGTACAGCCGGTTTGGAATTAATAAATATTAATAAACCGGAAGTACAAAAAGAATACGGTAAAAAAATTACTACGTTCAATTACACTTTTTCAAAATATGATTCAGCAAATGTAACAATACCGCAAATTCCGGTTCAATACAAAATTCAAAACGATACTGCGGTTAATACTGTACTTGCAAATCCCGTCTTTTTTACCGTAACCACATTAAAGATAAATCCGAAAGAAGGAATTAAAGACGTAAAAGCACCGATAAAAATACCATTAAATTGGCTGACAATAATTATCTGGATTTTAGTTGTCCTGGTGGTACTCGGTGCAGCATATTATCTCTACTTAAGATACAGGAAAAAGAAGGGACTTGTGGTTCCCGAACGGAGAATAGTAAAATTACCGCCGCACGTCACAGCATTAAATTCTTTAAGAACAATCGAGGAACAGAAACTTTGGCAGAATGGTAAAATAAAAGAATTTCATTCTGCAATTACTGAAGTTATTCGAAAATATTTTGCAGAACGTTTTAAACTTCCCGCAATGGAATTGACAACATCCGAAACAATAGAACTGCTCAAAAGGAATAGGGAGGCTGAACCTATTCTGGACACTACTAATAATTTTTTAACAAATGCGGATCTAGTAAAATTTGCAAAATTTAGTCCGTTGACATCCGTAAATGAAGAAATGATGAAACAAGCATACGGCATAGTAAAGAAAACTATACCTGCAGAATCGGTGATAACGGAAAATAAAGAGAGGGAGGAGACAAATGTTTAAAGATATAACATTTGCTTATCCCTGGGTATTGTATTTTTTAATAATTATCCCGGTAATGCTGGTTTATTATTGGATGATCGGCAAGAAAAAACAACCGGCTATCATATATTCTTCGGTAGGTATGTTCAAAAAATTTCCGGCAACATTCCGCGAAAAATTCCGTCATATACCTGTAATATTAAGAGTGCTGGCAATAGCATTACTTATTGTTGCACTGGCAAGACCGCAAACTTTTTCATCCGGGGAAAATATAAATACCGAAGGAATTGATATTGTAATGGCTCTCGATATTTCCGGAAGTATGATTTCGGAAGATTTAAAACCAAACAGGTTGGAAGCCGCAAAAAATGTAATAGATAAGTTTATCGACGGAAGAACTTCCGATAGAATCGGGCTAGTAATTTTTTCCAGGGATGCATTTACGCAATGCCCGTTAACCATTGATTATTCGGTACTCAAACATCTGCTTGCCGAAGTACATACAGGGATGATTCCCGATGGTACGGCAATAGGTAATGGAATTGCGGATGCAGTTAACAGGTTGAAAGACAGCAAAGCAAAAAGCAGGGTAATAATCTTACTAACCGATGGGCAAAACAATGCGGGAGAAATAGATCCGCTTACGGCGGCACAAATTGCTAAAACTTATGGTATAAGAATTTATACGGTCGGTGTTGGTACAAGGGGACAAGCGCCCTATCCTGTTCAAACTCCGTTTGGAAAAAGATATCAAATGGTTCCCGTAGATATTGATGAGGGTATGTTAAGGAAAATTGCTTCAATCACCGGAGGTGAATATTTCCGTGCTACTGATAATAGAACATTGAATGATATTTATAATAAAATAGACAAGATGGAAAAAACCAAAATCCAAATTACTTCATATCGTCATGCAAAAGAATTGTTTTACGGCTGGCTTGGAGCAGGATTAATTTTGATTGTCCTTGAAGTAGGATTGTCGAGAACTGTATTTAGGAAAGTTCCTTAAATATTTATAAAAAGTAAATCAAATGATAAAGTTGTTCTTTGATTATTACACGGCTGCGAGGACGCGGCCTGGCGCAGCAAAGAATTGAGGAATAAAAGAATTAACGGATTTTTGAATTTAAATTAGATAATTCGAAAATCCGGTAGTATAGAATTGAGAGAAACCTTTAAGGTCAATTTATCTTTATGTAAAGCAACCTTTTAGGCGAGTTGAAGTTAAAACAGTGAGCATCCTTATGGGTTGCGAAGCTTAGTAATTAAAATCGAACAATAAATAATTATACAAAATGTTTAGATTCGCACATCCGGAATATTTATATGCTTTGTATGTAATACCGGTTCTAGTAGTTTTATTCTGGTATCTTAATAGAATGCGGAGGAAAACATTGGAAGTTTTTGCTAATAAGCAGCTTCATCCGGTGTTACTTCCTTTTTACAGTAAATATAAGTATCTAATAAAATCGAGTATTATTACTGTAGTTATTGCTTTATTAATTCTTGCGGCAGCTGATCCTCAAATCGGTACAAAAACCGAAGTAGTAAAGCAGGCAGGTATTGATGTATATATTTGTCTCGATGTTTCTTTAAGCATGCAGGCGCAGGATATTAAACCAAGCAGGCTCGAAAAAGCAAAATTTGACATATCGAATTTAATTAAGCACTTGCACGGAGACAGAATCGGATTAATAATTTTTGCGGGAGAAGCTTTTGTTCAATTTCCGCTGACTACCGATTACTCAGCTGCCAGTTTATTTCTAAATGCAGTTGATGAAAATTCGGTTCCCGAACAAGGTACGGCGATTGCCTCCGCAATTAGTCTCGCAACAAAATCATTCAATTATTCGTCTAAAACCGAAAAAGCAATTGTTGTAATTACTGATGGTGAAGATCACGAAGGAAATATTATGGGGGCAGTAAATGCTGCAAAAGA